>NZ_CP136995.1:2407823-3009779 GCF_033110285.1 Ottowia sp. SB7-C50
TCGTTGCGGCAGGCGCAGGACAGGTGCATTCGGAGGAAGGCGGCCACGATCACGAAGGCGTCCGAGGCCAATTGCCCAAGCTGGCTGCCGCGCTGATCATGGCCATCGCTGCCGAGTTGATCGGGTATTTCGCACCGGAGACCGCAATCTGGCGCGCCGCTGGCCTCGCCGTGGCGGCGGTAGCGATCTGGCTAGCCGGCTTTGATGTCTACAAGAAGGGACTGACGGCCCTGCGGCATGGTCGCCTGAACATCAATGCGCTGATGACTGTCGCGGTGACAGGCGCGTTTGCGATCGGCCAGTGGCCCGAGGCTGCGATGGTGATGGCGCTGTATGCCATCGCTGAGGCGATCGAGGCGCGGGCAGTCGATCGCGCGCGCAATGCGATCAAGGGCCTGTTGGAGATGGCGCCTGAGCAGGCATCGGTGAGGCAAGTCGATGGCAGTTGGACTACCCTGCCGGTGGCCGAGATCGCCGTCAGTGCAGTGCTGCGCGTGAAACCCGGTGAGCGCGTGCCAATGGATGGTGTGGTGCGCTCCGGTCAGACGAGCATTAACCAGGCCCCTGTCACCGGCGAGAGTATTCCTGTCGACAAGACGGCTGGCGATACCGTCTTTGCAGGCACGATCAACGAGTCGGGCACTTTCGAGTTCGAAGTCACGGCCCTCGCATCGGAATCAACGCTTGCGCGCATCATCCACGCTGTCGAAGTAGCGCAATCGACGCGCGCGCCTACGCAGGGCTTCGTCGACCGGTTCGCGGCTGTCTATACGCCAGCCATCTTCGTGCTCGCGCTGGCGGTCGCGTTGCTCGGACCATGGCTGCTGGACTGGACCTGGATGCAGGCCATCTACAAGGCGCTCGTGCTGCTGGTCATTGCCTGTCCGTGTGCGTTGGTGATCTCGACACCGGTGACTATTGTCAGTGGGCTCGCGGCAGCCGCCCGCCGCGGCATTCTCATCAAAGGAGGTATTTACCTTGAAGAGGCGCGCAAGCTCAAGGCGATTGCGCTGGACAAGACCGGCACGATCACCGAGGGCAAGCCGAGGCTGGTGGACTGGGCCGTCGTCGATTCGCAGACGGAGTCGGCGGACGCGGAACACGTCGCCGTGGTGTTGGCCAGCCATTCCGACCATCCAGTCTCGCGCGCGATCGCGGCCGGACTGAAGCCGAATGGCGTCGAAGCGAAGAATTTCACGGCGCTGGCGGGGCGCGGTGCACAAGCAGAGGTCAGCGGCGTGAGCTATGTGCTCGGCAACCACCGTTTGATCGAAGAGCGCGGACAGTGCTCACCGGCGCTGGAGGAACGGCTGAAGCAGCACGAAGAGGCAGGCCGAACCGTCACGCTGTTGGCCAGTCCGGAGCGGGTCATCGCGTTGTTTGCCGTCGCTGACACCATCAAGCCTTCGTCTCGTGAGGCGGTCGCATCGCTGCAAGCGCTGGGCATCACTCCCGTCATGCTGACAGGCGACAACCAAGCCACGGCCACGGCTGTAGCACACGAAGCCGGCATCGAGCAGGCACGCGGCAATCTACTGCCCGAGGACAAGCTGGAAGCCATCAGGGCCTTGCAGCGAGACCTGGGGCCGACCGCGATGACCGGCGACGGCATCAACGACGCGCCCGCGCTGGCCCAGGCCGACATCGGCGTGGCGATGGGTGCGGCCGGAACCGACACAGCAATGGAAGCAGCCGACGTGGTCGTGATGAACGACGACCTGCGACGCATTGCCGAGACAGTGAAGCTCTCGCGATCGACGCACGCGGTGTTGTGGCAGAACATCACGCTGGCGCTTGGTATCAAGGCCGTCTTCCTCGTGCTTGCCCTTTTTGGCGGAGCAACGATGTGGATGGCCGTCTTCGCCGATATGGGAGCCAGCCTGCTGGTTGTGCTCAACGGGTTGCGGCTTCTGGGTGCGGTGCAGAAGGCTTGAAAGGGTCAGGCACCGTGAGTCCGATGGACGTGACGCCACCGTTTGATTCCGCCACGGTCCGCCCTCCGTGCATGCGAGCGATGGCGGCCACGATGGCCAAGCCCAGTCCGTGATTGCGGGCGGCGTTCGACCGCGCTGCATCCGCCCGGTAGAAGCGGTGGAACAGGTAGGGTAGATGTTCAGTCGGAATGGTGTGACCTTGGTTCACCACCCGTAGGGCCACCTCGTCGTCCAGCCGGTCGATCTGCACCAAGATGGTGCTGCGCTGATGCGCGTGCCGGGTTGCGTTGCCGATCAGGTTGGATAGCGCGCGCTGCAGCAGGCGCACGTCGGCCGTGCATGTGGCATCGCCGTCGATACGGACTTGAAGACCGGCTTCCTCGATGGCCGCCTCGTGCAAGTCCACCACCGCGCCCGCAACATCGGCCAGGCTGTCGACGTGTTCGCGGCGGGCCTCGGCTCCGCGGTCGGCCTGCGACAGGAAGAGCATGTCCTGCACGATCATCGACATGCGCTGGAGGTCTTCGAGATGCGAACCCAGTACATCCCGAAGCGCGTCGGCGTCGCGTGCCTTGCGCAAAGCGATCTCGGTGCCTCCCATCAAGGTTGCTAACGGCGTGAACAGTTCATGGGCAACATCGGCATTGAATGCTTCCAATTGTTCATAGGCCTTGTGCAGACGCTTCAGCAACTCATTGACATGGGCCACCAGCGGAACCAGTTCGTCGGGTTGAGCGGAGCCATCCAGAGGCTGGTGCAGGGTATCGGCCTCCAGTGCTTGGATTTGTGCCGAAAGATCGTGTACTGGACGCAGCCCGATTTGCACCAGCGTGAATCCACCGACGGCAATCACCACTGTCCCAGCAAGCGCCGCCGTGACCAGCGTGCGGGCTAAGCGCTCAAGCACGCGATCGTCCTCGCTGGCGTCCAGGATCAGCACCGCCTGGATGGAGGTGGTGCCGTTCGTGGCCTCGAACCGCATGTCGATCGTGCGGTGATCCATTGGAACGGCTGAACTGGCATAAAGAACACTGCCGTCGGCACCGCTCAGGATCACCATCACGTCCTGCTGGCCGACCATGGCGTCATTGAGCTTGTGCGTAAGCGTGTCGTTGTCCAACTCTCCCGCCTCGGCAATGAGATGGCTCACTTGGAGCTGCTTCTGCCGCAGCGTGTCCATCTGCCGCTCCTTGAAACTCAGTGCGGTGACGGTGTAGACGCCCAAGCAGATCAAGGCGAGTCCGGCCAGCGTAAGAAAGGCGAGCCAGCGGGCAAGCCGCCGTCCTAGTGATCCGGCAGGCCGCAGTCTCACGGCTGACGATCTTCGAGCATGTAGCCCATGCCACGGACTGTGTGCAGCAGCGGACGCTCGAAGGGCAGGTCGAGCTTGTTCCGCAGCCGACGCACAGCAACATCGATCACGTTCGTGCCGTAGTCGAAGTTCACGTCCCACACCTGCTCGGCGATCTCTGTGCGCGACAGTACCTCACCCTTGCGGCGCAAGAGTAGCGTCAGCAGTTGGAACTCCTTTGCCGACAGGTCGATGCGCTGGCCGGCCCGAGTAGCGCGCCGCCGCGCCAGGTCCACCTGCAAGTCCCCCAGGCACAGCACCAGCGCATCGGGTGCGGGCGCAGTGCCAGCAACGCGGCGCAGCAGCACTTCGATGCGGGCCACCAGCTCGGAAAAGGCGAACGGCTTGACGAGGTAGTCATCCGCTCCCGCCTTCAGCCCGCGTACGCGATCCTCGATGCGATGGCGGGCCGTCAACATGATCACCGGCGTCTGCTTGCTCTGCCGCAGTGCAGCCAGCAAGCCGAAGCCATCGATGCCCGGCAGCATGGTGTCGAGAACGATCAGGTCGTAGTGGCCGTCAGAGGCCATGTGGAGGCCATCGATGCCGTTGGCAGCCACATCGATCACATAGCCTTCTTCAGAGAGTCCCTTGCGAAGATAGTCCGCGAGCTTGGCTTCGTCTTCCACGATCAGCAGCTTCATGCGCAGCGTTCCTGCTGCGGTCTCTCGCAACCTGTCCAAATTGTCATCTGCACGTTTTACTCCCGTTCGGTGCCGGTTCTTACATTGTGCTCATGCCTTCGGGCATATCGATTTTCTGCAAATCACACTGGAAAGGACCATGCAATGAAACTGACCCATCTTGTCGCCATGAAAGCCATTATCCTGGCCACGGCACTGCCCATGGCGGCCCAGGCCGATTCGCTCTGGCACCCCGCGTCCAATGAGCAGGGCTTCACGTATCACCCCGATCATTTCAAGAGTACCAAGACCCGTGCCCAGGTGCTGGCCGAGGTCGAGGCAGCCCGCAAGGACGGTACGCTCACGCTGATGCAACGTGGACTGCCGGTGCCCATCAAGAGTTCCGCAGCACCGAAGACGCGCCAGCAGGTTGTCGATGAGATGCGTAGCGAAGCACCGGAAGCACAGCGTGCGCGACTGGAACTGTATTCCGGCGGTTGACACTGCTGACACCCGCGCACTCTGCCAGAGTTTGTTTCCATGCCGCCTCGCCTCATCAAAGCGAGCAGCACCTCGCTGGGCATTGAGGTGGCCGGAGAGACACCCCCTCATCGTTGCTCCTGGACTGACATTGCTACTGCTACACTTTCTCCATGCGCCGCTGGCTCGCCATACTTCTGCTCGTACTACTGCCTACCCAGGCAACCTGGGCGGCGGTGGCTGGCTATTGCGTGCACAAGCTAGGCTCCGCGGTGAGCCATCTCGGACACCATGACCATGCTGCGCACGGCCATGCTTCCACGCTCCTCGATGAATCGGATACGACGGTTTCCAGCAGCGATGCCACGCTCGGCGTGAGTCATGACTGCGGGCACTGCCACGGGCAATACGCTGGCATGCTGCTCCGTGTCGAGTCACTGCGATTCGAACAAATACCCAGTCCATCCATCGCGGTCAACGATGAGCCATGTACTGCGTACCACTCCCTTAGACCCGAGCGCCCCAAGTGGTCTCACCTTGCCTGATCGGCGAAGCGGGGTCTTCCTTTTCTGATTCCCGTTCGCGTCCGAACGCCTGCTGACGTGGGCGTTCAGATGTGGCGCGGCCGTATGGTCGCTATTCGCCGGTCTCCCGTGTATCCCCCTCAACACTGGAGCATCGGATGTATCCGAAGACAAAAACATCAATCCGTCTGCGGCAAGCCGTACTTGCCGCTTTCTTGGCCGGCGTGAACGCCGGCGTATATGCCCAACCGGAAGCGCTCCCAGCCAACCTGAAGGACGTCTTCGACGCAGCCTGGGCGCGGCAGCCCGAATCGCAGGCGCTGCTGATGCGCCGTGATGCCGTCCAAGCGCAGCGGCGTGCGGCGGCGGCATGGACGCCCGAGCCACCCGCGCTCGAAATCAGTAACAAGACGGACCGGCTTACGCGCAACGACGGTGCCCGTGAGCTAGAGGCCGGCATCGCCATCCCTCTGTGGCTGCCAGGTGAGCGAAGCAACAGCGGTGCACTGGCAGATGCGCAGACTGCGGCCGTGGAGAGCCGTGTGGAAGCGGCGCGACTGCGACTCGCCGCCACGGTACGTGAGGCCTGGTGGAATTGGGAACGCACGCGCATCGACGCCGACATCGCACGTGGGCAACTGGACAATGCTCGCCGCATCGCCACCGACGTTGCGCGGCGCGCCAAGGCCGGCGACCTGGCGCAGGCCGACCAACACCAGGCCGACGGTGCTGTGGCCGCAGCCGAAGCGGCCGTGGCGCAGGCCGAGGCAGGAGCGACGACGGCGCAGCAGCAATTGAAGGCGCTGACCGGCAGTGTTGCCCTCGCTGCGCCTACGGGTACATCGCCTGCCGAGGTTGAACCCACCTCGTCAGACATGCCAATACACCCTGCACTCAACGAGTTGCAAGACCGTGCCGCCGTGGCCGAGCGCACCGCGGCCCTGGCCGCCAAGCAGTCGCGGGCGAACCCGGAGTTGACACTGTCCACCACGCGGGAACGTGGGGCATTCGGCGAGCGCTACGACCAAGCCATCACGGTGGGCATTCGAATTCCGTTCGGCGCAGGCCCTCGCCACGACAGCCGCGTGGCGGCTGCTCGGGCCGATGCTGTGGAAGCACAGGCCCAATTCGCGCTGGATCGTGCGCGGTTGCAGTCGGAGAGGGAGGCCGCAGAGGTCCGGGTCAATGCGGCACGCACGCAGCTTGCAGCCGCGGAACGCCGCGCCACCTTGGCTCGTGAGACGCGCGGATTCTTCGACAAATCCTTCCGCCTGGGCGAGACCGATCTTCCGACACGGCTGCGCATCGAAGCCGAAGCCACCGAGGCCGAACGGCAGGCGGCGCGCAGCCGCATAGAGCTGGCCTCGGCGATTTCCACATGGCGCCAGGCACTGGGCCTGCTGCCGCAGTGAACGGCAGGATATGAGTGAAATTGGCACCCAGAGCTTATCCATCAATCGTAAACAGCTATTAATAACGCAGCACATCCATCTGGAATCCCATCTGGAACCTTCACCATGAAACTTTCTCCCCTACTGGCGGTGCTCAGCATCGCCACGGCCCTTCTCCTGTCTCCGCTGGCGCGCGCTAGCGAAGGCCATGACCACGGCGACGCGACCCCGGCCACTACTGGCCCCGCGCTCCCACGGTTCATCGCCGTCTCCGACATCTTCGAACTTGTCGGCGTGCTCAACGGCAAGCACATCACCCTCTATCTTGACCGTACCGCTGACAACACCCCGGTGACAGACGCCCAGATCGAACTCGAAGTTGCCGGTGAAAAGTTCAAGGCCGAGAAGCACGAAGATGTTTACGAGGTCGTTCTGACGGCTGAGCCTGGGCCTGGGGTACTGCCGATCACCGCAACGGTCGCCGCAGGCAATGAGGTGGACTTGCTCGCCGGCGAACTCGATCACCACGAAGAAGCGCATACCGATGCTGCCGGGCCTTCCAAGCCTTGGACACCTTATGCGGCCTGGGCCATTGGCATAGTGGCCGCGCTTGCGGCCCTGTTCACCATTGGCCGCCGCATGGTGTCCTCCCGTCAACGCCATGCTGGAGATGCCGCATGACCTCGAAACGCATTTTTCTTGCCATAGCCATCGCTCTGT
Organism: Ottowia sp. SB7-C50; assembly: GCF_033110285.1. Classification (NCBI taxonomy): domain Bacteria; kingdom Pseudomonadati; phylum Pseudomonadota; class Betaproteobacteria; order Burkholderiales; family Comamonadaceae; genus Ottowia; species Ottowia sp. SB7-C50. The sequence goes on from NZ_CP136995.1 coordinate 2,414,847, forward strand.
CGCTGGGTGCAGCCACTCCAGCTTTCGCCGGCGAAGGCCATGATCATGGCGACGCAGCCGCCGCGCCGAACGCCAATGGCCCACAACGCTTACCTGATGGCAGCGTGTTTCTGCCCAAGCCCGCGCAGCGGCAACTCGGCGTGCGCACCTTGCTCACCGAAGAGGCCGAGTTGCCGCGCTCGTTCGAGCTGAATGGCAAGGTGGTGATGGACCCCAACGCAGGGGGCAAGGTACAGCCACTGAATGCCGGCCGCATCGAACCGGGGCCACGAGGTCTGCCAAATCCCGGACAGGCGGTGCGCAAAGGGGAAGTGCTGGCCTATGTCGTGCCCTCGGCCGCGCCGATCGAGCGATCGAACCAGGCCGCGCAACTGGCCGAGCTGCGCGCAGCCAAGAGCCTGGCGGACAAGCGCGTCGCGCGCTTGCAGGAGCTGGCCGACACCGTGCCGCGCAAGGACATCGAGGCGGCCGAGAGCGAGGCACGCAGCCTGACCGAGCGCATCGCTGCTGTGGGTGGGGGACTTGCGACCCGCGAGGTGCTGATTGCGCCCGTCTCGGGCGTGATTGCCTCCGCCAACGCGGTGGCGGGCCAAGTAGTCGATTCCCGCGAACTCATCTTCGAAGTCATCGATCCGGCGCGGCTGCGCATCGAGGCGCTCGCCTTCGATGCGGCGATCAGCTCGGATGTCGGTAGCGCCACGCTCGCCGTCGGCAAGGAGCGCGTGCCGTTGACTTTCGTCGGTGCGGCGCACAGTCTGCGCGAACAGGCATTGCCGTTGGCCTTCCGCGCTGAAGCTGCCGCGCTGTCGGCGCTGGCGGTAGGCCAACCGGTGCGCGTCTTCGTGCAGAGCAAGAGCAAGGTAAAAGGCATCGCCGTGCCGTTGGCCTCGCTGATGAAGAACCCGGCGAATCAGAGCATTGTCTGGGTGAAGACCGCGCCTGAGCGATTCGAGCCCCGCACCGTCACGGCCGAGCCGCTGGACGGTGTGAACGTGGCGATCACGTCGGGCCTGAAGGCCGGCGACCGCGTGGCCACGCAGGGGGCCACACTGATCAACCAGGTGCGCTGAGGAGTCCGCATGTTCAAGTGGCTTCTCGACAACAGCCTGGCCAACCGGATGCTGGTGATCATCGCCAGCGTCGTGCTGATGGCCTATGGCGCCTTCACGCTGTCCCAAACGCCGGTGGACGTGTTCCCGGACCTCAACAAGCCCACGGTCACGATCATGACCGAGGCCGGCGGCATGGCCGCCGAGGAGGTGGAGCAGCTCATCACCTTCCCGCTGGAGACGACGATGAACGGGCTGCCCGGCGTCGAGTCGGTGCGTTCGACCTCGTCGGCTGGCCTGTCTTTCCTCTACGTCACGTTCAACTGGAGCACGGACATCTTCCGCGCGCGGCAGCTCGTCTCAGAGCGACTGTCGGCCATGGAGGAAGGCCTCGCCGAAGGCGTCGTGCCGCGCATGGGTCCGATCAGCTCGGTCATGGGCGAGATCATGCAGATCGCGATTCCCGTCGATCCGCAGAAGATCAGCCCGATGGCGGTGCGCGAGTACGCCGACTGGGTACTGCGTCCCCGACTGCTGTCGGTGCCGGGCGTGGCGCAGGTGATCCCGATCGGCGGCGAGGTACGGCAGTTCCAGGTACAGCCGAACACGGCCCGCATGGCCGAGCTCGGCATCACGCACGATCAGCTCGAAGCGGCGCTCAAGGGCTTTTCTGCCAACACCTCGGGTGGATTTCTGGAGTTGAACGGCCGGGAGTACCTGATCCGCAACCTCGGGCGCACCTCACGCCTGGATGATCTAAAGAACCTTGCGCTCACCGCCAGCCAGGGTCAGCCCATCCTGTTGCGCCAGATCGCCGAGGTGACCTTTGCCGCTGCCATCAAGCGTGGCGATGCCGGCTTCGAGGGCAAGCCGGCCGTGATTTTGGGCATCCAGAAGCAGCCCACCGCCGACACGATCGCCCTGACCAACGCCATCGAGGACGCGCTGACCGGGTTGAAGGCCTCGCTGCCCGCAGGCATGGAAGCGCCTCGCGTTACCTTTCGCCAGGCAAGCTTCATCGAAGCATCGATCACCACGCTTCAAGGCAAGCTGATCGGCGCGTCGGTCTTCGTCGCGGCTATCCTGTTCTTCTTCCTTGGCACACTGCGACCGACGGTCATCGCGCTGACCGCGATCCCCGTTTCGATCTTCATCACCGCCCTGGTCTTCCGCTATTTCGGCCTATCGATCAACACGATGACGCTCGGTGGCCTGGCCATCGCGATCGGCGGGCTGGTGGACGATGCCGTGGTCGGTGTGGAGAACGTGCTGCGCCGGCTGAAGGAAGACCGCGCGAAACACCCCGACAAGCGGCTACACCCGCTCGAAGTTGTGAGCCGCGCGACGATGGAAGTGCGCTCGGCCATCCTCTATGCCACGGTGATCATCGTGCTGGTCTTCATCCCTCTGTTCGCGCTACCGGGGCTGGAAGGCAAGCTGTTCGTGCCGCTGGGCATCGCCTTCATCGTCTCGACGCTGGCCTCGCTGGTGGTGTCGGTGACGATCACGCCGGTGCTGAGCTTCTTCCTGCTGCCACGTATGAAGAACCTCGACCACGGCGACACCAAGGTGCTCGCCTGGCTGAAGGCGCGCTACCGCAACGGCCTGGAGACCGTGCTGGAACGGCCCAAAGCCGCGATCGTCGCGGCGGGTATCGCGGTCGTGGCGGCCACGGCTGCGGTGCCTTTCTTCCCGACGACCTTTCTGCCGCCCTTCAACGAAGGCACGCTGCTGATCGGCCTGCGACTGAACCCCGGCGTCACCCTATCCGAAAGCTCCGCGGTGGCGCGCCAGGCCGAGGTGCTGGTGAGCCAGGTGCCCGAGGTCACGCACGTCGGGCGGCGTAGTGGCCGCGCCGAACTGGACGAACATGCCGAGGGCGTGCATGTGAGCGAACTCGATGTCGGCCTGAAATCGACCGCCGAGCTGACGCGAAGCATGGACGAGGTTCGGGCCGACATTCGCGCGCGCCTGTCCAACCTGCCGGCTGCCATCGAGATCGGGCAACCTATTTCGCACCGCATCGATCACATGCTCTCGGGTGTGCGCTCGCAGATCGCGATCAAGATCTTCGGCGAGGACCTGGATGCGTTGCGCGGGCAAGCTGAGGCCCTGCGGCAACAGCTGGCGGCCATTCCCGGCATCGCCGACCTGCAGATCGAAAAGCAGGTGCTCGCGCCGCAGATCAAGGTGCATATCGACTACGCCGCCGCCGCGCAGTATGGCGTGCCGGCACCGCAGGTACTGACCACGCTGCAATCGTTGGTCGAGGGCGAGAAGATCACGCAGATCGTCGAGGGCGGTCGGCGCTTTGCGCTGGTGGTGAAGCTACCCGAGACCGCGCGGTCAATTGATGGGCTGAACCAGATCCTGATCGAGACGCCGACGGGACGCATACCCCTGTCAAAGATCGCGACGATCGAGGACGGCGACGGCCCCAACCAGATCAGCCGCGACGATGGCAAGCGCCGCATCGTGCTGTCGGCCAATGCGTCAGGCCGTGCGCTGTCGGAGATCGTGGCGGACATTCGCAAGGTCGTGGCTGAAACCAAGTTGCCCGAGGGGTACTTCATCACGCTGGGCGGACAGTTCCAGGCGCAGGAGGAGGCCTCGCGCCTCGTCGGCCTGCTGTCCATCGTGTCGCTGGTGCTGATGTTCGTGGTGCTGTACAGCCGCTACAAGTCGAGCACGCTTTCGGCACTGATCATGGTCAACATCCCGCTGGCATTGGTCGGCGCGGTGATCGGGTTGTGGCTGTCGGGCCAGCCCCTGTCGGTGGCCGCGCTCGTCGGCTTCATCACGCTGGCCGGCATCTCGGTGCGCAACGGCATCCTGAAGGTCAGTCACTACATCAACCTGATGCGCTTCGAGGGCGAGAGCTTCGACAAGAAGATGATCGTGCGCGGCTCGCTCGAACGGTTGAGCCCGGTGCTGATGACTGCGCTGGTCACGGCTTTCGCGCTGGCGCCGCTGCTGTTCGAGGCCGAGCAGCCTGGTACCGAGGTGCTGCATCCGGTAGCCGTGGTCATCTTCTCCGGCCTGATCAGCTCGACGCTGCTCGACACCTTCCTCACACCCGTCTTGTTCTGGCTATTCGGCCGCAAGGATGCAGAGCGGCTGGAAAACGACAAGGATGCCGAGGCGCTGTGACACCCAAACCATCCAATTTTCTTCACTTGCCCGAAAGGAAACCCATGAAAACGCATGCCACCATCGCTGCCATCAGCCTAACCTTCGCCAGCGCGGCCTTCGCCGCTGGCGGCAAGCATGACCACGCCCACGAGCACCAGCCGATGCACGGCGGCGTCGTGGTCGAGGTCAGGGACATGGACTACGAACTCGTCGCCAAGCCCGAAGCGATCCAGCTCCATGTGCGCGACCACGGCAAGCCTGCCGATGTCTCGAAGGCCAGCGCGAAAGTCACACTGTTGACCGGCGCCGAAAAGCAGGAGGTCGAGCTCCAACCGGCTGGCGATAGGCTGCAGGCCACCGGCAGCTTCAAGGTGGGCCCTGGCACCAAGGCCGTGGCGGTCGTCACGGTCAATGGCAAGGCGGCGACCGCCCGCTTCACGCTGAAGTGAAACACCCCCCTGAGTCGCTTCGCACCATCCCCCCTCTCCTGCGTGAGGGGGGACAACGCCGGTGGCCGGCGCAGATCCGGCCACGGCGTTCGCTGACTTGGCCGGCTCCGCGGCCTGCGGACTCCTCTTATGTTTCATGCCCTGCGGGTGGCGCGCAGCGCCATGGAAAACTGAAATGAGTGTAGTGGCTCTGCCAAGTCTCGTCTCCGGCTGGTAGTGCGCGCTCCGCGACTGGCCAGATCACGGCTCGGCTGACGGTGCTGTCGCGCTTTTGCTGCCTTCAGCGCCATGTGTGACGGCGCGTTGCAGAAAAGCAGCGCGCCGTACACAAACTATGGAGTAGATGTCATGGAATTACGACATCTGCGCTACTTCCTAGCCGTGGCAGAAGAACTCCATTTCGCGCGCGCGGCTGAGCGGTTGCACATCGAGCAATCGCCGCTGTCGCGAGCCATCAAGGAACTGGAGGTGGAATTGGGCGCACAACTGTTCGTGCGCACCAGCCGAAGCACGCGGCTGACGCTGGCGGGAAAGCTGCTGATGGAGAGCGCGCCCCGCGTGTTCCTGGCGCTGGAGCAGGCGCGCGAGAGCGTGAAGGCTGGGGCCAATGGCTTTCACGGCCAGTTGCGCATCGCCCTGTCCGATGGCATCACACCTTCACGCCTGCCGGCGCTGCTGGCGCGCTGCCGCGAGGAAGACCCGGAGACCGAGGTTCGCCTGTTCGAGGTGCCGCTGGCCCAGCAACTCAATGGCTTGCGCGATGACCTGTATGACGCGGGCTTTTCGATGGCAGATGAAGTGGGCGACGGCATCATCGTCGAGCCAGCCTGGGAAGACGAGTTGATGGTGGCGGTGCCCGCGCGCCACCCTCTGCTGGCCTACAAGCGGGTGCCGCCGGAAGAGGTGCTGCGCCACCCGTTGGTGCTGGGCGACCCGGCGATCTGCGAGGGCCATGCCCGGCAGATCGATCGCATCCTGCGCAAGCAGGACAGAGAGCCCTTGATCGTGCAGTACGTTGCCACGTTCGACGTGATGATGACCTTTGTTTCGGCCGGCCTGGCTCTGGGGCTGGCCGGTGCAGCGCACATCGGCTCCAGCCGTGAACCGGGGGGTGTTGGGCCGACCGCTGGCGGGGAAGCCACCCCTGCTGACCACCTATCTGCTGCGCCGCGACGCCGAGCCCTCGCAGCCGCTGGCCCGCTTCATCGAGCGGGTGGAGGCCCTGGGGCCGGAGTTACCTGGCCGTTAGCTCACGCCTTGATGCTTCACACCTTGGAGGAACCCGTCATGAACCTGCTCAGGATCACCGCATCGCTTTCGCTGACGGTACTGTTGGCTGCTTGTAGCCGGTCGGAGGCGCCCAAGCCCGCCGACCTCCCGAGCGTAGAGGAGCTGGCCACCGACCCCGTGCGCCTGAAGGAACTGCGCAAGCAGTGCAAAACGGATCGCCCGACGATGGGCGACGTGCTGTGCAACCGCGTTGGCGAGGCCACGAACCAACGCTTCTTCGGCGATGGCAAAGTGCCCTATACGCCGCCGAAGGAGCCACCCAAGTTCTAATCGTCGGCTGGCCGCAACGCGGCCTGCATTTCTTTCTTGATGCGCCGCAGTGCGTTTGTGCACGCGGTGTTTTGACACTATTCGTTCCTGCCTGAAACGATGCTTTTTGCGTCTTCGACCTGTTGACAACGGTCTTTGACCGGCATGCCCGGCGGCACTGATCCTGATGCCTGCGGCACCTCGCTGTGCCGCGATCGGAGGCGGGCAATGCAAGGGACGAACGTGCTGTTCGGTCAGATCGCCGTGGTATTCGGCATCGTGATAGCCGGCGTGTGGGGCGCCACGCAATGGACAGCAGCGGCCCTTGGCTATCAAGTACGCCTTGGCTCGCCCTGGTTCGACTTTCTTGGCACGCCGATCTACCACCCGTGGAAACTGTTTGAGTGGTGGTTCGTTTTCGATGCCTATGCGCCGCGCGTGTTCGACACCGGCGGCGCCATCGCGGGCGGCAGCGGCCTGCTGGCGCTGGTGGTCGCCATCGGCATGTCGATCTGGCGCTCGCGGCAATCGCGCTTGGTCACGACCTACGGCTCGGCCCGCTGGGCGAATGCGGAGGACATTCGCAAGGCCGGCCTCACGCAGTCGACCGGCGTGTTCCTCGGCCAGCACGATCGCCAGTACCTGCGCCACGAAGGCCCGGAACACGTCCTGACCTTCGCGCCCACGCGCTCGGGCAAGGGCGTCGGCCTCGTAGTGCCGACCTTGTTGAGCTGGCCCGAATCCGCCGTCATCCACGACATCAAAGGGGAGAACTGGAGCATCACCGCCGGCTGGCGTAGCCGTTTCAGCCACTGCCTGTTGTTCAACCCCACGGATAGCCGGTCGGCCGCGTACAACCCGCTGCTGGAAGTGCGGCGCGGCGCGCATGAAGTGCGCGACGTGCAGAACATCGCCGACATCCTGGTCGATCCCGAGGGCGCGCTGGAGAAACGCAACCACTGGGAGAAGACCTCGCACGCGCTGCTGGTCGGCGCCATCCTGCATGTACTTTACGCAGGTGAGGACAAGACGCTACGCGGCGTTGCCAACTTCCTGTCCGATCCGGCCAGCCCCTTCGAGCTGACCCTGCACCGCATGATGACAACGCCCCACCTGGGCGATGGCCCGCATCCGGTGGTGGCCTCGGCGGCGCGCGAAGTGCTCAACAAGAGCGACAACGAACGCTCGGGCGTCCTGTCCACGGCCATGTCGTTCCTCGGCCTGTACCGCGATCCCACGGTGGCCGAAGTCACCTCGCGCTGCGACTGGCGCATCGCTGACCTGATTGCAGCCGAGCATCCGGTGTCGCTGTACCTCGTGGTGCCGCCATCGGACATCAGCCGCACGAAGCCGCTGATCCGGTTGATCCTCAACCAGGTCGGTCGGCGATTGACCGAATCGCTCGACGGCAGCGATGGCATCCAGCGCCGCCACAAGCTGCTGCTGATGCTCGATGAGTTCCCGGCGCTGGGCCGTCTGGACTTCTTCGAGACGGCGCTGGCCTTCATGGCGGGCTACGGCATCCGCAGCTTCCTCATCGCGCAGTCGCTCAACCAGATCGACAAAGCCTATGGCCAAAACCACTCGATCCTGGACAACTGCCATGTGCGCGTGACGTTCGCCACGAACGACGAGCGCACCGCCAAGCGCATCTCCGAGACGCTAGGCACGGCCACCGAACTGCGCGCCCAGCGCAACTATGCCGGCCACCGGCTGGCCCCATGGCTGGGGCACCTGATGGTGTCGCGCCAAGAAACGGCCCGCCCGCTGCTGACGCCGGGCGAAGTCATGCAGCTTCCGCCCGACGAGGCCGTGGTGATGGTGTCCAGCGTGGCACCGATCAAAGCCAAGAAGCTGCGCTACTACGCGGACAGCAATTTCAAGCGCCGCGTGCTGCGGCCGCCTGCGCTTGCGGATGGGCAGTACGCCGACGCGCCGCCGTCGCGGCCCGACGACTGGAGCGAGCTGGCGATTCCTGCCGTACCCGCTGCACCTGCCACGGCATCCGCCGATGGCCTGGGGTCCACCGATGACGGTGGCCCGCGCCGTCAGCCCGAACTCACCGAAACCGTCACCTACGACCCCGAGTTGGCCGCGCCCGCGGCCGACCTGGCGCTGCTCGATGACGACGAGGACCTGCCGCTTCCCCTTCTTCGTCAGCTCGATCCGGCCATGCAGCGAACGGCCCGGCTGGCATCCCTCGACCCCAACGACGGAATCGAGCTATGAGCCAACACCGCCTGAATCTCTTTATCCAGCCGGAGCACGCAAAGCGCTTGGACGAGCTGGCCGCCAAGAAAGGCGTGTCCAAGTCGTCCATCGTCGCGGCGGCGCTCGCATCGTGGCTGTCGCCCGATGCCGCCGACCAGCGCGAGGCGGCCATCGCCAAGCGGTTGGATCGCCTATCGCGCCAAGCCGAGCGTCTGGAGCGCGACCAGAACATCCAGATCGAAACGCTGGCGCTGTTCATTCGCTACTTCCTGACCGTCAGCACGCCGGTTCCCGAAGCGCATCAGGAGGCGGCCCGCGCGCATGGCAAGGCGCGGTTCGAGCAGTTCGTCGAACAGTTGGGCCGCCACCTTATGCGCGGGCGCAGTTTGGTGCGTGACGTGGTGGAGGAACTGCACCCCGACCCGATGCGGATGGATGACGCGGCGGCAGTTGCCGAAGCGCGGGAGCGTGCCTCATGAGCGCCCGCATCTCCACTGAAGGGCAGTCCATGACCGCCACGTCGCTCGACCGGCGCATTCAGATGCTGCGCACGGCAATGGGGCCGCTGATCTCTGCCGCGCTGGAGGACCCGGACGTGGTGGAAGTGATGCTGAATCCCGACCGGACGCTATGGGTAGATCGGTTGTCCTCGGGCCGCGCGCCGATGGGCGTGGAGCTGTCCGAAGCGGACGGCGAACGCATCATCCGGCTGGTCGCGGCCCACGTCGGAGCGGAAGTCCATCGCGGCCAGCCGCTCTTATCCGCCGAGCTGCCCGAAACCGGGGAGCGCTTCGAGGGCATCTTGCCGCCGGCCGCCCCGGGGCCGGCCTTCGCCTTGCGCAAGCGCGCCATCGGCGTGATCCCTCTGGAGCGGTACGTCGTCGACAGAATGATGACCAGCGCCCAGGCGGGCTTTCTGGTTCGGGCCGTGCGCGAGCGGCAGAACGTCCTGATCGCCGGTGCCACCAGCAGCGGCAAGACTACGCTTGCCAACGCGCTGCTGGCCGAGATTGCCGCCACGGGCGATCGCGTGCTGGTGCTCGAAGACACGGTGGAGCTGCAATGCGCGGCCCGTGACCACGTGCCGCTGCGCACGCGCGCGGGCGTGGTGTCCATGACCGAGCTGGTGCGCTCGTCGATGCGCCTGCGCCCGGATCGCGTCGTCGTCGGCGAGGTGCGCGGTGCCGAGGCGCTGGATCTCATCAAGGTGTGGGGCACGGGCCACCCCGGCGGCATCGCCACGATCCATGCCGGCTCCGCGCTCGGCGCGCTGCTGCGCCTGGAGCAACTGATTCTCGAAGTGGCGGTGAACCCGCCGCGTGCGCTGATCGCCGAGGCGGTCAACGTGGTGATCCACATCGCCGGGCGCGGGCGCAAGCGCCGCATCGAGAGCATCGCCCGCGTCGTCGGCTTCGATGGCGTGGGCTACCAACTGGCGGACGCGCTGGAAACGCCGTTTCCCGAGCTGCCGCCACTTCCCGATGCCGCACCCGCTGCGGCGACTTCCCCATCCCCTCACTCACTTGGAGAACTGCCATGACGCAGATGATCGTTCCTGCTTTCCGTTTTTCTGCAAATCCGGCTTTGCGTCTTGCGCGGCTGCGCTGCCTGGCCCGCCCTGCGGGGCAAGGGCTGCTGCTGGCCGCGCTGCTGCTGTTCCTGGCCGGAACCGCGCAGGCCGCCGGTTCCTCGATGCCGTGGGAAGGCCCCTTGCAGTCGATCTTGGAGTCGATTCAAGGGCCGGTGGCGCGCATCGTCGCGGTCATCATCATCATCGCCACGGGCCTCGCGCTCGCCTTCGGCGACACGTCCGGCGGATTCCGCAAGCTGATCCAGATCGTCTTCGGTCTGTCCATCGCCTTCGCGGCTTCGAGCTTCTTCCTGTCGTTCTTCAGCTTCTCCGGCGGGGCCGTCGTATGAGTGCCCCCGACACCTTCGCGGACGGCTTCGAGGTACCGCTGCATCGCTCGCTGACCGAGCCGATTCTGCTGGGCGGTGCGCCGCGAACCGTGGCGATCGCCAACGGCACGCTGGCCGCCGCTGTCGGCCTGGGCCTGCAACTGTGGATTCCCGGCGTGGTGTTCTGGATCGTCGGCCATTCTTTGGCGGTGTGGGGTGCGCGCGTTGATCCGCAGTTCATGCAGGTCTTCGCCCGGCACATCAAGCACCGCCCGCTGCTGGACGTGTGAGGGGAGGACGCCGCGATGCTGAACCTCGCCGAATATCGCCAGCGCCCGGCCTTGCTTGCCGACTGGCTGCCCTGGGCCGGGCTGGTCGCACCGGGCGTCGTCTTGAACAAGGATGGCAGTTTCCAGCGCACGGCCCGGTTTCGCGGGCCTGACCTCGACAGCGCGACGCAAGGCGAGCTGATCGCCACGTCGGCGCGGTTGAACAACGCGCTGCGCCGCATGGGATCGGGCTGGGCGCTGTTCATTGAAGCCGAGCGCCGTCCCGCTGCCGACTATCCGCACTCGGAGTTTCCAGAGCCGCTGTCGTGGCTCGTGGACGAGGAACGCCGCGCCACCTTCGAGGACTCGGGCAATCACTTCGAGAGTGGCTATCACCTGACGCTGCTTTACCTGCCGCCGGAAGAATCCCGCGCCCGCGCAGCCAGGATGCTCTACGAGAACACGCCCACGAATGGCGTGGACTGGCGCGAGCGGCTGCAAGCCTTCGTCGCGGAAACGGATCGCGTCTTTGACCTGCTCGACGGCGTGATGCCGGAAATTGACTGGCTCGATGACGCGCAGACGCTGACCTACCTGCACGCGACCATCTCGACGCGGCGCTATCGCGTGGGCGTGCCCGAGGTGCCGTTCCACATCGACGCGCTGCTGACCGACTCCGTGCTGGTCGGTGGCTTGGCACCCATGCTGGGCGACCAGCACCTGCGCGTGGTGTCGGTGCGGGGCTTCCCGACCTCGACCTGGCCGGGGATTCTGGACGACCTCAACCGCCTCGGATTTGCCTATCGCTGGTCAACCCGGTTCCTGTGCCTCGACAAATCCGAGGCGGAGAAAGAACTTTCCCGCCTGCGCCGCCAGTGGTTTGCGAAAAGGAAGAACGTCATCGCGCTGCTGCGCGAAACGATCTTCCAGCAGGAAAGCCCGCTGGTGGACACCGACGCCAACAACAAGGCGGCCGACGCCGACGCTGCCTTGCAGGAGTTGGGCAGCGACCAAGTCGCCTTCGGCTACTTGACGGCGACCGTCACCGTCTTGGACACGGACGCCGCCGTGGCGGACGAGAAGCTGCGCATGGTGGAGCGTGTCATCCAGGGCCGGGGCTTCGTGACCATCCCCGAAACGCTCAACGCCGTGGATGCGTGGCTGTCTTCGATCCCCGGCAACGCCTACGCGAACGTGCGCCAGCCCATCGTTTCGACGCTGAACCTGGCGCACATGATGCCGGTGTCGGCGGTGTGGGCCGGGCCAGAGAAGAACGACCACCTCGACGGCCCGCCGCTGATCGTCACACGCACCGATGGCGCCACGCCGTTTCGCCTCGTGACGCACATCGGCGACGTGGGCCATACGCTGGTCGCCGGCCCGACCGGCATGGGCAAGTCGGTCTTGCTCGCCACGCTGGCGATGCAGTTCCGCCGCTATCGCGGCTCGCGCATCTTCGCCTTCGACATGGGCCGCTCCATACGGGCCACCATCCTCGGCCTGGGCGGCGAGCACTACGACCTGGGCACGGATGGCGAAATCGCCTTCCAGCCGCTCGCGCGCATCGACCGCGAGGGCTACCGCACCTGGGCTGCTGAATGGATCGAAGGCCGGTTGCTGCACGAAGGCGTGGCGGTCGGCCCCGACGAGAAAGCATCCATCTGGTCGGCGCTGGGCAGTCTCGCCGGTGCGCCGGTGGAGCAGCGCACGATGACAGGGCTTTCCGTGCTGCTGCAATCGAACACGCTGCGGCAGGCGTTGTCGCCTTATGTCCTCGGTGGTGCCCACGGCAAGCTGCTGGATGCCGACCATGACCGTCTCGGCATGGCCGACGTGCAGTGCTTCGAGATGGAGGAACTGATGCACAGCAAGGCCGCCGTCATGGCCGTGCTGCATTACCTCTTTGCGCGTTTCGATGAACGCTTCGACGGGGCGCCCACGCTGCTGATCCTCGATGAAGCGTGGCTGTTCCTGGATGACCCGGTGTTTGCCGCGCGTATCCGGCAGTGGCTCAAGACGCTCAGGAAGAAGAACGTCAGCGTCATCTTCGCCACGCAGAGCCTAGCCGACATCAAGGATTCGAGCATTGCGCCCGCGATCATCGAAAGCTGCGCCAGCCGCATCTTCCTGCCCAACCCGCAGGCCACCGAGCCGCAGATTCGCACGATCTACGAGGGCTTCGGGTTGAACTCGCGCCAGATCGAGATCGTGGCGACCGCGCAGCCCAAGCGCGACTACTACTACCAGTCCCGCCTCGGCAATCGCCTGTTCGACCTCGACCTGGGGCCGGCCACGCTGGCCTTTGCGGGCGCTTCCACGCCGCAGGACCAGCGCGACATGGATCGCGTGCTGCTGGATGCCGGCGTAACCGGCTTCGCGGGCGCCTGGCTGCGCCATCGCAGCCTCGATTGGGCGGCCGACCTGCTGCCCTCACTCCCCGGACTTGCGCCGGGTTCCTCTCGTACCGCTGACCACCCATAGGAGAACCAGCCATGAAGACCCATGCGCTTTCCATTTCGCTCGCCGCCGCGTTGTCGCTCTCGCTGTTGACCTCGTCACCAGCGTTGGCCTGGCGCATCGTCTTTGATCCGACCAACTATGTGCAGAACACGCTGACCGCGATCCGCACGCTGGAGCAGATCAACAACCAGATTCGCCAGCTCCAGAACGAGGCGCAGATGCTGATGAATCAGGCGCGCAACCTCGCCAGCCTGCCGTCCAGCGTGGTCGGCCAGTTGCGCGCCAATCTGGCGACGACCGATCGGCTGATCGCCCAGGCCAGGGGATTAGCCTACGACGTAACGAACCTGGATCGGGAGTTCCGGCGCCTGTATCCGGAGCAGTACGCCGCCACCGTGACCGGCGACCAGATGGTCCGCGATGCGCAGGAGCGTTGGAAGAACACGCTCAACGGCTTGCAGACCACCATGCAGATGCAGGCGCAGGTGTCGCAGAACCTGGGCGAAGACGAAAGCGTGCTGGCCGACCTCGTGGGCAAGAGCCAGTCGGCCGAGGGCGCGCTGCAGGCGATGCAGGCCATGAACCAGTTGCTGGCCTTGCAGGCCAAGCAGTCGATCCAAGCGCAGCGGCTTCAGATCACGCAAGACCGGGCTGCCTCGCTGGAGCTGGCGCGGCAGGCGGCGGCCACGGAGCGCGCCCGCGAGGTGCGGCGGCGCTTCCTGGGTGACGGCACGCCGTACACACCGCAGTCCGTAAACTTCTACGGCAACTGACGGAGGCCGCCATGCGATGCGTCCTCGTCCTATGTACCGCGCTGCTGGCCGCTTGCGGCGAGCAGCCGGTCGGCCACCTTGCAGATGCCCTGGCCGCCGATCCAGTGCGGCTCAAGGCGTTGCGCGAACAATGCACGGCCCATCCACGACAGGTCATGCAGGCCACGGGCGAGGACGCTTGCCGCGCCGCCGCCGAAGCCTTCCGGCGGCGCTTCTTTTCCGGCGAGGCCGGGCCAGACGAATACCGGACGCTGGCCGACCTGCCGCCGATCCCGCCCAGCTTCGAGGAATCGGCCGATGGCATCGCGCCGGCCTTGCCTGCCGCACCGGAGGACACGCCATGAATGACGTGACCATCATCGACCAGTTCCTCGCCACATTCGCCGCCTACATCGACTCGGGTTTCGGACTGCTGCGGGGCGAAGTGGCGTTCCTCACAGCCACGTTGATCGTCATCGACATGACGATCGCCGGCCTGTATTGGGCCATGAGCCACGCTACCGGCCAAGGCGAGGACGTGATCGCCAAGCTGCTGCGCAAGGTGCTCTACGTCGGTGCCTTCGCCTACATCATCAACAACTTCAACTGGCTGGCCAGCATCGTGTTCCGCTCGTTTGCGGGATTGGGCATCACCGCCACCGGCTCGGCCATCACGATGGAGAACTTCTTGCAGCCGGGCCGGCTGGCGAAAACCGGCATCGACGCCGGGGCGCCGATTCTGGAGCAGATCGGCGAGATGGCAGGCTTTCCCGAAGTGTTCGTGAACCTCGACCCCATCGTGGTGATGTTCCTCGCGTGGCTGGTCGTGGTGCTGTGCTTCTTCGTGCTGGCAATCCAGCTTTTCATCACGCTGATCGAGTTCAAGCTGACCACGCTCGCCGGATTCGTGCTGGTGCCGTTCGCGCTCTGGAACAAGACCGCGTTCCTCGCCGAAAAGGTCTTGGGCAACGTGGTGGCCTCCGGCGTCAAGGTTCTGGTACTGGCTGTGATCGTCGGTATCGGCTCGGGCTTGTTCGCTCAGTTCCAAGTCCATCCTGCCGAGCCGTCTATCGACCACGCGCTGGTCATCATGCTGGCCTCGCTCACCTTGCTGGCGCTCGGGATCTTTGGCCCCGGCATCGCCACGGGCCTTGTGTCCGGTGCGCCGCAGCTCGGCGCGGGCGCAATGGCCGGTGCTGCTGTCGGCGCTGCCGGCACGGCCGTTGTCATCGGTGCCGCCGCGACGGGCGTGGGTGGCGCCGTGGCTGCTGGCGCGCGCATGGCCCCGGCTGCCGCAAAGCTGGCCGGTAGCGGTGCGCGCGCCGCAACGTCGGCGGCCAGCAGTGCGAAGTCGACGTTTCAGGCCGGTTCCGCCGCCGCTGGCGGCGGCGCAAAGGGCGCGATGGCGGGCTTGGGCAACGTCGCCAAGACCGGCGCGCAATCCGCCGGACGCGCCGCAGCATCCCGTGCTTCCGCTGCCGGGCAGCGGATGGCCGCTCCGTTCCGTGCTGGCTGGAATGGCTCGACGGCCGACACTGGCGCGTCAGTCGGCCAAGCCTCCGCAGGAGAAGCCCCCGCAGGCGGCGCCGCTGCACAGAAGCCGGAACAACCCGCCTGGGCCAAGCGGCTGCATCGCCGCCAGCAACTCACCCACGCCGCGACCACCGCCGCGCACACGCTGCGCGGCGGCGACGGTGGCGGCTCGGGGCAAGGCCCGAGCCTGCGCGGCTCCGACGACTAAAGCGATTCACAAGGAGAACTGACCATGCGATTCAGAAAACCGCAGGTGCGCTACGCCGACACGCCGCAGCCTGCCACGCCGTACCAAGCTGCCGGCCAGGTGTGGGACGACCGTATCGGAACGCCGCGCGTGCAGGCGAAGAACTGGCGGCTGATGGCCTTCGGCTGCCTCACGCTCGCGCTGTTGATGGCCGGCGGCCTGGTGTGGCGCTCGGCGCAGTCCTTCGTGACGCCCTACGTCGTAGAGGTGGACAACGCGGGCCAAGTGCGCGCCGTGGGCGAAGCCGCCACGCCGTACCGGCCCAGCGATGCGCAGACGGCGCACCACATCGCGCGCTTTGTCACGCTGGTTCGGTCGCTGTCCATCGACCCGATCGTGGTGCGGCAGAACTGGCTGGACGCCTACGACCACACCACAGACAAGGGTGCAGCCGTGCTCAACGACTACGCGCGTGTGAACGATCCGTTCGCGCGCATCGGCAAGGAGTCGGTGACGGTGCAGATCACCAGCGTCGTGCGCGCCAGCGATACGTCTTTCAACGTGCGCTGGACGGAACGCCGCTACGTCAACGGCGCCGCGGCGGGCCTGGAGAGGTGGACGGCCGTGGTGTCCATCGTGCTCCAGCCGCCGCGCACCGAAGAACGCCTGCGCAAGAACCCCCTGGGCATCTACGTCAACGGCCTGTCGTGGAGCCGCGAACTGGATTCTTCCGAAGGAGCCAAGCCATGAATGATCTTTTCCGTAAATCCGCCTTGCCGGTGATCTTGCTTGCCCTGGCGGGCTGCGCCACGCAGGGCAAGCCACCGCCGACCATCTCGCTCGATGAGCCAGTGCAGGCCCAGCAGCTACCCGAGCCACCCGCGCCGGTGGAGGTGGTGGCGGTGCCCGAGGTGCTGCCGATGCCGGCGCAGTTGAAGCCATTGCCCGAAGCCGAGGACGCCAAGCCCACGCCGGAGCCAGCCGACGAGAAGGTGCGCGTCTCTCGGGCCAATGCCGAGGCGCGCGTCGCACCCACGCGCGAGGGATACGTCAACGCGATTCAGGTGTGGCCGTTCACCGATGGCGCGCTCTACCAAGTCTATGCAGCCGTGGGCCGCGTGACCGTGATTTCGCTCCAGTCGGGCGAGGAGCTGGTGACGGTGGCCGCTGGCGATACCGTGCGCTGGATCGTGGGCGATACGTCGAGCGGCAGCGGTGCTGACCTGCGCGTCAATGTGCTGGTCAAGCCGATCCGCTCGGGCCTCAAGACCAATCTCGTCATCACCACCAACCGCAGGACGTACCTGCTGGAGTTGGCTTCGACGGAAAAGACGTGGATGGCGTCGGCTTCTTGGGAGTATCCGCGTGACCGGATACTGGCCTTGCAGCGCCAGGCGCAGGCGGCCAGCGCCGCCGCGCCGGTGGACTCCGGCTTGTCGCTGGAAAACCTGCGCTTCCGCTACGCGGTCAGCGGTAGCAACCCGCCGTGGAAGCCGCTGCGCGCCTTCGACGACGGGCAGAAGGTCTATATCCAGTTCCCCGCCGGCATCGCGCAAGGCGAGCTGCCGCCGCTGTTCGTGATCGGGCCAGAAGGCGACGGGCAACTGGTCAACTACCGCTTCCGCTCGCCGTACTACATCGTGGATCGGCTGTTCGGTGCCGCCGAACTGCGCCTGGGCGGGGACAAGGGCGACGTGGTGCGAATCGAGCGCACGGACGGCGTTGCACGGAGGAACTGACCATGAGCCAGGACGACACCCCCGACCTCGCCACGCCGCAGACGGGCAAGGTAGCGCCCGAGGCGGTGGCGCTGCGCGCCCAGCCGCGCCCGGTCACGCGCCTGAACCGGCGCACGCTGGCCATCCTCGCCGGCGGCCTGTCGGTCGCCGTGCTCGGGGCCACGATCTGGTCATTGCAGCCGCAGCGGCGCGGGACCAGCGAGCAGGCCGAGCTTTACAACGTCGATCGCGTCTCGAAGTCCGAAGGGCTGGATGCGCTGCCGACGGACTACTCGAAGCTGCCACCAGCCTTGCCGCCCGATGTGCCCGAGCTGGGGCCGCCGTTGCCCGGCGACCTTGGCCCGGCCATCGTCGCTTCGCAGCAGCCGGTGACACCGGGCTATTCGCCGCCAGGCCATGATCCTGAAGATGCCTTGCGCAAGGAGGCGGACGCGGCGGCGGCCTCGTCGGTGTTCTTCCGCTCGGGCGGCCAAGGGCAGACCGCCGCCACGGTCGCGCAGGCAGCGCCGGGGACTGCAAGCACGCTTGCGGCCTTCGATCCGCTCGCTGCTGGGCCTGCCTCGACGGCGGCCCAGCCCGCCGACCCGACCGCCGTGCAGAACCGGCAAGACCAGAAGGAGGCGTTCCTGAAAGCCGGTTCTACGGAAACCCGCAATTCCGGCAATCTGGCGCTGCCCGCGTCGCCTTATCAGGTGATGGCCGGAACGGTGATCGCCGGCGCGCTGGTGACAGGCATCAAGTCGGACTTGCCGGGCGACGTGATCGGCACTGTGACGGAGCCGGTCTATGACACGGCCACCGGCAAGTTCCTGCTGATTCCCCAGGGGTCACGCGTCCTCGGGCGCTACAACAGCCAGGTCAGCTACGGACAGAGCCGCGTGCAGGTGGTGTGGAACCGGATCATCCTGCCCGACACGTCCTCGCTAACGCTCGACAACCTTGTCGGCACCGACCCGGCCGGCTACGCGGGCTTGGAGGATGACGTGGACTGGCACTGGAACCGCATCTTTGCCGGTGCGGTGCTGACGACGCTGCTTGGCGTCGGCGCAGAGCTGGCCGCGCCGGAGAACCGCCAGGACGGCAACCGCATCGTCATCGCCGGACGTGACAGCGCCCAGGACAGCATCAATCAGGTCGGGCAGGAGATCACCCGGCGCAATATGAATATCCAGCCGACGCTGACCAGCCGGCCCGGCCTGCCGGTTCGCATCATCGTCAACCGGGATCTGGTGCTGCGACCGTACCAGCCGCTGTTCTTCAATCGGGGAACTTCGCAATGAGCACGACCAAGAAGCTGCGGCTCGGGCCACTGCCCAAGATCGAGAACGTCAAGCTGACATTTGCCTGCCCGGCCAGCTTGAAAGCCGACCTTGACCGCTACGCCGCGCTGCACGCGCAGGCATATGGCGAGGCGATCGATGCCGTGACGCTGATCCCGCACATGCTGGAGGCGTTCATGGCGGGGGATCGGGGATTCAAGCGCACACAGCCCAAGAACGGAAAAGCCGCCCCTGCGTGAACAGGGGCGGCTCTGGATTGGTGCCCGAGGCCGGAATCGAACCGGCACGCCTTTCGGCGAGGGATTTTCTTACCACTTCGACTTTCGCCGCCGCCCTGCTCAACGCAGGGCGTTCGTGGTCTGGAGCACGCCTTCACCATAGCCTTGCGGCCGTAGGTGCCCGCCGTCTGCTCTCTACACCTTCCCAAGCGGCAGCTTGGGCTTGGCTCGGCGTTGGCTCGGGTGCAAGAGCATCCAGGGCGTTCGCCGACTTTGACGGGCTTCACTTCGGGCGTTTCCCCCCGAAGGCTCAAATTGTTCAAGTCCCTTGTGTCTACCGATTTCACCACTCGGGCGTAGTGCTCAACGCACTGAAAACACCTACCTCCATCTACTGGCGCCTAGCTGGCCCCTGGCCGTCAAGCCTAGCTGCAAAGCTACAGCTCGGATGCCCGCAAACTGTTGTCACTATTGACCTTCTGGCTCGGTAGTTCTAGCAGAAAGGACTTGACAAAACAGATTTTAAGTCCGCAGTGTCTACCAGTTTCACCACCGGGGCCAAATCCGCATTCTCGCAGGCTGGCGCCGATGCGGCCGGGCCATGCGCAAATTCGTAGACAGAGGGGGTGGAGGCGCGTGGCGGAGTCGAACCGCCCTAGACGGATTTGCAATCCGTTGCATAACCGCTTTGCTAACGCGCCGTGGTTGATACAAAAAAAGGAAGCATAGCTTCCTTTTCTTGCTGCGGCCGGTTTGGTGACCGGCTGCGAATTTGGAGCGGGAAACGAGGCTCGAACTCGCGACCTCAACCTTGGCAAGGTTGCGCTCTACCAACTGAGCTATTCCCGCGTCGTAAGCCTTGCATTGTAGCCTGAAAAAGCGCTGTTTCGCAAGTGCCTTCGAAAAATTTCGAACCGCGTGCGTTCAGTGCTTCACGGCCGCGCCGCGGGTGGTCTTCTTGGCGGCGGCCGGCGCCGCTGCTGCCTCGGCGGGTGTGACGGCGTCGTCGTCGGTCAAAGGCACTGGCTGGCGCTCCAGCGCCACTTCCAGCACCTTGTCGATCCACTTCACCGGCACGATCTTCAGCCCTTCCTTCACGTTGGCCGGGATTTCCTGCAGGTCCTTGACGTTCTCTTCGGGAATGACCACCGTCTTGATGCCGCCACGCAGCGCGGCCAGCAGCTTTTCCTTCAGGCCGCCAATGGCCGTGACCTCGCCGCGCAGCGTGATCTCGCCCGTCATCGCCACTTCACCGCGCACCGGGATGCCCGTCAGCGCGGACACGATGGCCGTGGTCATCGCAATACCGGCGCTGGGGCCATCCTTGGGCGTGGCGCCATCGGGCACGTGGATGTGGATGTCGCGCTTTTCGAACACCTCGTCCTTGATGCCGAGGCCGCGGGCGCGCGAGCGCACCACGGTGCGCGCGGCTTCAACGGACTCCTTCATCACTTCGCCGAGTTGACCCGTGCGCTGCACGGCACCCTTGCCGGGCATCGTCGCGGCTTCGATCGTCAGCAGGTCGCCGCCAACTTCGGTCCACGCCAGACCGACCACCTGGCCGACCTGGTTCTGCTGCTCGGCGCGGCCATAGGTGAACTTGCGCACGCCCAGGAAATCGTTCAGGTTCTCGGAGGTGACCTTGACCTGCGGCTCCATCTGCTTGAGTTGCAGCGCCTTCACCACCTTGCGGCAGATCTTGGACAGCTCGCGCTCCAGCGAACGCACGCCCGCCTCGCGCGTGTAGTAACGCACGATGTCGCGCACGGCCTCTTCCGTCACCAGAAGCTCGTCGTCCTTGACGCCGTTGTTCTTCATCTGCTTGGGCAGCAGGTACTTGATGGCGATGTTGGTCTTCTCGTCCTCGGTGTAGCCCGACAGGCGAATCACCTCCATCCGGTCCAGCAGCGCCGACGGAATGTTCATCGAGTTGCTGGTGGCCACGAACATCACGTCGCTCAGGTCGAAATCGACCTCGACGTAGTGGTCGCTGAAGGTGTGGTTCTGCTCCGGGTCCAGCACTTCCAGCAACGCGCTCGACGGGTCGCCGCGGAAGTCCATGCCCAATTTGTCGATCTCGTCGAGCAGGAACAGCGGATTGCGCGTGCCGACCTTGTTCAGGCTTTGCAGCACCTTCCCCGGCATGGCGCCGATGTAGGTGCGGCGGTGGCCGCGGATTTCGGCCTCATCGCGCATGCCGCCCAGCGCCATGCGAACGTACTTGCGGCCGGTGGCCTTGGCGACCGACTGGCCGAGCGACGTCTTGCCCACGCCGGGTGGCCCGACCAGGCACAGGATCGGCGCCTTGACCTTGTCCACGCGCTGCTGCACCGCGAGGTATTCGAGGATGCGGTCCTTGACCTTTTCCAGCCCGTAGTGGTCTTCGTTCAGCACTTCTTCGGCATAGGCCAGGTCGTGCTTGATCTTGGTCTTCTTGGCCCAGGGCAGGCCAACCAGCACGTCGATGTAGTTGCGCACCACGGTCGCTTCGGCCGACATGGGCGACATCAGCTTGAGTTTCTTCAACTCGGCGTCGGCCTTCTTTCGCGCCTCCTTGGGCATGCGCGCGGCCTTGATCTTGCGCTCGATCTCTTCAATGTCAGCGCCCTCTTCGCCCTCGCCCAGCTCTTTCTGGATCGCCTTGACCTGCTCGTTCAAGTAGAAGTCGCGCTGGTTCTTCTCCATCTGGCGCTTCACACGGCCACGGATCTTCTTGTCGACGTTGAGGATGTCGACCTCGCGCTCGAGCTGCTCGAACAGGTTTTCCAGCCGCTCCTTTACGCTCGACAGATCCAGCACGGCCTGCTTGTTCTCCAGCTTGAGCGGCAGGTGCGCGGCGATGGTGTCGGCCAGGCGGCCCGGCTCGTCGATGCTGGCGATCGAGGTGAGGATCTCGGGCGGAATTTTCTTGTTCAGCTTGACGTACTGGTCGAACTGCTGCATCACGGCGCGGCGCAGCGCCTCGACTTCGGCGTTGTCCTTGTCAGCGCCGTCGGCCTCCAGCGGCGTGACGGTGGCGGTGAAATGGGCTTCGCCGTCCTCGATGTCGGTCACGGTGGCGCGCTGCTGGCCCTCGACCAGCACCTTCACGGTGCCGTCAGGCAGCTTGAGCATCTGCAGGATCGTCGACACACAGCCTACTTCGAACATGTCGTTGACCGACGGCTCGTCCTTGGCGGCGGCCTTCTGCGCCACCAGCATGATGCGGCGGTCGGCGGCCATGGCGGTTTCCAGGGCCTTGATGCTCTTGGGCCGGCCCACGAACAGCGGGATGACCATGTGAGGAAACACCACCACGTCGCGCAGCGGCAGCAGCGGCAGGTCGATGGGGGTGGCGGGCAAGGGCGTGGTTCCGGACATGAAGAATCCTTGAGGTGATCAGCCTGAAAATGGCTGCTCAATCGCCATTTTCAACCCAGTGGCGGGCCTGGCGTGCAAAGTCGGGGTAAATCACGTGCGCGGCGGCCGGCGTATGCGCAGAATGCTACGTTATTGATAGCTTCAAACGCTTGATCCACCAGCGCTGGGGCAATTTTTTCACCCCATCAAATCATCACAAAAGCGTGACCAGGCAAAACCTGGTCCCGCCAGAAAGGCTGGGCGCATGAGCGCCCCGGCAAGTCTCAAGCCTTTTTAGCCGCTTCGCGGTACACCAGCAGCGGCGGCTGGCTGTCCTCGATGGTGTTTTCGTCGACGACGACCTTGGCCACGTTGGCGGTGTGCGGCAATTCGAACATGGTGTCGATCAGCGCACCTTCCAGGATCGAGCGCAAACCGCGCGCACCGGTCTTGCGAGCCAGCGCCTTGCGGGCAATGGCTTTCAGCGCACTGGTACGAATCTCCAGCTCGACGCCTTCCATCTGCAGCAGGCGGCCGAATTGCTTGACCAGCGCGTTCTTGGGCTGGGTGAGGATCTGCACCAGCGCGTCCTCGGTCAGCTCGGCCAGCGTGGCCACCACGGGCATGCGGCCGACGAGTTCGGGAATGATGCCGTACTTGATCAGGTCTTCCGGCTCCACTTCCTGGAAGGCCTCGCTGATCGAGCGCTGCTGCTTGCTGCGCACGGTGGCGCCAAAGCCGATGCCGCTGGCTTCGGTGCGCGCCTCGATCACTTTCTCGAGCCCCGCAAAGGCGCCGCCGCAGATGAACAGGATGTTGGTAGTATCGATCTGCAGGAAGTCCTGGTTCGGGTGCTTGCGCCCGCCCTGCGGCGGAATGCTGGCCAGGGTGCCCTCGATCATCTTCAGCAGCGCCTGCTGCACGCCCTCGCCCGAGACGTCGCGCGTGATGCTGGGGTTGTCGGCCTTGCGGCTGATCTTGTCGATCTCGTCGATGTAGACGATGCCGCGCTGGGCGCGCTCGACGTCGTAATTGCAGCTTTGCAGCAGCTTGCTGATGATGTTCTCGACGTCCTCGCCCACGTAGCCGGCTTCGGTCAGCGTGGTGGCGTCGGCCATGACGAAGGGCACGTCCAGTTGGCGCGCCAGGGTCTGCGCCAGCAGCGTCTTGCCACTGCCGGTGGGGCCGATCAGCAGGATGTTGCTCTTGGCCAGTTCGACATCGCCGCTCTTGGCCTCTTCCTTGTGCTTGAGGCGCTTGTAGTGGTTGTAGACCGCGACCGACAGCGTGCGCTTGGCCCGCTCCTGGCCGATCACGTAGTTGTCGAGATTGGCCTTGATGTCGGCCGGCGTCGGCAGATCGCCCCGCGCGGCGGCGGTGGCGTCCTCGGCGGGCGCTTCCTCGCGGATGATGTCGTTGCACAGGTCGATGCATTCATCGCAGATGAACACCGACGGTCCGGCGATGAGCTTCTTGACCTCATGCTGGCTCTTGCCACAGAACGAGCAGTAAAGCGTTTTCTCGCTGGAAGAGCCCTTCTTTTCGGCCATTGTGTCTAAGTCTCGTGATGGATCGACGCATGATACCCAATCCCTGCGCAGGCAAGCGCCGCGCCGTGCCCCTCTTCAACGCCCGTAATCCAGGCGCGGAGGGACGCGGAGCAGGCCACCCCAGCGGCCGCCCGAGCCGGGGTCCCCCCGGCGACCAGCGGCGTCCCCCTTGGGGGAAGGCGCGTCAGCGCCACAGGGGGTCAGGGTCGGTTCGCAATCACCTGGTCGATGATGCCGTAGTCCTTGGCTTCGTCGGCGGTCATGTAGTAGTCGCGCTCGGTGTCGTGCTGGATCTTTTCCAGCGGCTGCCCGGTACGTTCGGCCAGGATGCGGTTCATCTGCGCCTTGGTGCGCAGGATGTCGCGCGCCTGGATCTCGATGTCGGTGGCCTGGCCGCGCGCACCGCCCAGCACCTGGTGAATCATGACCTTGCTGTTGGGGAGGCTGTAGCGCTTGCCCTTGGCACCGGCCGCCAGCAGGAACGCGCCCATGCTGGCCGCAAAGCCCAGGCACATGGTCGACACATCCGGCTTGATGAACTGCATGGTGTCGTAGATGGACATGCCCGCCGTCACGCTGCCGCCCGGGCTGTTGATGTAGAGCGAGATGTCCTTGTCGGGGTTTTCACTTTCAAGGAACAGCAACTGGGCCACCACCAGGTTGGCGGTCTGGTCGTTGACCTCGCCCACCAGGAAGACCACGCGCTCGCGCAGCAGGCGCGAATAGATGTCGTAGGAACGTTCGCCCCGGCCGGACTGCTCGATGACCATGGGGATGAGGCCGAGATTCTGGGGAGTGTCGTAGTCGCGCATGTGGAAAGTTCCAAAAGGATTGCTGGAGATGCAAATGGGGCCGGAACCCAACGATTCCAAGCCCCATTGTCGCCGCTGCCCCGGCACCGCCCCGTTATCAAGGAAAAACGGCTTGTGCGCTCTGGCAGCCTGCGTGGCTAGCTATCAAATGAGAAGCAAGCTCAGCCCTGCTGGCCCATCAGCTCATCAAAGCCCAACTTCTTCTCGCTGACTTTCGCCTGCTTGAGGACGTGGTCGGTGACGTTGTTCTCGATCACCATGGCCTCGACGTCGGCCAGGCGGCGGTTGTCGGCGTAGTAGTAGCGCACCACTTCTTCCGGCTTTTCGTAGCTGGCGGCCAGTTCTTCGACCTGTGCCTTCAGCTGCTCAGGCGTGGCCTGCAGGTTGTTGGCCTTGACCAGCTCGGCCACCACCAGGCCCAGGCGCACGCGGCGCTCGGCTTCGGGGCGGAAGGTGTCTTCGGGGATCGGCAGCTTTTCGACGTCCTTGATGCCGCGCGACTTCAGGTCGGCACGGGCGTTGGCGATCATGCGGTCGACTTCGGCCCGCACGCTGGATTTGGGGATGTCCAGTTCGGCCTTGGCCACCAGCGCGTCCATCACCGCCTGCTTGTTGCGCTGGTTCAGGCGGAACTTCACCTCGCGCTCCAGGTTCTTCTTGATGTCGCCGCGCAGGCCTTCGACGGTGGCGTCCTTCACGCCCAGCGACTTGGCCAGCTGCTCGTTCACTTCAGGCAGGTGGGCGGCCTCGATCTTGTTGACGGTGACCATGAAGTCGGCCGTCTTGCCGGCCACGTCCTTGCCGTGGTAGTCCTCTGGGAAGGCCAGCGGGAAGGTCTTGCTTTCGCCCACCTTCATGCCGCGCACCGCGTCCTCGAATTCCTTGAGCATCTGGCCTTCGGCCACGACGAACTGGAAGTCCTCGGCCTTGCCGCCTTCGAACGGCTCGCCGTCGATCTTGCCGGCAAAGTCGACCGTGACGCGGTCGCCATCTTCGGCCGGCGCGTCCTTGGCGCGCTGTGCGAAGCTGCGGCGCTGCTTGCGCAGGATGTCGACGGTGCGGTCGATGGCCTCGTCGCTCACGTCGGCCGTGACTTTTTCGACTTCGGCGCCCGACAGCTCACCGATCTTCACTTCGGGAAACACCTCGAACACGGCGTCAAACGACACCTGGCCTTCGGGCGCGCCCTCCTTCTCGGTGATGGTCGGCTGGCCGGCCACGCGCAGCTTGGCTTCGTTGGCGGCGTTGAAGAAGGCCTCGCCCACCTTGTCGTTCATCACCTCGTACTGCACCGAATAGCCATACTGGCGCGCCACCACGCTCAGCGGCACCTTGCCGGGGCGGAAGCCGTCCATCTTGACGGTGCGCGCCAGCTTGCGCAGGCGGGCCTCGACCTCGCTCTGGATGGTCTCGACCGGCAGCGTCAGCGTCATCTTGCGCTCAAGCTTTTCAAGGGTTTCCACGTTCACGGCCATGGTTTTTTCTCTCAGAAGTTGAAGATTCGTGGTGCGCGGGGGGGGGACTCGAACCCCCACACCATTGCTGGCGTCAGGACCTAAACCTGGTGCGTCTACCAATTTCGCCACCCGCGCGACTGCAAATGAATCGGGCGGTTCGCTGCGCAAACCGCCCGACGGAATTTGGCGAACTGACGATTTTACCCTGCGGCGATGGCCTCCGGCGGTGGCACGGCAGCGGGGTTTTCCTGATCCGGCCGCTTGACGCGGAACCACGCCGCGTACATGGCCGGCAGCGCCAGCAGCGTCAGCGCCGTGGCCACAATCAGCCCGCCCATGATGGCCACCGCCATCGGCCCCCAGAACACGCTGCGCGACAGCGGGATCATGGCCAGCACCGCCGCCGCGGCCGTCAGCACGATGGGACGCAGGCGCCGCACGGCCGATTCGACGATGGCGTCCCACGTGGGCACGCCGCGCGCGCGGTCGCTCTCGATCTGGTCGATCAGGATTACCGAGTTGCGCTGGATCATGCCCATCAGCGCGATCACGCCCAGCAGCGCGACAAAGCCGAACGGCCGGTTCAGCGCCAGCAGCGCCGCCGCCACGCCGGCAATGCCCAGCGGGCCGGTCAGAAACACCAGCATGGCGCGGCTGAAAGAATGCAGTTGCAGCATCAGCAGCGTAAAGGTGATGAACAGCATGACCGGCAGGCCCGCCATGATGGACGACGAGCCCTTGCTGCTCTCCTCGACCGCCCCGGCCACCTCGATGCGGTGGGCGGTGTCGCCCGCCTTCGCCCAGTCGGCCTCGAGCGCGCGCAGCGCGGGCAGCAGTTCCGCCGTCACGGTGGCGCCTTGCAGGCCTTCGGCCACTTCGGCGTTGACGGTGATGGCGTAGTCGCGGTTTTCGCGCCACATCACGCCAGGCTCCCAGCTGAACACGGGCTTGGCCACCTGCATCAGCGGAATCGACTGGCCGCTGGCCGTGGGCAGGTAGGCGTTGGCGATGTCGGTGATGGCGTCGCGCTCGTCCAGCGGCTGGCGCAGCACGATGTCGATCAGCTTGTCGCCTTCGCGGTACTGGCCCACCGTGCTGCCGCTGAGCAGCACGCGGCCCGCCTGCGCGATGGACTGGCTGGTGACACCCAGTGCGCGCGCCTTGTCCTGGTCGACTTCGAGCCGCATGGACTTGACGGATTCGTTCCAGTTGTCGTTGACGCCGCGCGTGTGCGGATTTTTCTGCATGACCTCCCGCATCTCGTCGGCGCGCTGGCGCAGCCGTTCGGGGTCGGCGCCGATCACGCGGAACTGAACCGGATACGGCACCGGCGGCCCGTTGGGCAGCAGCTTGACGCGCGCGCGCACTTCCGGAAATTCCTGCGCCAACATCGCCGGCATGGCCAGCCGCAGCCGGTTGCGCGCCGGCAAGTCCTTCGCCACCACGATCAGCTGCGACACGTTGGACTGCGGAAAGATCTGATCCAGCGGCAGGTAAAAGCGCGGCACGCCGGCGCCCACCCACTGCGTGACGCCGGTCACGCCTTCCAGCGCGCTCAGGCGCGCCTCGACGCGCTTGGCAACGTCTTCGGTGGCGGCGAACGCCGTGCCTTCGGGCGACCACAGGTCGACCAGGATTTCGGGCCGGCTCGAATCCGGGAAGAACTGCTGCTGCACCTTGCCCATGCCCAAAATGCCCAGCGCAAACAGCAGCACGGTGGCGCCAATGGTCAACCAGCGGTGCGCCACGCACCACGTCACGGCGCGGCGAAAGGTGTTATAGAACGGGGTGTCGAACAGCTCGTGCGGTTCTTCGGCAACGGGCACGCCGCGGTTCAGCGCCTCAGCGCGCGCGGCCTGCACGTGCGGGGGCACGCGCAGCAGCCACGCGCCCAGCAGCGGCACGAACACCACCGACGCCACCCAGCTGACCAGCAGCGCGATCACCGTCACCGCGAAGATGGCGAAGGTGTATTCACCCGTCATCGACCGGGCCAGGCCAATCGGCAGAAAGCCCACCGCCGTGATCAGCGTGCCGGTCAGCATGGGGATGGCGGTGATCTCGTAGGCGAAGGTGGCGGCGCGGAACTTGTCGTAGCCCTCCTCCATCTTGCGCACCATCATTTCGACGGCAATGATGGCGTCGTCCACCAGCAGGCCCAGCGCGATGATGAGCGAGCCGAGCGACACCTTGTGCAGCCCGATGCCCCAGTACTGCATGGCCAGAAAGGTCACGGACAATACCAGCGGGATGGTGATGCCCACCACCAGGCCGGGGCGCATGTCCAGCGTCCAGCGGCGCCACAGCGGGTGGCTGCCGGGCCGCTTGTGCAGCCCCAGCGACAGAAAGCTCACCGCCAGCACGATCACCACCGCCTCGATCAGCACC
The DNA here is from genome assembly GCF_033110285.1 of Ottowia sp. SB7-C50. NCBI lineage: Bacteria > Pseudomonadati > Pseudomonadota > Betaproteobacteria > Burkholderiales > Comamonadaceae > Ottowia > Ottowia sp. SB7-C50. Next base: position 2,443,110 of record NZ_CP136995.1, read on the forward strand.
TTGACGAATTCGTTGACCGATTCGGCCACGGCATGCGGCTGATCCTGCACCTGCGCCAGCTTCACGCCCACCGGCAGGGTTTTCTCGATCTGCGCCGAGGCTTCGCGCAGCGCCTTGCCCAGCGCAATGATGTCGCCGCCCTTGGCCATCGACACGCCCAGCGCAATGACTTCCTGGCCGTCGTGCCGCACCTTCACCTGCGGCGGGTCGACGTAGCCGCGCTGGATGTCGGCGATGTCGCCCAGCCGCAGCTGGCGCCCGTCGGGGGCGCGGATGGGCATGGCGCGCAACTGCGCGACGTCGTTGAACTGGCCGCCCACACGCACCTGCACCACGTCCAGCGGCGTCTGCACCGCGCCGGCCGATTCAACCGCGTTCTGCGCGCCCAGCTGGCCCAGCACCTGGTTCATGTCCAGCCCCAGTTTGGCCAGGCGCCGCTGCGACGCTTCGATGTAGATCTTCTCGTCCTGCACGCCGAACAGCTCGACCTTGGCGACGTCCTTCACGCGCAGCAGGCGCTGGCGCGCGTCGTCGGCAAAGGCCTTCATCTCGGCCGGGCTGAAGCCGTCGCCCGACAGCGCGTAGATCACGCCGTACACATCGCCGAAGTCGTCGTTGAAGAACGGCCCCTGCACGCCCTGCGGCAGCGTGTAGCGGATGTCGCCCACCTTCTTGCGCACCGTGTACCAGATCTGCGGCACGTCACGCGGCGGCGACGAATCCTTCAGCTGGAAGATGATCAGCGACTCGCCCGGCTTGGAATAGCTGCGGATCTTGTCCGCGTACGGCACTTCCTGCAGCGTGCGCTCAATCTTGTCGGTGACCTGGTCGGCCACCTGCCGCGCGGTGGCGCCGGGCCAGAAGGTGCGCACCACCATGACGCGGAAGGTAAAGGGCGGGTCTTCGTCCTGCCCCAGCTGGAAGTACGCCGCCACGCCCAGCAGCATCAGCACCACCATCAGGTAGCGCACCAGCGATGCGTGCTGCAGCGCCCAGCGCGACAGGTTGAAACCGGCTTTGGGCTCGCTGCGCGCAGCGGCGCCGGCGACGGGCGATGCGTGTTCGCTCATGCGTGGCCTTCAGCGCGATCCGGGCGCGGCGGGGGCCGCAGCCTTGTCAGCTATGCTTTTAGAAGCATCAGCTGCTGATGCAGCGGGCGCTGGACCGTATTTTGGCTGATACACCGTGACTTTCTGGCCAGGGTTCAGCACGTGCACGCCGGTCGCCACCACGCGCATGCCGGGCTTCAGGCCGGCGGCGATCACGGCGTCGTTGCCGTCGGCGCCGGCCACCTGCACGGCCTGGGCGCGCACGGTGCTGCTGGCCGGGTCATACACCCACACGGCGCTGCCCTGCCCCTGCTGCCACAGCGCGCTGGTCGGCAGCTTGATCACTTCGGCGCCCTGCGCACCGCTTTGCTGCGGCACCACGGTGACGGTGGCGCCCAGCGGCGGCGCAGCGCCCGCCAGCGCCAGCTTGACGGCGTAGGTGCGCGTCACCGGATCGGCGGCGGCCGCCACTTCGCGCACCGTGCCCGACCATTGCTCGTCACTGGCCCAGGCGTGCACCGTGGCCTGCTGGCCCAGCCGCATGGCAGCCACGCGGTCTTCGGGCACGCTGAACACGGCGTCGCGCGGGCCGTCCTGCGCCACGCGCACCACGGGCGTGCCGGCGGCCACCACCTGGCCCACCTCGGCGTCGATGCCCGTGACCACGCCGTTGGCGTCGGCCAGCAGGTGGGTGTAGGCGGCCTGGTTGCCCTGGCTGCTGAGCTGCGCGCGCGCCTGGTCCAGCGTGGCCTGCGCCGCCTTCAGTGTGGCGCTGCGGCGTTCGATCTCGGCCCCGCTGATGAAGCCCTGGTCGCGCAGCGACTGGTAGCGCTTCAGGTCGGCCGCGGCCAGGTCGCGCTGCGTGGTGGCGGCCGTGACCTGCGCACGCGCCGCATCGGCCGCCAGCTGGTAGTCGCGCGCGTCCAGCTGGGCCAGCAGCTGGCCGGCCTGCACACGCTGGCCCGGCTCCACCGCCCGGCGCACGATCTTGCCCGCCACGCGAAAGCCCAGCCGCGACTCGACCCGCGCGCGCACGTCGGCCGCATATTCGTAGCCCGCCTGGTAGCGCCCTTCGCCCACGGTGATGAGCTTGACCGCCCGCACCGGCTCCTCGACCGCGGGCGGCTTGCCGCATGCGGCCAACAACAAGGTGGCGAGCACGACTCCGCCCACCTGGGCAATCCGCAGCGATGGCAGCATGACCCTTATCCCGAAATAATTAATGACTGACTGGTTAGTAATCTAAATGAGGCGCGGTGGGCGTGTCAAGTTCGGATTGAGGAGATGCCGCACTGCCACGCGGCGCCCGGGCACAATCGACGCGCCCATGCCACGCGCCGCACCCTCTGCCGCCATCGACCACTACGAGAACTTTCCGGTGGCGTCGTGGCTGTGCCCGCCCCGCCTGCGCCCGCCCATCGCGGCCATCTACCACTTCGCCCGCACGGCGGACGACCTGGCCGACGAAGGCGATGCCTCGCCCGACCAGCGCCTGGCCGATCTGGCGGCCTACCGCGCCGACCTGCACGCGGTGGCAACTGGCCACGCACCCTCGCGCCGCTGGGCGCCCGTGTTCACGCCGCTGACGGCGCAGATGCGCGCGTTCGACCTGCCGGTGCAGCCGCTGGACGATCTGCTCTCGGCGTTCGGACAGGACGTGCGCAAGACGGCCGTGGGCGGCACCTACGCCGACTGGCCCGAACTGCTGGACTACTGCCGCCGCTCCGCCAACCCGGTCGGCCGCCTGCTGCTGCACCTGTACGGCGTGACGGCCGACGAAGCGCTGACCGAAAGCGACGCCATCTGCACCGCGCTGCAGCTCATCAACTTCTGGCAGGACCTGAGCGTGGACATTCCGCGCGGCCGCTACTACCTGCCCCTGGCCGAATGCGCCGCGCACGGCATCGTCATCACCGATGCCGCCCGCCAGTTCGTCGCCCTGCGGCCAGACCAGAATACTACAAATTTAATAGCTGCCTGCGCACACCACGCCAGCGCCAGCATGCAAAAAGGCTTGAAACTGGTGCACCGCATTCCCGGCCGCGCGGGGTGGGAGCTGCGGGCCGTGGTGCAGGGCGCGCTGCGTGTGCTGGACCAGGTCGACACGCTGGGCGCGGCCGTCTTGCGCCAGCGCCCCACCGTGGGCAAGGCCGACGCGCCACGCATCCTGTGGCGCATGCTGTGGATGTGACAGCCGCGCCGGCACCGCGGCAGCACAATGTCCCGTACGCCGTTTCGTGACCGGATAAGCCATGACATCCAGCGCTTTCGCCCCCTTGCACGCTGCCCTGCAACAGCAGGTGGACGCGGGCTTTCTGCCCGGCGTATCGACGGCCCTGCTGCGCGGCCGCGACGTGGTCGACCGCTTCGTCTGCGGCCATGCCGACATCGAGGCCAACGTGCCACTGCGCGACGACCACCTGTTTCGCGTGTTCTCCAACACCAAGCTGGTGACGTCCTGCGCCATCCTGCTGCTGGTGGAGCAAGGCCAGCTGGGGCTGGACGACCCCATCGAGCGCTACCTGCCCGAACTGGCCCAGCGCCAGGTGCTGCGCCCCGGCGCGACGAGCCTGGGCGACGTGGAGCCGGCGCGGCGGCCCATCACGGTGCGCCACCTGATGACGCACACGGCGGGGCTGTCCTATGGCCTGTTCAACCCCGGCGCGCTGCTGAACGACGCCTACCGGCAGGCGCGCGTGCACCGGCCCAGCTTGTCCAACGCCCAGCTGGTGGCCGAGATGGCCGCCCTGCCGCTGGCGTTTCACCCCGGCGAGCAGTGGGAATATTCGCTGGCCACCGACGTGCTGGGCCGGCTGGTCGAGGTGGTTTCGGGGGCGTCGCTGGGTCGCTTCTTCTCGCGCCACATCTTCGAGCCGCTGGACATGGCCGACACCGCCTTCGTCCTGGACGACCGCCAGGCCGCGCGGCTGGCCGTGTTGTATGTGGGCACCGACCGCACCGACCCCACTGTGCCCGGTCTGATGCGGCTGGACGACGTGCCCTACCCCGGCGCCTACCGCACGCCCGGCCTACGCGAAGCCGGCGGCGGCGGCCTGATCTCGTCGCTGGACGACACGGTGCGGCTGCTGCAGGCGCTGATGCCGGGCGGCCCGACGCTGCTGAAGCCCGAGACCGTGGCCGACATGGGCCGCAACCACCTGCCGCCCGGCCTGTGCGTGCGCTTTCCGGATGCGCCGGTGCACCCGGGCCGCGTGTTCGGCCTCGGCTCTGCGGTGCTCGACCACCCCGGCCCGCTCGATCCACCCACCGCGGCGGGCGAAGTCAGCTGGGGCGGCATGGCCGGCACGATGTGGTGGATCAACCCGCGCCTGGGCACCGCCGGCGTGCTGATGACCCAGCGCTACCTGGGCTTTGGCAACGCCTACACGGTGGCATTCAAGCAGCTCGCGTACCAGGGCCTGGCGGCCTGACCGGCGGCGCCGCGCCCCGATGGGACAATGCAGCCCGTGAGCGCCGTCACCCCCGCATCGCCGCAGGACTACGTCCAGCAGAAAGCCGCCGCCTCGGGCAGCAGCTTTTACTACGCCTTTTTGTTTCTGCCGCCACCGCGCCGCGCCGCCATCACGGCGTTCTACGCCTTCTGCCGCGAGGTAGACGACGTGGTGGACGAAGTCAGCGACCCCGGCGTGGCCGCCACCAAGCTGGCGTGGTGGCACACCGAGGTGGCAAAGGCCTTCCAGGGCCAGCCCAGCCACCCCGTGATGCAGGCGCTGATGCCCTGGGTGCCCGAATTCGGCATCGAGCAGCGACACCTGCAGGACGTGATCGCCGGCTGCCAGATGGACCTGACGCAGACGCGCTACCTCGACTTTGTCGCGCTGGAGAAATACTGCCACCTGGTCGCCGGCGTGGTGGGCGAAGTGTCGGCCCGCATCTTCGGCCAGACGCAGCCGCAAACCACCGAATACGCCCACACGCTGGGCCTGGCGTTTCAGCTGACCAACATCATCCGCGACGTGGGCGAGGACGCGCGGCGCGGCCGCATCTACCTGCCGGTCGACGAACTGAAGCGCTTCGATGTCAAGGCGCACGAAATCCTCGACCGCCAGTACTCCGACCGCTTCGTCCAGTTGATGAAGTTCCAGGCCCAGCGCGCCCAGGACACATACGACAAGGCCCTGGCGCTGCTGCCCGAAGCCGACCGCCGCAGCCAGAAACCGGGGCTGATGATGGCCAGCATCTACCGCACGCTGCTGCGCGAAATCGAGGCCGACAACTTCCAGGTGCTGCACCAGCGCATCGCACTGACGCCGCTGCGCAAGCTGTGGCTGGCGTGGAAGATGCAGGCGCTTGGCCGTTTTTGAGGCTTTTCTTGAACGCAAAGGGCGCAAAAGACGCGCAAAAGTCGCAGAATCAAAAGACATGAAGGCTTGCGTTTTGCGTCTTTTGCGCAGCTTTTGCGTCTTTTGCGTTCAGAAGAAAGTTGTTCGATGAAAGTCGCCATCATCGGCGCGGGCTGGGCCGGCATGGCGGCGGCGGTGCGCGCCACCGAACGGGGGCACGACGTCACCGTGTTCGAAGCCGCCCGCACGCTGGGCGGCCGCGCGCGGGGCGTGCCGCTGGCGCTGCCAGACGGCCGCACGGTGATGGCAGACAACGGCCAGCACGTGCTGATCGGCGCCTACCGCGACAGCCTGGCGCTGATGCGCACCGTGGGCGTCGACCCCGACGCCGCGCTGCTGCGCCTGCCCTTGACGCTGCGCTACCCCGACGGCAGCGGCTTGGCGCTGCCCGACCTGCCGCCGCCGCTGGACGCGCTGGCGGGCATTCTGGCGGCGCGGGGCTGGCCGTGGCGCGACAAGCTGGCGCTGCTGCGCACCGCGCAGGCCTGGCGCGCTGCGGGGTTTGCATGCAATCCGCAGCTCACGGTGGCGCAGTTGTGCCACGCGCTGTCGCCGCGCCTGCTCGGCGAATTCATCGAGCCGCTGTGCATTTCGGCGCTCAACACGCCGATGGCCGAGGCCAGCGCGCAGGTGTTTCTGCGCGTTCTGCACGACGCGATGTTCAGCGAACGCGGCGGCTCGCACCTGCTGATCCCGCGCGTCGATCTGAGCGCCCTGCTGCCCGACGCGGCGGCGCGCTGGCTGGTCGGCCGCGGTGGCCGCGTGCTGACAGGTCGGCGCGTCGAGGCGCTGCGCTGGTCGTCGCCGCATTGGCACGTCGACGGTGAGCCATTCGACCGCGTCATCCTCGCCACGTCGTCGTTCGGTGCCGTACGACTGTTGGCCCAGACAGCCCATGTCGCTACACAAGTCATAGCAACTCAGGCAGACGAGTGGTGCGCCAGCGCCCAATTACCGCACCGTCCCATCACCACGGTGTACGCCCAGGCGGCCGACACCGACGCGCCGCTGCCATCGCCCATGCTGGCCCTGCGCTCCAGCGGCCAAGCGCCGGCCCAGTTCGTGTTCCGGCGCGACGCCATCGCGCCCACCGACGCGCCCACCGACGCGCCCACGCGGCTGTACGCCTTCGTGGTCAGCCACAGCCACGGTGACGCCGCATCGCTCGAAGCCGCCGTCACCGCGCAGGCTGCGCTGCAGCTGGGCCTGCGCGTGACGCCGCTGCTCACCGTGACCGAAAAGCGCGCCACCTTCAGCTGCACCCCCGCCCTGAAGCGCCCGCCGGCCGACGTGGCGCCCGGCCTGTCGGTGTGCGGCGACTACGTCGCCGGCCCCTACCCCGCCACACTGGAAGGCGCCGTGCGCAGCGGCCTGCAGGCCGCAGAAGCGCTCCGCTAGAATCCCTGCTCAACCATCGGCGGGCGTCGTTCAATGGCAGGACCTGAGCTTCCCAAGCTCAAGACGTGGGTTCGATTCCCATCGCCCGCTCCATCGGAACATTTCATGACGCACCATGTTCCGTCAAATCCCCAAATAAATCAACGACTTAGGCGAATTTAGCCGCCAGTGGCGTTCATGATGCGCCATTGAATTGCAGTCCGGTTAGGGGTACAACTAGGGGAACGACCCGATTTTTCGGGGGTTTTCCGAAAGTTGTTCCCCTACGCCATGTTGACGAACATCGAGATTCAGAGGGCCACCTGCCCGCCAGGCAAGCGTGTTGCACGCTTCACCGACAGCGGCGGCATGTACCTGGAAGTTTCGCAAGCCGGCAGCAAGCGCTGGTTCTGGAAGTACTACCACCTGGGCAAAGAAAAGCGGCTCGCGCTGGGCACCTACCCAGACGTTTCGCTGAAGCACGCCCGCTTTGCCCGCGACGACGCCCGCAAGCTGCTATCGACCGGGGTTGACCCTGTTCAGCAGCGCAAGGCCGACAAGGCCGTGGCCCGCGTCAGCAGCGCGAACACCTACGAGGCCGTCGCGCGCGAGCTGCACGCCCTGAAAGAACGCGAGTGGAGCGCCGCCTACGCTGGCAAGTGGCTGCGCATGTCCGAGGCGAACATCTTCCCGTTCATCGGCTCGCTGCCGGTGGACAGCATCACCCCGCCGCTGGTCCTGGACACCCTGCGCCGCGTGGAAAAGCAAGGCAAGCGCGAAACCGCCCATTCGCTGCGCCAGTACGCGGGCCAGACGTTCCGCTACGCCATCGCCACGGGCCGCGCTACCAACGACCCCACCGCGCCCCTGAAAGACGCCCTGCAGGCCGTGCTGGTGCGCCACATGGCTGCCGTGCTGACACCGAAGCAGGCGGGCCAACTGCTGCGCGATATCGACATCTACAACGGCAGCCCGGTGACGCGCGAGGCGCTGCTGCTGTCGGCATTGACGTTCCAGCGCCCTGGCGAAATTCGGCAAATGGAATGGGCAGAACTGGACTTCGACAAGGCCATGTGGACGATCCCCGCCGCGAAGATGAAGCGCACCAAGCAGGCCAAGATGAGCGGGCGCCCGCACTACGTGCCGCTGTCGCCGCAAGCCCTGGCCAGCCTGGAGCGCCTGCGCCCACTGACGGGCCACCACAAGTATGTATTCCCGTCCCTGCTGGGCGAAGGCCGGTGCATGTCCGAGAACACCGTGAATACCGCACTGCGCCGCATGGGCTACGACAACGAAACGATGACGGCGCACGGGTTCCGGGCGATGGCGCGCACGCTGATCGCGGAGGAACTGAACGTCGCAGCGGACGTGATCGAAGCCCAGCTGGCCCACGGCAAGGCTGGGCCGCTGGGCATGGCCTACGACCGGGCGCAGTACATGAATCAGCGCCGCGACATGATGAAGAAGTGGGCCAACTACCTGGACAAGCTGCGCAAGGGCGCCGACGTGGTGAAACTGCGCGCGTGAGAAACCGCGATGCCACCGCGCGGCCTATCGGTGGCGAGTGCGGGGCCGGAAGTGGTTGCAACACGACCGACCCCTGACCATCAATCAAAGGAGTGAAGCAATGGCTGAATTGAAGGATACCGCAGCGCGGGACGTGGAGGCCGGAATAGGCCGCCTGCAAGACGAAATCATGGCGCTGGGCCGCTTGATCGGGGGCGTGACCGATAGCCCACTGCGCGCCGCCCTGGTGCGCCTGGAAGGCAATCTGCTGAACATCGGCATGCGCCTGGATCGGGACTGCATGCGACTGGCGAAGGAGGGCTGAGGAATGGACAACCAGAATTTGCCTCAGACGGTCAAGATCGAACAGAGTGGCCGATTCATTGCCGAAACGGACTTCACCGACATGCCTAAGCCTCAGCCGAAGCCGGACGCGATGGAACTAGCGAACCGAGCGGCAGTTGCGATGCACGGGGCCGTGCTGAAGACGCTCGCGCAGAAAGACGAGCGCACTGGCGACGAAGCCATCGATAACGGACGCTTTTTCTGCTATTTCGATTACACGACATGGGAAGCCCATGCGCGCCCGCTGCGCCGCGCTGCCTTTGTCAGAACAGTGGAGCAGCTCATCAAGGATATTCCGCTTGCACAAGACTTTTGGCTTGACTGCGACCAGCTAGAGCGTCTTCACCAAGCCGTCTTGCAGCGAATGGAAAACCGCCGCCAGGCACAAGCGGAAGTGGCCAAGTGGCGAGCGCGCGGCAAGATGCCCGATCAAGTCAGCACGAACTAATTGAATCGCCAGCCCTAGCGCGACGGCGCGAACACCCGTTTCCCTGACGGGCTGGGCTGGCACCTTTCATATTCCGTCAGTGGGTGCTATATTCCGCACCCAAGAACAGCCGGCGAGGCCGTAGCAGATGTGTTAATGGGGCGGGCGCAGCACCCGTTTAGCTCAGACACATCGTAAGTCGTAGCCCTGCCAAATAGTTCAGAAGCGCGAAAAGTCAGACCGCTTGCAACCAGCTTTGCAAGCGCCTTCACCCGAGGAAGGCCCGAGGTCAACGCAGGTATCTGAGCGGCGAAGCGTGCGACGGGTTCACCCGTTGCGTTTGAAACGCTTGGCTGTCACTTCACATGATCCGATGGCCAAGCCTTTACAAAGGCTTCATCGTGCTATCGACAAATCCTTCCATTGAACGCAAGCGCGCGCAGCATCAACCGCTGCATGCAATCCAGATTGCTACTGCGCTATTGAAGATTCAGACCGTCATTGCAATCACGGGCCTGTCTGAGTCCACCATCCGCCGCAAGGTCGCTGCTGGCGATTTTCCAAACCCGATCAAAGACGGCACACGCTGCACACGATGGATAGCTGCCGACGTGTCGGCGTGGTTGAGTGCGAGGGCTGACAGCAAGGCGGTGCAGTAATGGGACGCGGCAAGTCAGCAAAGACGCTCGCGCTGGTTGAAGCTGCGCGGCGCATTCTTGAGGAAATTCAGCCCGCATCGGTTCGCGCCGTGTGCTATCGCCTGTTCATTGAAAAGCTGATTCCCGACATGGGTAAGAACAGCACCGGCAGCGTCAGCAAGCAACTGGTTTGGGCACGCGAGCAAGGCGTGATTCCCTGGGGCTGGATCGTTGACGAAACCCGCGAAGCCGAGCGCGTCAGCACGTGGGCCAACCCCGAGCAGATCATTCGCGCCGCCGTCAACGGCTACCGCAAAGACTACTGGGCCATGCAGCCGCGCCGCGTGGAAGTGTGGAGCGAGAAAGGCACCATCCGGGGCACCGTGGCGCCCGTGCTGAACGAGCACGGCGTGACGTTCCGCGTCATGCACGGCTACGGCAGCGCGACTTCCCTCTACGGCATAGCGCAAGAGACACTGGACAACACCAAGCCGCTGACCATCCTCTACATCGGCGACTGGGATTGCAGCGGCCTGCACATGTCCGAGGTTGATTTGCCGGCAAGGCTGGGCAGGTACGGCGGCGAGGCCACTATCGAGCGCATTGCCTTGGAAGCACGCGACGTGCACGCGCGCACCGAACTGCCATGGTTCCCTGCATCCGACAAGAAGAATGACACCCGCTACGACTGGTTCACAGGCCGCTACGGCCATCGGTGCTGGGAGGTTGATGCACTATCCCCGGTGATCCTGCGCAAGCGCCTGGAACAGCGGATAGACGCCTTGCTGGACATTGAGGCCTGGAATCACGCCATCGAGATTGAACAGGCTGAAACCCAGTCCATGCAGGACTTCATGGGCAGGTTCAAAAGTATTTTGAGTCCTGCCGCGAAATACTCGGGAGCCTGACATGCTCGCACCCGACTTCGCCGCCATCCCCGGCGAATTGCGTGCCCTGCCCCGCTGGGTTGTTTGGAGGAACGACCCACCCAAGGACAAGGTGCCGTACTGCCCGACCGCCGTCAACAGCAGGGCAAGTTCCACAGACCCGACCACCTGGGCGACGTTCGATCAGGCGCGCACGGCCTATGACGAGGGCGGTTATCTAGGCGTCGGCTTCGCACTGAATGGCGACGGCATTGTCGGTATCGACCTGGATAAGTGCGTGAACGACACCACGCCCGCGCCCGCCGCGCTGGCCTTGCTGGATCGCATCGGCTGCGGATATGTCGAGCTGTCACCCAGCGGCACGGGCCTGCGCGGCTTTGGGTATGCCGACCCGCTACCAAAAGGGAAGCGCGGCATCCTTGACGGCCTGAATGTCGAGTTGTACGCCAGCGCCCGCTATCTGACAGTCACGGGCCACCCGCTCGTGCAAGGGCCATTGAAGCCCCTACCCGGCTTTTCTGCTGTCGCTGCCGAGCTGGGCAGTCACCTACAGAAGAGGGCTGATGCAATCCTCTGTAGTCCTCTGTCTTCTTCTGTAGGTATCCCACCTGACACCTTGCCCACGCAGGCGGGCCAGCGCAACGCCTGCCTGTTCAAGTTGGCCCGCTACATCAAGGCGGCGAACCCGAGCGCGACCCGTGCGGAGTTGCGCGCCATCGCTGAAGAGTGGCACGCGCTTGCACTGCCGGTGATCGAAACCAAGGACTTCGCCGTCACGCTGCAAGACTTCGTTTACGGCTTCGACAACGTACAGCACCCTTTTGGACAAACCATGCAAAACATCATCGACAACATCGACGCCACGCCGCTGCCGGCTGGCATTGCGGCCCTTGGCTACGGCGACCGTGGCCACCACCTGGTGCGCTTGTGCGCGGCCTTGAATGCGCACCATGCGCCGGAACCCTTCTTTCTCGGTGCGCGCCAAGCTGGTGAAGTGATCGGCGTGCACTACACCGACGCGAACAAGATGCTGGCGTCATTGGTTGCCGATGGCGTGCTGACGCTGGTGTCCAAGGGCGCGGGCAATAAGGCCAGCCGCTACCGCTTCGCGTGGGGAATGACCGCATGAACAAAGCAATGCAAGCGGCGGCCGTCGCCGCCATCGAATGGAACCGCGCCCGCCTGGTGCGCATCGCCGTCACCAAGCAACACGCCGAGGCGCTGAAGCACTACAGCGTGCCGGCGGTGAACGACGCGCGGCGCCAGGAAACGAAGGCCAAGGCACGGCTGCGGGCGGCCTGCGCAGTGGCCGACCCCACAAGCGTGGTGATCGACGTGTGACCCCTTCATCCGTGGCGAATGTGCAACGACGCAAAACGGCCGTTCGCACCATAAACCACCATGAGCGCGCACCAAAAAACGCCCTGTTGCTATCGTTTCTGAAGTGCGCTACATCTCAGTTCATCTTCATTCTTTGCAAAGAAAGACCACGATGAAACTGAACGACCTGCGCGAAGCCCGCGCCCTGAAAGTGACCGAGATGCGCGCCGTGCTGGCCAAGGCCCAGGGCGAGAACCGCCCGCTGTCTGCCGACGAAACCGCCGCCTTCGACAAGCTGAAGGGCGAGATTCAGGGCTTGGAGGCGCAAGAGCAACGCGCGCAGTTCCTGGAAGATGCCGAGCGCCGCAGCCTGGGCCAGCCTGCCGACAAGCCGCGCGCCGACATGGAAGGCGCCGTCAACGTCACCGACGCCATCCGCGCGCAGATCGAGCAACGCGCCGTCACGGGCGCACTGGCCGAGTTCCAGCAAGAGGCCAAGCGCCAGGGCATCGAGGCGCGCCACGGTGGCGTGCTGATCCCGTCGAGCGTGTTTGAAAAGCGCGCCACGATGACCACCACGGCAAATGCCGCCATCGTGCCCGACGACAACCGCGCCGACCAATTCATCGGCCTGCTGCGCAATTCGACCATCGTGCGCAGCCTGGGCGCCCGTGTGCTGTCCGGCCTGCGTGGCGACGTGGTGATCCCCAAGGCGGCCAGCGCCAGCACCGCGTACTGGCTGAACGAGGGCGACCCGCTGACGGAAAGCAATCCGGGCTACGCCAGCATCCGCATGGAACCGAAGCACGTAGGTGCGCTGACCGCGTTCAGCCGCCAACTGGCGCTGCAAAGCAATCCGGCCATCGAGCAACTGCTGCGCGACGATATCGCCGCCGTGATCGGCCTGGCCGTGGACAAGGCGCTGATTCACGGCACCGCCGCCGCCAAGCAGCCGGTGGGCATCCTGAACGTGTCGGGCGTGCAGACCGCATCCCTGGCGACGCTCGACTGGGCCGCCGTGCTGGCCGTGTTCGAAAAGCTGGCGCTGGTCAACGTCACGCCCAATGCCATCCTGACGCACGCCAAGGTGGCCACCAAGCTGGGCGCCACGCTCAAGAGCACCACCGCAGGCGCCGAATACATCCTGCAAGGCGGCACCGTCAACGGCCTGGCCGCGCACGTCACCAACCAGCTGGATGCCAAGGCAGGCAGTCCTGCCAAGGGCCGCATGATCGTCGGCGACTTCAGCGAAATGGTGATCGGCGAATGGGGCGCCACCGAAGTGCTGGCCAACCCCTACGCCGCTGGCTACTACGAAAAAGGCGACGTTCAACTGCGCATCCTGCACACGATGGATGCCGTGGTGCGCCGCCCCGAAGCGTTCGTGGTGGTGGAAGACCTGGCCATCGCCTAAGGGGCTGCGAATGTTGGAAGTCCGCTCCACTGGCGAGCTGCGCAGCAACGGCAAGACGCTGACCGGCTACGCCGCGATCTTCAACAGCGAGGCCGTTCTGGGCGACTTCGTCGAGGTGATCCGCAATGGCGCCTTTCGCAATTCCCTGCAAAGCGGCACCAACATTCGCGCCCTGTACCACCATCAGGGCGATGCCCTGCTGGGCACCACGCGCGGGGGCACGCTGCAACTGCGCGAAGACACCAAGGGGCTGGCCTTCGAGCTGGCCCTGCCCGACACCACGCATGGCCGCGACCTGGCCATTCTGGTGGATCGCGGCGACGTGGCGGGCTGTTCATTCGGCTTTCGCGTGCGCGATGGCGGCGACCGCTGGGAACAGCGCGGCGCGCAACTGGTGCGCGAGCTGCTCGACGTTGACCTGGTGGAAATCACCCTGACGGCAGACCCGGCCTATGCCGACACCACGGTCGCCCTGCGCTCGCGCCAGGCCATCCGCAGCAACGACACGCGCGCCCTTTGGCTGGAAACCTGTGTATGGGACTGATCGAACGCACCGCCCGCGCCCTGGGCTTTGAACGCCGGGCCACCAATCCGAACGACACCTGGGCCGCCTTCCAGGCCCTGCGCACGGCCAGCATCACGCCCGAGTCGGCGCAGTCCGTGGCCGCCGTCTATGGTGCCGTCGCCGTCATATCCGAGGCCATCGGCACCCTACCGCTGCGCCTGTACAAGCGCGGCGATGACAGCCGCACGCCCGCCGATGACCACGCCTTGCACAAGTGCCTGCACCGCGAGCCGAACGAGCACCAGAGTTCGCAGGAGTTCATCGAATGGATGACCGCTGCCATGCTGCTGCACGGCAACAGTTACGCGCGCGTGATCCGGGGCAACGATGGCCAGGTGCGTGCGCTGATCCCGCTGGCGCCCGAGCGCGTCAACGTGCTGCGCAAGGGGGACGCCATCGGCGGGTTCGACTACACCGACCGCGACGGCAAGCGCGAGCGCCTGCTGCCTGATGAAGTGTTTCACCTGCGCCACCGCGCTGGGCCTGATCCCCTGATCGGCCAGTCACCTATTCAGGCTGCGCGCAGCGTGATCGAGCTGGCGCTGGCCGAATCGCAGCACGGTGTGGCCAACTTCACCAATGGCACCAAGCTGAGCGGCATCATCAAGATGCCCGGCAAGCTGAAGGCCGAACAGCGCGAGAGCCTGAAGCAATCCTGGCAGACGCAGTACGCGGGCGCATCCAATGCGGGCCGCACGCCCGTGCTTGAGGAAGGCGCCGACTTCGTGCCCTTGAGCATGAGCCTTGAGGATGCCGAGTACATCGCCGCCCGACAGTTCAGCGTGCAGGAAGTGGCCCGCATCTTCAAGGTGCCGCCGCCGCTGCTGGCCGACCTGGGCGAGGCCAACTACAGCAACGCCGTGCAGGTGAATCGCTGGTTCGTCACGCACTGCCTGGGCCGCCACATGGCCGCATGGGAAGGCGCCATCAGCCGCCAGTTGCTGACCGATGCGGGCAAGCGCCTGTATTACCCCGAGTTCAGCGCGGAGGGGCTGCTGCGGGGTGACAGCGAAGTGCGCGCCGCGTTCTACGCATCCGGCATCGGGGCCGGCTGGCTGCTGCCTGCCGAGGCCCGCAAGCTGGAAAACCTGCCCGCCATCAAGGCCACCCACTACCGGCCCAATCCGCCACCCAAGGGCGCGGCATGAGCAAGCGCAGCGGACGCGATGCAGACCCGCGCCGCACGCTGCCCTTGAATGGCGCAGCCTGGCAGCGACTGCGCGCGTCCGTGCTGGCCGATGAACCGCTGTGCAGGCATTGCAAGGCCCGTGGGTTGATCGTGCGGGCGACGGACGTTGACCACATGAATGGCGCCGATGACAACCGGCGCGAGTCACTGCAACCTCTGTGCCACGAATGCCACTCGCGCAAGACCGCCGCCGATGAAGGCAAGCGCGTGCCGATGGGCTGCGACGCGCACGGCATGCCGCTTGACCCGAATCATCCGTGGAACAGCGAGCCGCTGCCCGCGCTGCTGCGAAAAATCACCAGCAACCGCCAGGACCAGACCGCCCCCTGTCCATCGAATCATCGCTACCTGCTTAAAAAATAGGCAATGAAGCCCACGCCCCGCCGTCACCGATCGGACAGCGCCAAGGCCGCTGTTCAGGCGCACCAGAACGCCGCACAAGGCCCGCTGGAGCCGCCGGGCTACGTCACCCTGCCCGAGCCGTGCAAACCGTTCTGGCGGGCCATCGTGACCAGCCGCCCGCGTGACACCTGGACGGACAGCGACCTGGTGCTGGCCGCCAATCTGGCGCGCACCCAGCACGCCATCGAATCGGCGCCCGTCGGCAGCGACGAACACGCCAAGCTGACGCGGCTGGCCATGGCCCTGGCGCGTGCCGTTGCCGTGCATCCGACTGCAACCGTGGCCGCCGTCAGCGAAGTGACTGCGCGCGTGCGGCTGCGGTATCGCCCGGGCGTCACGTCAGCGATGCGCGTGAACCACTCGGGCACGCTCTACGGCATCACGCATGTGGCAGACGTGCGCAGCGCCGGGCGTGAGCTGCACTTGATGTGCAAGCGGGTGCAGTAGGTGCACAGACGGCAGGGTGCCAGACCAAAAAGGTGGAAATATTTCCACCTTTTCAGGGTGCAGTAGGTGCGCAGACGGCAGGGTGCCAGACCAACGTCCGGAAAATTTTCCGGACGTTGGTCTGGGTGCAGTAGGTGCGCAGACGCGAGGTGGCCATACCTCAAAACCGTCCGCTCAAGCGGACACTTTTTGGGTGGCGTGAAGCGCCTAAAAAGACATGGGTTCGTGTCCGTCTTCACAGTCCCAAATGCCGGGGAACGGGCAGGGGAACGCGCGTAAACCACATTGAAAAAGTGAGGTTTCATGCGGGTTCAATAGGTTTCTTCGATTCCCATCGCCCCATCGCAACAGGTGATGGCACGCCCGCCGCCACGGTGCACCGGGCGTCACGCGTAGAGCGCCTCGATCTCCGCCGCGTAAGTCTTGTAGATGCTCGAGCGCCGCACCTTCATGGCGGCGGTGACTTCGCCGTCGTCGTGATCCAGTTCCTTGGTCAGCAGGTGAAAGCGTTTGATCTGCGCGACCTGCGCCAGACGGTCGTTGCCCTTGGACACTTCGGCGGCGACAAGCTCCCGCACCTGCGGTAATTCCACCAGCGCGCGGAAGTGCGTGATAGCGCCAGGGCTTGACGCGGTGCGCAGCCAGCCCCGCGACGCTCAACCCCGCCCCTGCGCCGCCTGCTTCCACGCGGCGCTGGCGGCGGGCTGATCGCCCCGCTGCTCGGCCAGTCGGGCCAGCGCGCGCCAGGCGCTGCGCTGCAGGCGCTCGTCGGTCAATGAACGCGTCGCCTGCGTCAGCAGCAACTGCGCCCGGCCCCAGAGGCCGCGGTGCAGGCAGGCCATGCCGGCCAGGTATTGCAGCGTGGGGTCGCGCGGGTTGGCCTGCGCGGCGGATTCGACGCGCGCCAGCCATTCCTGGTCCGACGATTCGCCCGTGGCCACCATGCCGGACTCCAGCACGTCCGCCAGGCGCGCGCGGTGCGCGGCGCTGAAGGATTCGGGCAGGGCCAGCATCTCGTCCCACACCGGCCGCAGCCACTGCCGCGCCAGCGCATGGTCGCCGCCCAGGGCCAGCAGACGCTGCGCGGCGCGCAGCGCCAGTTCGGGCATGGTGCGTTCGGCCGGGTCCAGCGAATGCCACACCGCCTGCAGCTGCGCCGGGTCGTGCGCCTGGCCGATCAATTCGGCGGCCAGGCCGCGCATCAGGCTGCGCGCGGCGCTGGGCGAAAACGCGCCGTGCTTGGCCAGCAGGCGCGCCGTGTCCAGTGCCTCGGCCACGCGGCCCGCCTGACGGGCGGCCTTCAGCTTGATGCGCAGCGCGGCCGTGCGCCGCGTGGCGCCAGCGGGCAATTGCTCCAGACGGGTCAGCGCACCGGCGGGGTCGCGCTGGTTCAGCGCCCAGCCGGCGGCGCGCAGCAGCACGCCTTCGCGCAGCTCGGGCGGCGCGCCTGCGGTGGCCGCGGTATCGAGCGCGTGCCCCAGGTGGGCGTCGCGCGTGGCCTGGTCCTGCAGCGCATGGGCGCTTTCGGCCACCGTCATGTGGGCCAGCGCGCGCAGCGGCAGGGCGTGGGGCAGCGCGGCCGCACCTTCGGCCAGTGCCTGTTCGCGCGCCAACGCGCCTTCGGCGGCCTTGCGCGCGCGCAGAAAGCGCCCGGCGCCGAATTGCGTCATGGCGTCCAGCAGCAGGGCTTGGGTGGCGCGCTCGCGCTGCAGCGCACGCCAGCGACGCGCCTGGCGCGGCAATTCCAGCACCGCCGCCAAGGCGCGCAGGGCCAGATGCAGCAGCACGAACAGGCCGACCAGCAGCAGCAGCGCCAGGTTGACCGACACATCGATCCGGTGCGGCGGCCAGAACACCGTGACCGTGCCCTGGTTCTCGCCCGCAAACAGCGCCAGCGCCACGGCCATGGCAAACAGGCCGATGAGCCACAGCGCGGCGCGCATGGGCACTACCGGCCCCTCGGCGCGTCGGCGCTGCCCACCGCGTTGGCGGCGGCGATCGCGGTGCCCAGTGCGGTCAGCGTGTCTTCAACGCGCGGCAGATCGGCCGAGCGCGTGCCGGCCTGGATCTGCTGCAGCGTGGTGGCGGCCGACTGGGTGCGGCGCGAGGCCGGGTCGAACCAGGCGCCCAGCTGGGTCGACGCCGCCGACAGGTCGCTGCGCACCGCCTCGTACTGCCGCGCCAGCAGCGCCAGGCGCGCGCCGTGCAGGCGCAGCTTGAGGTTTTCGCGCACGAAAAACGCCTGCTCGGGGCTGAGCATGCTGGCTTCGGGCCGCTCCACGCGGCTGACGCGCACCAGGCCGTGGGCCTGATCCAGCACGCTGTGCCACAGCCGCGCCCAGGCGCTTTCAGGCGCCGGGGGGTGCCGCTGCACCGCGCGGCGCCGTACCCGGGCGGGTGCGGCCCACGTCGTTGGCGACCGGCAGGTCGTCCACCTGCCGCAGCAGCAGGTCGATGCGCGCCAGCAGGCCCGCGGCGTCGGGAATGCTGGCGTTCTTCACATGTTCCAGATCGCGCGCCACCGCGCGGGCCACGGGCGCCAGGCGCGGGTCGCTGGAGCGCGTCAGGCGCCGCTCGGCGGTGCGCAGTGCGGCCAGCAGCGGCTCGACACTGCCGGTCAGCTGGGTCTGGTCCTGCGCCACGCGCAGGGCGGCGTCCAGGTCCACCGCCAGGTTTTCGTCGCGCGCCCGCGCCACGCTTTGCACCAGCGCGTCGAGTTGCGTGCGGTAGACCGCCATGTCGGCGACCTTGGTTTCGAGGGCAGCCACCTTGGCGGCCAGGCCACGCGCATTTTCCTCGGCCTGGCGCGCCAGCGTGCGGGCTTCGACCGACTGCGTGCCGGCGTCGGCGCTTTGCCGGGCCAGCTGCTCCTGCATGCCCGACACCTTCTGCCACAGCGCCACGCTGGCCGTCAGCCCGATGGCGGCCAGCAGCCACGCCACCACCAGCCCCGGCTGCAGCCCGGCAGGCCGAGGCGTGGCGTCAAGGCGCGCTGCCGACTGAGCGCCGTTGGCGGGATCGGCCCCGGCGTCCGGCGCCGGCGGCGCGGGGGGGCGCAGACGGCAACGCGGGGGGTCGGCTCGGGCATCATCGAAGCGATTCTATCGACGCGGCCACCGCCTCCAGCGTGGGCCGGGTGTCGTACACCGCGCCAAAACCGGCGGCGCGCGCCGCTTCGCCAATGCGCGGGTGCGTGACCAGCGCGCGCGCGCCGCGCCAGTCCACGCCCGGCTGGCATTCCAGCAGGTTGCCGATGGCCTCCGAACTGCTGAACAGCCACAGCGTGCCATCGCCCGCCGCAGCGCACGCGCGCGCGCCTTGCACCGCATCCAGCTCCGGCGCCAGCCGCCGGTAGGCCGCCACCTGGTCGACCACGGCGCCCGCCGCCGCCAGCTGTGCCACCAGCCAGTCGCGGCCCGCCGCCACGCCGTCCGCCGCCGAGCCGCGCACGATCAGCACCCGCGTGCCGTGCACGGCCTGCGACGAGACGCGCGCCCACAGCGATTCCGAATCGAACTGCGGCGCGTCGGGCGCAGGCGCGTCGATGCGTTCGGCGGGCCAGCCCGCCTTCGTCAACGCCGCCGTGGTGCCGGGGCCGGGCGACCAAGCTCTTGTTTCGATAGCATCCAGCGCAGGTGCGTCAAGCGCCTGAGGCTCATTCGACCCCAAAAACCCCAGCACCGCATTGCCGCTGACGAACATCGCGGCGTGGTAGTCGCCCAGGCGCTGGCGCGCGCGCAGCAAGTCGCCCTGCAGGGGCGCCGGCACGATGTCGATCAGCGGCAGGGCTTCGGCGTGGATGCCGCGCGCGCCCAGCTCACGCGCCCAGCGCTGCGCCTCGGGCGCCGGGCGGGTCACCAGCACGCGCAGCACCGTCAATGCGCCCCGCCAGCCCGCAGATCGGCCGCCACGCGCTGGCCCAGCGCCTCGGCGTCGGCCCCTTCGGCCACGTCGGCGTGGCCCGACGCGGTAACCAGGCGCGGCGCGCCTTCGGGGTCGCCCCAGGCGGCATCCAGTTGCAGCCGTGCGCCGTCCAGCGTGGCGTGGGCGGCCAGCGGCATCGAGCAACTGCCGCCCATGGCGCGGCTGACGGCGCGCTCGGCCCCCACAGCCAGCCAGGTGGCGCGGTCGGCCAGCGGCGCCAGCGCGGCCAGCAGGTCGGCGCGGCCCGACCGCACCTCGATGCCCAGCGCGCCCTGCCCGGCGGCGGGCAGCATGTCATCGGCACTGAAGATGTGGCGAATGCGCTCACCCAGCCCCAGCCGCTTGAGCCCCGCCGCCGCCAGCACGATGGCGGCGTACTGGCCCTCGTCCAGCTTGCGCAGGCGGGTGTCCAGGTTGCCGCGCAGCGGCTCGATGCGGATGTCGCTGCGATTCATTTTTGATAGCATGCTGCGCAGCAATACCGTGCGCCGCAGGCTCGAAGTGCCAATGACCGCGCCCGCAGGCAAATCGGCCGGTGTGGCGCAGGTCGCCGACACCCAGGCATCGCGCGGGTCTTCGCGCGCCATCACGCAGGCCAGCTCGAAGCCCGGCGGCAGTTCCATCGGCACGTCCTTCAGCGAATGCACGGCGATGTCGGCGCGGCCTTCTTCCAGCGCGGTTTCCAGCTCTTTCACGAACAGGCCCTTGCCGCCCACCTTGCTCAGCGTGCGGTCCAGAATCTGGTCGCCGCGCGTAGTCATGCCCAGCAGAGTGACGGCGTGGCCGCGTTGTTCGAGCAGCGCCTTGACGTGTTCGGCCTGCCACAGGGCCAGGCGGCTTTCGCGGGTGGCGATGGTGATCTTCATGGACATGGGCGCCGATGCTACACGGCCGCTGCCGAAGGGCCGCGCGGGCACAAGTGCCCGCCCTACTCCCCCAGCGCCTCGCGCACCGCCGCCACCTGCCGGCGCGAGACCATCAACAGCTCGTCGATACCGGCCAGGCGCACGGCCCAGCCGTCGCCCTCATCCGCGTCGTGGTGGCGCACCAGCGCACGGATGGCATTGCGGGCCACCAGCGCGTTGCGGTGGATGCGCAGGAAGCGCCCCGCAAATCGCTCTTCCAGCTGGCTCAGGCTGCCGTCCAGCAGGTGGCTGGCGTCGGCGGTGCGGACGGTGACGTACTTCAGCTCGGCCTTCAGGTACAGCACCTCGGACAGCGGCACGCGCAGCGTGCGGCCACGCTCGGCGATCAGCAGCCAGTCGGGTGCCGACGGGGCCGCCAGCCCTTGCTTCAACTGCGCCAGCAGCTGCGTTTTTTTTAGCGCCGCCTGCAGACGCGCCAAGCGCACGGGCTTGGTCAGGTAATCGACGGCATCCAAGTCGAACGCCGCCACCGCGTGTTCGGCGTGGGCCGTCACGAACACCACCAGCGGCGCCTGCGGCGCCTGGCGCAGCGCCGTCGCCAGCTGCAGGCCGTCGGCGCCCGGCATGTGGATGTCGAGCAGCGCCACGTCGAAGCGCTGGCGCGACACCAGTTCCATGGCCTGCGCGGCGCTGCCCGCCTCGCCCGCCGCGATGGCTTCGGGCTGGCTGCAGTCGCCCAGCAGGGTGCGCAGGCGCGCACGGGCCAGCGGCTCGTCGTCGACGATCAGCACGCGCAGCGCCGTCATGGTGACAGGGGCACTTCGATGCGTGCCTGGTACACGTCGTTGACCAGCGCCGTGCGAAAGCCGCCTTGCAGGTCGTGCAGCAGGCGCAGGCGGTCGCGCACGTTGTTCAGGGCGATGCCGTGGCCGGCCTCGCCCTGCCCGGCCGGCACGGTGTTGGTGACCTTGATAAGCGCCATCTGCCCGCGCGCCCGCGTGGATATGCGCACCTGCGCGCCTTGCGCGCTGGGCTCGACGCCGTGCTTGACGGCGTTTTCGACCAGCGGCTGCAGGATCAGCGGCGGCAGGCGCGCCCCGTCGGCGCGCTCGTCCAGCGACCATTCGACGCGCAGGCGCTTGCCAAAGCGCACCTGCTCGATCTCGAGGTAGCGGCGCGCCAGCTCGATTTCCTGCCGCAGCGTGGCGCTGTCCTGCCGGTCGGCCAGCGCGTGGCGGAACAGGTCGGACAGGTCTTCCAGCACCGCCTCGGCCTTGGCCGGCTCGTCACGCACCAGGGCAATGGCGCTGTTGAGCGTGTTGAAAAGAAAGTGCGGACGGATGCGGGACTGCAGTTCGGCCAGCCGCGCGGTGGTGGCGGCCGGGGTGCGCCCGCGCACACGCCACATCAGGCCCGCCACCAGCCCGGTCGCCAGCAGCGCGCCGGTGCAGGCGCAGGCCAGCCAGGGCGGGCGGTCTGCCGCGCCCAGCAGCGCCAGCGTGCCGCACGCGTACAAGCCGGCCAGCGCGCCCAGCACCACGCCGGCGCCCATCTGCACCGGCCAGGCCAGGCGCGCCAGGCGCTGCTTCAGCCCGCAGCCCACCACCAGCCACAGCAGCGTGGCCGGCAGCGCACCGGCGGTGACCAGCGCCACGCGCCAGAGCCAATCGACCGGCGTGGCGGCCACGTACATCAGCCCGACGGCGATCACCGCCTCCACATACAGCACGGCGCGCAGGATCACGCCGGCCTGGCAGGCGTCGAACACCAGCACCGGCGCCGGCTGGCGCGGCACGCGCGGCGCCCGGCGCTCGGCGAAGGTCGATAGAATTTGCGAGTCTTTCACGCCCCTCCCTGAATCGCCTTGGGCGCCTTCCCCCTCCAGGGGGACAACGCTGGTCTCCGGGGGAACCCCGGCCACGGCGTTCGCGCAGGGCCTGCGCCGCGGCCTTTCGTCGGTGTGCGTTTCATGCTCGGCGGGTCGTGGTGAAATCCGGTGCAGTTTAGACCGGCAGTCGGCACGCTCGTCCGTCCTGCGGCGCCGTCCGTCGCGCGGCGTCCCATTATTCTCTTTTGCCATGTCCTCCAACCAACTCGACAAGAAATCCGAAGCCTGGTCGGCGCTGTTCAGCGAGCCGATGAGCGAGCTGGTGCAGCGCTACACCGCCAGCGTGTTCTTCGACAAGCGCCTGGCCGCCGCCGACATCCAGGGCAGCCTGGCGCACGCCGACATGCTGGCCGCGCAGGGCATCATTTCCGGCGACGACCTGGCCGCCATCCAGCGCGGCATGGCGCAGATCAGCGCCGAGATCGAGAGCGGCGCGTTCGACTGGCAACTGGCGCTGGAAGACGTGCACCTGAACATCGAGGCGCGCCTGACGCAACTGGTGGGCGACGCCGGCAAGCGCCTGCACACCGGGCGCAGCCGCAACGACCAGGTGGCCACCGACATCCGGCTGTGGCTGCGCGGCGAGATCGACCTGATCACCGGACTGCTGCGCGAGCTGCAGGGCGCGCTGGTCGACGTGGCCGAAAAAAATGTGGACGTGATCCTGCCCGGCTTCACCCACCTGCAGGTGGCGCAGCCGGTGAGCTTTGCGCACCACCTGCTGGCGTATGTCGAGATGTTTGCGCGCGACGAGTCGCGCATGAACGACGTGCGCCGCCGTGTCAACCAGTTGCCGCTGGGCAGCGCCGCCTTGGCCGGCACCACCTACCCGCTGGATCGTGAACGCGTCGCCAAAACGCTGCGCATGGACGGCGTCTGCCAGAACAGCCTGGACGCGGTGAGCGACCGCGACTTCGCCATCGAATTCGCCGCCGCGGCGTCGCTGGTGATGGTGCATATCAGCCGCCTCTCCGAAGAGCTGATCTTGTGGATGAGCCAGAATTTCGCCTTCATCCGCATCGCCGACCGCTTCACCACTGGCTCGTCGATCATGCCGCAGAAGAAGAACCCCGACGTGCCCGAACTGGCGCGCGGCAAGACCGGCCGCGTGGTCGGTCACCTGATGGGCCTGATCACCCTGATGAAGGGCCAGCCGCTGGCCTACAACAAGGACAACCAGGAAGACAAGGAGCCGCTGTTCGACACCGTCGATACGCTGCGCGACACGCTGCGCATCTTTGTCGAGATGATCGGCGGGCAGGTTAACCCGCAGACCGGCGCCAAGGAAGGCGGCATCAGCGTCAACGCCGCCGCCATGGAAGCCGCGGCGCAAAAAGGCTATGCCACCGCGACCGATCTGGCCGACTACCTGGTGAAGAAGGGACTGCCCTTCCGCGATGCGCACGAAACCGTGGCGCACGCCGTCAAGGCGGCGCAGTCGCACGCGTGCGACCTGTCCGAGTTGCCGCTCAAGGTGCTGCAGGAATTCCACCCCGCCATCGAAAAAGACGTGTTCGATTGCTTGAGCCTGCGCGGCAGCCTGAACGCCCGCCACACGCTGGGCGGCACCGCGCCGGCGCAGGTCAAGGCGCAGATGGCGCGGCATCGGGCGCGGCTGGGCGGCACCTGATTTGCTCTGTTATTGATAGCGCTATGCGCTGATGGGTCAAGCGTCAGGCGCGTTTTTGATTGAATCCGGCGCCTCTTGCGCTGAGCAATACGCGCGCAGGCCCCGAGCCGTGCGGCGGGCCAGGCGCGCCACCCCCGTTGCGGCAGGCACCCGGGAGTGCACCCTACCCAGGCCGCGCCGCCCTGCCCGTCCTGCGCAGGCGGTTACGGGCGGTGAAACATCCGTTTGATACCCTCGCAGCACAGCCGACGCTGCCCGCGCAAGCGGCGGCAGCGGCACCTTGCTCTGGAGTTTGCATGCCTCTGGCCTTTTCCGGCGTTCGCCACGCGCTGCGCTGCCCCGCCCAGCCCTTGCGCCTGAGCGCGCTGGCGGGCCTGCTGCTGGCCACGCCGCTGGCCCATGCCTTCACGGTGACCACCTTCAGCCCGCAGGGCGAAGTGTCCCGCGTGCGGCAGGTCACGGCGCAGTTCAGCGAAGCCATGGTCGCCTTTGGCGACGCCAAGGCCCCCACGCCGTTCAAGCTGAGTTGCGACAACGCCGCCGCATCGCGCGGCCAGGGCCGCTGGACCAGCGCGCGCGAGTGGGTGTACGACTTCGAGGCCGACCTGCCGCCCGGCGTGCGCTGCCGGGCAGACGCGGTGCCGGGCTTTCGCTCCACCAGCGGCGGCACGTGGGCGGGGCCGACCAGCCACGCGTTTCAAACCGGCGGCCCGTTCGTGCAGCGCATCGTGCCCGCACCGTCCGAAGCCATCGAGGAAGAACAGGCCTTCGCGATCCGCCTGAACGGCGATGCGACGCCCGAGAGCCTGGCGGCCCAGCTGTGGTGTGCGGTCGACGGCCTGGGCGAACGCGTGCCGGTGCGGCCGCTGGCCGCCGACGCGCGCGCCGCGCTGTTCAAGCACCTGGGCTGGGACAAGGACGCCGAGCGCGCGCCGCTGCGGCACGCCGCCTTCCAGTGCAACCGTAGGCTGACGGCGGGCAGCCGCTTGCAGGTGGTCTACGGCGCGGGCGTGGTCACACCCAGCGGGGTGGCCAACCGCGTTGAGCGGCGCTTCGCCTACCAGGTGCGCGAGCCGTTCAGCGCCAGTTTTTCGTGCGAGCGTGAGAATGCCCAGGCCGCTTGCATGCCGATCCGGCCGCTTGAGTTGCGCTTCAGCGCGCCGGTGCCGCGCCGCCTGGCCGCGCTGGTGCGGCTGCGCAGCGACCGGGTAGAGCATGAGCCGATCATCGACGCCGGCACCGACGCCGACGCGCTGGTCGAGCACGTGCAGTTTCCGCACCCGCTGCCCGAGCGCAGCAGCTTCACGCTGACGCTGCCGCCCGACCTGAAGGACGCCAGTGGCCGCCCGCCGGTCAACGCGACCAGCTTCCCGATGCGCGTGGCGACCGGGCCGATGCCGCCGCTGGCCAAGTTCGCCGCCGCGCCGTTCGGCATCGTCGAGCGCTTTGCCGAAGGGCCGGGCGGCCCCGCCCTGCTGCCGTTGACGCTGCGCTATGTCGAGCCGTCGCTGCAGACGCGCGCGCTGCCCGTCAGTCACCTGCAGCCGCAGGGCGACGCGGAGATCATTGCCTGGTTCACCCGCGTGCAACGCTACGACCAGGCCCTGCTGCCGCGCGCCTGGGCCGCCAAGGACCTGAAGCGCGCGCTGCCGCCCCCGGTGAACGACGACACCAAGGACATGGTGGAGTCACGCACGCTGTCGCTGCTGCAGGGCCGCACCGACGTCAAGACGATCGACGTGCCGCCCCCGCCCAGCCAGGGCGGTGGCGGCGCCGAGCGGCCGTTCGAGGTGGTCGGCCTTCCGCTGGCGCCGGGCTTTCATGTGCTGGAGCTGAATTCGCCCCGTCTCGGCCAGGCCCTGCTCAACCCGAAGTACGGCGCCGAGCGCGCCATGGTGGTGCGCACCTCGGCGCTGGTCACCAACCTGGGGGTGCATTTCAAGCTGGGGCGTGGCGACGCACTGGCGTGGGTGACCACGCTCGACAACGGCCGGCCGGTGGAAGGCGCGCGCGTGCAGGTGTCGGACTGCCACGGCAAGCCGTTGGCCCAGGCCAGCACCGACGCACAGGGCATCGCGCGCTTCAAGGGCCTGTCGCCCGAGCCGCCGCGCTGCTCGCAGGGCGAAGACTTCTACGCCGACTTCCAGCAGGCGTATTTCGTCAGCGCGCGCGCCGACAGCCGCGGCTCGCCCGACATGGCCTTCACATGGTCGTCGTGGCAGCGCGGCATCGAGCCGTGGCGCTTCAACGTGCCCACCAGCAGCGACCCCCAGCCCGACCTGCGCGCGCACAGCGTGCTCGACCGCGTGCTGCTGCGCGCCGGCGAAACGGTATCGATGAAGCACCTGCTGCGCACCGAGACGCCCGGCGGCTTTGGCCTGCCGGCGGCCAACCCGGCCACGCTGGTCATCACCCACGTCGGCAGCGGGCAGGAATTCACCCAGCCGCTGGCCTGGCGCGCCACCGCCACCGGCGGGCGCAGCGCCGACAGCAGCTTTGCCGTGCCCGCCGCCGCCAAGCTGGGCGTGTACCAGGTGTCGATGCGCCTGCCGCGCCGCGCCGGCGCCACAGGGGCCGAAGAAGGTGGCGAAACGGTGCAGACCGGCCAGTTCCGCGTCGAGGAATTCCGCCTGCCGGTGTACCAGGGCAGCATCGCGCCGCAGTCAAAAGACCCGCTGGTGGCCACCGCCAGTGTGCCGCTGCAGTTGCAGGTGGGCTACGTGTCGGGCGGGCCCGCCGCCGGGCTGCCGGTGCGCGTGTCGGCCTTGACCCGCGCGCGCGTGCCGCGCTTCGACGAATACGCCGAGTTCACCTTCGAGCCGCCGCGCGCCCGCGGCACGACGCAGACCGACGGTGACGGCGAAGAAGAAGCCGCCGCCCGCCAGGACCAGCGCGTGGTGGCCGACAAGCTGCCCGTCACGCTGGACCGGCAGGGCCAGGGCCAGGTGACGGTGCCCGATCTGCCCGCCGCGACCCGCCCGCGCGACCTGGTGCTCGAAGCCACCTACGCCGACCCCAATGGCGAGCTGCAGACGCTGCGCGGCAACACGACGCTGTGGCCAGCCGCCGTCATCGCGGGCGTGCGTGCCGAAGGCTGGGTGTCGGCCAGCCAGTCGATGCAGTTGCAGGCGCTGGCGCTCGACCTGAACGGCAAGCCCCAGGCCGGCGTCCCGCTGGACGTGAAAGCCATCGCCCGCATCACCACCACCAGCCGCAAGCGCATGGTGGGCGGCTTCTACACCTACGACAACCGCACCGAGACCAAGGACCTGGGCACCGTGTGCACCGGCACCAGCGACGCGCGCGGCCTGCTGGTGTGCAACGCCAAGCTCAGCCAGCCGGGCGAGGTCGAGCTGGTGGTGAGCGCGCGCGACGCGCAGGGCCGCGTGGCGCAGGCGGCCACGTCGGTGTGGGTCACGCGCCAGGGCGAGCTGTGGTTCGGCGGTGACAACCACGACCGCATGGACGTGCTGCCCGAGAAGAAGCAATACGCCGTGGGCGACACCGTGCGCCTGCAGGTGCGCATGCCGTTCCGCCGCGCGACGGCGCTGGTGGCGGTCGAGCGCGAGGGCATCGTCGAGACGCAGGTGGTGGAACTGCGCGGCGACGACCCGACCGTGAGCCTGAAGGTCGGCGCCGACTGGTCGCCCAACGTCTACATCAGCGTGCTGGCGCTGCGCGGGCGGCTGATCGACGTGCCGTGGTACAGCTTCTTCACCTGGGGCTACCAGCGCCCGCGCGAATGGTGGGACGCGTTCTGGAACGACCGCAAGGAGTACGTGGCGCCGACGGCCATGGTCGACCTCAGCAAGCCGGCATTCCGCCTCGGCATGGCCGAGATCCGCGTCGGCACCGAAGCGCACCGCATCGACATCGCCGTCAAGCCCGACAAGGACAGCTACCCCGTGCGCGCCACCGCGCACGTGACCATCGAGGCAAAGCTGCCCGACGGCCAGCCCGCCGCCCACGCCGAAGTGGCCGTGGCGGCGGTGGACGAAGCGCTGCTGGAGCTGATGCCCAACCGCAGCTGGGACGTGCTCGACGCCATGCTGCAGCGCCGTGCCTGGGGTGTGCAGACGGCCACGGCGCAGATGGAAATCGTCGGCCGCCGCCACTACGGGCGCAAGGCCGTGCCCGCAGGCGGCGACGGCGGCGGTGGCGCGCCCACGCGCGAACTGCTGGACACCCTGCTGCTGTGGAACCCGCGCGTCGTGCTGGACGCGCAGGGCCGCGCGAGTATCGACGTGCCGCTGAACGACGCGTTGACCCGCTTCCGCGTGGTCGCCATCGGCGACAGCGGCACCGGCCTGTTCGGCACCGGCCGCGCCAGCCTGCGCGCCACGCAGGACTTGCAGATCATCAGCGGCCTGCCGCCGCTGGTGCGCGGCGGCGATGCCTTCCGCGCGCTGCTCACGGTGCGCAACACCACGGCGCAGCCGATGAAGGTGCAGCTGACGCCGCGCGCCACGCTGCTGACGCTGAAACCGCAGACTGCCGACGTGCCGGCCGGCGAAGCGCGCGAGCTCGCCTGGGACGTGACCGTGCCGCCCGAACTGGCGGCGCTGCGGTCGGAGCAGATCCTGTGGGAGATCGAGGCGCGCGACGAAACCCGCGGCGCGCGCGACGCGCTCAAGGTCAGCCAGCGCGTGCTGCCCGCCGTGCCCGTCACCGTGCAGCAGGCCACGCTGGTGCAGCTGGACGGCCCGCTGACGCAGGACGTGGCCGCGCCGACGGGCGCGTTGGCCGGGCGCGGCGGCGTGCGGTTGACGCTGCTGCCCCGCCTGGCCGACGGTCTGCCGGGCGTACGCGACTGGTTTGCGCGCTATCCCTATTCGTGCCTGGAACAGAAGGCCAGCATCGCCATCGGCCTGCGCGACGAAAAGCTGTGGCAGCAGACCGCGGCGCAGTTGCCGGCCTATCTGGACGGCGACGGGCTGGCGTATTACTTTCCGCCGCGCGCAGGCACCGAGGAC
Organism: Ottowia sp. SB7-C50; assembly: GCF_033110285.1. Classification (NCBI taxonomy): domain Bacteria; kingdom Pseudomonadati; phylum Pseudomonadota; class Betaproteobacteria; order Burkholderiales; family Comamonadaceae; genus Ottowia; species Ottowia sp. SB7-C50. The sequence goes on from NZ_CP136995.1 coordinate 2,472,321, forward strand.
CGCGGCAGCGACATCCTCACCGCCGCCCTGCTGTCATCGACCCACGAGGCAGCACGCCTCAACCCCGCCTTTGCGCTGCCCGACAGCGTGCGGGCGCGCATGATCGCCGGGCTGACGGCGTTTGTCGAAGGGCGCATCGAGCGCAAGTTCTGGTCGCCGCGCAGCGACCTGGACGTGCGCAAGATCGCCGCGCTGGAAGCGCTGTCGCGCCACGGCGCGGCGCGCGCCGCCATGCTGGGCAGCATCACAGTGGCGCCCCACCAGTGGCCGACCAGCGCCGTCATCGACTGGATCAACGTGCTGAAGCGGGTGCCCGGCGTGGCCGATCAGCGCACCCGCCTGCACGAAGCCGACCAGGTGCTGCGCGCGCGCCTGTCGTACCAGGGCACGCGCCTGGCCTTCAGCACCGAGCGCGAAGACCACTGGTGGTGGCTGATGGCCGGCGGCGACGTCAATAGCGCGCGCCTGCTGCTCGCCGTGCTGGACGACCCGGCGTGGAAGGACGACCTGCCGCGCATCGCCAACGGCTTCATCGCGCGCCAGCAAGGCGGCGCCTGGAACACCACCGCCGCCAACCTGTGGGGCAGCCTGGCGCTGCAGGCCTTCGCGCAGGCGCGCGAGTCGGCAGCCGTGTCGGGCACCACGCGCGCCACGCTGGGTGACGCCAAGGAGCAAATCCACTGGTCGCAGGTCGCGCGCGCCAAGCCCGCCGACCCGCAGGGCGCGGCCTCCGCCGGCCCGCGCCTCGGCGCGCCAAGCCAGTACGTCAACAACACCCTGCTGCTGCCCTGGCCACCCGCCAAGGCGCCGCTGACGGTGACGCACGAGGGCAGCGGCAAGCCCTGGCTCACGCTGCAGTCGCTGGCCGCCGTGCCGCTGACGGCGCCGTTCGCTGCCGGCTACCAGATCCGGAAGACCATCACACCGGTCGAGCAGGCCGACAAGACCCTGCCGGCCGGGCAGTATTCGCGCGGCGACGTGCTGCGCGTGTCACTCGAAGTCACCGCCGCCAGCGACATGACCTGGGTCGCCATCACCGACCCGGTGCCGGGCGGGGCCACCATCCTGGGCAGCGGCCTGGGGCGCGACAGCGAGATCGCCCCGCAGAACGAGCGCCGCGACGGCAGCGGCTGGCCGGCCTACGAGGAGCGCAGCTTCGAAGCCTTCCGCAGCTATTACGAATACCTGCCCAAGGGCACGGTGACGGTGCAGTACACGGTACGTCTGAACAACCCGGGCACCTTCCAGCTGCCGCCGAGCCGCGTCGAAGCCCTGTACGCCCCTGAGATGCACGGAGAGGCACCCAACGCGCGCGTGCAGGTGCGGTGACGATTTGCACCTAAAACCATAGCACCCCGCGCTTGACAGGCAAGCGCTGCGGGCCGATCAGGCCATGGACCGTGCGCGCGCGTCCAGCAGCAGCGCGGTCTGCCGCGCCAGCAGTTGCAGTGTGCGCAACTGCACGGGTGAAAATTCACGCGGCAGGGCATCGGCCACCCACAGCGTGCCCACGGGCACGTCCTGCGCCGTGTCCAGCGCCACCGCGGCGTACGAGCGGATGCCCTGCTGCGCCACCGACTTGAGGCGCCCTTCGCTGTCGCTCATCACGGTGATGGAGGCGCCCGGCAGCGCCGGCCCGCGCCATCCCGAGGCCAGCGCCACGGCGCGCTCGGCGCTGACGCCCACACCGGCTTCAAGCCACCAGCGGCCGCCATCGGACAGCGTGATGGCGGCGATCGGTGTCTGGCAGATGCGGGCGGCGGCTTCGGCCACGTAGCGATAGGCGTCGTCACCCCGCGCGTCCAGCGCCGCCAGCCGGCGTTGCTCGGCGGCAACCGGGTCGGCGGGCGCCGCGTCGCTCTCGGTGAGCGCCCACGGCTGGGCCGCGGGCGTATCCGTGACATGGCCGCCCAGCGCCGCGTCGTGGCGCTCAAAGGGCACGGTATCGACCCAGTCGTCCAACCCGGCTGGCACGGCGAGCCCCGCCTCGGCTGTGGCCACTTTTTTCCTGCTGAACCAGCGCAACATGCTTCTTGCCTGCCCTACATGTAACCATCTGTTCTGATGGTCGCCATATTAGCGCTATTAAGCCCTTTGTGTTGCTTTTTGTATGTAGGCCACGCCCGACAATGGGGGCATGGTGGTGCGATGGTCTCGATGGCTGGTCGCCGCGCTGGTGTTGTGCGCGGTGCTGCCGGCGCGCGCCGTGCCGGGGTTTGCCCAAGTGCGGGCCGACTGGCAGGCGTCTGACACGGTGCTGCTGGACCGCGCCGGCCAGCCCATTCACCGGCTGCGCAGCGACGCCAGCGCCCGCCGCGGCGACTGGGTGGCGCTGGCCGACATCTCGCCCGCCCTGCGGCAGGCGGTGCTGTATTCGGAAGACCGGCGCTTTCACGAACACAGCGGCGTCGACTGGCGCGCCGTGTCGGCCGCAGCCTGGGCCAACCTGTGGAACACCCGCACGCGCGGCGCCAGCACGCTGACCATGCAGCTGGCCGGCCTGCTGGACGACGACCTGCGGCTGGGCAGCGGCGGCCGCAGCCTGCGCCAGAAGATCGGCCAGGCCGTGATGGCTACGCGGCTCGAATCCGCCTGGCGCAAGGACCAGATCCTGGAGGCCTACCTCAATCTGGTGCCCTTCCGCGGCGAACTGGTGGGCATCGACGCGCTGTCGCGCACGCTGTTCGCCAAGGCGCCGCACGGCCTGCAGGACAGCGAGGCCGCCATCGCCGCCGCGCTGGTGCGCGCGCCCAACGCGCGTCCCGCGGCGGTGGCGCGGCGCGCCTGCGACGTGCTGCGCGCCATGCGCCCCGGCGCGCCGGCGGACTGCGTGGCGCTGGACATGCAGGTCGAGGCCGTGCTGACCCGCCGCGCCTTTGCCCCCAGCGAAGGCATCGCGCCGCACGCCGCGCGCCGCCTGCTGGCCGCCGCGCCGGCCGACGTGCCCCCGGCCGCGCTGCGCAGCACGCTGGACGGCACGCTGCAGCGCCTGGCACTGGATACCCTGCAGCGCCAGGTGCGTGAGCTGCATGGCCGCAACGTGGCCGACGGCGCCGTGGTGGTGCTGGACAACGCCAGCGGCGACGTGCTGGCCTGGGTCGGCTCCACCGGCCCGCTGAGCGCGGCGGCCGAGGTGGACGGCGTCACTGCGCTGCGCCAGGCCGGCAGCACGCTGAAGCCGTTTCTGTACGCCCAGGCCATCGCCGAACGGCGCCTGACCGCCGCCAGCCTGCTCGACGATTCGCCCGAACAGCTGCAGACCGCCAGCGGCCTCTACATCCCGCAGAACTACGACCGCCAGTTCAAGGGCCCGGTGTCGGCGCGGGTGGCGCTGGCCGCCTCGCTCAACGTGCCAGCGGTGCGCACGCTGGTCATGGTGTCGCCCGACGCCTTTGCCCGCCAGTTGCGGGCGCTGGGCATCCCGCTGAAAGAAGACGGCGACCACTATGGCTACAGCCTGGCGCTGGGCAGCGCCGAGGTCAGTCTGCTGCAGCTGACCAACGCGTTTCGCGCGCTGGCCCGCGGCGGGCAGCTGTGCCCGGTGCGCTTGCGGCCCGCTGGCGCGGCTTCACTCCCTCTCCCGCTGGCGGGAGAGGGCAGGGGTGAGGGCAAGTCAGCGCCGAATACCGCCGCGCAACCCCTCACCCCAGCCCTCTCCCCAGAGGGGCGAGGGAGCAAGACCCCGGCGCACGCGGGCGCGACCGCCTGCACGCCCGCCCTCGACCCCGCCGCCGCCTTCATCGTGGGCGACATCCTGAGCGACCCGAACGCCCGCTCGCGCACCTTCGGCACCGACTCGGTGCTGGCCACGCGCGTGTGGACCGCCGTCAAGACCGGCACCAGCAAGGACATGCGCGACAACTGGGCGGTGGGCTACAGCGCGCGCTACACCGTCGGCGTCTGGGTCGGCAACGCCAGCGGCGCGGCCATGTGGGACGTGAGCGGCACCAGCGGTGCCGCGCCGGTGTGGGCCACGCTGATGCGCCATCTGCACGCGCGTGCGCGGTCGCGCGCCCCCGCGCCGCCGGCCGGCGTGCAACGCGCGGCCGTGCGCTTTGGCGACGGCCTGGAGGCGGCGCGCGACGAATGGTTTGTGGCCGGCACCGAGCAGCCGCTGTTTGCTATGGATTCGAAAGCAGGAATCGCCCGTCCATCCAGCGCTGGCGCACGATTCAACCCCTCATCCGCCGACCAGGCCGCCGTGCCCGCACGCATCACCGCGCCGCAGGACGGCACCATCCTCGCGCTTGACCCCGACATCCCGCCCGCGCGCCAGCGCCTGACCCTGCTGGCCGATGCCGGCGCCGCCTCGCCCGCCAGCCTGCGCTGGTGGATCGGCACGCGCGAAGTCGGCCGCGGCGCGCAGGCCCAGTGGCTGCCCTGGCCCGGCCGCCACGTGGTGCAGTTGCGCGACGCCGCCGGCCGCGTCTTCGACCAGCGCCGGATTGAAGTGCGCGGCGCCGCCGTCAAGACGACCAAGGCGCCGCGTTGAGCGCTGCGACGCATGGGCTCCACCCCGTCCCGGTGGACACGCTCAACCCCTCGCCAGTCAGACGCCGCGCCCTGCCCCACAATGCCCCCATGAACCCACGGCAGACTCACGACTTCGATCTTTTTGTCATTGGCGGCGGCTCCGGCGGCGTGCGGGCGGCGCGCATGGCGGCCACGCGCGGCGTGCGCGTCGGCATGGTTGAAAGCGGGCGCATGGGCGGCACCTGCGTCAACGTCGGCTGCATCCCCAAGAAGCTCTACAGCTACGCCGCGCATTACGCCGAAGCCTTTGTCGAAGCGCGCGGCTTCGGCTGGGAACTGGCGCACGCGCCCTCGCTCGACTGGCCCACGCTGAAGGCGAACCGCGCGCGCGAGATCGAGCGGCTGAACGGCATCTACGACGGCCTGATGGTCAACGCCGGCGTGCAGCGCCTGCAGGGCCGCGGGCGCATCGTGGACGCCCACACGGTGGAGGTGACGGCCGAAGACGGCGCCACCACGCGCCACAGCGCGCGCCACATCCTGATCGCCACCGGCGGCAAGCCACACGTGCCGGGCATCGAGGGGCGCGAGCTCGTCGTCACGTCCGACGACATGTTCGACCTGCCCACGCTGCCCCGGCGGCTGGTGGTGGTGGGCGGCGGCTACATCGGCTGCGAGATGGCCAGCATCTTCCACGGCCTGGGCGCGCAGACCACGCTGCTGTACCGCGGCGAGCAGATCCTGCGCGGCTTCGACGACGAGGTGCGCAACTTCACGGCCGACGAAATGCGCAAGGCCGGCGTCGACGTGCGCGTGCACTGCGACGTGGCGCGCATCGAAGCCGGCGATGGCGGTGTCCGCCGCCTGCTGCTGAGCGACGGCACGCCGCTCGAAGCCGACGTGGTGCTGTACGCCACCGGCCGCCAGCCCAACGTCGAAGGGCTGGGGCTGGCCGAGGTGGGCGTCAAGCAGGCCGACAACGGCGCCGTGCAGGTCAACGCCCACTTCGCCACCCACGTGCGCAGCATCCACGCGCTGGGCGACGTGGTGGGCCGGCTGGAGCTGACGCCCGTCGCGCTGGCCGAGGCCATGGCGCTGGTCGACCACCTGTTCGGCCCCGCGCCCGGCAAGCCGGTGCGCACCATGGATTACGACACCATCCCCACCGCCGTGTTCACCCACCCGCCCGTGGGCACCGTGGGCCTGACCGAAGCGCAGGCGCGCCAGAAGTTCGACGCCATCCGTGTGTTCCGCGGCGACTTCAAGCCGCTGAAGCACACGCTGTCCGGCCGCAGCGAACGCACGCTGGTCAAGCTCATCGTCGACGCCGCCAGCGACCGCGTGGTCGGCCTGCACATGGTCGGCGCCGACGCCGGCGAGATCGTGCAGGGCTTTGCCGTGGCGCTGAAGTGCGGCGCCACCAAGGCCCAGTTCGACGCCACCATCGGCATCCACCCCACCAGCGCCGAAGAATTCGTGACGCTGCGCGAGGTGGCGCGGACCTGAGTTTCCTTCCCTTTTCATAGCTGCTGGCGCTTGCCAGACAAGCGCCAGCGGCCGGAATAGCTTGAATCAGGTGGGTCCTGTGCCCGCACGGCAGGCAAGCCCCGCCCATCGGTCACCCCCATCAAGCGCCCGAATTCCGCTCCTCATTCCCTTCGGCCGCGCGCCGCACACGCCCCCGCCAGCCGCGCCACGCCGCCAGGCCCAGCGCCAGCGCCACCAGCGCACCCAGCACCCAGCCCTGAACCTCGTGCAGGTCGGCCAGCATGGCCTGGGCGGCGGCGCCGAACATCCAGCCGGCGCCCGCGGCCAGAAAACCCCACAGCGACGCGCCCACCAGGTTGAAGGCCAGAAAGCGCGGCCACGGCATGTCGGACATGCCCAGCAGGATCGGCCCCGCCCAACGCATGCCGTACATGAAGCGCATGCCGATCACCACCAGCATGCCCCAGCGCGCCACCAGCCGGTTGAATCGCTCGCGGTAGCGCAGCACCTGCGGCCAGCGCGCCAGCACCTGCGGCCCGCGCCAGCGCCCCACGCTGAACAGCAGCACGTCGCTCAACGCGCCCATTAACGCGCCGACCGCCATCACTGCCGGCAGGTCCAGGTGGCCCAGCCGCGCCGCAAAGCCGGCCAGGATCAACAGCGTCTCGCCTTCCACCAGGCCGCCAAGCACCACCGCCCAGTAGCCGTACTGCGTCACAAATTGCCAAAGGGTATCCATGCATGCCCTATCAAGATGGGGCTGCATTCTGCCGTGGATCAGCAGCCCGGATGTTTCATCGTGGCGACGTCCAGCGCGCCCGGCCGCGGGATGCATGGGTGTGCGGCGTGGCGCAGCAGGGGCCGGGTGCCCCTGCAAGACAGGCCGCGCGCCCAGGCACCCGCCGCCGGGATGCGATGGACGTCGAGTGTTTTGGCCAGAACGAACTGGATTCGACCATTTCATCCACTTTTCACTGCGAAAAGGCCGGCAAAAACACGGCCACGGCGAAATATCCGGGCTAGCATTCGTGTCAGAGGAGACGCCCCCATGACCGACCTTTCCAAGATCTGCTGCATCGAAGACCTGCGCCTGCTGGCCAAGCAACGCGTGCCGCGCATGTTCTACGACTACGCCGACAGCGGCAGCTGGACCGAGAGCACCTACCGCGCCAACCAGGACGACTTCCAGAAAATCCTGCTGCGCCAGCGCGTGGCCGTCAACATGGAAGGCCGCAGCACCGCCACCACCATGATCGGCCAGCCGGTCAGCATGCCCGTGGCCATTGCGCCCACGGGCCTGACCGGCATGCAGCACGCCGACGGTGAGATCGCCGCCGCGCGCGCCGCGCGCAAGTTCGGCATCCCGTTCACCCTGTCGACCATGAGCATCTGCTCGATCGAAGACGTGGCCGAACACGCCGGCAAGGGCTTCTGGTTTCAGCTGTACGTGATGCGCGACCGCGACTTCATCGAGCGCCTGATCGACCGCGCCAAGGCCGCCGGCTGCGGCGCGCTGGTCATCACGCTGGACCTGCAGATCCTGGGCCAGCGCCACAAGGACATCCGCAACGGCCTGTCCACCCCGCCCAAACCCACGCTGGCCAACCTGATCAACCTGGCTACCAAGCCGCGCTGGATCATGGGCATGGCCGGCACGCCGCGCCGCAAGTTCGGCAACATCCACGGCCACGTCAAGGGCGTCAGCGACATGAGCAACCTGGGCGCCTGGACGGCCGACCAGTTTGACCCCAGCCTGAACTGGGGCGACGTCGAATGGATCAAGAAGCGCTGGGGCGGCAAGATCATCATCAAGGGCATCATGGAGCCCGAAGACGCCCGCCTGGCCGTCGACAGCGGCGCCGACGCGCTGATCGTCAGCAACCACGGCGGCCGCCAGCTGGACGGCGCGCCCTCCGCCATCGCCGCCCTGCCCGCCATCGTCGACGCCGTGGGCAGTCAGATCGAAGTCCACATGGACAGCGGCATCCGCAGCGGCCAGGACGTGCTCAAAGCCTGGGCCCTTGGCGCCCGCGGCACCTACATCGGCCGCGCCTTCCTGTGGGGCCTGGGCGCCGCGGGCGAAGCCGGCGTGACCAAGGCGCTGCAGATCATCCACAAGGAACTCGACCTGACCATGGCGTTCTGCGGGCACACGCGGATCGAGACGGTGGATACGAGCATTTTCAGGGCGGGGACTTATCCGGTGGCGTAGCGATGGACACCGAGTTCGCTTACGCGCGTGTGAGTTGACCCATGCACTCAATGTCAAACATCTTGACACTCTGGAGCATTGGTCTGGTTTCGTCCGAAGCGGTGGTCGCATGGGCAGACGACCAGATTCTCAAGTCGGATCATGCGCCTCAGGGATTAAGTGAGCTATCAATTTACGGACCGAAAGCGTGCCTGAGACGACCAGAATTCGATTTTCCTGCTCGTCCATTGAAACTTCCGTTCGAGACGCATTTCTCTGCATTGGCGATAACCGCTGACACCTCATCCGATTCGGTAGCACTTGGCTTGGTCAGGTGGACGGCATATCAGGCGCTCGGTCAGAGCTTTGATGAGCCACTAGTGTCGTTTGGATATCGGCTATTCCATCTCTTGGACGACTGCAACGATTGCGACGGCGCCGTCAATTTGCTAAGACTCGAACTGCCCAAAATGTTCCCACGGTGCCGACAAGTTGCGGGCCCACTTTTGGATTCAGTTCCACGTGAATGGATCTGTTCGCCATCGTTTGAGGACCACGGCTCGTCAATCTGACCTGACCCAATGCGTGTCAGTCTTCGCGCGGCTTTTGGCGGATTCAAACCAACCATCTCACATCCACCGCCGCACGCGCCCCGCATAGCGCGTGAAATGCTCCCCAAAGCGCTCCCGCAGGATGCGCTCCTCGGGCTTGATCTGCAGGGCGTTCAGTACTGCGACAAACAGCGGCAGTCCGACGAACGCGACGGCGTTGCCCAGGTACACCGCCCATCCCGCCAGCACCAGCAGCATGCCCAGGTACATAGGGTTTCGGGTGAAGCGGTAGATGCCGTTGGTGACCAGGGCGCTGGCGCGGTGGGGCGACAGGGGGTTGACGGTGGTGCGGGCGCGGCGGAAGGCCAGCGCGCCGGCCAGCGCGAACCCGCCGCCGGCCAGGGCGATGGACAGGCCCACCACCGTGGTGACGGACCACGGTTGCGCGGGCCAGAGTTGCGCCGACGGCACGCCGCGCGCCAGCGCCCACATGAGCGCGCCGACGGCGAAGTCGATCACCGGCGGCGGGATCTTGTGTTCGTACCAGCGGGATGGGGGCTTGGGGCTGGCGGGCATGGCCCCCTTATCTTAGAGAAGCGCGGCTACATGCGCGTCGCTGGCCCTCACCCCCGCCCCCCGCCTTCGCGGGGGCAGGCTCTCTCCCAGAGGGAGAGGGGGTTTTCGACGGAATGGATCGTTGTCCGTACCGATCGATTGCTTCAGAAACGATAGCTGTCTGCGCGGTTTCAGCGCGGGATGCGGGCTGAATTCACCTTGAATCGCACCGCCGTCCGGGGCGCGTGGACAGCTTCATCGCCGCTGCTGCGCGCGGCACGGCCATCGCGCTGCCGCCGCGCCGCGCTCTCAACGAGCGGGCGCTGGGCGGCGCACGCTCACTTGCGCATCAGCACCTTCAGCGCGTTCTGCAACCGGCGCGCGGTGACTTCGTCGTGCGCCGTCGCCAACACCTTGCCGGCGTCTTGCGCCCAGGTGTCGGCGGGGGCGGGGTCATTGCGGCGGGTGAGCAACTGCAGTTGCAGGGCGCGGCGGGCGTCGAGGTGCTCGGCGGGGGTGGGCACTTCGGCGGCCATTTCGAGGCGCAGCAGCGATTCGTTGGCGCTGCCTTGCGGGGCGGCCTGCAGGGCCTGTGCCCACGCGCCGCGGGTGCCGCCGCTGACGCCACGGCCCAGATCTTGCGCGCTGGGCAGCTGGTCGGGCTGGCGGTCGGCCCAGGCGCCGAGCAGTTGGGTCAGCGTTTCGCCGTGGGCCTGCGCGGCCAGCTTGCGTAGCTGGGCCTGGGCGGCTTCAACGGCGTCACGCTGGGCGCGGAAGGCGGCGTCGCCCAGGCGTGGGCCGCGCGGTTCGCGGTCGTCGCGCGGCGGACGGTCGCCAAAGCGGCCGCCGCCGGGGCGGTCACCGAAGCGGCCACCGCGGTCGCCGCCGGGGCCGCCGCGTGCATCGCGGCCACCGGGGCGACCGCCCGGCCGGTCGCCGAACTTGCCGCCGCGGCCGGCGGGCGCGGGTTCGGCGCGCTTGGCGCCGGGCCGGTCGTCGCCACGCATCGCGATGAGGGGTTTGGCGGGCTTGGGCGCCGGGGCCGGGGCGGCCGATTCGGCGGCATCGGCGTCACCGCCTTCGCCTTCGGGCGCCGGGCTTGCTTCGGTTTCAGTAGCGGCCGGCGCCGTATCGGCGGGCGCTGCAGCGGGTTTTTCGGCCGATGCCGGTGCGGGCGCGGCGGCAGCGGCGGCCTGACCGCGCGTGGCGGCTTCCAGCTGCGCCATGGCGGCGCGGATCTGCTGCGCGTCGCCGCTGGCGTTGGCGGCTTCCAGCGCCTTGGCGGCTTCGAGCACGGCGCGGTCGTGCGCGCTCATGGCGGCGGCGTGCTGTTCGCGCTCGGCGCTCTTGCGGTTGAAGGCTTCGTCGATGGGCTTGCGGAAGGCGTCCCACAGTTTCTGTTCGTGCTTGCGGTCGAGCGGCACGGCCTGCGCCTCGGCCTGCCAGCGTTGCTGCAGGGCGCGCACGGCGTCGATGCGCAGTTGCGGCGCGGCGCCCAGCGCTTCGGCTTCCTGGATCAGCGCCTGGCGGCGCGCGGTGCTTTGCTTCTGCGCGGCTTCCAGCGGCTGCGCGGCGGTGTGGATGGCTTCCTTCCACTGCGGCTGCAATTCGGCAAACTGCTTTTCAGACAGGTGGCCGGCGTTGCGCCAGCGGTCGGAAAACTGGTGGATGCGGCGGTTGATGGCCTTCCAGTCGGTGCCTTCGCCGGTGTGGGCCTGGGCTGCAATGCCAAAGGCCTTGACCTCTTCGATCAGCGCCAGGCGCTGGGCGCGGTGCTCGGCGGCTTCGGCGCGCACCTTGGCCAGCCATTCGTCGACGTGCTTGTGCGCGGCGTTGACGGCGCGGTCGAAGCGCTTCCACAGCGCGTGGTTGGGCGCGCCGCCCTGGTCGGCGGTCTTCCATTCCTCGCGCAGCTTGCGGATGGTTTCCTGCAGCTTGCGGCCGCCCATGGCGGGCACCAGTTCGCCGTCGTCGTCGGCCGGGGCGGCGCGGGCGGCGGCGGCGGCCGGCGCGGCGCCGATCTGTTCGGTGACGGCGGTGGGTTCGTTGGCCTGGGCGTTGGCGGGCGTGGCGCTTTCGTCGGCGGACGGAGCGTCTTTTTGGGCTTCAGCGCCCGCTGCATCTGCGTCGGCAGCTTCTGATTTGATAGCGTCTTCGGCTACGGCGGCCTGCATCGCGCCAGCCTGTTCGGTGGCGGCGGTGGCTTCGTTGGCCTCGGCGTTCTGGGCCAGGGCGTCGGCCGTTGGCGCGGGCGCGGCCGCGGCCGCGTCGATCACGCCGGCCTGTTCGGTGGCGGCGGCTTCGTTGGCGCGGGCGTTCTCGGCCACGTCGGCCGCGGCGTCACGCGGCGACGGTGCAGGCGCGCCCTTGACCTTGCGGCGCACCAGCAGCGCTTCGGCACGGGCCACCAGTTGCTCGCGCAGCTTGTCGGCGCTCCAGCGCTGCCAGCCTTCGAGTTCGCCGGCGCTGACCAGCGCGGCGTGCACGCGCGCTTCCAGCGCGTCGTCGATCAGCCGGCCGTGGGCCTTGAGCGACTGGCGCAGCGCCTGGGTGGCGCTGTTCATGTTCTTGGTGTGGCCGGCGGCGACGGCCTGCTCCAGCAGCATGGCGCCGGTTTCGACGGCCTTCTGCGCGGCGGCGCGCTGTTCGGGGTCGACCTTGGGGCGCGCGGGCTTGGCGGCCTCGGCGGCGGCGGCGGGCGCTTCACCGCGCGCGGCGCGCAGCTCGTCGGCCCACACGGGCACTGGCGGCAGCGGCGCGGCGGGGTCCTGCGCGGCGGCGGTGGCCTGCGCCAGCACGGCGCCAAAGGCGTCCCACACGGCGGTCAGCTGGCCTTGCGCCGACTCCAGCTGCGGCGCGTGGCGCGCGTCAACGCTGGGCCATTGCGGGTCGGCCAGAAGCTGCGCGGCGTGGCCGCGCCACTGCTCGACGTCGGTCTGCAGGCCGGCCTGCTGGGCCTGGGCGTCGGCCAGCGGCTTGGTGGACAGCAATTCGATGCGCTGGGCCAGCAGCAGCGCGGCTTCGCGCTGCACCATCACCTGCTGCTGCAGGTCTTCGACTTCTTGATGCGTTCGACCAGCTGCGCGCGCAGGCTGCTGAGCGGCTCGCGCGACAGCGGTGCGCCGGCCTTGGCGGCGTCGCGCTGCCAGGCCATGGCGTCGGCAATGTTCAGGCGCGCCGACTGCAGCAGCGCGTCGGCCTTGGCCTGCCATTCGGCGGCGACGGCTTCCTGGCCCTTGGCGCGGCGCAGGTCGTCCAGCCGCTCGCGCAGCGCCTTGGCGGCGCCCTTGTCCTTGGCCGACAGGTCCTTGTAGACCTCCTGCATCTGCTCGGGGCTGGGGTCGGTGGCCAGCCAGTCGCGCACGCGCTGGGCACGTTCGCCCGAGGTCGCGGCCGAGAAGACGCCGCCGGTCACGGCGTCGAGCGGGTGCGCTTCGGGCGCCGCCTTGGGCGCAGCGGCCGGAGTCTCGGGCTGCGGGTCTTGTTTGTCGCGTGAAAAGGGGAACATGCTGTGCTGCAAAGGTCAGAGGGTCGCGCGCGGCAGGCCGCGCGTGGGCAGAAAGACGTATTTTCGCCGGGATTTGGGGTCAGCCCCTGTCAGCCGGGGACTTGCCTGCGCACGGGCGTGCAAAGCGGGCGCCGGGGCCGGCCCAAAACGGCGTGGCATTACCGGCGATCAGCGCGCGGCCAGCGTCAGTTCGGCACGCGGCGACCAGGCGGCCGGCGCGGCGCCGCTGGCGGCGTCGGCGGGTACGCTGGCGGCATCGCCGGCGCGCGGCGCGCCCAGGAACAGGCGCTCGGCCGGCAGCTTGCGCGCCGCCAGGTAGTCCTTCACCGCCACGCCGCGCGCCAGCGCCAGCTGGCGCATGGCGTCTTCGCCGACGTCGATCTGCGCCATCAGCAGCGATTCCATCTCGGGCACGCCGATGTCGCGCTGCACGCCGACGGCGTTGCGCGGCTTGCCCGCCAGGTCGGCGCGGCGGTACAGGCGGCGCAGCAGTTGAGGGTATTCGGCGGCGGAGACGGTGGCCTGCGCATCGGGCGCGGCGTCGGCCACGGCGGTTGCGGGCGCCGCATCGGACGCGCTGGCCGCTGGCGCCGACGCAGCGCCGCCCGGCCCCGTGGCCGCGCCACCGGCGCGCCGCTCGGCCGCCACCATGGCCTTCAGGCGCTCGCGCCGGTAGCCGTCGCGCTCGGCCGCCAGGCGTGCGCTGCCCACCACCGTCAGCTTGAGCTGCGGGCGGTCGGCCAGCGCCTTGGCGATCTTGTCGAGCTGTTCGCGCGCCTTGGGCTGCAGCTGCGCGCTGCCGGGCGCGAAGGCGATGCTGCTCATGTCGTCGCCCGCGCTGCCGCCCAGCGCGCGCGCCAGCAGCGTGAAAGGCGCGGTGATGGCCTTGCCGATGATATTGACGATGGCCTTGACGATGATCGGGCCGACCGAGAACTGCGGGTCGTTCAGCGATCCGCTGATGGGCAGGTCAAGGTCGATCACGCCGCGGCTGTCGGCCAGCAGCGCGGTGGCCAGCTTGACCGGCAGGCTGGCCGGCGCGCCGGGCACCGGCTCGCCAAATTCGAGCTGGTTCAGCACCAGCTTGTTGCTGGCCGTCAGGCGGCCGTCGGGCTGCACGACGTAGGCCACGTCCATGCTGAGCTTGCCGCGCTCGATGCCGTGGCCGGCGTACTTCACCGAATAGGGCGACAGCGGCGGCAGTTCCAGATCGGTCACCTTGGCCTGGATGTCGAGTGCCAGCGGCTTGGCCAGCGGGTTGAGCTTGCCGGTGACGGCCAGCGCGGCGGTGCCTTCGGCGCGGCCGGTCAGGTTGAGCTCGGCCATCTGCGGTGCGCCGGCCGGGGCGACGGAGCTGAACGCACCCAAGCTGCCGTTCAGCTCGGTCAGGTCGGCCGAATAGTTGGGGCGGATGAAGCGGTCGGAAAACGCCACGCGCCCGTTGGCCAGCCGCACCGGGCCGAAGCGGATGACGGGTGCGTTGGGGTCGGCGGGGGTAACGTTTTGGGCGCTGGGCGCTGTGGCCACGGCGTTGCTTGCTATCGAAGCAGAAGCGCCCTCGCCGCTCGATTCGCCCGCGGCGGGCATGGTGGATGGCGCTGCGCGGGCCACCGGCGCGGGCGCGGCAGCGGCGGCCGGCGCATCGCCGCCCTTGGACTTGACCACGTCCTGCAGGTTGATGCGCCCGCTGGGGTGGATGATGAGCCGCGCATAGAAGTCCGACAGCGCGGTGTCCTTCACGTCGACCTGCGTGGGCTTGCCCGGCTCCAGCTGCACGTCCAGCCCGGCCAGGCGCAGCAGCTTCCAGCTCAGCAGTTCTTCGCCCAGGCCGCCGGGGCGGCGCGCCGCGGCGGCGTCGGGCGCGATGGGCGCCTGCGAGCTGGCGCCGCGCGCGCTGGCGGACACCGGGCGCGCGGGCGCGGCGGCGGTGGCCACGGTGGTGCCGTCGGCCGCGCGGCGCACGCTGGGCGCGGACGTGGGGCTGGCAGCGGCCGACGCCGCCGTCTGCGTGTTTTCGTCGGCCGCGGTGCCGGGGCGGCTGTGGGTGCGCAGGTCGTGCACGCTGGCGTCGCCGGTGACGCGGGCGCGCGGGCCCTGCGCGGTCTGTGTAAAGGCCAGTTGCCCCTTGAAGCTGGTGTCGGCGCGCAGGATGTCGATGTTGAGCGCGTCGCCAAAGTAGGGCTCGAACGCGTGCACCGGCAGGCGCTCGGCCTCCAGCTGGCCCTGGGCGGACAGCGCGGGCTGCAAGCCGACGTTGCCGCGCCAGGCCACGCGGCCCGGGTCCGTGCGGCCGGCGCCCAGGCGCGCCGACAGGTTGACCGGCATCGGCGTGCGGCTGTCCAGGTCGATGCGCTGGGCATGGACCTGCAGTTGCGTCAGCTCGGCCTGCACCGGGCGCGGCGTGGCGGCGTCGCGCCAGCCGACGGTGCCGCCGGTCAGGCCGAATTCGTTCAGCACCACCTTCCACGGAAAGTCGGTGCGCGGGCCGCTGCGCGGGCGCGGTTTCGCGTCGGCGGCCTTGTCGGGCGCGGGCGCGGCGCTGTCGGGGCGCAGCCAGTCCTGCGGGCTCAGGCGGCCGTCGGCGCGGCGCTCGACCGCCACGCGCGGCGCCTGCACGCCCAGCTTGCCCACGGTGACGGCGCGCGTGCGCCAGTCGAGCAGCACGTCGGCCACGTCGATGCGGTCGATGCTGGCCAGCGGCCCTTCGGCACGGCGCGGGGTGGCCGCGCCCTTGGCGGGCACGGCGGCGGCCGGCGCGTCGGCGAGCATCAGCTGCCGCAGCGCCAGCGTTTCGACGGCCAGCTTGAATTCGGGCGCCAGGTCGCGCACGGGCGCCGGCGCCCACTGCAGGCCGACGTGCGCGTCCAGGTCGCCCGTCAGGTGCGGCACCAGGTGCGGCGCCAGGTAAGGCCCGGCCAGCGCCAGCGGCACGCCGGCGATGCGGGCGTTCAGCTCGGCCGCCTGGCTGCCCAGGTGGCCCTGGAATTCGATCGACGGCACCGACTCGCGCACCGGCGCAGCGGCGGCCGACGCAGCGGCCAGCGGCGATGGCGCGGCAGGTGGGGCGGCGCGGGGCGCCCGGCGCGGCTGCGCGATTTCGGGAATGGGCGGCGTCAGCCCTTCGGTGCCGACCAGCGCGGCCGAGCCGGAAAAATGCACCGGCCTGGCCAGCGGGTAGCCCAGGGTCTGCGCGTTCAGGTCGACTTCGTTCAGCCGCACGCGGGCCGCCGGCACTTCGCCCTGCGCCGTCGTGTCGTCGGTGAAGTCCACCGTGCCGCCGCGCAGCGCCAGCTTGTCCACCGTGACCTGCCACGGCGCAGCGGCCGCCACCGGCGCAGCGGCGCGCGAGGCCGCTGACGCGGGCCCCGATGCAGGCTTCAATGTAGCTTCAGCGCCCTTCCCTGCTGCGCTGGATGCTCCTGAATTGGAAGCATCGGCGTTGACGTCGACCGGCAGCAGGTTGATGCGACCGTCCTTGTCGCGGTGCACCACCAGTTGCGGACCGACCAGTTCGACCGAGGCCAGGTGCACCTGGCGCTCCAGCGGGCGCACGTCGCCCAGGGCGATCTTCAGCGCGTCCCACGCCAGCGCGTCGGCGCCGCGGCCGTCCACCGACTTCAGCCCCTGCAGCGCCAGCGTGCCGGCCAGCCGCAGCGACGGCCGACCCTGCGACTGCACAAAGCCGAGGCGCACGTCGGCGTCCACCTTGCCGCCCTGCAGCTTGATCGGCAGGCCCGCCGGCACATAGCCCAGGTAGGGCGCCAGATCCAGCCCCGACAGGCGCAGCACGGCGTCGGTCTGGCGCGAGGCGTCGAACGGCAGCGCCTGCGCCTGCGAGTCGAACGCGGTGCCGTTGGCGACGAAGGCCAGGCGCGGCTGCACCTTGATCTGGCGTTCGGACGGCAGGTTGCTGATGAAAGGCAGCGCCAGCCGCACATCTCGCACTTGGTGCTGGCGCCCGACCACACGGTCGTCGAAGTCGATGCTGCCGCCGTCCAGGCTGATGTTGTAGAGCGCAAAGCGCGCCGGCTCGCCGTTGTCGGGCGTGGCCGGGCGGGCCGCCAGCCGGGCCAGGATGTCGTCGATGTCGTAGCGCCCGTCGCCCAGGTGCGACAGGCGCACGGCGGGCGATTCGATGCGGATGGCGTCGATCACCGGCGCCAGGCGCAGCACCGACTGCAGTTCGGCGTCGACATAGGCGCGCTTGACCGCCAGTTGCGCCGGCGCGCCGGGCAGGCCGTCGACCGACACGTCGTCGAGCGTGAGTTCCAGCGTCCAGGGCTTGAAGTCCACCCGGCCGATGTGCACGGCGCGGCCCAGCTGTTCGCTCGCGATCTTCTCGCCCTGCCATTTGAGCAGCGGCGGCACCGCCAGCCAGCCCACGCCCCACAGCGCCGCCAGTCCGCCCACGGCGTACAGCGCACGGCGCGCCCAACGGCGTTGGGGCGAAGCCACAGGCCGCGCCGGCGCAGGCGCCTGGGCGACAGCGGGGGCCGCGGGATGATCGGAAAGGGTATGAGGGGAATCGCCGGACATCACTGGAGGGATTGTGCCTGTCACCGAACAACGCCTGGGGCGGCGCGGCGCCGACACGTGCATGCAACAGCTTGCGCAGCAACGAGAAAGCCCGGCATCGAGGCCTGGAGCCTGCCCGCCGGGCTTTCAAGGCAGCGTGACGGTCGTCGTCTCTGTCTGCCCAAGGGCCGCATCGGAAAGCTTGCTGTTTCCGGCTGCGGGAGAAGGCAAGGGATTGCCTTCAATGAATGGCTGGGAGCGATCCCATTCGGTGTATCGGCTACGACCGACGGGTGCCTTTCCAACCGTTTGTCCGGGCAACCCGGACGGCCCCAATGTAGGCCGTGCCGGGGCACAGGGCCAGCCATAAATTTCAATCGCGGCGCGGGGCTTATTGGGGTTGTCAATCGCGCGGCGGCCACCCAGGCGCTGCGTCAACGGGCGGGCCGGCGGGGTGCTACGAAGCCTTGAGCAGGGGCGCGGCGTAGGACTTGTCTTATATCGATATTAGAATTTCAACTCCAAAAATCAGGGTTGACGAGCAATTAAGACGGCTCCTAGAATCGCTGATCCCGACTAATCTAGTGGGAAACCCTGAAGGCGCCGCGCACCCATGCGGACTTTTTCCTGCCTTACAGCCGTTTGCGCGCCAGCTGTCATGGGCGCGGCAGGAACAGATTTCAGGGCTTCAAAATCAAGCTCGACAGCGTCCATCCCCCTCCACCGCCGCTTGTGATGCCCCTGTGCATCGAAGCCTTGGGTGGCAGGCCGACGCCGAGCGCCATGACAAGGAGTGCCATGACGTCGTCTGGAAAACTCGCCGCCCTGGGAAGCGGCATGCGCACCTTCGCCACTGACGTGGCCGAGGGCTTCTTTGAAATCACGCACAACAGCCTGGCCCTGCTCGGCATCGTGGTGGTGGTGGCCGTGTCCCTGCTGGGCGCGCGGCCCGACCTGCGCGACGAAGGCGAGCAGCGGCTGACCGAGTGGCTGACCGCCCGCAAGGTGGCGGCGCTGGGCATCACGCCCGAGCTGGGCGCCATCGAGCGCGCCACCGCCGCCAACCCCGGCCAGCTGCCGCGCGAGCAGGCCAACGTGGCGTTGTGGATCAGCAAGAAATACCGCGTGGCGCCCGAGCCGGTGGCCGCGCTGGTGGCCGAGGCTTACGACGTGGGCCGCGCCAACAAGATCGACCCGACGCTGATCCTGGCCGTGATGGCGATCGAATCCAGCTTCAACCCCTTCGCCCAGAGCACCGTGGGCGCGCAGGGGCTGATGCAGGTGATGACGCAGATCCATTCGGACAAGTACGCCCACTTCGGCGGCCAGTACGCGGCCTTCGACCCCAAGAGCAACCTGCGCGTGGGCGTGAAGATCCTGCAGGAATACATTGGCCGCGCCGGCTCGGTCGAGGCCGGCCTCAAGTGGTACGTGGGCGCCGCCAACCTGGCGACCGACGGCGGCTATGCCGACAAGGTGCTGGCCGAACATGCCCGCCTGAGCCAGGTGGCGCGCGGCCGCACGGTGTCGCCGTTCGACAACAGCACGCCTTTGCGGGCCGAGAACGCGCCCGCGCCGACGGTGCCGGCCAACGCCGGCACCGGCGTCAAGGTCGCAGCGCTGTCCTGACCGCCAGCCGGCCTGCTTGCCATGCGCACCGCTTTCGACATCGTGGTCGGGCTGATTGCGCTGCTGCACGTCTACATCCTGGTGCTGGAGATGTTCCTGTGGAACACGCCGCGCGGGCGCAAGGCGTTTGGCCTGACGCCTGAATTCGCGGCGGCCACGCGCACGCTGGCGGCCAACCAGGGGCTCTACAACGGCTTTCTGGCCGCCGGGCTGTTCTGGGGCCTGAGCCAGGGCGCGGCGGGCGACGGCGTCAAGCTGTTCTTTCTGGGGTGCGTCCTCGTGGCTGGCCTGTACGGCGCGGCCACCGCCAGCCGGCGCATCCTGTTCGTGCAGGCGCTGCCCGCGGCGGTGGCACTGGCGCTGTGGGCGCTGGCCCGCTAAAAGCGCGGCGGGCCGCGCACGTCGGCTAAACTCCGCACCGTGCGCGACTGGCGATAGGCGTCTTCTTCACGACGCCGACGTGGGCCACCACGGGGAAGCGTGCCGCCCGCTGACGCAGCGGGTGATCAGCCGTTCGCCTGGGCAGCCCTTGCTCATCAAGGGACGACCTTCTCGAAGGACTGCCATGTTCAACCGTTCCACGCACACCATCGCCGCCACCGATCCCGCCGTCTGGGCCGCCATTCAGGACGAGCACCAGCGCCAGGAAGACCACATCGAGCTGATCGCTAGCGAAAACTACGCCTCGCCCGCCGTGCTGGCCGCCGCCGGCACGCAGCTGACCAACAAGTACGCCGAGGGCTACCCCGGCCGCCGCTACTACGGCGGTTGCGAGCACGTCGACGTGGTCGAGCAGCTGGCCATCGACCGTGTCAAGCAATTGTTTGGCGCTGAAGCCGCCAACGTGCAGCCGCACTGCGGCGCCTCAGCCAACATCGCCGCCTTCATGGCATTTTTGAAGCCCGGCGACACCATCATGGGCATGAGCCTGGCCGAAGGCGGCCACCTGACGCACGGCATGCCGCTCAACATGAGCGGCAAGTGGTTCAACGTGGTGTCATACGGGCTGAACGCGCAGGAAGCCATCGATTACGACGCGATGGAAAAAAAGGCGCACGAGACCAAGCCCAAGCTCATCATTGCCGGCGCCTCGGCCTATTCGCTCGAAATCGACTTTGCCCGCTTTGCCAAGGTGGCCAAGGACGTCGGCGCGATCTTCATGGTCGACATGGCGCACTACGCCGGCCTGGTCGCCGGTGGCCAATACCCCAACCCCGTGCCGCACGCCGACGTGGTGACCAGCACCACGCACAAGAGCCTGCGCGGCCCGCGTTCGGGCTTCATCCTGATGAAGGCCGAGCACGAAAAAGCCATCAACAGCGCCGTGTTCCCCGGCCTGCAGGGTGGCCCGCTGATGCACATCATCGCCGCCAAGGCGATTGCCTTCAACGAAGCGCTGCAGCCCGAATTCAAGCAGTACGCGCAGCAGGTCAAGAAAAACGCCAAGGTGGTGGCCGACACACTGACCGAGCGCGGCCTGCGCATCGTCAGCGGCGGCACGCAAAGCCACGTGATGCTGGTCGATCTGCGCCCGAAAGGCATCACCGGCAAGGAAGCCGAAGCGGTGCTGGGCAGCGCGCACATGACGATCAACAAGAACGCCATCCCCAACGACCCCGAAAAGCCGATGGTCACCAGTGGCGTGCGCATCGGCACCCCGGCCATGACCACGCGCGGCTTCAAGGAAGAAGAAGCCCGCGCCACCGCCCACCTGGTGGCCGACGTGCTGGACAACCCGCGCGACGAGGGCAACCTGGCCACCGTGCGCGCCAAGGTGGCCGAGTTGACGAAGAAGTTTCCGGTCTACGGGGGGGTGAGCTTTTCTTGAACGCAAAGGCCGCAAAGACGCCGCAAAAGTCGCCAAAAAAACATCCGTGTCTTCCGCGTCTTTTGCGCAGCCTTTGCGCCTTTTGCGTTCAAAAAATCGCTAAGCCATGCGCTGCCCCTTCTGCGCCCACACCGAAACCAACGTGGTGGACACGCGCGTCTCTGACGACGGCGATTTCATCCGCCGCCGTCGCCAATGCGGGCACTGCGCCAAGCGTTTCACCACCTACGAGCGGCCGGACGTCAGCTTTCCGACCATCGTCAAGAAAGACGGTCGGCGCGTGCCTTATGGTCGCGCCAAGCTGCAGGCCTCACTGGACCTGGCGCTGCGCAAGCGCCCGGTCAGCACCGAGCAGATCGACGCCGCCATCGAGCGCATCGAGGAAAAGCTGCTGAACACCGCGGCGCGCGAAGTGCCTTCCAGCCGCATCGGCGAGCTGGTGATGCGCGAGCTGAAAAAGCTCGACAAGGTGGCCTATGTGCGCTTTGCCAGCGTCTACCGCAGCTTCGAGGACATCGACGAGTTTCGCGCGCTGGTGGACGAAGTGCGGCGCTGACCGGCGCCGCGCGGCTTCAGCGCCGCATCAACGCGGCAGGTGCGCGTTGACCCACTGCACGATCTGCGCCGGGTTGGTCATGGCGCCCGGCTGGCGCGCCACTTCCTTGCCGCCAACGAACAGCACCAGCGTCGGAATGCTGCGGATGTTGTAGCGGCCGCCGAGCGCCTGCGCGGCCTCGGTGTTGACCTTGGCCACGCGCACGCGCGGCTCCAGGGCGGCGGCGGCCTTTTCGTAGGCGGGCGCCATCATGCGGCAGGGGCCGCACCAGGGCGCCCAGAAGTCGACCAGCACCGGCACCTGGCTGCGCGTGACGTGCTTGTCGAACGCGGCCTCGTCGTCCAGCGCCACCGGGTGGCCCGTGAACAGCGGCTGCCTGCATTGCCCGCAATCGGGCGCGCTGCCCAACTGGTCGGCCCTGACCCGGTTGGTGGTGTGGCAATGCGGACAGACGATGTGCAGGGGTTCGCTCATGATCGGCTCCAGGGGTCAGCCAGCGGAGGCGGCGTCGGCCGCCGTGTCGGGCGACGCAGGCCGGCGACGCGCCGCCTCGATGGCATCGCGCGCGCTCATTTCGGCGCGCATGGCGGCATCCAGTGGCGAACGGCACAGGCCGGCATCGGCGTAGTGCAGATTCTCGTACAGCGCCGCCGCGGCGGGGCTTTGCTGCAGCAGGGGCTGCCAGTCGGTGTCGGCATCGGCCAGCATGTCGGCCAGGCGCGCGGCGACGGTGCGGTACTGGTGCGCATCAACAGGCTGCTTGCTGGCATCCAGCCGCTCCAGTAGCTGGGCCAGAACGGCAGCGCTTCGGGTGGGGGCTTGCAATGTCTTCATGAGGTGGCAGGTGGGGGCTGGAGGGGGGAATGCAAGATGTGAACTAGGGCGTCGCCTTGGCGGGTGACTATGGTTTTGATAGCCTTTTTGCGCTGGCTCGGTGCGTGCTGCGTTGAGCTGGGGTGATGGATGCGCTGTTGGCCGGGATGTGCGCCCGGCGGCGCAGTCACTTTCTTTTGCTCCGCCAAAAGAAAGTAACCAAAGAAAAGGCGGCCCCACTGGCCGTGTCCCTTCGCTTCGCTGCGGGCAACCTGCGATGCTCGGGCGCGGTGCGGCGCTGCGGAACTCGCTTCGCGCCGTAGGCGCTGCGCTCAGACAGCCGCAGCGAGTCAGAGCACGAAGCGCGGCATGCTGCGCTGCCGCGCCCGCCCCACGCCCTGCGCTTCTCGGCACGGCCAGAGGGGAGTTGAAATCCGCTCGGGCCATCGCTGCGCTCGGCCTGGTGTCTTTCGCCCTCTGGGAGAGGGCGACGGAAAGGCCGCTCAGTTCAAAAATAATAGCTGCCTGCGCTTTGACCGCAAGCGCTGCCGGCCAAAAAGCTGGTGGAATTCACCGCGCCCGCAGCGGATCCAGCAGGCGCCGCAGGCCCGCCTGGTCGACCTCGTGCATCAAGGCCAGCAGGCGACCCACTTCGCCGCGCGGAAAGCCTTTCTTGGCAAACCAGGTCAGGTAGGCACCCGGCAGGTCGGCGATCAGCTGGCCTTTGTACTTGCCGAACGGCATGGCCAGCGTGACCAGCCGCTGCAATTGCTCGGCGTCGGGCGGAGGCGGGTCGGCCGGCAGGTTCACGCGCTGGTCAGCCGAGCGCCTGGGCCAGCCGCGTGACGCCTTCGCGGATCTTGTCTTCACCCACGGTGGCGAAGGACAGGCGCAGCGTGCTGGGGTCGGGGTTGGCGCAGAAGAACGGCGCGCCGGGCACGAAGGCCACGCCCTGCTCGATGGCGCGCTGGGCCAGCGCGGCGCCGTCGGCCAGCTTGCCGCCCGCGCCGGTCAGCCGCGCCCACACGAACAGCCCGCCCTGCGGCGCCACGAAGTCGATCGCGTCGCCCAGTTCGCGCCGCAGCGCGTCGACCATGACGCCCGCGCGCTGGCCGTACACCTGCCGCACGCGCGCCAGCGTGGCAGGCATGTGGCCCGCCTGCAGGTATTCGGCCGCCGTGGCCTGGGCAAAGGTGCTGGTATGCGCATCACTGAACTGCTTGCACATGGTGGCCTTGCCCAGCAGATCGTGCGGCGCCACCATCCAGCCCACGCGCAGGCCGGGCGACAGCACCTTGCTCAAGCTGCCGCAGTGCACCAGCCAGTCACGGCTGCCGGGCACTTCGTGGCTCAGCGCCAGCAGGCTGGGCGGCGGCGGCGCGTCGAAGTACAGGTCGCCGTAGGGGTCGTCCTCGACGATCAGCGTCTGCGTGCGCACGGCCAGTTCCAGCACGCGCTTGCGCCGCTCCAGCGACAGCAGCGCGCCGCTGGGGTTGCCGAAGGTGGGAATGAGGTAGATGAAGCGCGGCTTGTGCTCGGCAATCAGCTGCTCCAGCCGGTCCACGTCCACGCCCTGCCCGTCGATGGGCGCACTGACCAGGTCGGCGCCGTACAGGCGAAAGCACTGGATGGTGGCCAGGAAGGTCGGCCCTTCGACGATGGCCTTGCTGCCGGGGTCGACCAGCGTCTTGCCCAGCAGGTCCAAGGCCTGCTGGCTGCCGGTGGTGACGATCAACTGGTCGGCCGACACGCCCTGCACGCCCTTGGACTGCATGAAGGCGGCCAACTGCTCGCGCAGCGGCGGGTGGCCCTCGGTCGCGCCATATTGCAGCGCCGCGCCGGGGTTCTGCGCCAGCGCCGCGTTCACCGCCGCCTGAATGCCCGCGACGTCAAACATCGCGCTGTCCGGAAAACCACCGGCAAAACTGATGATGCCGGGCTTACCCAGCAGCTTGAACAACTCGCGGATGGCGGAGGTTTCGACGTTGGACAGGCGTTGGGCGAGCGGCAGGGTCATGGCATCAAGGCTAGGTCAAATGCGAATGGCACATTGTCGCCAATTCGGACTGGCGAAGTTGGGGCCGTGCGCACCAGTGCGTCAGTCGCTCATATTTTTAGAGCACGCCACCCGGCGCCGCGGGCGCAGGCTGTTCAGCGCAACGCGCCCGCCAACACCCGCCCTTCGCTCGCCGCCGGTGCTGCCACCCGCAGCAGGCGTGCCAGGGTCGGCGCAATGTCGACCGGCGCCACGCGCTCGGCGCGTTCGCCGGGTTGGACCCACGGCGGCCCGTACAGCAGGATCGGCACATGCGTGTCGGCAACGTGCGGCGAGCCGTGCGTGGCCACGGTGCTGCCGAACATCCAGCCCGGCTGTAGAGCGAACTGCACTTCGCCGGACACATCCCTGTGCCAGGCGCGCCGCATGGCCTCGAAGAACGGCGCGCCCGCGGGGCTGCCGGTCAGCAGCTCGCGCCGGGTGTAGGCGGCCGCGACGCCGGGCTCAGCCAGCAGCAGGCGACGCGCCTCGTCGGCCACCGCGTCCAGGTCCTGCGCGCGGGCGGCGACGGCGGTCTTGTCGATCAGCAGGCTGCTGCCTGAAATGCCCAGCAGCCAGCGGCCGGGGCCGAAGCGCTGCGACAGGCCCGCCTCCAGCTTCTTCTGCACGTCGCCGCTGGACAGGCGGCCGCCGCCCTGCCCGCGCTGCTGGCTGTATTCGGGTGCGGGCGAGAAGCCGTGGTCGGCCGTCAGCACGGCGACGTAGCGGCCGGCGCCCACAGTCTCGTCCAGGTGCCTGAAGAAGTCCTGCAGCAGGCGGTCAAGCTGGATCAGGTGGTCGTGCGACAGGCGCGATTCGGCGCTGAACGCGTGGTTGACGTAGTCGTGCCCAGAGAGGCTGATGCTCAGGATGTCGGGCGCGTCGTCCTTACCCAACTGCTCGCCGGCGATGGCGGCGCGCGCAAAATCCAGCGCCAGCGCATCGCCAAAAGGGCTGCGCAGCAACGAAGCGAAGTACGGGGCGCCGGGCGCCGCGTCGGCATCGGCGCCAAAGCGCATCGGCAGCTTGCCGCCCTTGGGGCCGTACCAGGGCTGGTCGTCGGGCAGGGAGTGCGCGTACTCCGCCTCGGCCAGCGCCAGCTTCCAGTCGGTCTTGAAATAGCGCGACGCGGGCTTGGCGGCGTTGAAGGCCTTCACCCACGCGGGGTGCTCGGCCATGTAATAGGTGCTGCTGGCGAACTCGCCCGTCTCGCCCATGTACATGTAGGCCGTGCCCGACCAGCCCGCCGGCAGGATGGCGCCGCGGTCCTTGCCGGAGATGGCGATCACGCGCGAGCGCGCATCGGCACGCTTCAGCACATCGCCCAGCGATTCGACCTTGAGCCGGCGCGGGCTGGTGCCGTCCAGCGCCTGCGTCTTGTGACCGATGTACTGCGCGGTGGCGTCGGCCGTGTTGTAGACGCGCTCGCCGGTGACCGGGTCGCGCCACTCGTTGCCGATGATGCCGGTGCGATGCGGGTACGCCCCCGTGAGCAGGGTAGCATGGCCCGCAGCGGTGACGGTGAAGGCATGGGCGTAATGCGCGTCGGAATACCACGCCCCGCGGTTCAGAAAACGTGCAAAGCCGTCCGGCGCCAGTTGATGCCGGTAGCCCGTCACCTGACGCATCGGCAGGCCATCGACGACCAGCATCACCACCAGCGCAGGACGCGTGGCTGCCATGGCTGCGGGGTCGGCGCGGCTGGCCGGATCGCTGCCGAGATGGCCACATCCAGCCAGCGCCAGAACGCCGAGGATGAACGCGCCAAACAGGCGCCGGGTGCGGAGAATGCGCGTTGTCATGCGCGCGAGATTACGCCCCGCACCCCTCCACGACAAGCTGCGGAATTCCCTTGAAATCACGCAGCCACCGTGCAGAATGCGCCAACCCTACCCTGGAAAGACACCCGCCCATGATCATCGAAATCGCCGATATCGCCGTGCAGCCTGAAGACAAGGACGCGTTCGCCGAAGCCATTCAGCGCGCCGCTCGCACCGTGCTGGCGCGCTCGCCCGGCTACCGGCGCCACATCATTTTTGCCAGCCACGAAACGCCGGGCCGCTTCGTGCTGCAGGTGGAATGGGACAACCTGGAAGCGCACACCGTCGGGTTCCGGCAGTCGCCAGCTTTCGCCGAATGGCGCGCCATCATCGGGCCGTACTTTGCGCGGCCGCCGCACGTGGAACACTTCGACGTCGTGGTGTCGGGCTGATCGAAGCGTCGACCGCTGCCGCGCCCCGTCCACGCGACAATGCGCGCATGACGCCCGCCCAGATCGACACCTTCTTCGCCACACTGCAAGCCGTCAATCCGCAGCCCGCCAGCGAGCTGGAATACACCAGCGTGTTCGAACTGCTGACCGCCGTGCTGCTGTCGGCGCAGGCGACCGACGTGGGCGTGAACAAGGCGACGCGGCGGCTGTTTCCGGTGGCCAACACGCCGCAGCAAATCCTAAACCTGGGCATCGAACGGCTGGAAGACCATATCCGCACCATCGGCCTGTACCGCAGCAAGGCCAGGCACCTGCTGCAGACCTGCCGCATCCTGGTCGACAAGCACGGCGGCGAAGTGCCGCGCACCCGCGCCGAGCTGGAAGCGCTGCCTGGCGTGGGGCGCAAAACGGCCAACGTGGTGCTGAATGTGGCCTATGGCGAACCGACGATGGCGGTCGACACGCACATCTTCCGCGTCAGCAACCGCACCGGCCTGGCGCCCGGCAACACGCCGCTGGCGGTGGAAATGAAGCTGCTGGAACGCGTGCCGGCGAAGTACATGAACCATGCGCACCATTGGCTGATCCTGCACGGCCGCTATGTGTGCGTGGCGCGCACGCCGCGCTGCTGGCAGTGTGCCGTGGCGGCGTGCTGCGACTATCCCGACAAGACGCCGAATCCGGCTCATTGAAGAGTATCTACGCGGGCCGCCGCTACAGCGTGGTGGACCGCGGCTGCGCGTCAGTCGCCGCCGCCTCCGCCATCGCCGCCTCCGCCATCACCGCCGCCACCATCGCCCGCGCCATCGGCCCCCTCACCCACGGCATCACCAGCGTCCGCTTCGGGTGCGTCGTTGTCCTGCCATCCGCCCTCGCCGTCGGCGCCGGGGTTGGCCTTGCGTTCGGCTTTCTGGCGGGCCTTTTCTTCTTTCTTGCGTTTCTTTTCCAGTTCGCGCTGGCGTTTTTCGTAACCGTAGTTGGGGGTTGCCAAATCTGTTTCTCCGTCGTTCAGGGCACTGTAGCAGGCGCCGGTGCTTCGGCAGGCGCTTGCCAGCGCACGGCGCCGCGGTAGGCGTGCCAGCTGGCATGGCCGAGCAGCGGGCCGATGACGATCAGGCCCAGCCCCCAGGTGGCCAGGCCGATGGCGATCAGCACGGTGATGAGAAAGCCCCACCACAGCATGGTGATGGGGTTGGCGAACATGACGCGGATGCTGGTGATGGCGGCCGAGATGGCGTCGGTGTCGCGGTCCAGGATCATCGGGATCGACACCACCGCGGTGGAATACACCAGCATGGCGAAGATGCCGCCCACCATCAGGTAGACCAGCACGAACTCGATGTTCTCCGGGTTGAAGATGGCCTGCAGCACACCCGTGGTGGACGGCATGCCGGTGTTGAAGAACACGGCAAACACCACCAGCGACGCGCGGCCCCACAGCAGCTCCAGCACGATCAACACCAGCACCAGCATGCCCATGCTGCGGATGTGCTTGTCCCAGCAGGTGAGCGAGGCGCCCAGTTCGGGCTTTATCCCCAGTTCGCGCCGGCGGCTGACCTCGTACAAACCCATCGCCAGAAACGGCCCGACCAGAAGACAGCCCGAGGCGATCGACATCGCGTATTCGGGATGGTTGCGGAACACCAGCGTCAGTACCGCCGCCATCAGCCAGAAGCAGATGCCGTAGAAGATGCCGATGCCCGGCGCCGCCATGAAGTCGCGCCAGCCCTTGACCAGCCAGCGCAGCGGGTCGCTCAGCCCCAGCGGCACCATGACGGCCTGCGGCACGGTGGAGCGCGGCGGCACGTAGGGCTGGTAGGCGGGTGCTTGCGGCGCGGCGGTGGCCGCACCGGGCGCGGATTCGGGGGCGTGGTCGGTCATGCGGACGGCGGTGGCGGTAATGGTCGGTTCCACAGCCAGCATAAGCCAGCGCGCGGCGACATGGCAAGCCGCGTGAACACCCAGGCCGGATGTGCGAGGGGTGAGGTGGTGGGATCACCGCAGGCCGACTCGGCCGTCGTGTCAGCACCACCATGCGCCAAATGAATATCAAAAAAGGCACCAGCGCTTGTCAATAAAGGACAAGTAGCTACTCATTCAATAGCATCAAGATCAGGAATTTATCCCCGCGTCAGCCAGCGCCCCCAGGCGAGCCTGAATGCTCGCCCCCCGTGTGGCGTTTCAAGCCGGCAACGCCTTGGCCATGGCCTGTGCAATGTCCGCCTGCAAGTCCGCCACCGCCTCCAGCCCCATGGAAAACCGCACCAGCGTGCCGCGCGCGAGGTGCGCCGGCCAGCGCTGGCGCATGGCCGCCAGGTCGTACGGCACGACCAGGCTGACCGGGCCGCCCCAGCTGTAGCCCAGCTTGAACAGCTGCAGCGCATCGCAGAACGCGTCAACCTGCGCGGCCGAATAGCGCTCATCGATCATCACGCTGAACAGGCCGGCGGCCGCACCGTTGCCGCGCGCGTCGGCCGCACCGCACACCTGCTGCCAGTGGGCATGCCCGGGCGCACCGGGCAGCGCCGGGTGCAGCACCTGCGCAAAGGCCGGCTGCTGCGCACACCAGCGGGCCAGCGCACGCGCCGCGTCATCCTGCGCGCGGTAGCGCAGCGCGATGCTGGGCAGCGCGCGCAGCACGGCTTCGGCGTCATTGGCGCCCACGCCCAGGCCCAGCCGCATGTGGGTCAGCTTGATCTTCAGGTGCAAGGCCTCGTCGCGCGTGGTCACGCTGCCCATCAGCACGTCGCCGCCGCCGCTGGGGTATTTGGTCAGCGCGTGCGCCGAAATGTCGACGCCCAGGCCCTGCCCGTCCAGATCGAACGCATTGAAGGCCAGGCCCGCGCCCCAGGTGTTGTCGAGCGCGCTGGTCACACCCCGTTCGCGGCACAGCCGCGCCTGCGCGATGAGGTCGGGGAACTCCATGGTCACCGAGCCCGCGGCCTCCAGCCACACCAGCTTTGTCCGCTCGCCGATGCGCGCGGCCAGATCGGCCACCTCCATCGGGTCGTAGAACTGGTGCGCGATGCCGAACGCGGCCAGTTCGCCTTCGGCCAGCGCCTTGTTGGGGCCGTAGGCGTTGTCGGGGATCAGCACCTCGTCACCGGTCTTGAGCAGCGCCAGCGCCACGTTGGCGATGGCCGCCAGCCCGCTGGGCACCAGCACGCACTGCAGGCCGCCTTCCAGCGTGGCGATGCGCTCTTCCAGCGTAAAGGTGGTCGGCGTGCCGTGCAGGCCGTAGGTGTAGCCCTGCTTGTACTTCCAGTCGCGCGAGCGCATGGCCGCGACATGGGGGAAGACGACGGTGGACGCCTTGAACACGCCCGGCTGCGGGGCGGCAAAGCCTTCGGGCGGTTGGTACGGGTGATGGATGAGTTGCGTGCGCGGATCGGTCATGCGGCAATGGTATTGCACACCATCACCCGACGCGCGACCCGCAAGCGGAGTGACTGCGCCGCCGGGCACACGCGCCGGCCGGCAGCGCCTCAGCCACCTCGAAAAATCAAATCTTCCACTTGGCCAGCAGCTTGTCGGGCGTCAGGCTGTCATACGCCTCGAACGGCTGGTGAATCCAGGGATTCGACGGCAGGTCTTCGACCGAATAGTCGGCATTGAAGCTGGAGCAGCCCTTGGTCCAGATCACCGCCGTGCGCAGTTCGGTGATCGGCTCGTAGTTGTTGCGCAGCCGGTCCACCACCGCCTGCAGCGTGACGCCGGTGTCGGCCAGGTCGTCGACCAGCAGCACCTTGCCGGCGATCTGCCCGCGCGGCGTGGTGATGTAGTGCGCGATGTCGAGGTGGCCCTGCTGCGTGCCGGCCTCGGCGCGGTACGAGCTGGTGGACATGATGGCCAGCGGCACGTTGAAGATGCGGCTGAGGATGTCGCCCGGCCGCATGCCGCCGCGCGCCAGGCACAGGATGGTGTCGAACTGCCAGCCCGACTGATGCACCTTGATCGCCAGCTTCTCGATCAGGTTGTGGTATTCGTCGTAGCTGACGTAAAGGTGCTTGCCGTCTTCGGTCAACATCTCATTGCTCCTGATTAAATAGCTGATTGCGCTTGCCCATCAAGCGCTGGCGACTGAATTGACCACATGAACACACGGGCGGCGCAGCCAGCCCGAAGGGGCCGCGGAGCAGGCCATGCTGGAACGCCGTGGAGCGGGCTTGACCCGGCCACTGGCGTTGTCCCCCTGGGGGGGAAGGCGCCGCAGGCGACTCAGGGGGGGTTCATGCCAGAAACGGGTGGCGGACCATGATGGTGTGGTCGCGGTCCGGGCTGGTGGAGATGACGTGCACGGGCACGCCCGTGACGTGCTCGATGCGCTGCAGGTACAGGCGCGCGTTGATCGGCAGCGCGTCGTAGCGCGTGACGCCGACCGTGCTGTCGCTCCAGCCGGGCATGGTTTCGTACACCGGCTGGCAGCGCGCGATGTCTTCGGCGCTGAGCGGCAGGATGTCGATGTGCTCGCCGTCCAGTTGGTAGCCGGTGCACAGCTGCAACTCGCTCAGGCCGTCCAGGACGTCGAGCTTGGTGATGCACAGGCCGGACAGGCCGTTGACCTGCGCGCTGCGCTTGAGCAGCGCGGCGTCGAACCAGCCGCAACGGCGGCTGCGGCCGGTGGTGACGCCTTTTTCGGCACCGACGGTGCTCATGTGATAACCGGGCGTGCCGGGCGTTTCCCAGTCGAGTTCGGTCGGGAACGGGCCGCCGCCCACACGCGTGCAGTAGGCCTTGGTAATGCCCAGCACGTAGTGCAGCATGCCGGGCCCCACGCCCGAGCCCGCGGCGGCGTTGCCGGCCACGGTGTTGCTGCTGGTGACGAAGGGGTAGGTGCCGTGGTCGACGTCGAGCAGCGTGCCCTGCGCACCTTCAAACAGCAGGTTGGCGCCGTGCGCGTGCGCTTCATTCAGCTCGCGCGAGACGTCGGCCAGCATGGGCTTGATCTGCTCGGCCTGCTGCATGGCTTCGGCGTAGATCGGCTCGAACTGCAGCTCGCCGTTGTTCAGGTAGGGCTTGAGCGTGTCGTTGAAGGGCAGTGTGGCCGAGCCGAGCAGGCCCGTCAGCACGAAGTTGTACAACCGGATCAGCTCGCGCAGCTTTTCGGCAAAGCGCTCGGGGTGTTTCAGGTCCTGCGCGCGCAAGGCGCGGCGGGCAATCTTGTCTTCATACGCCGGGCCGATGCCGCGACCGGTGGTGCCAATCTTCTCGCTGCCGCCGCTTTCGCGCGCGGCTTCGCGCGCCACGTCCAGCACGGCGTGGATGGGCAGGATCAGCGGGCAGGCTTCGCTGACGCGCAGGCGGTCGCGCACCTTCACGCCGGCCTTTTCAAGCCCCTCGATCTCTTCCAGCAGCTTGGCGGGCGACAGCACCACGCCGTTGCCGATGTAGCACGTGACGCCCGGCCGCATGATGCCGCTGGGAATCAGGTGCAGTGCCGTCTTGACGCCGTTGATGACCAGCGTGTGGCCGGCGTTGTGGCCGCCCTGGAAGCGCACCACGCCCTGCGCGCTTTCGGTCAGCCAGTCGACCAGCTTGCCCTTGCCTTCGTCACCCCACTGGGTGCCGACGACGACAACGTTGCGTCCGGTGGTGGGTTTCATCATGTGTCCAGGTTTCCTGTTGATTGCTGTGCCGGCGCGCGCACGGTGCGGCGCACGGGCACGGTGTTCATCCGACGGCTTGCACCACCCACTGGCCGCCCGCGTCGACCAGTTCGCGGTCGCAGTCGAACTCGTCGATCTCGGTCTGGCCGGGCAGCACGCAGACCACGGTTTCGCCGCGGCCGCGCAGGGCGCGCACGGCGGCATCCAGGCCGGGTGCGTCGCCCCACGGCGCGCGGATGGCGGCGCGCAGCGGCCGCGCGTCGGCCACGCGCACCAGCTGCTTCAGATCGAGGCTGAAGCCCACCGCCGGCCGCTCGCGGTCGAGCTTGTGACCAAACACCGCGCCCACGCCGTCGTAGCGCCCGCCGCGCAGCACGGCGTCGCCCGCGCCCTGCGCGTAGACGGCAAAGCGCGCGCCGCTGTAATAGCCCCAGCCGCGCGCGTCGGCCAGGTCGAAGCTGGTGCGCACGCCCTCCAGGCGCGACGCCAGCCACTTCAGATTCGATAGCGCATCGCGCACGGCTGGCATGGGCGGCAGGGCTTTTTCTGCCTCGTCCAGCACGTCGGCGCCGCCATACAGGCCGACCAGCGCGCGCAGCCCCGTGCGGGCCGTATCGGGAAAGGTTCGCGTCACGCGGGCCAGTTCGCTCGCGTCCTTGGCGGCCAGCGCGTCGTGCACCTCGGCCAGCAGTTGCGGGTCGACCATGACGCCGGCCAGCAGCGCCCGAACGATGCGCACGTCGGCCATGTCGACCGACAGGTGGTCGACGCGCGCCGCCTTCAGGCAGTCGAGCGCCAGGGTGAGGATTTCAAGGTCGGCCTCGCGCCCGGCGTGGCCGTAGATTTCGGCGCCGAACTGCAGCGGCTCGCGCGTGGCGTGCGGGCGTTCGGGGCGGGTGTGCAGCACGGGGCCGCAATAGCACAGGCGGGTGACGGCCTGGCGGCCCAGCAGGTGGGCATCGATGCGGGCCACCTGCGGCGTGGTATCAGCGCGCAGGCCCAGCGAGCGGCCCGACAACTGGTCGACCAGCTTGAAGGTCTGCAGCTCCAGCGCTTCACCGGTACCGGTCAGCAGCGAGTGCAGGTGCTCGATCAGCGGGGGGGATGACCAGCTCGTAACCGTAGCTGCGTGCGGTGTCGAGCAGGTCGCGGCGGAGTTCCTCGATATGCCGGGCCTCTGAGGGCAATACATCGGCGATGTGATCCGGCAGAAGCCAGGCGGACATGGCTGGGGCAGCTTTCGCAGGGCTGTTAAAAACGTGATTCTAAAGGGTTCCCCCTGTGGCGCTGCGCGCCTTCCCCCGAAGGGGGACAACGCTGGTGGACGGGACAAGCCCGTCCACGGCGTTCCGGGGTGGCCTGCTCCGCGGCCGCCTGGCGGGCTTGCTGCGCAGCCCTGGTGGGGAGGCAGGGCCGAAGCCGCGCCGCTGATACACCAGCCGAACTGCCCCGCGGCCAGCCGTTGACCTTGCTGCGCAGCCCTAGGAGGGGAAGGACCCGAGCCCCGCCGCTTACACCAACCAGAGCAGCAGCAGGCCTCCGCCCACGGCCAGCAGGCCGAAGAAGCGCAACTGCCCGTCCTGCAATTGCATCAACTGGCTGAATGCCCGGCGCCAGGCGTTGGGCGCGACGAAGGGCATCAGGCCCTCCAGGATCAGCGCCAGCCCGAGCGCGGCCAGCAGCGTGTCGCTGTCCATGGCGTCAGCGGCGAGCGGGGCCGTTGCGCATGTTGCGGAAGAAGTCGGACGACTGCGGGTCGACCACCAGCACGTCGCCCTTGTGGCCGATGCTGGCCTTGTAGGCGTCCAGGCTGCGGTAGAACTCCGCGAATTGCGGGTCGCGGCCGAAGGCCTCGCCGTAGATGCGGTTGGCCTCGCCATCGCCCTGGCCGCGCACCTTCTCGGCGTCGCGGTAGGCATTGGCCACGGTCACTTCGCGCTGGCGGTCGGCGTCGGCGCGGATCTGCTCGCCTTCGGCGGCGCCGGTGGAGCGCAGTTCGTTGGCCACGCGCTTGCGCTCGGCTTCCATGCGGCCGTAGACCGACGCGGTGATCGATTCGACGTAGTCGGCGCGCGTGATGCGCACGTCCACGATGTCGATGCCCCAGGGCTTGGCGCCCTTGACGGACTCGGTCACCTCGCGCTTGACGTCGGCCATCAGCGTTTCGCGGCGGGTGGAGATCAGCTCGCGCACGGTGCGGCGGTTGATCTCTTCCTGGAAGGCGTTGCGCACCACGCGGTTGAGTTGCATGGCGCCGGCGTTCTCGTCCAGGCCCACGTTGCGGATGTAGGCCTGCGGGTCGGTGATGCGCCAGCGCACGTACCAGTCGATGACCACGCGCTGCTTCTCGGCGGTCAGCATCGGCTCGGTGTCCATGCTGTCCAGCGTCAGCAGGCGCTTGTCGATGTAGCTGACGTTCTGCAGCGGCGGCGGCAGCTTGAAGTTGAGCCCCGGCTGCGTGATCACCTTCTGGATCTGCCCGAGCTGATAAACCACGCCGAACTGGCGCTGGTCGACCACGAACATGGTCGATGCCAGCAGCGCCAGCAGGATGAGGACGGTGGTTCCGATGAATCCGATTCTGTTCATGGGTGTACTGACCTGTTCTGCCTCAAGGGCGCTCAGCGGCTCTCGCGCTCGCGGCCGCGGGCGTTTTCACGCGCGCGCGCATCGGCGGCGGGTGCGGGCGCGGCGGGGGCCGGGGCGGGTGCCGCCTGTGCAGGCGCTGCTGCTGTGGCGGCACCCGCGGACTGCATCACCTTGTCGAGCGGCAGGTACATCAGGTTGCCGCCCGCGCGGCTGTCCACGATGACCTTGTTGACGCCGCTGTAGATGGATTGCATGGTGTCCAGGTACATGCGGTCGCGCGTGACCTGGGGCGCCTTCTGGTATTCGGCCAGCACCGAGCTGAAGCGCTGCGCATCACCCTCGGCCTGCGCCACGATGCGCGCCTTGTAGCCTTCGGCCTCCTGCGTCAGCCGCGCCGCGGTACCGGCTGCGCGCGGCACCACGTCGTTGGCATAGGCCTGCGCCTCGTTCTTGACGCGTTCGCGCTCCTGGCCGGCCTTCAGCACGTCGTCGAACGCGGCCTGCACCTGCTCGGGCGGACGCACGCCGCCCTGCTGCATGTTGACCGCCACCACTTCGATGCCGACCTGGTAGCGGTCGAGGATCTTCTGCATCAGGTCGCGTACGCGCGGCGCGATCTGGTCGCGCTCGTCGGCCATGGCGTTGTCCATGGTCATCTTGCCGACCACTTCGCGCACCGCGCTTTCGGCGGCCTGCACCACGGCGTCGTCCGGGCTCTTGCTTTCGAACAGGTAGGCGCGCGCGTCGTTCAGCCGGTACTGCACGGCGAACTTGATCTCGACGATGTTCTCGTCCTGCGTCAGCATGGCCGACTCGCGCAGGCCGGTCGACTTGATGACGCTGTCGCGGCCGACGTCGACCGATCGGATCTGCGTCACGCGCACCGTCTCCTGGCGCTGGATCGGCCAGGGCATGCGCCAGTTCAGGCCGGCGTTGCGCACGCCGTCGAACTTGCCGAAGGTGGTCACCACCGCCTGCTCGCCTTCGCGGACGATGAAGATGCCGCTGGCCAGCCACACCACCAGCGCCGCCGCCGCGATCATGCCGACGCCGATGCCGGCGCCCTTCATGTCGGGCTGGAAGCCCCCGCCGCCCGACGCGCCGTTGCCCGGACCCCGCCCGCGCCCGCCGCCGAACAGGCCGGTCAGCTTGCGGTTGAAGTCGCGCCACAGCTCGTCCAGGTCGGGCGGCCCCTGGTGGGGGCCGCCGCGCGCCGGCTCGGGCGGTGGCGGAGGGGGGCGGCCGCGGCGGGTCGGCCGGGCGCTGGTCGTCGGGGCGCGAAGCGCCCTGCTCCGACGCGTCGTCGCCACGCCCCCAGCGCGGATCATTCAGATTGAACATGCCCCGGATGCGGCGCGGCCAGTGGGCCACCCGCAGGGCGCTCGTGCGGTCTTTCATTCGTTGGCTCGGAAGAAGGCTTAACCCGGATTGTGCCCAATCGGCACCGCCGCCCCGTCCGGCACGGGCCGGGGCACGTCGGCGCGCGCGGCCTGGGCGCGTGCAGCCAGCTCGGCGCGCAACAGCGGCAGGCCTTCGCCCGTGCGTGCGCTGACGAAGATGCGGGCACACTCGCGCCCGTCCAGCGGCAGGGTATCCTGCAGCACATGCGGGCGCCGCGCCGGCTCCAGGCCGTCCAGCTTGTTGAACACCAGCACCTGCGGCACGTGGTCGGCGCCGATTTCGCGCAGCACGCGCTGCACTTCGTCGATCTGTTCGGGATAGGTAGGGTTGGCCGCGTCCACCACGTGCAGCAGCAGGTCGGCGTCGGCGGCCTCGTGCAACGTGGCTTCGAACGCCTCGACCAGCCCGTGCGGCAGGTCGCGGATGAAGCCCACCGTGTCGGACAGCGACACCGAATGGCCGCCGCCCTGGCTGTCGCCCAGATAGAGCTGGCGCGTGGTGGTGTCGAGCGTGGCAAACAGCTGGTCGGCCGCATAGGCGCGCGCCTTGACCAGCGCGTTGAACAGCGTGGACTTGCCGGCGTTGGTGTAGCCCACCAGCGAGATGCTGAACGTTTCGCGCCGCTCGCGCTGGCGCCGCTGCGTCTGCCGCTGGCGCTTGACCTTGTCGAGCCGGTCCTTGGTGCGCTTGATGGCGTCGCCGATCATGCGGCGGTCCAGCTCGATCTGCGTTTCACCCGGGCCGCCGCGCCCGCCGATGCCGCCCTGCTGGCGCTCCAGGTGCGACCAGCGGCGCACCAAGCGCGTGCTGAGGTATTGCAGGCGCGCCAGTTCGACCTGCAGCTTGCCCTCATGGCTGCGCGCGCGCTGCGCGAAGATTTCGAGGATGAGCAGCGTGCGGTCGTTGACCGGAAGGCCGATGGCGCGCTCGAGGTTGCGCTGCTGCACCGGGCTCAGCGCCTGGTCGAACAGCACCTCCTGCGCCCCTTCGGCTTCGGCCAGCAGGCGGATTTCCTCGGCCTTGCCGCTGCCGACGAACAGGGCCGCATCGGGCGCCTGCCGCTTGCAGGTGAGGCGCGCCACCGGCTGCAGCCCGGCGGTTTCGGCCAGTTGGCCCAGTTCGTCCAGCTCGTGGTCGAAATGCGGGGCGCCAAAATTCACGCCCACCAGGACGGCGGCGGTACGGTCAGGGTGGACAGCAGGGGGCAAATCGGTGGGCGTCAGGTGGCTTTATGCTACTTTTTAAATAGCTGGATTGGCAGGCAGGGTATGCGCTGAGGGTTTATTTGCTTTCAGAATCGGCCGCATCGCCAGCGGCGGAGAAATTCACTGCACGGCCCGGAACGATGGTCGAAATGGCGTGCTTGTAGACCATTTGGGTGACGGTGTTGCGCAGCAGCACCACATATTGGTCGAAGGATTCGATCTGACCCTGGAGCTTGATGCCGTTGACCAGGTAAATGGACACCGGGATGTGCTCACGACGCAGGGTATTCAGAAACGGGTCTTGTAGAAGTTGCCCTTTATTGCTCACGATATTCTCCGTGTTTCTCGGATGGTTGAAGGGGGTGGAAGTTACCACATGGGGGTGCCCATGCACCGCTTCAAGGCGCGGAAACCCACCCTACAGGGCAGATTGGCGAAACTGGCCTACAAAAAGGCCTCGCCCGGCAAGGACTTATGACTCTTTGTCGGCGTAAGGGTTCCGCGACGACTTCATTTCGACGCGCAGCGGCGTGCCGGTCAGGTCGAAGGCCTTGCGGAAGCGCCCTTCCAGGTAGCGCTTGTAGGTGTCGGTCACCCCTTCCAGCGAATTGCCGTGCACCACGATGACCGGCGGGTTCATGCCGCCCTGGTGGGCATAACGCAGCTTGGGCCGGTACATGCCGCTGCGCTTGGGCTGCTGGAACTGTACCGCCTCCTGCAGCAGGCGGGTGAGCTGCGGGGTCGGCATCTTGCGCATGGCGGCCTTGTGGGCGCGGCCGATCGAGCCCCACAGCGGGCCCAGGCCCTGGCGCTTGAGCGCCGAGATGAAGTGGATTTCGGCAAACTTCAGGAACGCCAGCCGCGTCTCGATGGAGCGCTGCACCAGCTCGCGCTGGTAGGCATCCACCGCGTCCCACTTGTTGACGGCCAGCACCACGGCGCGCCCGGCGTCCAGGATGAAGCCGGCGATGTGCGCGTCCTGGTCGGTCACGCCCTGCTCGGCGTCCAGCAGCAGCAGCACGACGTTGGCGGTTTCGATGGCCTGCAGCGTCTTGACGACCGAGAATTTCTCGATCGCCTCGAACACCTTGCCCTTGCGGCGCAGCCCGGCGGTGTCGATCAGCTCGAATTTCTGGCCATTGCGCTCGAACTCGACCGAAATGGCGTCGCGCGTGGTGCCCGGCAGGTCGAAGGCGACCAGCCGCTCCTCGCCCAGCCAGGTATTGATGAGGGTGGACTTGCCGACGTTGGGGCGCCCGGCCACGGCCAGGCGGATGGGCGCGTCGGGGTCTGGCTGGGGTTCTTCCTCCGGCTCCGGCAGATGCAGCGTCTCGAGCGCGGCCTCCAGCATGCCGCGCACGCCTTCGCCGTGCGCGGCCGACACGGCAATCACCTCGCCCAGGCCCAGTTCGTAGAACTCGGCCAGCTGTGTGCCAGCGCGCATGCCTTCGGCCTTGTTGGCCACCAGCAGCGTCGGCTTGCCCAGGCGGCGCAGGTAGTTGGCGATGTCGTGGTCCTGCGCCGACAGGCCGTCGCGCGCATCCACCACGAAGATCACCACGTCGGCCTCGGCCACGGCCTGGCGCGTCTGCTTGGCCATCTCCTTGAAGATGCCGCTCTCGGCCGTCGGCTCGAAGCCGCCGGTGTCGATGACGATGTATTCGCGGTTGCCCAGGCGCCCCTGCCCGTAATGGCGGTCGCGCGTCAGCCCGGCGTAGTCGGCCACGATGGCGTCGCGGCTCTTGGTCAGCCGGTTGAACAGCGTGGATTTGCCCACATTGGGCCGCCCCACCAGCGCGATGACAGGTTTCATGGACAGGAGTTTCCCACACCGCAAGGCCGCGAAGCAGGCCGCCCTATATCAGAGGGCCGCGGAGCAGGCCATGCCAGAACGCCGCGGAAGGGCTTGGCCCGCCCGCCAGCGTTGTCCCCCTTCGGGGGAAGCCGGCCACCGGCCGGCACAGGGGGAGCTTAATCTGGCGCGAAGCCGTACACCGCGCCATTGCGCGTGACGACGATCAGCGTATTGGCCGCCATCACCGGCGTCGCGGCGATGCCCGAGCCATCGGTCGCCATGCGGTTGAGCGGGCTGCCGTTCTCGCGCGACAGCAGGTGCACCAGACCGGTGTCGTCGCCCACCACCACCGAGCGGCCCAGCACCAGCGGGCCGGTCAGCCGGCGCCAGCGCAGATGTTCGGCCGACCAGGCGCGGTCGCCGGTGTCAGCGCGCCATGCCAGCACGCGGCCGTCGGATTCGGCGCCGTAAACGCGTTCGCCGTCGCCCGCGACGCCGGTGGCGCCGCTGGCGGATTTGGTCCAGCGCACGTTGCCGCTGGCGGCGTCGACGCAGCCCACGGCGTTCTGGAACGCCCGGGCGCACAGCACATTGCCCTGGCGGCTGACGCCGCCCACCAGGTCCACCAGCCGTTCGACGTCGTTGGTGCCGCGCGCGGCGGCCAGGGGCGCTTCCCAGCGCACGTTGCCGTTGTCGGGGTCAATGCCCACCATGCGGCCGGCCAGGCCCGCCACCAGCGTGTTGCCGACGGCCTGGAGCATGCCGGCCTGACGCAGCACCAGCGGCTCGGCCGGGCGGTCCAAGTGCCACAAGCGCGCGCCGTTGCGGGCGTCGTAGGCGCTGAGCGAGCGGTCGGCCCCCAGCACGAACACGCGCCCACCCGCGACCAGCGGCGCGGTGTAGCTTTGCGTGGCCAGCAGGCGCCGCCAGGTTTCGCGGCCGCCTTCCAGCGCCACCACCTGGTTGTCGCGCGTGACGACCGCGCTGACGCGGCCATCGCTGCCGACGCCGCCGGTCAGCGGCGCGCCCGCGTTGGCGCGGCCCAGTTCACGGCCGCTGGCGGCGTCCAGCGTCACCAGCGTGCCGTCGCTGCCCGCCAGGGTAACTTGCGTGCCCTGCACGTTGACCTGCAGCGGGAAGCCGACGGTCGGCACACGGGCCAGCCAGGCCTGGCGCACGCCGACCAGCGCCACATTGGGCGGCAATTCGGCCGGCTGCGGCCGTGCCGAGCCGGTGGCGCAGCCCGCCACCACCGCCGCGGCCAGCAGCGTCGCGGCCAGCGTCAGGCCTCGCGTGCGGCCGCCCTTCATGACGCGGCCCCCGCCTTGACGCCGCCGGCGTCGGGGTCGATGCCCAGGGCGTTCAGCTTCATGCCCACCAGACGGCGGTAATCGCCACTGTCGGCCGTCAGGCCCTGGTAGGCCTTGCCGAACTCGGCCACGGCCTGGTCGCGCTTGCCCTGCAGCAGCAGCACGTCGCCCCGGCGGTCGGCCGCCAGCGCGGTGAAGGCGGGCGGAAAGCTGTCCGACAGCACCTTCAGCGCCTCGTCGTAGGCCTTTTCGGCCAGCAGCAGCGACGCCAGCCGCAGGCGCGCCACGGCACGCAGGCCGTCGTCGGGCGCCTTGTCGGCCACCCGGCTCAGCGCGGCCTTGGCGTCGGCGGGTTTGCCTTTCTCTTCGAGCACCTTGGCGCCCAGCAGGCCGGCCTGCGCGGCGTAGGCGGTGCCGCCGTACTTGTCCTGCATGTCGGTCAGCGCGCGCTGCACGCGCGTGACGTCGCCCGCCTGCGCGGCGCGGTCGACCTCGTCGTACATCACCGCGGCCAGGGCGGCCTGGCGGCGCTGCCAGTACTGCCAGCCGTTCCAGGCGGCGTAGGCGGCCAGCACGGCAATCAGCACCCAGGTGATGAGGTTGCCCCACTTGTTCCAGAAGTGTTTGAGCGCGTCGAGCTGTTCCTGCTCTTCAAGGTCGAGATGGGTGGCCATGCGTAGTCTGTGTCGGTTAAGCGGTCGATTTTAGGATGTCGCACCAGAGCGCGGGGTTGGCCAGCGCCTGGCGCGTCTGCGCGCCCGCGCCGTCGCGCAGCGATTTGACGGTGACTTCGCCCGCGGCCAGCTCGTCGGCACCAAAGACGAGGGCAAAGCGCGCGCCGCTGGCGTCGGCTTTCTTGAACTGGCTTTTCATGCTGCCCATGCCGTCGCCCGGGCCCGCGTGCATCTGCACCGCCACGCCCAGCGCGCGCAACTGCGTCAGTAGGCGCATGGCCTGCGGCAACGCGGCGGCGTCGGGGATGACGGCATACGCGTCGGGCTGCGGGTCGAGCGTGTGCACGCCCTCTTCCTTCAGCAGCTCCAGCACGCGCTCGACGCCCAGCGCCCAGCCCACGGCCGGCGCGGGCTTGCCGCCGATCTGCTCGATCAGGTAGTCGTAGCGCCCGCCGCCGCAGATGGTGCCCTGTGCGCCCAGGCTGTCGGTGACGAACTCGAACACCGTCAGGTTGTAATAGTCCAGCCCGCGCACCAGCCGCGGGTTGATGCGCCATTCGACGCCGCTCGCAGCCAGGATGGCCTGCACGGCCTCAAAGTGCCGGCGCGACGCTTCGCCCAGGTAGTCGATCAGCTTCGGCGCGCCTTCGACCAGCGCCTGCATGGCCGGGTTCTTGGTGTCCAGGATGCGCAGCGGGTTGCTGTGCAGGCGGCGGCGCGCGTCTTCATCCAGTTGGTCGACGTGCGCCTCCAGGTAGGCGATCAGCGCCGCGCGGTGCTCGCGCCGCTCGTCGGGCTGGCCCAGGCTGTTCAGCTCCAGCCGCCAGTTCTGGATGCCCAGTTCGCGCCACAACGCCACCGCCAGCAGAATCAATTCGGCGTCGACTTCCGGCCCGCCAAAGCCCAGCGCCTCGGCGCCGATCTGGTGAAACTGGCGGTAGCGCCCGCGCTGCGGCCGCTCGCGGCGGAACATCGGGCCCATGTAGTACAGGC
This sequence comes from Ottowia sp. SB7-C50, assembly GCF_033110285.1. NCBI lineage: Bacteria > Pseudomonadati > Pseudomonadota > Betaproteobacteria > Burkholderiales > Comamonadaceae > Ottowia > Ottowia sp. SB7-C50. The sequence continues at coordinate 2,514,248 of NZ_CP136995.1, forward strand.
GCTTGCCGCCTTCGTACAGCAGGTTGTGCTCGGCCACGGCGCGCACCAGGCCGGCCGTACCCTCGGGGCGCAGCGCCAGGTGGTCGGCGCGGCCGTGCTGGTCGGCGCGGTCTTCAAAGGCGTACATCTCCTTTTCGACGATGTCGGTCACCTCGCCCAGCCCGCGCGTGTACAGCTGCGTCTGCTCCATGATCGGCAGGCGCACGTTGCGATACGCATGCTCGGCCATCACCCGGCGCACGATGGATTCCAGCCATTCCCAGCTCGCCGATTCGGGCGGCAGGATGTCGTTCATGCCCTTGATGGCGGTGATCTGCGGAGCTCTTGACATTCAGCGAATACTATCCATTTGATAGCTGCATGCGCTTGTCCATCAAGCGCTGCAGCGTATTTTTATATCAGATTTGCGTCGCGCCAAAGCGCTCGGCGATGTAGCGCTCGACGATGGCGTGGAACTCTTGCGCAATGTGCTCGCCGCGCAGCGTCATGGCCTTCTGGCCGTCGATGAACACGGGCGCGGCGGGCGCTTCGCCGGTGCCGGGCAGGCTGATGCCGATGTCGGCGTGCTTGCTCTCGCCCGGGCCGTTGACGATGCAGCCCATCACCGCCACCTTCAGCGTTTCGACACCCGGATACTGGCTGCGCCACACCGGCATCTGCGCGCGCAGGTGGTCGTCAATCTGCTTGGCCAGTTCCTGGAAGGTGGTGCTGGTGGTGCGCCCGCAACCAGGGCAAGCGGTGACGCTGGGCACGAAGATGCGCAGGCCGAGCGACTGCAAAATTTCGCTGGCAATCACCACTTCCTGCGTGCGGGCTTCGCCCGGCTGCGGCGTCAGGCTGACGCGGATGGTGTCGCCGATGCCCTCCTGCAGAAGGATCGACAGCGCCGTTGCCGACGCCACCGTCCCCTTGGTGCCCATGCCCGCCTCGGTCAGGCCCAGGTGCAGCGGATAGGTGCAACGGCGCGCCAGTTCTCGGTAGACCGCTATCAAATCCTGCACACCGCTGACCTTGCAGCTGAGGATCACCTGCTCCGGCGCCATGCCCATCTCGACCGCCTGGCGGGCCGAGCCGATGGCGGACTGAATCAGCGCCTCGTACATGACCTGGCGCGCTTCCCACGGCTGGGCGCGCGCGGCGTTCTGGTCCATCAGGCCGGCCAGCAGTTCCTGGTCCAGGCTGCCCCAGTTGACGCCGATCCGCACCGGCTTGTCCCACTTCAGCGCGGCCTCGATCATCTGGCCAAACTGCACGTCCTTCTTGGCGCCCTTGCCCACGTTGCCGGGGTTGATGCGGTACTTGGACAACGCCTGCGCGCAGTCCGGAAAATCGGTCAGCAGCCGGTGGCCGTTGTAATGAAAGTCGCCGATCAGCGGCACGTCGATGCCCATGCGGTCGAGCTGTTCGCGAATGTAGGGCACCTGCGCCGCCGCCTCGGGCGTGTTGACGGTGATGCGCACCATCTCGCTGCCGGCCAGCGCCAGTTCTTTCACCTGAATGGCCGTGCCCACCGCGTCCACCGTGTCGGTGTTGGTCATCGACTGCACCCGCACCGGCGCGTCGCCCCCCCACGGTGACCACACGCTGGCCCCACACCACCCGCCCTTGCAGCGAGCGGCGCGGCGCCGGATGCGCCACGGCGATGGGCATTTCGGCGTCAGACTTCATAACAGACTCCAACTCCACAGCGCCGCGACCACACCACTCAGGGCTGCGCAGCAAGCCCTTTCCCATGGCCGCGGAGCAGGCCACGCCGGAACGCCGTGGAGCGGGCTTGGCCCGGCCACTGGCGTTGTCCCCCTGGGGGGAAGGCGCCGCAGGCGACTCGGGGGGGGTCATTTGACTTGAAAACGAGAAACCGTCGTCCTGCTCAGCGAGCGGTGATCGAACGGCTCGCCGCGCACGGCCACATCGACCGCGTCCTTGCGGCCGATGGTGACGGACAGCGGCACGTCGCCGCTGACACCCAGGGCTTCGCCCGCGGCCAGCGCGCGGTTGATCAGTTGCTTGCCCGCCGCGTCGCGCACCGTGACCCAGGTCTCGGCCTTGGCGGTGAACTGCAGCAAATCCCCCGCGCCGCTGGCGGCCGCCGGGGCAGCAGCCGCCGCCGTTGCGGGTGCGGCGCCCGTTGCCGGGGCGGTCTGCTCGGCCGACGCGGCGCCCGCAGGCATCTCGGCCGGCGTCGGTTCGGCCGCCGGCGCCGGGGGCGCGGCGTCGCGCGACGCTTCTTCGGTGACCGGGGTTTCGGCCGGCGCGGGCGCATTCAGCTGGATCGGCAGCGTCGGCAGCAGCCACAGCGCGGCCGCGCCCAGCACCAGGGCGGCCACGCCGATCAGCAGCGGGCGCGAGAACGGGTTGCCCAGCATCGGCGTCGGCCGGTCGCCGGTGCGGCGGAACGGCTGGTTGATGTTCTGCGTCGGCGGCCGCAGGCCCGGCGCGGACACCGGCATGCGTTCCAGCACCGGGGCGGGGTCGGCCCCGAAGGCGCGGCAGATGGCCGACGCCAGCCCGCGCGCGAAGGTGGTGTCCGGCAGCAGGTCGAGCCGGTCGTTTTCCAGTGCGTCCAGCTTCTGCGGCGACACCTTCATCGCGCTGGCCAGCAGCACGGGGTCGACCCCCGCGGCCTCGCGCATGCGGCGCAGCATGGCGCCGGCGGTCGTCGCCGGTGCAGCGGCGCCGGCGGTCGTCGCCGGTGCAGCGGCGCCGGCGGCCATGGCCGGCGCGGCGTCTGTGGGTTGGACATCGGCGTTGCGTTCACTCATCGAAAGCGCCCCGTTCATAGTTCAGCAATTCGGGCGACTGGGGGAAGCGGCGGCGCAGTTGCGCGGCCAGTTGCTCCATCGCCTGGCGGTTGTTGATGCGCCGTTCCACCTTGATGCCGAGCCACAGCGATTCGGCATTGGCCAGCTCGCTGTTGTTCAGCCGCCGGATGTAGAACTGCGCGCGCGAATAGTCACCCCGGCGGTACAGCAGTTGCGCCAGGTTGAAGCCGGTCACCGGGTTGGCGGCGTCCAGCTCGTAGGACCGCATCAGCGTGGCTTCGGCGCGCTCGGGCTGGCCGGCGCGCGCCTCGCAGATGCCCTGGGTCATCAGCGTGCGGGCGCGGTCGCGGTAGGTGGGCACCGCCACGGCGCGCTGGAACCAGGGCACCGCGTCGGCAAAGCGGCCGGCCTGGCAGTGCAGCCAGCCCACGTTGTGCATGGCCGAGGCATCGCGCGGGTTGAGCGCGATGGCGCGCTGGAAGTGCGACAGCGCCATCGCGTCGTCGCCCAGCGCCATGTAGATCAGGCCGCCCAGGTTGTACGCATCGGCGTAGTTGGGGTCGGCCTGCAGGGCTTTCTTCTGCTCGTCCAGCGCGACCACGTGCTGCCCGTTTTCGTAGTAGCTGGTGGCCAGCATCAGGCGGGTGCGCGCGCGCTTGCGCACCTCGGTCTCGTCGGACGCGGTCTGGAATTCGGGCGGCACCTCGGTCAAGCCAGGGCCGGCGCTGCAACCGGCCAGCCAGGGCGCAAGGCCCAGCGCACCCAGCGCCAGCAGCGCCGACGCCCACCAGACCGGACGGGGAGCAAACATGGTCATCAAGCCCCTTTCGTGGGCGCCAGGGCCGACACGGGATGCAGCACCACCGTGCGCTGGCGCGCAATGCGCTCGTGCACGCGGGTGCGGTCCTGCACGTCGCCCGCCAGCTGGCCGCACGCGGCGTCGATGTCGTCACCGCGCGTCTTGCGCACCGTGGTGACGATACCGGCATCGTTCAGCAGCTTGCCAAAGGCCATCACGCGCGCCATGGGCGAGCGCGTCAGCCCCGACTGCGGGAACGGGTTGAACGGAATCAGGTTGAACTTGCAGCGCAGGCCGTCCTGCCCATGGCGGCGCACCAGCGCGATCAGGGCCTGCGCATGCTCGGGCGAATCGTTGACGCCGTCGAGCATGCAGTATTCAAAGGTGATGAAGTCGCGCGGCGCCGACGCCAGGTAAGCCGTGCAGGTGCGCAGCAGTTCATCGATGGGGTATTTGCGGTTAAGCGGGACCAGGTGGTCGCGCAGCCCGTCGGTGGGTGCATGCAGCGACACCGCCAGCGCCACCGGGCAGTCGCGCGCCAGGCGTTCGATCATGGGCACCACGCCCGAAGTCGACACCGTCACACGCCGGCGCGACAGGCCGTAGCCGTGGTCGTCGAGCATGGTGCGCAGCGCAGGCACCAGCCGGTCATAATTTTGTAGCGGCTCGCCCATGCCCATCATGACGATGTTCGAGATCACGCGTTCGTCGGTCTTGAGGTGCTGCCGCAAGAAGTGCTCGGCAAACCACAGCTGGGCGACGATTTCGGCCGTGGTCAGATTGCGGCTGAAGCCCTGGTGACCAGTGGAGCAAAAGCGGCAGTTGACCGCGCAACCCGCCTGAGACGACACGCACAGCGTGCCGCGGTCGTCCTCGGGGATGAACACGGCCTCGACGGCATCACCGCCGCCGACGTCGAACAGCCACTTGATGGTGCCGTCCTTCGATTCGTGCTGGGTGATGACGGGCAGCGCCGTCACGGTGGCGCGGCCGGCGAGCTTGTCGCGCAAGGACTTGGCCAGATCGGTCATCTGGCCGAAGTCGGCCACGCCGCGCTGGTGAATCCAGCGGAACAGTTGCGTGGCGCGAAAGCGTTTTTCGCCCAGCGATTCGCAGAACGCAGTCAACCCGTCGAGGTCGAAATCGAGCAGGTTGACGGACGTGTTCATGCCAGCGGGCCAGTGCCGCGTGCGATCAACGCGAGTAGATCGCCAGGCCGGGGAAGAAGAAGGCCACTTCCACGGCAGCGGTTTCCGGCGCGTCAGAGCCGTGCACGGCGTTGGCGTCGATGCTGTCGGCAAAGTCGGCGCGGATGGTGCCCTTGTCGGCCTTCTTGGGGTCGGTGGCGCCCATCAGTTCGCGGTTCTTGGCAATGGCGCCCTCGCCTTCCAGCACCTGGATCATCACCGGACCGGAGATCATGAAGCTGACCAGGTCCTTGAAGAAGGGGCGCTCCTTGTGCACGGCGTAGAACTGCTCGGCCTCGCGCTGCGACAGGTGCTGCATGCGGGCGGCGATGACCTTCAGGCCGGCAGCCTCGAAACGGGCGTAGATCTGGCCGATGACGTTCTTGGCGACGGCGTCGGGCTTGATGATGGAGAGGGTGCGTTCGGTAGCCATTTTTGAGGAGTTTCCTGAAGTTTTATGAAACGCGTCTGCCGCGTTGGGCAAAGCCATTGATTTTAACCGGCGGCAGCGGCCGGCGCAGGCCCTTGGCATGACCGGCACCGGGCGCCTGCACGCGGGCCGCGCCGCACGGGCCCGACATGGCGGGCACCCCGCCCACGCCCGGTCTACCAATATTTTCAGCCGCCAGCGCTGGCTGGACCAGCGCATGCAGCTATCAAAAAATGAGTCAGCGGCTGCGCCCGCCGCGCGAGCCGCCGCCCCGCGGGCCGCCGCTGCCGCGGGGTCCGCCCGAGCGCGGACCGCCCGCCGGTCCTGCCCCACCCGGCCCCCCGCGCCGGCCGCCGGGGCCGCCGCGCGCGGCGTTCTGCCGCTGGCGCTGGAAACTGTCGGCGCCGATGTAGCCCTGCGAGGTCTTGAGCGGATCGGGTTGCTGGCTGCCGCCGCTGCCCTGCCCGCCACCGGGGCCACGGCGGCGCGGGGCGCTGCCGAACGGCCGCGGCGCATCGTCCTGCGGGCGGGCGCCGGTCACGTTGGGGCGCGGGCCGCTGCCTTTGCCGCGATCGCTGCGCGCGCGGCGCGGCTTGTCCTGCGGCAGCGGGCGCGGCTCGGGCGCGCCGCGGATCACGCGCTCGGGCGTGCCCGAGGCCTCGCCCAGCGCGCGGATGTCGCGCTCGCCCAGGTCCATCCACATGCCGCGCCGCAGGCCGCGCGGCAGCATCATGGCGCCGTAGCGGATGCGGATGAGCCGGCTGACCGCGTGGCCGACCGATTCGATCATGCGGCGCACCTCGCGGTTGCGGCCTTCGCTGATCGTCACGCGGTACCACTGGTTGGCGCCCTCGCCCAGGCCTTCTTCCTTGATCGAGCTGAACTGCGCCATGCCGTCGTCGAGCGGCACGCCGTCCAGCAGGCGCTGCTTTTCGTCGTCGCTTAAAGGCCCCAGCACGCGCACGGCGTATTCGCGCTCCAGCCCGAAGCGCGGGTGCATCAGGCGGTTGGCCAGCTCGCCCGAGTTGGTGAACAGCAGCAGCCCTTCGGTGTTCAGGTCCAGCCGGCCGACCGACTGCCACTTGCCCTGCCCCGGCTGCAGGCGCGGCAGCTTGCGGAACACGGTGGGGCGGTTCTGCGGGTCGTCCATGGTCACGACTTCGCCCACCGGCTTGTGATAGGCCAGCACGCGCGCCGGCGGCGGGGCGATGCGCACCTTGATCGGCCGGCCATTCACCTTGACCGTGTCACCGAACTGGATGCGCTGGCCCACGTGCGCCGGCTGGTTGTTGACGCTGATGCGGCCTTCGAGGATGAGCTGCTCCATCTCCAGGCGCGAGCCCAGGCCCGCCTGCGCCAGCACCTTGTGCAGCTTGGGCGTGTCGGCCTGCGGCAGCAGCACGCGCTTGGCAAGCCCGGCCGGCGCATCGGCCTCGACGTCGAAGCGGCCGGACAGCACGTCGTCGATGGCGACCGGGGCGTCGGCTTCGGCAGCGTCGGCTTCGGCAGCGTCGGTGACCGTCACATCGGCCGTAGCGTCCGTGGTGTCCGTGGCGTCGGCAGCAGCCTCAGGCAGCCCGGCCGGCTGCGCCACGGCAGGATCTTCGGTCGCGGTGGCGGCGGCCACCTCGGGCGCGGCCTGCACGGACTCATCCGCTATCTTTTCAGAAGCATCCGGCGCAGTATCAGCCTGCGCTGGCGTCGGTTTTTTTCTTGAACGCGCCGGTCGAGCCGGACGGTCTTCGGGTGCGCTGGGCATCGGGTCGATCGGCTCGTCGGTGTTCATGGTGCGGGGCTCTCTGGAGGCACGGCGCCGGGGGGGCGCGTCAGGATCGGTGGTTGATCCGGCGGTTTCGGGGGCGGGCGGCGGGGCTGCGTCCACGTCGTCTTGCGCGGCGGGTGGCAGCGCGTCTGGCGCGTGTTCGATGGCGGGCGTTTCACCCTTGTCGGGCAGCACCTCAGCGGCGTGGGGCGCGGCGTCGGCGACGGCCGCGTCGGCGTACGCCTCGGCAACCGTCACTTCGGCGGCGGTCGCGGTATCCGCGGCCACGGGCGCCTCGTCAGGCGCCGGGCCCAGCGCGTCGAACATGCTGGCGGCCTGCTCGGCGGGCGATTCCAGCATCGGCAGCTGGTCCAGCGATTCCAGCCCCAGGTCGTCCAGAAACTGGCGGGTGGTGGCGTACAGGCCGGGCCGGCCCACCGTCTCGCGGTGGCCGATGACCTCGACCCAGCCGCGGTCTTCCAGTTGCTTGATCAGCTGCGAATTGACCGTGACGCCGCGAATGTCCTCGATGTCGCCGCGCGTCACGGGCTGGCGGTAGGCGATGATGGCCAGCGTCTCCAGCGTGGCGCGGGTGTAGCGCGGCGGCTTCTCGGGGTGCAGGCGGTCCAGGTATTCGCGCAGCTCGGGCCGGCTCTGAAAGCGCCAGCCGGTGGCCACCTGCACCAGTTCGACCCCGCGCAACGCCCAGTCGTCCTGCAGCTCGGCCAGCAGGCCCTTGAGCGTGTCGGGCCCCACTTCGTCGGCAAACAGCACGCGCATGTCGCGCAGCGGCATGGGCAGCTGCGCGCAGATCAGCGCGGTTTCGAGGATGCGTTTGGCTTCGGCGGAAGTCATAAGAAGTCGGTCGCTTCCGAATCAAGAATGAGGGTCGAACGCGCGGGTCAAGGGATCACGCCTGGCCAGCAAGCGGAAAACGGCGTCAAGCCTGGATGAAGCGGCGCCACCAGACGGCGGTGCCGGACGTTTCGGGATCGCCGCGCAGCGGTGGCCGCGCGCGTCACTTCGTCATGCGGGCATTGTAAGGCCCCAGTCCGCCAGCGCCGCCGCCAGGTCGGCGGGCAGCGGCGCCTCGAAAGCCAGCGGCTCGCCGGTGATCGGGTGCTGGAAAGCCAGCCGCCGCGCGTGCAGCGCCTGCCGCTGCAGCCCGGCCGCCGGCGCGCCGCCGTACAGCGCGTCGGCCACCAGCGGATGCCGCAGCTGCGCCAGATGCACCCGGATCTGGTGCGTGCGGCCGGTGCGCAGCGCGCAGCGCAGCAGGCAGCCGTGCTCTGCATTTTGCAGCAACTGAACGCCGGTCTGCGCGGGCTTGCCGGCATTTCTGTCCAAATCGACGACGGCCATGCGCAGCCGGTTGCGCGGGTCGCGGCCGATCGGGGCGTCCACTTCGCGCTCGGCCGGCCCGGTCCATGGCCGGTGGGCCAGCGCCAGGTATTCGCGCGTGACGCGCCGCGCCGCAATGGCCGCCACCAGCGCGTCCATGGCCGGGCGCGAGCGCGCTACCACCATCAGCCCGCTGGTGTCGCGGTCCAGCCGGTGCACGATGCCGGCGCGCGGCAACTGGCGCGCCCGTTCGTCGCGCGCCAGCAGGCCGTTGAGCAGCGTGCCGCTCCAGTGGCCGGGCGCGGGGTGCACCACCAGCCCGGCGGGCTTGTCGATGACGGCCAGGTGCTCGTCCTCATGCACCACGTCCAGCGCCATGGGCTGCGGCACGAAGGCCTGGCTCATGGGCGTGGGGCGCAGTTCAATGTCGATGCGGTCGCCCGCGCGCAGCCGGTGCGCCGGCTTGGCCACGGCGCGGCCGTTGACCTGCGCCGCGCCCGCTTCCACCAGCTGGCCCAGGTAGCTGCGCGAAAACTCGGGCACCAACGCCGCCAGCGCGCGGTCCAGCCGGTCGCCATGGTGGCCCGGGGGCACCTGCAGGGCGCGCGATTCGGCTTCGGCGGCGGTGTCGGCGGTTTCGTCGTCTCCGTCGACCGCGGCAAGGGCCAGCGCCTGCGCAGAAGGGGTGGCCGATATAATGGGTCGAGCTTGATTCAAGAGGACTGCGACTGATGCAACGTGCCCGATTATCAGCCGCCGGCGCTGCCGTTCTGGCGCTTGCCGTGCTGCTGTCGGCGTGCTCGTCCAAGCCGGTGGACAAGACCGCCGGCTGGAGCCCCAACCGCATTCACGCCGAGGCCAAGGACGAACTGAAGTCCGGCGCCTACGACAAGGCGATCCCGCTGTACGAAAAGCTGGAAGGCCGCGCCGCCGGCACGCCGCTGGCGCAGCAGGCCCAGCTGGACAAGGCCTACGCCCAGTTCCGCGACGGCCAGCGCGCCGAGGCGCTGGCCACGCTCGACCGCTTCATGCGCCTGCACCCGGCCAGCCCCGCGCTCGATTACGCCCTGTACATGAAGGGCGTGATCAACTTCAACGACAACCTGGGCCTGTTCTCCTTCCTGTCGCGGCAGGACTTGTCCGAGCGCGACCAGAAGGCCGCCAAGGAAGCCTTCGAGTCGTTCAACGAACTGGTCACGCGCTATCCCGATTCGCGCTACGCACCCGACGCCCGCGCGCGCATGCGCTACACCGTCAATGCGCTGGCGCAGTACGAAGTGCATGTGGCGCGCTACTACTACACGCGCGGTGCCTATGTGGCCGCCGTCAGCCGTGCGCAGCAGGCGCTGGCCGACTACCGCGACGCCCCGGCGCTGGAAGAAGCGCTGTACATCCTCACCCAGTCCTACGACAAGCTCGGCATGACCGAACTGCGCGACGACGCCCGCCGCGTGCTGGACCAGAACTACCCCAACAGCGTCTACTTGGCGCGCGGCCTGCGCGGGCGCGACAAGCCTTGGTGGCAACTCTGGTGACAACCCCCTGAGCGCCTGACGGCGCTTCCCCCTTCTCTCGCTGCGCTGCGCTTCGCGGGAAGAGGGACAACGCCAGCGGGCGGGCCAAGCCCTTCCGCGGCGTTCCGCGCTTGGCGTGCTCCGCGGCCTGTCGACTTGCTACGTATTCAATAGCTTCATGCGCTGACTGGGCAGGCGGTGGAACAGGATTTCCTGTTTCGCTTCAGTCGCCCAACGAAGCTGTTTCTGCCGCCCGACAGCACCGCGCCAGCGGGGTCAGCCGCGTCGTGCGGGCGCTTGGCAACCCCATGGACTACTTCGGCTGCACCCTCCGCCGGCGCCAGGTTGCGCCTGGGTCGCTCGGTCAAGGTATCGCCGCTACTAACCCGTTGCCTGACAAAGACTGCTTGTTGCGGACTTTCTTGGCATGTCGGCGCCAATTGTTCATAGCCCCCTGGTTGGGGCCTTGCCTACCGCACTCACCACCGCTAAGGAAGGTCTGCGTAATTCGTCCTGCGATGTGCTGAGCGTTGCGATTTCGAGCCACAATCGCCGCCATGAAGCAAGCCGAGCTGGGTCTGAACCTGACCACCAAGCGCACGCGCAAGCGCGAGTTCCTGGCGCAGATGGAACGCGTGGTGCCGTGGGCGGCGTTGGTGGAACTGATCGCGCCCTACGCACCTGAAGGCAGACGGGGTCGCCCGCCCTTTGCCGTGCAGACGATGCTGCGCATTCACTTCATGCAGCAATGGTTCGGCTTGAGTGATCCAGCCATGGAAGAAGCGCTGCACGACGTGCCGCTGTTTCGCGAGTTCGCGGGCCTGAACTGGGATACGGCCGTACCCGACGAAACCACGATCCTTCGATTCCGCCGCCTGCTCGAAGACCACAAGCTCAGCGCCCAGATCCTGGCGCTGGTCAATGAACTGCTGGGCGCCAAGGGCCTGCTGCTGCGCGCCGGCACCGTGGTGGACGCCACGCTGATCGCCGCCCCGAGTTCGACCAAGAACGCCTCGGGCCAGCGCGACCCGCAGATGAAGCAAAGCAAGAAGGGCAACCAGTGGTATTTCGGCATGAAGGCCCACATCGGTGTGGACGCCGACTCAGGCCTTGTGCACACCGTGCGCGGCACGGCGGGCAGCGTCAATGATGTGGTTGAGGCCAACACCTTGCTGCACGGCGAGGAAGTGCAAGCCTGGGGTGATGCCGGCTACCTGGGCGCCGACAAGCGGCCCGATGCCAAGGCCGGCGTGCGCTGGAACATCGCCATGCGCCCGGGCAAGCGCAAATTGCTGGATCACGGCCGCCTGAAAGACGAGTTGACCGAGCAACTCGAACGCATCAAGGCCAGCATCCGGGCCAAGGTCGAACACCCGTTTCGGGTGATCAAACGCCAGTTCGGCTATGTGAAGGTGCGCTATCGGGGCCTGGCCAAGAACACGGCGCAACTGCACACGCTGTTTGCGCTGTCCAATCTGTGGATGGCGCGCAAAGCCTTGATGGGCCTGCAGGCATGAGTCCGCCTGCAGGTGGCCGAAAGGCCTCAAAACCGGCCCTCGACGGCCGCGATGTCACTACGCAGCGGCTCGAAGCAGCATCTCAGATCGATTGGACGCCATCAGCACATCTCAATGTGCATTGCGCAGAGCTTCCCTAATATGTAAACCATACGCCTAATTATTTAGACTAAAGCATTAGTTTTGCAGCGTCCCGGCGCTGTTCAACGCCCAGTTTCAAGCTCAGTGCGCCCCGCCGTGGTGCACCAACCGTCATGGAGTCCCAGGTCATGTTCAGCAAGTTTAGATGGATCGCAGGTTGGGTCGTGGGCGCCTGCCTTGCGCTGGCTGGCGCGCAGGCGCAGGCAGCGACCCTGAGTCATGCGGTCTCAACGCCGGTGTCGAGCCACGCCGGCTCACGAACCGAGCCGACGCCGCCTGACTGGTGGACCGGAGGACAACGCGTCTTCATTCCAACCCCCATCAATCAAACCTTGGCCGTGCCGCAATTCAACCCTGCACTGGGCACATTGACAGCGGTGCGCATCAAGACGCGCGCAGCGTTACAAGGCACCATCATCTTGACGCTTGGCTCCACAGGCGGCAATGCAATGGAAACCCTCACCGGAACGTCGACCGGCAGGTTGCTATTCACGCTGCCGTCCATGCCCCAGACGACGTCATCGCCTGTCTTGACCTTTACCGCGGATTTGGCGCCCAACACCGGAGCCACGTCGCCCGATTTGGTGGGCGATGCACCAGACTACCAACTGACCACCGTGCCATCCAGCTCCTTCGCAGCCTACCAAGGGTCTGGAACCTGGAACGCCATTGTGTCCGGCGGCGCTGCACTTCAAGTGGATGACGCCAACCAGACAGGTCAATCAGGAGGCGGCCAGGTAACGCGTGCGTGGGGCGCCGTCGTTGTGGAGTATGACTACACGCCCACACCCATTGACCTGACCCTGGCCAAGACGCTCACTTCCAACGGCCCCTACGTGGCTGGCAGCACCGCCACTTTCAAACTGGTGGCCAGCAACCTGGGCCCCGGCACGGCGCAGCCTGCCATCGTCGTCAAGGACACGCTGCCCACCGGCCTGCAGTTCGTCAGCGCCACCGGCACCGACTGGACTTGCGGCGCCGCCGGCCAGGTCGTGACCTGCACCCGCAGCAGCACGGCGACCGCATTGGCCAGCAGCGCCGAGGCCAGCCCGATCACCGTCACTGCCACCGTGGCCGTGGGCGCCAGCGGCGCGCTGACCAACGTGGCGTACGTAGCCCCGGCCGCCGATGAAACCGCCACCGAATCGAACCAGGCCAACGGCTACGACGACGGCAATCCCGCCACCGGCTCCAACAACGACGCCTCAGCCGCGATCACCGTGACGCCGTCCATCGACCTGACGCTGGCCAAGACCCTGACATCCACCGGCCCCTACGCCGTGGGCAGCACCGCCACCTTTAGCCTGGTGGCCAGCAACCGGGGTCCGGATACGGCGCAGCCGGCCATCGTGGTGCAGGACACACTGCCCACCGGTCTGCAGTTTGTCAGTGCCACCGGCACCGACTGGACCTGCACCAACGCCGGCCAGGTGGTCACCTGCACGCGCAGCGCCACGGCAGCGGCCCTGGCCAACGGCGCAGTTGCCGATGCCATCACGCTCACCACCAAGGTGGCGGCGGGCGCCAGCGGCACCTTGACCAGCACGGCTTATGTGGCACCCGCGGCCAACGAAACGGCCATCGAAACCAATCTGGCCAAAGGCTACGACGACGGCAGCCCGCTGACAGGATCGAACAACGATGCGTCGGCGGGTTTGACGGTGGCCGCCGTGACGCCGCCCGCCCCGGTGCCAACGCTGAACGAATGGGCATTGATGCTGCTGGGCCTGCTGGCCTGGGGCACCGCCGCCCTACGGTTGCGGCGCGGGGTGTGACGACCGGTGCAGTCGCGCCGGGGACGACTTTGACGCGCGACTGAGTCTGGGTGCATGGGGTGTGCCTGGTGGGTTCCCGCGTTCACGGAAATGGCGGGAAGACGCGGGAACGCCGGAGGAGCCATTCAATCGCTGCTCAATCCACCATCCCATTTGCTCCTGAAAAAATAGCTAGCTGCGCTTACCGGACGGGCGCTGCAGGTCGATTTATTGCCGAATCATTGTCGACCGGTGCTGGCGCAGCGCGCAACGCGCCTAGTGCGGCATCGAATTCGGCCTGGCTGGTCAGACGCCGCATCGGGGGCAGCGCGGCCAGCAGGCGGCGGCCGTAGCCCATTTGGGTCAGGCGGGTGTCGCAGATGACCAGCAGGCCGGTGTCGGTTTCGCGGCGGATCAGGCGGCCGGCGCCTTGCTTCAGGGCCACGGCAGCTTCGGGGACCGAATAGTCGGCGAAGGCGCTGCGGCCCTCGGATTCGATGCGGCGGCAGCGCGCCTCGACCAGCGGATCGCCGGGCGGCGGAAAGGGCAGCTTGTCGATGACGACCAGTTGCAGCGCGTCGCCCGGCATGTCGATGCCTTCCCAGAACGAAGCCGAGGCCACCAGCACGCAACCCGGCCGGCCGCCCGCGCTACCGGCGCGAAAACGGTCCATCAGCACGCGCTTGGGCAGCTGGCCCTGCACCAGCACTTCGACGCCCGAACTGGGCGGAAAGCGCTCGGCGAGCGATTCGCCGATGCTGCGCAGCGCGCGCAGCGTGGTGGTCAGCACCAGGGTGCGGCCGCCCAGCCGGGCCGCCGCGTCGCCGGCCAGCCGCGCGACATGCGCGCTGTGGGCGGGGTCGGCCGGGCGCGCGATGTGCGCGGGCACGTACAGCGCGGCCTGGCGCGCGTAGTCGAACGGGCTGCCGATGCGCAGCACCTGGGCCTGCTGCAGCCCGCACGGCTGGGTGAACCACGACAGCCGCTCGTCGTCGCCCAGCGTGGCCGACACGAACACCCAGGCGCGCTGGCGTTCGCCCTCGGCCGGCGCGGCCAGCAGGCGGGTCCGCACGGCGTCGGCGATGTCGAGCGGCGATTCGATCAGGCGCAGCGCCTGGCCGACGTCGACCCAGCGCACCAGCGCGACGTCGCACGGCGCGCCGAAGCGCTCGGCGCGGCCGGCCAGCAGCAGCGCGCGTTCGTGCAGGCGCACGAAGTCGGGCGCCAGTTCGCTCACGGTGTCGAGTGCGTCGCCGGCCTGCAGCAGCGCCTGGTGCAGGCGGCTCAGGCCGGCGCGCCATTCAGTGGGGTCTACGCCGTCGGGCGCCTCGTCGGTCCAGCGCAGGCGGGTGGCGCCGCGCACGCTGCCGGCGGACAGGCGCAGTTGCCGCGCCGCCATTTCGACGCCGCCGGCCAGCGCCGTCCAGTCGCACAGGCCGCGCGCCTGTTGCAGGCCGGCGCCCAGCAGGTCGCGGGCAAAGTCCAGCAATTGCCCGGTGGCTAGCTGCTGGCCCAGAAACTGGATACCGGTCTCATTGAGCTGGTGCGCCTCGTCGAAGATGGCCACGCGCACGGTGGGCAGCAACTCGGCCATGCCGGATTCGCGGATGGCCAGGTCGGCAAAGAACAGGTGGTGGTTGATGACCACGACGTCGGCCGCCATCGCTTCGCGCCGCGCCAGGTTGACGTGGCAGGCGCGAAACTGCGGGCAGTCGGCGCCCAGGCAGTTCTCGCGCGTGCTGGTGACCAGCGGAATGAGGGGCGACCGCTCGTCCAGCCCCGGCATTTCGGCCAGGTCGCCGGTTTTTGTCGTCTTCGACCAGCGCTCTACTTTGGATAGCGCGTGATAAAGGTGTGGCGCGGGCAGGTCGCCGCTGTGGGCCGCCAGATCAAGCCGGTGCAGGCACAGGTAGCTGGCGCGCCCCTTGAGCAGCGCCATGCGCACCGGCACGCCCAGCGCGCGCGCCAGCCGCGGCAGGTCGCGGCCGAACAGCTGGTCCTGCAGCGTCTTGGTGGCAGTGGACAGCAGCACGCGCTCGCCCGACAGCAGCGCCGGCACCAGATAGGCAAAGGTCTTGCCCACGCCGGTGGCGGCTTCGGCCACCAGCACGCCGCCCTGCTCGATGACCTGGGCGACGGCCAGCGCCAGCTGCGTCTGGCCTGCGCGGGCATGAAAGCCCTCGGCCGCCTGGGCCAGCGGGCCGGTGTCGGCAAACTGGGCGCGCACGGCGTCGGCCAGGGCGCCGTGGTCCGGGTCGCTCATGGGCGTGTGCGGCGCAGCGCGGAGGGTGGCCGGTTCATGCGGGCTCGCGCGGGTCGAGCGCGGCTTCCAGCCGGGCGATGTGGTCGCGCAGGGCCAGCCGGCGCTTCTTCATGCGCTGCAGGGTCAGCTGGTCCAGCGGCGTCTGGTCGGCCAGGCGGTCGATGATGGCGTCGAGGTCGGCGTGCTCGATGCGCAGCGCGATGAGCTGGCGCTGGGGAGAGTTGAGATTGGCCGTCACGGATAAGATGCAGAAACTGTGGGCGCGGCACCGCGTTCGTCGCCGGGCGGGGGGATGAATCAGGGCGCGCGCCCGTTCAATAATACGGTGTCGCCGCCTTGCGGCCACCACCACGGGATCCAGCGCATGAAAAACGGCTATCGACTGAGTGCGGCCACCGGCCTGCACAAGGGGGATCGCGCCTATCAGCAGGATCAGGTCGCCCTGTGGGCACACCCGCGCGTGGCCGGCTGCGTGATGGGCGTGGTGGCCGACGGCATGGGCGGCCGCACCGGCGGGCGCAAGGCGTCCGACCAGGTGCTGATGACGGCGCGGCAGCTGTTCGACCACTATGCGCCCGAATCCAACGACGCGCCGCAGCTGCTGCGCCAGATGGGGCTGCAGGCGCACCTGGTGATCAAGCTCACGGCCATCGCCGCCGAGCAGGAGCCGCACAGCACCATGGCGGCCTTCCTGGTGCAGCCCGGCGGGCAGTGCCATTGGGTGCATACCGGCGATTCGCGGCTGTACCACTTCAGGGGCAATACGCTGATGCGTCGGACCAAGGACCAGTCGTTCGTGCAGTCGCTGGTCGACAAGGGCGAGCTGACCGAGGAAGAAGCCGCCGGCAACCCGCGCTCCAACGTGCTGGTGAGCTGCCTGGGCACCGAGGCCGACCCGACGCTGGAAGTGGACGGTACGCCGCGACTGCACGTGGGTGATTCGCTGCTGGCCTGCAGCGACGGCCTGTGGCACTACTTCACCACGCAGGAGCTGGGCATGGTGCTGCACTCGCTGCCGCCGCGCGATGCCAGCCAGTTTCTGGTGGAAAAGGCGCGTTCGCGCGCCATGGGGCACGGCGACAACCTGTCGCTGGCCATCGTCAAGATCGAGCCGCTGGCAGACGGCAAGCCGGCCGGGGCGACGGCGACCGCGGCCGCTGCCACCACGCGCCACTAGGAGTTTGGGCGGCAGAAGGCGTCGAAGCGAAACGTGCGAAAAACGAGGATAGCGTGGTGGTGCCGACAAGCCCATAGCCGAGCTATGGGCGCAGAAGGTAGCACCGCGATGGACCGTTTTCTCGCGCGTTGCAGCCGACGCTCCTTCTGCCGCGCAGACTCCTAGCTGCAGCGCCGCCACGCCCTGTCAGGGCTGCGCGGTCGACTTGGGCGTCTGCTTGTCCTGCAACTGGCGCAGGCGCGCGGCGGTGCGGCGCTGGCGTTCGACTTCGTTCAAGGCCAGTTCTTCCTGGCGCAGGCGGTCCAGCACGCCACGGCGCTGCACGCGCGCCTGGCGCACGCAGGCGTTGACGGCAAAGCGCTGCCAGCAGGCCTTTTCGTCGGCTTCGAAGCGCTGCACGGCAACCCGACGCTCGGCCTCCATGCGCGCGCGCTGGGCGTCCAGCCAGGGCTGCAGCGCGGCGGCGTCGCTGTCGGGCGGTGCGGTGGCGGCCAGCGCGCGTGCGGCGGCGGCATCGGCCGCGCGCACGTCGGCGCGCGGATCGGGCGGCGGGCCGGACTGGCAGGCCGCCAGCACCAGCGCGCAGGCGACGGGCAGGCACAGGCGAAAGGACAGGCGCTTCATGTCAGCTGAGTATCCACCGTGCGGTGCTCCAGCGCCAGGTATTCCATCGAACGCATCTCGTTCAGCCGGCTGACGGTGCGCGGAAACTCGTGCACCAGCGGCCCTTCGGTGTACAGCAGTTCGGGCGCGACTTCGGCCGACAGGATGAGCTTGACGCGCCGGTCGTACAGCACGTCGACCAGCCAGGTGAAGCGGCGCGCCTCGCTGGCCATGCGCACCGGCATGTGCGGCACGTCGGAC
Organism: Ottowia sp. SB7-C50; assembly: GCF_033110285.1. Classification (NCBI taxonomy): domain Bacteria; kingdom Pseudomonadati; phylum Pseudomonadota; class Betaproteobacteria; order Burkholderiales; family Comamonadaceae; genus Ottowia; species Ottowia sp. SB7-C50. The sequence continues at coordinate 2,531,759 of NZ_CP136995.1, forward strand.
AGCAGCACGGTGTGGAACTGGCTGGCGATCTCGAGGTAGTCGTTCTGCGAACGCGGGCCGCCGCAGAGCTTGCGGAAGTCGAACCACACCACGCCACCGGCGCGCCGGCGCGCCGTGATTTCGCGCGCCTCGATGTGCAGCACGACGTCGTCGTCGCGCGCGTTGGCGGCCAGGCTGTTGAAGGCCTCGTTCATCGCCGCGTCGGCCTGCGGGCCCAAGGGCGTGTGGTAGAGCTCGACCTGCTCGAGCGCGCGGCGCCGGTAGTCGGTGCCGTTGTCGACGTTGACCACTTCCATGCGCGCGTTCAGCAGGTCGATGGCCGGCAGGATGCGGTCGCGGTGCAGGCCGCCGGGGTACAGGTCGTCGGGCTTGAAGTTGCTGGTGGTGACAAAGCCCACGCCATGGTCGAACAGCGCCTGCAGCAGGCGGTGCAAGATCATGGCGTCGGTGATGTCGGCGACGTGGAATTCGTCGAAGCAGATCAGCTTGAACTTGGCCGCCATGCGCTTGCCCAGTTCGTCCAGCGGGTTGACGGTGCCCTGCAGCCCGGCCAACTCGCGGTGCACCTCGCGCATGAATTCGTGAAAGTGCAGCCTCGTCTTGCGGCGGATCGGCACGGCGTTGAAGAAGCAGTCCATCAGGAAGCTCTTGCCGCGCCCCACCCCGCCGTACATGTACACGCCCTTGGGGACGGGCGGCTTGCGGATCAGCTTCTTGAAGGCGTTGGAGCGCTGGCTCTTGTAGACCGTCCAGTCGTCGGCGCAGCGCTGCAGCGCGGCCACGGCGCGCAACTGCGCCGGGTCGCTCTGATAGCCGCGCGCGGCCAGTTCGGCTTCGTAGGCTTCGCGCACCGCACTCATGCCGCCCGCCATTCGCTATCCAATTGATAGCTTAAAACGCTTTCTAAATAAGCGCCCAGGCCATTTTTCATGCCGAAAACCGCGTCGTCACCGCTCAGAAGTTGAGCGTGCGCTTGTCCACTGCCAGCGCGGCTTCCTTGGTCGATTCGCTCAGGCTCGGGTGGGCGTGGCAGATGCGGGCAATGTCTTCGCTGCTGGCGCGGAAGGCCATCGCCACGCAGGCTTCGGCGATCAGTTCGCTGGCCATGGGGCCGACCATGTGCACGCCCAGGATCTCGTCCGTGGCCGCATCGGCCAGGAACTTGACCATGCCCGTGGTGTCGCCCAGCGCGCGCGCGCGGCCGTTGGCCATGAAGGGGAAGGTGCCGGCCTTGTACTTCACGCCGTCGGCCTTGAGTTGCTGCTCCGTCTTGCCCACCCAGGCGATCTCGGGGCTGGTGTAGATGACCCACGGCACCAGGTTGAAATCGACGTGCCCGTGCTGGCCGGCGATGCGTTCGGCCACGGCCACGCCTTCTTCTTCGGCCTTGTGCGCCAGCATGGGGCCGCGCACCACGTCACCCACCGCCCACACGCCGGGCAGGTTGGTGCGGCAGTCGTCATCGACGATCACGTCGCCGCGCTCGCCCAGCTTCAGGCCCACGGCCTCGGCGTTCAGGCCAGTCGTGTTGGGCACGCGGCCGATGGAGACGACGAGCTTGTCCACGTCGAGCGTCTGCGCCTCGCCTTTGGCGTTGGTCCAGGCCACGCTGACGCCCTTCTTGCCCGACTTGATCTCGCCGACCTTCACGCCCAGTTCGATCTTCAGGCCCTGCTTGTCGAAGGCCTTCTTGGCTTCCTTGGCGATCTGTTCATCGACCGCACCCAGGAAGGTGGGCAGCGCTTCCAGCACGGTCACTTCCGCCCCCAGGCGGCGCCACACGCTGCCCATCTCCAGCCCGATCACGCCGGAGCCGATCAGACCGAGCTTCTTGGGCACCGCGCCCAGGCGCAGCGCACCATCGTTGCTGAGGATGTTTTCCTCGTCGAACGGCGCACCCGGCAGCGCGCGCGCATTGGAGCCGGTGGCGACGATGACCTGCTTGGCCGTCAGCGTCTCGGGCTTGTCGCCGGCGACGGCGATTTCGTAGCCGCCATCCACCGCCTTGACGAACGAGCCGCGGCCGTTGAAATACGTCACCTTGTTCTTCTTGAACAGGTACAGGATGCCGTCGTTGTTCTGCTTCACGACGGCGTCCTTGCGGCCGATCATCTGGCCCACGTCCATCTTCAGGTTGCTCAGGCTGATGCCATGCTCGCCGAAGTGCTTGGCCGCGTGCTCGAAATATTCCGAGCTTTGCAGCAGCGCCTTGGACGGAATGCAGCCCACGTTGGTGCAAGTGCCACCCGGTGCGGGCTTGCCGTCGGCGGTCTTCCATTCGTCGATGCAGGCGACGTTCATGCCCAGCTGGGCTGCGCGGATGGCCGCGATGTAGCCGCCGGGGCCGGCGCCGATGACGATGACGTCGAATTTATTCATCACATTGCTCTCAGTTAATCACATTCAGCTCGCCACTCTTCAATGACGGCCACAGATATAGGATCGTCTGCAGCCATCGACTTTCTTGCATCCAAGATTTTTCGATGAAGACAAACCGCAGCTTTTGGTTCCTTACAGCTCTCCATCGTATCGTCGCGATACCATTTTTCCGAACTCAATGCATTCAATGACTTGTCAGTAGGGTTTGACATTATGAAATTGAAACATGCTGTCTGTGACGCCGACGGATCAGACTGGTGCGAGGCTCCGCTGGAGCCAATATCAACATCTCGCTTTGCATCTTCGTCAACAAGTTCACAATTATTGTAGTCTACAGACTGTTCTTTATTATCTGACAGCATTTTGTAAGATAGCTTCAATGAACCGTCTGCATTTCGAAAAACTTCATAATCTGTATACCAACCGAAATACCGCCGAAATTCATCGAACCGTCGACTCACCAGATAATTATTCCCAAAAAATTTAATCCTTATATTATTTGAATATAACTCCTTCAATGAAGATTGACGCATCGAATTAAGCTCTCGAATTCCCGGGCCGCCTGGTTTTCTAGGGTCAAAGGCATCAACAGCCATCTCAAGCATCGTCTGCTCGTCAAAACCGGACGAAGTTTGAAGGGTTTTCAAACGGCTACCAACCAACTCAACTTTTTGACGCATTAGTAGAAGAGGTTTGCCGGGATCACTATTTTCGGTATAAAAAAGCCCATCCTTGGCGTATAAAAATAATTGCCGACCAGATTCACCAGGGATCGCACAGGCCAGACGCAGCCCTTGAAATAAATGCCAATCGAGAGGGATTTTTTCTTCCTCAACATTTTTCTTCCCCGATGCTTTATGTGACGAATCGCTTGTCAGCGGCGAATCGGCACCGCCTGCAGTCGGAATGTTTGTTGAAAACGTCGACACGCCTTCCTTATCTCTCCCTAAATAAGCAGACAAGATTACAACAACAATCCCAAGCAAGACAGCCTTTTGGCCATTATTCATGAAAGCTCTCCAGGTCATCAGAAACCTGACGGATAGCGGCCATTACGTGAGGGATATCTTGGCAAGCCACATGAACCGGGAGCTTAAACATAAGCTCCCGGCGCGCGTCGTCAAAAGACTCTTCCTGGCCATATTGAAGCAAGATCGTAATAACACGATGTAGCTTATCGTCCTGCCACATTACATCGCCGCCAAATATACGGTAGTTAACGGCACGGTCTCCCAAACCATGGCTCGCTGGTACGAGCCTATGGACGATCTCCCTCACATAAGTGCTTCCAGACATGTCAGACGTTCAGATATCGAACAGCAGGCGCGCCGGGTCTTCCAACGCTTCCTTCATCGCCACCAGCCCCAGCACGGCTTCGCGGCCGTCGATGATGCGGTGGTCGTAGGACATGGCCAGGTAGTTCATCGGGCGCACCACGACCTGGCCGTTTTCGACCACGGCGCGGTCCTTGGTGGCGTGCACGCCCAGGATGGCCGACTGCGGCGGGTTGATGATGGGCGTGGACATCATGGAGCCGAACACGCCGCCGTTGCTGATGGAGAAGGTGCCGCCGGTCATTTCTTCAATGCCCAGCTTGCCGTCGCGCGCCTTGCTGCCGAATTCAGCGATCTTCTTCTCGATGTCGGCAAAGCTCATCTGGTCGGCGTTGCGCAAAATCGGCACCACCAGGCCGCGCGGCGAGCCGACGGCGATGCCGATGTCGAAGTAGCCGTGGTAGACGATGTCGTTGCCGTCCACGCTGGCGTTGAGCACCGGGTATTTCTTGAGCGCGTGCACGGCAGCTTTCACGAAGAAGCTCATGAAGCCGATCTTGACGCCGTGCTCTTTTTCGAACTTGTGCTGGAAGCGCTTGCGCATGTCCATCACCGGCTGCATGTTCACTTCGTTGAACGTGGTGAGGATGGCGTTGGTGCTTTGCGATTGCAGCAGGCGCTCGGCCACGCGGGCGCGCAGGCGGGTCATGGCGACGCGCTGCTCGGGGCGGTTGCCCAGGTCGGGCGCGGCAGGGCTGGCCACTTGCGGCAGTGCGCTGGTGGGCGCGCCGGTGGGGATCTGGGCGGGTTTCGCGGCGGCCGCAGCCTGCGCACCACCGGATTGCAGCGCGCCCAGCACGTCGCCCTTGGTCACGCGGCCGTCCTTGCCGGTGCCGGCCACCGAGCCGGCGGCCAGCTGGTTGTCGGCCATCAGCTTGGCGGCGGCGGGCATGGCGATGTCGCCCTTGCTGCCGCCGGCAGCGGGTGCGGCAGCCGCGGCCGGCGCGGCGGCGGGGGCGGCAGCGGCCGGCGCAGCCGCGGGTGCCGGGGCGGCGGCACCGGCCACGCCCTCGGTGTCGATGCGGGCCAACAGCTGGTCGGCCACCACGGTGGCCCCATCGCCCTGCACGATCTCGGCCAGCACGCCAGAGGCGGGCGCGGGCACTTCGAGCACGACCTTGTCGGTTTCGACTTCGATCAGGATTTCGTCGGCGGTGACGGCTTCACCGGCTTTTTTCTTCCACTGCAGCAGGGTGGCTTCTGCCACGGATTCGGACAGTTGGGGGACCTTGACTTCAACGATGGCCATTTGAGTTCTTCCAATTCTTGTGAGATATGGGTCGGCGTTCGGTGGCGAACGAGGGCGGGACCAGGCGCTGCATGCCAGCGCCGTATGCCCGCCCGCTTGCTTACTTCTGCAGCACGAAGCCCTTGATGCGGGCGAAGGCGGCGTCGATCAGGGCCTTTTGCTGGTCCTGGTGCAGGTGCGCGTAGCCCACGGCCGGCGATGCCGACGCGGCGCGGCCGGCGTAGCCCAGCTTCTGGCCCGGCAGCATGTTTTCGTGGATGTTGTGCTGCACGAAGAACCAGGCACCCTGGTTCTGCGGCTCGTCCTGGCACCACACGATCTCGGTGGCGTTGGAGAAGCGCTTGACCTCGGCCGAGAACGCCTTGTGCGGGAACGGGTAGAGCTGTTCGACGCGGATGATGGCCACGTCCTCCAGGCCTTTTTCCTCGCGCTTCTTGGCCAGGTCGTAATACACCTTGCCCGAGCAGGCGATGATGCGCTTGACCTTGGCGGCGTTCTTCAGCACGGCCTCGTTGTTCTCGGCAATGATGGTCTGGAACTGGCCGCTGGTGAACTCGCTCACGGGCGAGGTGGCGTCCTTGTTGCGCAGCAGGCTCTTGGGCGTGAAGATGATCAGCGGCTTGCGCAGGTTGCGCACCATCTGGCGGCGCAGCACATGGAAGATCTGGCTCGCCGTGGTGGGCTGCACGACCTGCATGTTGGTGTCGGCGGCCAGCTGCATGAAGCGCTCGAGGCGCGCCGACGAGTGCTCGGGCCCCTGCCCTTCGTAGCCGTGCGGCAGCATCAGCGTGATGCCGTTGATGCGGCCCCACTTGACTTCGCCCGAGGCGATGAACTGGTCGATGACCACCTGCGCCCCGTTGGCGAAGTCGCCGAACTGCGCTTCCCACACCACCAGGGTGTTGGGGTCGTTCGAGGCGTAGCCGTATTCGAACGCCAGCACCGCCTCTTCGGACAGGATGGAGTCGATGACGACGAACTGCGCCTGGCCCTCCGACACGTTCTGCAGCGGAATGTAGGTGCCGGTGTCCCACTGCTCGCGCGCCTGGTCGTGGATCACGGCGTGGCGGTGCGTGAAGGTGCCGCGGCCGCAGTCCTCGCCCGACAGGCGCACCGGGTAGCCGCTGGCCACCAGGCTGGCGAAGGCCATGTGCTCGCCCATGCCCCAGTCGACGTTGATCTCGCCGCGGCCCATGGCAGCGCGGTCTTCAATGACCTTCTTGACCAGCGTATGCGGGGTGACGCTGGCGGGCAGCGTGGTGATGCGCTCGGCCAGGCGCTTCCATTCGACCAGCGGAATGTGCGTGTCGGCGGCGTCGGTCCACTTCTTGTTGAGGTACGGCGACCAGTCGACGGCGTACTTGCTCTTGAAGTTGGACAGCACCGGGTCGACCGTATGGCGGCCCGCGTCCATGGCGGCGCGGTAGGTCTTGGCCATGTCGTCGCCCAGCGTGTCGCCCAAACCCTGCGCGGCCAGCTTGTCGGCGTACAGCTTGCGGGTGCCGGGGTGCGCGCCGATCTTGCGGTACATCAGCGGCTGGGTGAGCATGGGGGTGTCTTGCTCGTTGTGGCCCAGCTTGCGGAAGCAGACGATGTCGACCACCACGTCCAGGCCAAAGGTCATGCGGTATTCCAGCGCCAGCTGCGACGCCAGCACGACCGCCTCGGGGTCGTCGCCGTTGACGTGCAGCACGGGCGCCTCGACCATCTTGACCACGTCGGTGCAGTAGGCCGACGAGCGCATGTCGCGCGGGTCGGACGTGGTGAAGCCGATCTGGTTGTTGATGATCAGGTGCACCGTGCCGCCGGTGGTGTAGCCGCGCGTCTGCGCCAGCGCCAGGGTTTCCTGGTTGACGCCCTGGCCGCCGAAGGCGGCGTCGCCGTGCACCAGCACCGGCAGCACCTGCTTGCCCTTGGCGTCGCCGCGGCGGTCCATGCGGGCGCGCACGCTGCCTTCGACCACGGGGTTGACGATTTCGAGGTGCGACGGGTTGAAGGCCAGCGACAGGTGCACCGGGCCGCCGGGGGTGGTGATGTCCGAGCTGAAGCCCTGGTGGTACTTGACGTCGCCCGCCGGCAGGTCTTCGGGCGCAGTGTGGTCGAACTCGGCAAACAGCGTGCCGGGCATCTTGCCCAGCGTGTTGACCAGCACGTTCAGGCGGCCGCGGTGCGCCATGCCGATGACGATTTCCTGCACGCCCTGCGAGCCGGCGCTCTGGATGATCTCGTCGATGGCGGCGATGAAGCTTTCGCCGCCTTCGAGCGAGAAGCGCTTCTGGCCGACGTACTTGGTGTGCAGGAAGCGCTCCAGGCCTTCGGCGGCCGTCAGGCGTTCAAGGATGTGCTTCTTCTTGTCGGCGGCGAAGCTGGGCTTGCTGCGAATGCTTTCCAGCTTCTGCTGCCACCAGCGCTTTTCGGCCATGTCGCTCGTGTACATGAACTCGACCGCCATGGTGCCGCAATAGGTTTCGCGCAGCGCGTTGAGCAGCTCGCGCAACGACATGCGGTCCTTGCCGAAAAAGGTGTTGCTGGTGTCGAAGACGGTCTCGAGATCGGCGTCGGTGAAGCCGTAGTACGCCGGATCCAGCTCGGGGATGTTGGGGCGCTCGCTGCGCTTGAGCGGGTCCAGGTCGGCCCACTGGTGGCCGACGGTGCGGTGCGCGGCGATGAGCTGCTGCACGGCGGTGCGCTTGCGGCCCATCTCGGCGTCGGCGTTGGCCATGACGACCTTGGTGCCGCCCGCCTTGGCGCGCTCGGCAAAGGCGTTGATGACGGGCAGGTGCGGCACGTCGCGTGCGGCGCTGCCGTCCACCGCGGGTACGTGCTGCAGGGCATCGAAATACTCACGCCACGAATCCGGCACGCTGCCGGGATTGGCGAGGTAGTTTTCGTACATCTCCTCGACATACGGCGCGTTGCCGCCGAAGAGGTAGGTGTTGCCCTGGTAGGTTTGATAGACGGATTTCGTCTCGCTCATTGCTTCGCTGACCTTTCACCCCCCCTTAAGGAGGCTCAAGCTGGTGAAAAAACCTTCCGCGTCACGGCTGAACCGGTTGGCGGACGCGACTGGCTGGGAAGGGCCGGGTACTTCGCAAGGTCGGATTGTGCCACCGAACCCTGACACGGGCGTGACCGGGGCGAATGCCCCCGGCCCCGCGCCACGCAAACACAAAGGCTTACGCCTTGCCGGCGACCATGTCCTTGATCTGCTGCAGCGCGGCAGGGTCTTCCATAGTGGTCAGGTCGCCCGGGTCGCGGCCTTCGCACACCGCCTGCACGGCGCGGCGCAGCAGCTTGCCCGAACGCGTCTTGGGCAACACCGACACGAAGCGCACGCGGGCCGGGCGCGCCACGGCGCCCAGGCTGCCGTCAACGATCTTCATCACCTCGCCTTCCAGCTTGAGCATGGCGGCTTCGTCGTCCAGCTGCGTGGCGTCCTTGAGCACCGCGAAGGCCATGGCGACCTGGCCCTTGAGCTGGTCGGCCACGCCCACCACCGCCACTTCGGCAATGTTGGGATGGCTGGCGATACTTTCCTCGATCTCGCGCGTGCCCAGGCGGTGGCCGGCAACGTTGATCACGTCGTCGGTGCGGCCCAGGATGAAGTAGTAGCCGTCTTCGTCGCGGATGGCCCAGTCGAACGTGCTGTAGACCAGCTTGTTGGGCACGCTGGACCAGTAGGTGTTGATGTAGCGCGCGTCGTCGCGCCACACGGTCTGCAGGCAGCCGGGCGGCAGCGGGCCTTCGACGGCCAGCACGCCCTTCTGATTGGCGCCTGTCAGCTCGGCGCCGGTCTGGTCGTCGAGCAGCTTGACGTCGTAGCCATAGACCGGCTTGCCGGGCGAGCCGAACTTGCTGGGCGCCTTTTCGACGCCGTTGCAGATGGTCAGGATCGGCCAGCCGGTTTCGGTCTGCCAGTAGTTGTCGATGATCGGCTTGCCCTTGAGGCCTTCGCTGATCCACTGCGCGGTCGGCTCGTCCAGCGGCTCGCCGGCCAGGAACAGCGCGCGCAGGCTGGACAGGTCGTATTTCGTCAGGTATGCCGGGTCCTGCTTCTTCAGCACGCGGATCGCCGTGGGCGCGCTGAACATCACGGTCACCTTGTATTTTTCGACCAGCTGCCACCAGATGCCGCCGTCCGGCCGCACCGGCGTGCCTTCGTACATCAGCGTGGCCATGCCGCCGATCAGCGGGCCGTAGATGATGTAGCTGTGGCCAACGACCCAGCCAATGTCGCTGGTGGAGAAATAGGTTTCACCCGGGTTGCCGCAGTAGATGTACTTCATCGACGCGGCCAGCGCCACCGCGTAGCCGCCGGTGTCGCGCTGCACGCCCTTGGGCTTGCCGGTGGTGCCGCTGGTGTACAGCGTGTAGCTGGGGTGCGTGGCATCGACCCATTCGCACGGGACCTGGGTGTTCAGGTTCTTTTCGCGCAGCGCGCCCCACAGGTGGTCGCGCCCGTCGACCAGGTTCATCGGCGCCAGGCCGCGGTCGACCAGCAGCACCGCCGCCGGCTTGTGCTTGGCCAGGCCGATGGCCTCGTCCAGCAGGTGCTTGTAGGGCACCGGCTTGCCGCCGCGCGAACCCGCGTCGGCGCTGACGATCACCGTCGGTTCGGCGTCGTCGATGCGGGTCGACAGCGAGCCCGACGCAAAGCCGCCGAACACCACCGAATGCAGCGCGCCGATGCGCGTGCAGGCCAGCATGACAAACGCGGCCTCGGGGATCATCGGCATGTAGATCAGCACCCGGTCGCCCTTCTTGACGCCCAGTTCCTTGAGCGAGGCGGCCATGCGCTGCACTTCGGCGTGCAGGTCGCGGAAGGTGTAGACCTTTTCCTGGTCGGTCTCGGTCGACACGAAGATCAGCGCGGGCTGATCGGCCCGGTCCTTCAGGTGGCGGTCGACCGCGTTGTGGCACAGGTTGGTGGTGCCGCCGACAAACCACCTGGCGAAGGGCGGATTGCTGTAGTCGCACACCGTCTGCGGCGGCGTCTGCCATTCGATGAGCTTGGCCTGCTCGCCCCAGAAGGCGTCACGGTCCTCGATCGAGCGACGGTGGAAATCGGCGTAACTGGTCATCTTTGTCTCCTGAATTCTCGTGCTTGACCGCACCCGCGCCAGCGCGACGCAGGTGATGAACTTGCCTGCGTCGAACTCCTGAATTCATAATTATGGCGAGTACGCCCTTGCGAAAAACTGACTCGCAAGGGCCATCAGCGGCCCAAAGCCCGGCCAGCCCGGATATTTCATCGTGGCGACGACCAGTGCGCCCGGCCGCACGCCCAAGCAACCGCCGCCGGGATGCGATGGGCGTCGGGTGTTTTTGCCAAGGACGGACTGGATTCGACTATTTCATCAGCGTTTTCGCTGGCAAAAGCCGGGCAATCTGTGGATTTGGGCGGTCTGCGGCGTTGCAAATCCTCGCCATAGCCCACGCTATGGCTGCGGTTTGCGCCGTGTGCAGCCCATCCCAAACCACAGCGCCAGCCTCCGCGGCGACTTATTCAGCGTCGTCTTAGCGCGCAGCGCGGCCCAGGCGGCGCGCATTGGCCACCGCGCGCCGGCGCACCGGCGTCATGCCCTGGTGCATGACGTCAAGCATCGACGCCATCAACCGTTGTTGCGCGCCGGACGAAAGGTGCTGCAGGCTGGGCGGATTCATCCAGCCGCCCATGGCCACTTTCCACCAGGTTTGTGTCCACCACAGGGCAAACTGCTGCTGGGCGGCCAGCGCCTGCCAGGACATGGCTGCCCAGCTTTCGTGGAAGGCGGCCACTTTTTCGGCGCCCATCAGGTAAAACTCCTGCTGGTCGCGGCCGCTGGGCATCACGCCGGCGCCCAGCATGCGGCCCACGCGATGCGCGATCACTTGCGGCACCGCGCCGACCATCTGCGCCGTGTCACGGCCCAGGCGCCTCTGTTTGCCAGTCACCATCTCGAAAACTCCCTTGATCGGCGGCGCTCTGGCCGCGATTAGCTACAAATAAAATAGCATTCAGCCCGCTGATGGCGAGCGCCATGGCCTGAAAACACCTGAAAACCGGGAATGGCGAACACGCAGCGCGCCGCCTACTTGATCAGCGCCTGCCAGGCGCGGAATTGCGGGTGTTCACAGTCGCGCAGCCATTCAAAGCCGACCATCTCGGTCGTCACCAGTTCGCAACCCGCGCCGGCCAGGCGGTCGTAAGCGGCGTCGCGGTTGCGTTCGGTGCGCGAGCCGCAGGCGTCCGTCACGACGCACACGTCCCACTCGGCCTCCTGCAGCATCAGCGCCGTCTGCAGCAGGCACACATGCGTTTCGCAGCCTGCGATGACGACGGTGCCGCGCTCCGGCGCGTCCTGGGCGGGTTTCTGCAGATGGCGGGGCAGGCTGCGCGCATTGCCGCGCGGCGCGGGCGCCGGCGGTGCCAGCAGCGGCTGCAGTTCTTCGGCGCCGCTGAAGGCCATCTTGGGGACGATGCGATCGCACAGCGCCGCCAGCGCTGCTTCGGTGCCACCCAGCTTGGCGGGGTTCTGCTCGGTCGCCCACACGGGCACCTGCAGCGCGCGCGCCAGTTGCGCCAGCCGCCGGGCGTTGGCCAGCACGGCAGACGCATCGTGAATGGCGGGCATCAGGCGGGCCTGATAGTCGATCAGCACCAGTTGGCAGTCGTCGGCGTCGAGCAGCATGTGTTCTCCGATGACAGCGGCGCAGACGCCCGAAGCGGGGCCGCGCCGCAATAAAAAAGGCTCCGATGTTTGCAGCACCGGAGCCTCTGGATCTGGTGGGTGATGCAGGGTTTGAACCTGCGACCCCTGCCGTGTGAAGGCCGGGCTACGATGGTTCTTAGCGGATGTTGATGGCGCATTTCCCTCTGAGCACTCCTTCATAGTCCATCAAAATCCACCTATAATTTTCCGTACTCTCTCCGTACTTTCCGTACAAGGAGCAAGCGGATGCCGATCATCAACACAGTCGCCGGTCGCGACAAACTCAAGCCGCGGCGCGAGCCGTATTGGCACAAAGTCAGCACCGGTTGCTTTCTCGGGTTCCGAAAACAGTCGCAGTCTACCGCAGGCACGTGGGTGGCCCGGTGGCGCGACGACACAGGCAAACAGCAATACCGCGCGCTGGGTGCCTTTGACGACCTGCCGCCCAATGCCCGCTTCGATGCCGCGATGCGGTCAGCCAACCAATGGTTGACCCATGTTGCTGGGGGTGGCAGAGCGAAGGAAGTCACCGTCAAGAATGCTTGCGAGCGTTACGTTGCACACCTTCGGGCCGAGAAGACAGCCGATGCCGCCGACGATGCCGACAAGCGGTTTCAGCGCCACGTCTACACCCAGCCGATTGCCGCGATCGCCATGGACAAGCTGCGCCCGATCCACGTCGACACCTGGCGCAAGCGATTGCAGGACGGGCCAAAACTGGTGGCCGGTCGCAAGCCAGCCAACCAATCCGCCAGCCCCAAAGACCCGAATGCCAAGCGATCGGCGGCCACGCTCAACAGGGACATGACCTGTCTGCGCGCGGCCCTCAATCTGGCATATCGCGACCAGATTGTGTTGAGCGATGCCGCTTGGTCGGTGAAGCTGCTGCCGATCAAGAAAGTGGGCGGCCGGCGCACCCTCTACCTTGACCGCGACCAACGCCAATCCCTCATCGACCACATGGACGCCGATCTTGCGCAGTTCGCCCGCGCCATGAGCAATGTGCCGCTGCGACCGGGCGCCCTCGCCGCCCTGACCGTCGGCCGCTACGACAAGCGCCTGCGCGCCCTGCACGTGGGCAGCGACAAGGCCGGCGCTGATCGCTCAATCGTACTGCCCGCAACCACGGCCGCACAGTTCGAGCAGGCGGCAGCCAGCAAACTGCCGGGCGCCCTGCTGTTCACGCGGGGAGACGGCGCGGGATGGGACAAGGACAAGTGGAAATGGCCAGTCAAGGCCGCTGCGGCCGCAGCCGAGCTACCTGCTGAAACCACGCTCTACACGCTGCGGCACTCCGTCATCACAGACCTGGTTGTGGCCGGCGTCGATCTATTCACGGTAGCCAAGCTGGCCGGAACCAGCGTGCGGATGATCGAGGAACACTACGGGCATTTGCGCAGCGATGTCACGGCATCCGCCCTGGAAAAAGTAGCACTCAACTAACCAAATTTGCCGGCCCTAGGCTGATCCCCGAACACCCGTTTCCCCGACGGGCTGGGCCGGCAACCTATCGTTTAAGGGGGCGTGGGGACGCGCATGGACAAGGAAAGTTTGTACCTTCCGTGGAAGTTTGTCGACTTATTCACCGCCGAAGAAGCCGTGGCGTTGGTGGCTGGCGCGGTTGGGGTTCCCGAAGACGAACGGGCAAGGCGCATGTCGCCAGTTCGTCGGAGGATGGAGCAAGACCACACCCTGGGCGTCAGAACCTTTGCCCATGGTTTCCTTTGCGGTCCGAACGACACCCTTATCGACCGTGAAGACTTCGACCCGCCTACTCACCAGTACCTACTCAGTGACAGGCTGATCGAGTTGCTTGTTGCGACACCAACCACATACAGCGCCCTCACTGACCTATGCTGGAAAATTGAAAAATCCTTCGAAAACTGCCGTTTCAGCCGCGACGAGATAGTTCGATGGCTGCAGGCTAACGAGTTGCAGAGTGCATTCGATTTTGGGAAGCACGAACCCGACGCCGAAGCGTCACCGACATCGGCGCTGCCCGATGCAACCGACCTCAAGGCGCAATACGCAGCGGTCGCGTCAAACCGTGAGCAGCGCCGTCAATTCCTGACCGAGCTCAAGAAAACGCTGAAATCAGACGAAAAGGTCGGCAATGCCATCGGCATCACCCGCCAGGCCGTCGCCAAGCAACTGCGTTCCTCTGGTGCAGCCGACCACCACAAGAACGACCCGTTCGCCCGAACCGCACCGCGCTAACGGTTGCGCGGTTGCGGCAACCGGCGCAACCATAACAATCCATAACAGTCACAAGTGCTTCCAGCACTGAATTCACTGCTATCGTTTTCATAGGCAACCAGGTTGCGTATTGCGGCAACCGGACATTGCTTGGTGCAATTGCTCCCACATCAGGAGCACCCAATGTCCACCACCGCCAACAACCCCCGTAAGCCACGCATCCGCACGCAGTCCATTGATGTGCTGCGCATCCCCGACGCGCTGGTGCGCGAGCCGATCGTGATCGAAGCCTCTGGCCTGTCGGGCTCGACCATTTACCGCGAAGTCCTCGCTGGGCGCTTCCCGCCGCCCCGCCGCGTCGGCAACTTGAAGCTGTGGGTAGCGAGTGAACTGACCGACTGGCTCAAGGCTCAGGCGGAAGGCCGGGCTTGGACCCCGACACAGCGCGCCGCGGCTTGAAGGGGCGCCATGTCGCCCACCATCCACTGCGCGGGCCGGTCCCGCCAGCCACGCGAGCTACGCCTGCCCGAACAGGCCGCGCCGATCAACCCCGCCAGCGCGCGGGACTTCCATCACCGTTGCAGCGCAGGACGTGCTTCACGGTGCTACCAATACTGGAGCACCAGAATGAGGCACCAAAAAGAGAAAGCGCCGCGCGGTGGGCAAACCGGCGGCGCTTGGGATAGAACTAAACAGAGCAAGAACAGGGACTCTGCCATGCGCGGCACGCGCCGCGCAAGCGACCAGGACTACCCCGCCGGCCTGCTGGCCGGGGCGTGCACATGCCGGCTGACCGCGCCGCGGCTATGCCCGGAGTGCTCGCACACCGCCAACTATGCGACGGAGGTCACCATTCGCCGCGCTGCATGGCGGGCCTGGGGAGTGCCAGCATGACAGCGCCGACCGAAGCCACCGGTGTCGATAAGGTGTTCGCCACCCTGCGGGCCGAACTCGCCTTGCGCGGTCACCAACTGCTGCGCGTTGACCGTCGCCCCAAGGTAGACACCTTCGTCGTGACGGCTTGGGGTCACTCGCGCGAGTTCAAGACGCTCGATCAGGTCGCCGCCTTCCTCGAAATCGTAGGAGGGCCCCGGCTATGAGCTACAAGGTCGTGAAGCTAGTGTTCGACGGCTACATCGGTCCCGGTGGCAGCGACATGCTGGTGCTCGTGGCCATGGCTGAGTGGTGCAGCGACGATGGGCGCTGCCATCCCAGCATCGAGTCAATCGCCAAGAAAGCCAGGCTCAGCCGGTCACAAGCCCAGCGGGTGGTGCGTCGGCTGGTTGATGCCGGATGGTTGACCGTCATCGGCAACGCGGCCGGTGGCGCCCCCCGGATCGACCTGCCGCTACCAGGTCGCAATCGAACGGCTTGCGACGGGTAGCGTCGGTGCTACCCCTACGGGTCGCACTGATGCGGCCCCTACGGGTAGCGTAGATGCGACGGGTAGCGTGTATGCGACGGGTAGCGCCGGTGCGGCAGAGGGGCCGCATGGGTGCGGCGAGACGGGTAGCGCCGGTGCTACCCAGACCGTCATAGAACCATCAGAGAACCGTCAGAGCAAGGTCGGCCAGGGCAAGCCTGACCGACTGCCGCCGTGTCCGGTTGAAAAAATCAAGGACGCCTACAACGCCATCCTCCCCGAGTTGCCGCAGGCGGAAACGCTGGCAACCGCGCGGCGGCGGATCATCCAGAACCGTTGGAACTGGGTGCTGAGCGATAAGCGCGGGAACGGTACTCGGCGCGCAACCACGGCGGCCGATGCCCTCAGGTGGTTTGAGGGGTTCTTCACTCGCGCCCGCGAAAACGACTTCATCATGGGTCGAACCGCGCGCGGTGCGGGGCACGAGAACTGGCAAGCCGGCATCGACTACCTGCTGAGCGACCGAGGCTTAACGCAGGTCATCGAGAAAACCGGGAGGTCAGCATGACGGACACGGCGCAGCTTCAAGTCCCGCCCAACTCGGTCGAATCGGAAGCCAGCCTGCTCGGCGGCCTGCTGCTCGACAACCGTGCGCTCGAACGGGTCGACGACTTGCTGACGGAAGCCGACTTCTACCGCCACTCACACCGACTGGTTTTCGCGGTGCTTGCCAAGCTGATCCCTGCAGGCAAGCCGGCCGATGTGGTCACGGTGTTCGAGGCGTTGCAGCGCCAAGGCGAGGCGGATGAGGTGGGCGGCCTGGCCTACCTCAACTCGTTGGCCCAGTACCTCCCCAGCGCTCACAACATCCGCCGCTACGCCGAGATCGTGCGCGAGAAATCGATCCTGCGCCAGATCGTCGGCGCGGCCGAGCAGGCGCGCGCGTTGGCGTTCTCTGACACCGTGCCGGCGCATGCCATCGAGCAGGCGTTGAGCCTGTTTGGCGGCATCGAGGTCCGCCACGGCGCGCGCGAGCCGCAGCGCGTCGATAGCCTGAGGTCGTTTTCCCGCGCGGCCGTGGCGTGTTCATCAGGCGTGCCGTCCACGACCCCGGCTATTCGCGCGAGTTGGTCGCCGGGCAATGGGGTCTGATCCCCCACTTCGCCAAGGCGGCCAAGCTGCCATACAGCACCAACAACGCCCGCAGTGAGGAACTGGCGGCCAAGCCGACCTACCGCACGCCGTGGGCCAAGGGCCAGCGCTGCATCATCCCGGCGCGCAGCTTCGACGAACCATGCTGGGAAACCGGCCGCAATGTGTGGTGGCGCTTTCGACGCGCCGACGGCATGCCGTGGGGCTTGGCCGGGCTGTGGGCTACGTGGACGGATCACGCCACTGGCGAGATTCACGAGAGCTACACAATGTTGACCATCAACGCGGACGCACACCCGCTGATGAGCCGCATGCACAAGCCCGATCCGAAACTGCCGCACTACCAGCAGGACAAGCGCAGCGTGATCCCGATCGATCCCGAGAACTGGGATGCATGGCTGACGTGTGCGCCGGCGCAGGCCGTTGACCTGCTGCGCATACCGGCCGATGACGTGTTTGTTGGCGAGCCGGTGTCCGCCTGATCAGGCAGCGCCCAGCGGCAACAGGACCTTGCCGTCGTTCGACGCCGCCATCGGCCGTACCGCGCGAGTGCGCCCTTCCGCAGCCAGCGCCGCCGTGCCAGCGGCAAAGGCGTCCGCGTAGCAGTCAAACACGTCACCGGCCGCGTGCTGGGCATAACCGCCATCGGCCAGGGCGCGCAGCAGCAGCCAGCGATACCGGCGACCATCCGCCTGCACCACGCGCACGGCCAGGTCGGTTACTGGCTGGCTGAAGGCATCTTCCGCGTACTCGGCCACGTCATCCGCCATGGCGGCCAGTTCGTCGGGCGTGAACGCCTGGGCGGCCAGCTCGGTGATCTCGCGCAGCTCATGCACGGGGACGAAGCCATCGCCGCCGCGCAGGTGCTCGCCCGCCATCGTGAACAGAATCAAGCGGCGCGCGGCCTCATGCAGGGCAGTCATTCGGACAGGTTGAGCAACAGCGTTCATGATCGCGATCCTTCAGTGAATACTGTATATTTGCACAGTATTCCATTTGCCGTCAAGACACGTCATGCCCAATCCCGCCATGAAGTCCAGCGCCCCTGCGGATGGGGTTGGCGGGGCTGAAACCAGCGAACAGGAGCCGGTCGATCTGCATCACCTGCAGGGCCGGCTGTGGCAGGTGTATCGGTCCAGAACTGGTGCCAACTAGGTGCTGATCCAGCACGTGACGCTGGCGGATGCCTACCGGACGGCGTACCCGAAGTCGAAGGCATGGTTGGATAAGTCCGCGCACAAGAAGGTTTCCGCCCTGTGCTCCGATGTCAAGGTTCGGTCAAGGGTGGACGTTCTGCGCGAGCGGTCGGAAGTCGCTGCGCCGCGGTGGGGAAGTCGAGTTCAGGCAGGCGTGGTGGTGCCTTAGTCTGATGTCGCGCCCAGAACGAGGGCACGCTCCGTGTACTTGATGTGCAACGCGCGAAGCTCCGCCTCAATTGCGTGAATCCGTGAGAGCTGTGCGAAAAGACCGTCGCTTGACATGTCTGTGTAGTTGTCCGCCTTGGTTGACCTGACTGAGCCAGCAGCAAGAACAATTTCCCTTTGCAAGTCGAAAACGTGGCGACGCAGGTCGGCTGGTGCAGCAACGAATGCGAGGGCGCGTATCGTAAGTTCCAAGTCGTCAAAAATGTCGTCTGGCATGAAAGCTGCGCGACCACTCTCTGTAAAGGTGCGCTCCCTCCGGTAAGAGTTGTTTATCAACGCCCCCATGTGCATGACAGTGCGCTGGCAAAACAACAGGCAAGCTTCAGCGTGAGCTAATTCCTGTTCAGCCCGTTCTTGTTGCTTGAGCAACATTGCCTGCTTGTTCTGATACCAAGCAACGCCGACCGCCACCAGGATGGCGCCGACCGAACCAACTGCCTGAACCCAAGCTGCAGGCTCCTTCGAAAACAAGGACCACACAGCAGGCCAGCCTGGATAAATCGCGAGCACGATCCCGGCAAAGGTGGAAACAAGCAAGAAGGCACCGAGCCATGCAGCGCCATCCCAACCTGTCTTCGCTTTGTTGTCGAGTGCGGTCATCTTGTTGGAAGAAATCATAAAGTGGACTGCGACTAGGCTTGCAAAAGCCCGAATATAGTAATACGATATTGAGCAATGAACAGTGATCGAATCGGCAAGACTCGGGGACGCAAACCTTTGGCGCTTGATGACGATACCGTGATCTTTTCCATGCGTATGACTTCTGGTCAGCGCGAGAAGCTGGACAAACTGGGCGGTGGGCATTGGGTGCGCGATCGCATCGACCGGGCCAGACTGCCGGACGACAAAACCGCCAAGCCCCGCGGCGGACCGAGCGGGGCAAAAAGGCGGGGCCAGTAGGTGTTGCAGCACCGACCAGCCCCTGACCATCATCAAAAAAGGACTTTGAAAATGGCTACCAAGAATGTAACTGCACGAGCGCCTGAGGCCGACAAAGCCACGCTGAGCTTGGACACCTGCCCAGTGGCTAACTGGGGCTCCAAGACTCCGGCATCAGTGCTCAATTCCGAAGCAGGAATGCCGGAAGCGCTGTCCTGGCTGCATACCCAAGTCGGCGAGATCAACAGCCTGTTGTGGGGCTTCATCCAACTGAACGATGCGGACGCCGAGGCCAGCATGGCGCCGCCGCTATGTCACTTCATCGAGGGTCGCACTACGGTAATGCTGAGCGTACTGGAGCGCCTGCGCGAGACGCTCGGGAACAACGCGCGCGGCGCGACGGTGGGAGGCTGAACAATGGACGCCCATGTGAACACGCCCGAGGCTGGGCGCACCACTGCCCAAGACTTTGGCTCATTCGATACGCCGATCAAGTGGATGCCCCTGATCGGCCTGCCCGACGGCACATCGCTCGTGCTGCCGTGCCAGGACTCGCACGCTGCGGCCATCCTCGCCGCCGATAACGAGGCCGACGCGCGGCTGGCCCAAGGCTCACCGGTGGCATGGACGGGTGCCCGGCGCCACATCGAAGCAGGCGACTTTTCCGACCCGCGCGTGATGCTGACACGCCCCGGCGATCCCCGCTGCGGCCGGCTGTGGCGCGAGCACGAAACCGGCTTCGAGCAGGGGAGCGACGGCCCCACGCTCCTGGTCATTGGCCGCCAGGCCGACGATGCTCAACTGGCTCGCATGGCACAGCGCTTTGGCGTGCCACTGACGCAGTTGCAGGCGTTCCGGGGAGCGCAGTCATGAACGCCAATATGGCAATTGCGCCCCCCTCTGACGCCGGTCCAGACCATGCCCGCAGACGGCCTGAAGGGCCGCGCGGTGTTTGAGGGCCGCTACTGCGAATACGGCGAATACATCAGCGCGGACGACGTGGTGCTGGCCAACTTCGACCGGCGGAGCGTGACGACAGGCGGCGGCCTCTACGTGGTCCAGTCGATCAAGGATGGTCAACCCGCATGGACGGGCTGCCGGTACATGATGCGCCAATTGTCCGGCATCGTCGTCAATGAGGATGGGCGCAAGAACTGGCAGCACGCAGCCGACCTGGACGCCACGAAGTGGGTGGTGGTCGGCACGGTGGAGGCGGTCTACCGGCCAAGACATTACGCCGACCATGACGTGTTGTCCGACTCTCGGCAGCGCGTTCCAGCCAAGGTCTGACCGCCACCCCAGCGGCCCGAATTGGTGAAGTCGTTGAGGGTCGGCGGTTCCTACACCGGGACGAACCCGACGCCCTGAGACTCGCCCCGGCGCTCCAGCTCCTGGCGTGCCTTGACGATTTCTGTCCGCTCGCTGCAGTCGTGCGCTGGCAACTCCCTGGCCGCCAGCGCGTGCAGCTTGGCCAGGCGCTCGGCCTGCGCATCCGCGCGGGTGGGCGGCGCCACGCTGGGCGCCGCGGCCGCTGCCGGCTCGGGCAGTTCGCGAGTAAGGCCCAGCACCTTGAGCCCGGTCACGTGCTCGATGCGGCGGGCCAGGTCGTCCTGACTGCGGGTGACGACCACCAGCGGGCGGAACATTTCCTCGAACTTGACGATCATGCGCATGGCGCGCGGCAGGTTGGCGAAGGCATTGCGCTGGCTGGCCTGGCTGAACTCGTAGCCGGCGTCCGCGCCGCTGGAGAACATGTCCGGCCGCAGGGTCGCCGCGATCTCGCCCGACAGGACGGCGAAGCCGCAGGCGGCCATTTGCTGGTTGACGTAGGTAACGGCTTTGCTCATGGTTGGCTCCTTTGCTTCTGAGCGTCGCGGGCTTGCTTTACCGCGTTCTTGATGAAGTCGTTGCGCTGCCGGATCAGATCGTCCAGGCGCTCGCGCTTTTCGTCGGGCGTCAGCACTTCCGAACGCCGGACCTCGCGCATGTCCTTGTTGATGCCCGACAGTTCCTTGTTGGCGTGCTCCAGGGCGCCAGCCTCGCCGGCCAGTGGTCCTTTTTCCTTGGCGTCGGCCATGTGAGACAGCCCCAGCTTGTCCAGCTCGCGCAGGGTGCCGCGCAGGCGCTTGGCCTCGGTCAGCATGTCGTAGAACTCGGTTTCGTAGCGGGTGCCGCGGGGCGGATCGTCGGTGTAGAAACGCCGCAGCACGGGCAGTTCGTCGGTGCGCTTGGTCGGCAGCCGGTCGCCAAAGAAGGCCTTGTCGCTGAGCTGCAGGCCGTACAGCGCCCAGGTGTTGAAAAACCCCCTCAGCAGCGCCTCGCTGCGTGCCGGGTTCACCTGCGCCCACTCGGGCAGGTTGGCCGTGGCCATGCCGGCTGCGCGCAGGGTTTCGCTGGTGGTCGGCTTGGCGCGCAGGAACGGCTGCAAGTCCTCCATGCCGGGCGTCTCGATCGGCGCCTTGGTGAAGGCGTTGCGGTTGGTCGCCTGCTCGTACAGCGGCGCCACAAGCTGAGGCATGTAGTTGAAGTTGAACGTCGCGGCCAGGATGCGCGCGAAGTCCTTGCCGATGCCCTGCGGGTCGGCCTTGATGATCGCTTCAGTCGAGCGTTCGGCCAGCGAGGCCATGGCGCCGATCTCCCAAATTTTGGGGTAGCGGAAGTGTTGGTCGCCGACGAAGAAGTGCCAATGACCGTCGCGGTCCCAGTCCGGCATGTCCTGATACTTCGGGTTGTCCTTGTTGAGCAGGTACAGCGCCGAACTCATGAGCGCGACCATGCCTGACTTGGTGGCAATGGCGCCCCGGTTCGGGTCGTGCGCCAGGCCGCGCACCAGGCGATCCAGCGACGTGATCGCAGGGCGCAGGAACATCACCGTGTCGGTCATGAAGCCCAGTGCGCGGCTGTCTCCCCGCATGGCGAAGTCCGTGCTGATCTCGCGCGCCAGGTAGGCGGCGTGGCGCGGGTGTTCGCCGGCCTGGATGGCCCGGCTGTACTCACCCAGGCGCGTGCTGGTTTCAAAGGCGTCGGCCAGCGTCTCCACGAAGCCCATCAGCTTGTCAGGCGCGTCGAGCACCGTGCGCATGTCGATGCCCTGCTGCTTGTAGAACCGCTCCAGCCGGGTCTTGAAGCGGCCTTCCTCCAGGTAGATGCTGGACAGGCCGCCGCCGTTGGCGATGAAGTCCTTGTACAGCGGGTCGTTGGTCAGCCGCATCCGCATGCCCTTGAGGCTGTCGAGCACCGGACGGAAGCCGGCGCGGCTCATGACGCCCGCCTGGATGGTGTCGCGGGCGATGTTGGCGATCATGAAGTCGGGCGTCAGCGTGATCGTGGTCTGGCCGATGCGCTTGGGCAGGCTCAGCCACTTCATGACCCAAGGCTGGTGCGGCCGGTCGATGCTGTCCAGCGCGCGCAGCAGGATCGGGTCGGCGACCTCGTACCAGACGGGCTTTCCGTTCTTGAGCACGGCCACCACGTTGCTGCCGGCGGGCGGCGTGTTGTTCTGCATGACCTCGATCAGGCCGGGTGCGTCCTCGAAGGTCTTGTGCAGGCTGTCGATCACCGCCTTGGCCTGCGGGTCGGCCTTGTCCAGTCCCATGGCCTTGGCCATGCTGTCGATCACGGCGTCCTTCGGCAGCCGCGTCGGCCGCGACTCGGGCGGGATGCGGGTCATGAAGCGCCCGCCGCCGGCGCCGTCCCGCTCGGCCAGTTCGGCGATCTTCATGCGCGCCTCGTTCTTCACCGCCTTGTCGATCAGCATCGCGGCGTTGCTGGTCATGTTGCCCAGGATGTCGCGCAGGTTCTCGGTGCCGCCGGTCAAGGCCTTCACGCCCGACCAGTCGCCGGGCTTGACGCGGCCCTGGCCAGGCTGGCCGATGCGGTGGAAGGGCAGGTACTGCGTGCGCTGCCACTGCGCGCGCGCCTCGGCGTTGATCACGCCCTGAGCCTCGGCGAAGTCCAGGATGGCGCCGTTCCACTGCTGGTACTTGGTGAACGCGGCGTCGAATTCAGGCGTGCGCAGGCTGAGCATGGCGTCGATCTCGCCGCGCGTGAACAGGTGCTCTCGCCCCTGCTTCATCAGTTCGTCGGCCGACTTGCCCACGAAGTACAGCAGGCCGTCGTCCAGGTTGCCGGCGATGGGCTTGAGGATTTCTTCCAGCCCCTGGCCTTTCCACGAACCCGAGCCGTCGGCGTTCTTCACCGGCGCGCCGTAGCGCAGGGCGCCGTCGGCCATGCTGGCGGATGCGCGCGCCAGGCGGGCGGATTCGTAGGCCCCGGCCGGCGCGATCTTGCCGCCCGACAGTTCCCGCTCCATCCGATAGACGCCGTGCAGGTCGTCGGTAATGGCTTGGCGAAAGGCGTCCCAGCGGCTGTCCATGGCGTCAGACAGCGGGCGGTGATCGCCGATCTTGCTGCGCGCGCGGTCGAGCGCGTCCTGCGCGAACCATTCGCCCATGCCTTGGCGCGCCTTCTGGATCGCCGGGCCGTACTTGTGCGTCTGCACGAAATCATCGAACCAGCGCGAGAAAGTCGGCGCCTTGGCTGCGGCCACGTCGGGCTGCGTCATGTACAGGCGCGTGAACTCGGCAAACCCCTCGTACACCTTGCCGTTGTCGTAGCTGAGTGCGCGCAGTTCCTTGTTGATCATCTTGGCCTGCGGGCCTTTCAGCCACGCCTCGCGCACGGCCGGCACGCGGCTGTCGATCAGGTGCGCCATCTCATGGGTGGCAACCTCAAGGTCGGCGTGCCGCTTGACGCGGACGGTTTCCGTTGCGGTGTTGAAGGTGCCCAGGGTCTTGCGACCACGGACGCGGCCGGTGTAGATGCTGGTTCCCAGCTCCTTGGCGAACGGGACCAGAATGTCCTCGCGTCGAATGGGCTTGGCGCGCGCCTTGCCGCCAGTGCCTGCATCCGCCATGCCGCCGCCTGGCGTGCCTGGGCGGGTCACGCTGTCATCGATCAGGCCGACGTAGTTGGCGCCTGGCCCCATGTTGACGGTGCCGCGCTTCGGCAGCACGTCGCCAGCGTCCGGCACGGAAAGGGCCGCGCGCTCCGGCGCGACCTCCGACGTGACCCTTGGCGCTTGTTCAGGCGGCCAGGCCGGCGCCGACCGCGGGCCGGCGGTTTCATCGGCCAGCGTCAGGCGCGCCAGCGATGGCGTCATGCCCGGCTGCTGCATCAGTTCGGCGTAGCGCGGGTTGCCGTCGAGCAACTGCACGTGCGACGTGCCGGTGATGCCGTCGTGCACGCCGTCGGCGGTGGTGACGGCGCGGCGCTCCAGGGCATCGGCCGCCGCGCGGAAGGACGTGGCCTCGTCGGGCACGCCTTGCGCGGCCATCTCATCCGCTGCTGCGCGGACCCGCGCCGCCTCGCTGCGGTAGCCGTCCACCCTGCGCATGGGGTCGGCGATCACGGTGTCGATGTTGTCGACCAGGTTCTGCGCGATGACGTAGGTTCCGCGCTGCTCGGGCGTGAGCTTGGTTTCCATCAGGTCGATGGGCGGCGCGTCGGGCGCCAGGCCTTCCGGCGCCAGCAGTTCAGGCGCCATCGCGTCGGGCCCGTCGCCCGTCAGGCGCGGCTCGCTGGCGTCACGCGGCGGGCGTGGGATGGGCTGGGCATCGTCCAGCGGCACGAATCCGCCACGCGGTTCGCTGCCGCGCGCGACGGGGCGACCGGCGCGACGATCCCAGTTGGCAATCGTGTCGGCGACGGTCTTGCCCCTGAGGTACTGATTCGCCGCCAGTTGCTTGGCCGTCAGCAGTTCGGCGATGGGCGTGTCCGGCGCGGCGCGCGCGATGCGTACAGCGGCATCGGGACCGAAGTGGTGCGCCGCGTACATCGTCTGGTTGGTGATCTCCACACCGGCCGAGCGCAGCGCCGCGGCGTTGCTGGTGTCCAGGGCGCGTGCCATCTGGCCGGATTTCGCCGGATCGGCGCGCAGGGCCAGCAGTTCCTGGGGCGCCAGGCCAGCGGCCCAATCTGGTTTTGCCTGCTCCACGGTGCGAAGCCAGGTGCCTGCGGTGAACTGATCGGGGCCGTAGGCCGTGCTGCGCGGGTTCTTGGCGGTCGCGCTGCCGCCAGATTCCAGGGTGCGCCGGTAAGCGTGATAGTCGGCAGCGTCGAACCGCGGCGACGGCGGCGCAGCGCGACCGGCCGCCTTCCGGCCCAGCATGCCCGGCGCGACCATCGGCAGCGCCTGAATGGCGGTGTCGACCACCGTGGCAGCCACGGGGCTGCCGGTGGCGTCCAGCGTCTTGCCGCCGGCCCAGTGCGCGCCCTCGGCCAGCTTCTCGAAGGGGTAGGCCACGATGCCGGCGCCTCGCTGGCCCATCTCGCCGCGCGGCTGATAGGTCAACGCCTCGCCAACCGACTGCACCACATCAGCGCCGCGCCTGTCGGTCAGCCCGAGCTGGTGCGCGGCCTCGGTGGCCAGCCCTGCCAGGCCGGCGACCGGCTGCGACACGCCCATGCTGCCCAGGTTCAGCGCGACTTCGCCGAGCGCAGTCAGCGGGTTGTTGAGCAGGATGTTTCGCAGCACGCCGGGTTTGCCGGGTGCCGGAGCGGCGCCGCCGCCTTCGGCGACTGGGACGAAGCCGGGCTGTCTGCCCGTTTCGGCCGCCGGCGCCTGGGGCTCCAGCTCGGCAAGCGGGACGAAGCCGCGGCGTGCAGCCGGCGGAGAGGGTTGCGCCTCGATGGTGTCGCCATCGATCTCGGAGAGAGGAATGAAGCCCATGGCGTTCCCCGATCAGCGGTAGTAGCCCATGAGCTTGCCGCGCGAATCAAGGACTTCCACGCCCCGGTCGGTGGACTGGCCAAGCTTGTATTTGTTCATGCTGGCGTCCGAACTGAACCGCTTGGCCAGTTCCTGCCGGGCGCGGGTGGCCGCGTCTTGCTGCTGGCGCAGCGCGGGGCCGCGCGGCGCGGTGTCGAAGGTGTCGTCCTCGCCGATCTTGCGGCGGTTGGCCAGCGCTGCCTGTCGCGCCAGGCCAGGGTCATAGTTGGGGTTCTCGCGCCCAATGTTCGTGGCCTTGCTAGTGCGGCGCCGGATTTCCTCGAGCGAAAGCCCGTTGATCGCCTCGCGCGCGGCGTCGATTTCAGCATTGCTGCGTTGCTGTGCTGAAGTCAGTGGACGGTCGGCAGGGTTGCCGCGGGCGTCGAGTTGGCGGGTCAGCCGCTGGTCGGCCGCGTCAATGCCGCGCTGCGCGCGCCGGTCGGCGGCTTCGATCTGCTGCGCCGTGCGGGCGTCGCGCCGGTCCTCCATGGCGTCACGGCCGACCTGGCGCTGGGCCTCCAACACCTGCTGCCGCTGCAACTGTGCGGCTTCGGCCGTGCGCTTGGCGCCCTGGTTTGCGTAGAACTTCACGGCCTCATGCGGCGCCAGAAAGACAGCGGCCTGGCTCAGCAGGTCGTCAGTCGGCTGCGTCACCGTCCCGAGTTCCTGACCATCCGCCCCGTACTGCGTCACGGTCATCGTGTTCGGTTCGCGGCCGGGCTGAAGCTTGACCGTGTTGCCGTCCCTATAAAGCTGCCTGTTGTAAAGGTTCTCGAATGACTGCAGCGCGCCTCGCGTGTCGCCAATGGAGAACTTGCGCACGCCG
This sequence comes from Ottowia sp. SB7-C50, assembly GCF_033110285.1. Lineage (NCBI taxonomy): Bacteria > Pseudomonadati > Pseudomonadota > Betaproteobacteria > Burkholderiales > Comamonadaceae > Ottowia > Ottowia sp. SB7-C50. The sequence goes on from NZ_CP136995.1 coordinate 2,558,022, forward strand.
TCGGTCCAGCCCCGTGCGTAGTCGCGGCCCTCTTGGGTATCGAGAAACTTCTGGTATGCCTGAGCCTGATCCACCTTGCCCTGGCGCAGCAGCACGTCGATCACCTTGGGGGTGCTGGTCTTGAGGTAGTAGTCCAGGGACGAGTCATTGGCGACCCGCTTGGCAATCTGGCCGTTTGTGGAAGCGGTGGCTTGCTCAATGCCACCCACAGCGCCTGCGCCGGGCGCCGTCATCTCGGGCGCGCCGCGCAGGGCCTGCTGCAGCTCGCGGCGGTCGGCGTCTTCGCGTTCGGACTTGTCCAGTGCCAGCGAAGCGCTGGCCGCCCGCATCGGATCGGTCAGGGCGCCGGCCTCGATGAGCTTGCGCGCGCGCATGGCGCCGACCTGGCCGGCGGTAAGGGCGCCAGCGGTGCGCTCGCCCAGGAAGTCGGTGACCGTGTGGCGGCTGATGACCTGGCTGGGCATGACGCCCTGGCCCTGGCCGGGGTTCTCCGCAGTCGGCGTTGCCGTGTAGTTGCCTTGGGCGTCGGTGCCGATCTGGTACAGCGGGTTGCCCAGCACGTCCTTGGCGTTGGCCAGTGCCTCCAGCTTCCGGCCGTCCTCGGCGGTGTAGCCCTGCATCTGCTCTGGCTTGGCCTTCAGCGCAGCGTCGATGGCCTGGTCCTGCTGAATCTGCCGGCCGACGCTGTAGCCCTTGATGCCACCGGAAATCAGGCCGGTGATAAAGCTGATGTTCGCTCGCCCCATGGTGTAACTCCTTCAAGTGATTGATTCGTCGCGGCGCAGCACCATGACCATGGGCCGCGTTCCGCCAAAAACTGCATCGAATTCCGCCTGGCTGCACAGCTTCAAGACCGCGTTGCTGACTTGCGCGGGATGCCACCTGAACTGCAGCGTGAGCCCTGCTTGGCGCGCGGTGCGGGCCGTGACCTGCCACGGCCAGGCCGTCGAATGGCAATGCGCCGCCATCAACGCGTTGTCGCCGCTGACGCGCTCCATGTCGAAGATGAAGACCTGGCCGCCCGGTCGGAGCACGCGCGCAGCCTCGCGCAGCGTCTGCAACCAGTCCGCGGTGTGGCAGATCGAGAAATTGAACATGACCACATCGAAGGACTGGTCATGCACCGGGATCGCCTCGAAGCCGGCCAGCAGCTTCGGCATGTCGGCTGGCGCCAAGTCGAGTTGGTACTGGCTGATGTTCAGCAGCGTGAAGCTCAGGTCGGGGCGCTGGTCGCGCATCAGGCGCGCGACCTCGCCGATGCCGCAGCCGGCATCCAGGATGCGGGCGCCCTGCGGCGGGTCCATGTGCTCCAGCAGGATTGCGCAGTGCTCGGCGTCGGTGTCGGCGAGCATCCACATGCTGAGGATGCGCAAGCCGCGCTCGAAAACGGCGACCGACGTGGCCCGGTCGATGGCGTGAACTAGCTGGGAGTTGGGTTGCATGGCGCGGATTGCGCCACATGGGGATCGAAATGCGGAAGGATCGATTGATTCCTCATGCTCGGCGGAATCATGCTCGTGGGCGGTCTGATGATGGCCCTCAACAACCAAGAATCCGCTACAAGGCGATCAGGTACGTGGACTGAAGCGAGGCTGGCGCTGAACGGCTTTTCCGTACTTCTTCCGTACCGGAAACAAAAACGCCCGCTAAGTTAGCGGGCGCTACCGCTGCAAGGCGCAGCGTATATAGGAATTCTTGGTGGGTGATGCAGGGTTTGAACCTGCGACCCCTGCCGTGTGAAGGCAGTGCTCTACCGCTGAGCTAATCACCCGTTCTCGCACTCTGGCGAAGGATGGAATTATATATCAATTCGTCGCTTCGGCCGCGCGCCATACCGTCTTGCCGCCGCTGGCCTTGTCGATCTGCGCCAGCACGTCCTGGTGGGCGGTCAGTTCGCTGGCGTTGGCCTGCAGCACGGGCAGGTCGAACACGCGCAGGTCGATGCGAACGCCTGTGGCGCCCTGCTCGCCCACATGGCCCAGGTCGATCAGCAGCGCTTCCTGCCCGCGCGTGAGGTTGATGTAGACGTCGGCCAGCAGTTCGGCGTCCAGCAGCGCGCCGTGCAGCGTGCGACCGGAGTTGTCGACGCCCAGGCGGTCGCACAGCGCGTCCAGGCTGTTGCGCTTGCCGGGGTACAGCTGCTTGGCCATGGCCAGCGTGTCGGTGACCTCGCCAACCACGCTGGTGAAGGCACCGCGGCCCAGGCGCTCCAGCTCCTTGTCGAGAAAGCCGACGTCGAAGGCCGCGTTGTGGATGATGACTTCGGCGCCTTCCAGGTAGCGCAGGATCTCGTCGGCCACCTCGGCAAACTTGGGCTTGTCGCGCAGGAACTCGTTGCTGATGCCGTGCACCTTCAACGCGTCCTCATGGCTGTCGCGCTCGGGGTTGACATAGAAGTGCAGGTTGTTGCCGGTGAGCTTGCGGTTCACCAGTTCGACGCAGCCGATCTCGATGATGCGGTCGCCGCCCTCGGCGGACAGCCCGGTGGTTTCGGTGTCGAGAACGATCTGGCGCGACATGCGGGGGGCTTTCAGTGGTTTTCGCGGGCGTGGTTGATCGAGTAGCGCGGAATCTCCACCGTCAGGTCTTCCTTGCCCACGATGGCCTGGCACGACAGGCGCGACTGTGGCTCGAGCCCCCAGGCGCGGTCCAGCAGGTCTTCCTCTTCTTCTTCCGGCTCCTCCAGCGAATCGTAGCCTTCGCGCACGATGCAATGGCAGGTGGTGCAGGCGCGGCTCATCTCGCAGGCGTGCTCGATGGAGATGTTGTGGTCGAGCAGTGCCTCGCAGATCGAATCGCCGGTGTTGGCCTGGATCTCGGCACCCTGCGGCGCGTATTCGGGGTGCGGAAGTACTTTGATGATGGGCATGCGGTGTGCGGTCCTCAGATCGATTCGACGGACTTGCCGGACAGGGCCTTCTGGATGCCGGCGTTCATGCGCGCGGCGGCAAAGGCTTCGGTGCCGTGCGCCAGCGCTTCGGTGGCGGCCTCGATCGCCGCGGCTTCGGTGCTGTTGGCGGCAATGCCGCGCAGCGACAGCATCAGCGCGTCAATCTCGGCACGTTCGTGGGCCGACAGCAGCGCGCCATCGGCGTCCAGCGCGCTCTGAGTGGCCATCAGCATGCGGTCGGCGTCCACCCTGGCCTCGACCAGCGCGCGCGCCTTCACGTCGGCGTCGGCCGTGGTGAAGCTGTCCTGCAGCATGCGCGCAATCTGCTCGTCGCTCAGGCCGTAGCTGGGCTTGACGTCGATCTGCGCCTCGACGCCGCTGACCTGTTCGCGCGCCGAGACGTTCAGCAGGCCATCGGCATCGACGGTGAAGGTCACGCGGATGCGCGCCGCGCCCGCCGCCATGGGCGGCATGCCGCGCAGCTCGAAGCGCGCCAGGCTGCGGCAGTCCTGCACCAGGTCGCGCTCGCCCTGCACCACGTGCAGCGCCATCGCGGTCTGGCCGTCCTTGTAGGTGGTGAAGTCCTGCGCCATCGCCACCGGAATGGTCTGGTTGCGCGGCACGATGCGCTCCACCAGCCCACCCATGGTTTCGATGCCGAGCGAGAGCGGAATCACGTCCAGCAGCAGCAGATCGCCCGCGGCGTCATTGCCCGCCAGCTGGTTGGCCTGGATGGCCGCGCCCAGCGCCACCACTTCGTCGGGGTTCAGGTTGATGAGCGGCTCGCGACCGAAGAAGTCGGCCACCGCGCGCCGGATGACGGGCATGCGCGTGCTGCCGCCCACCATGACGATGCCCTGCGTTTCATCGGGCTTCAGGCGCGCGTCTCGAAACACGCGCCGCAGCGTGGCCACGCAGCGCGTGGTCAGCGCCGCGGTGGCGGCCTCGAAGTCGGCCGACCTCAGGTCAAATCGGACTTCGCCGCTCGACAGGCTTGCGTGGAATGCTACGTTTTCTGAAGCGCTCAGTGCTTCCTTGGCGCGCCGGGCGGCTGCCTGCAGCGCGGCACGGTCGGCGGCGGTGGCCACCTGCGCGCCGGTGCGCGCCACCACCCAGTCGGCCAGGGCGGCGTCGTAGTCGTCGCCGCCCAGCGCCGAATCGCCACCGGTGGCGATGACTTCGAACACCCCCTGCGTCAGCCGCAGGATGGAGACATCGAACGTGCCGCCACCCAGGTCGAACACGGCGTAGATGCCCTCGGCCGCGTTGTCCAGCCCGTAGGCGATGGCGGCGGCCGTCGGCTCGTTGATGAGGCGCAGCAGTTGAATGCCGGCCAGTTGCGCCGCGTCCTTGGTGGCTTGGCGCTGTGCGTCGTCGAAGTAGGCCGGTACGGTGATGACGGCACCGTGCACATCATCGCCAAAGGTGTCTTCCGCCCGGTAGCGCAGCGTGGCCAGGATCTCGGCGCTTATCTCGACCGGTGACTTTTCGCCGGCCACGGTCTGCAGCGCCACCATCCCGGGCCGGTCGAGCAGCTGGTACGGCAGCTTGTCGCGCCCGATGATGTCGGCCAGGCCGCGCCCCATCAGGCGCTTGGCCGATGCGATGGTGTTTTCGGCGTCGGCCGGTTCGGCCTGCAGCGCGTCGTAGCCGATGCGCCGCCCGCCGCCCGCCAGGTACCGCACCACCGACGGCAGCAGCACGCGCCCCTGCTCGTCCGGCAGGCATTCGGCCACGCCGTGGCGCACGGCAGCGACCAGCGAATGCGTGGTGCCCAGGTCGATGCCCACCGCGATGCGCCGCTGGTGCGGGTCAGGCGATTGGCCGGGTTCGGAGATTTGAAGCAGCGCCATACGACAGGAAATTCAATCAGCCAGCCCGCGTGTGGCGCGGGCTTCAACCGTCCGGGGTGGTGGGTGAACAAGGCGTCTACGACCCCTGTTCAAGTGTCTCACGCCGGCGGTCGACATCGCCCGCCAGCTTGTCCAGGAACATCAACGCGCGCACCGATTGCGCCGCCGCGGGCCAGGCCTGCTCGGCGTCGATCTGGTGCGCCAACTGCGCCAGCATGTCGCGCTTCAACTGCGCGGCCTGCGCGTCGATGGCGTCCAGCGCCGGCTCGTCGCGCGCGTCTTCCAGCTGCTCGCGCAACTCCATCTGCTGCATCAGAAAGGCGGGCGGCATGGCCGTATTGCTTTCGGCGCCGATGGGCGCGCCGTGCAGCTCGCACAGGTAGGCGGCGCGCCGTTGCGGGTCTTTCAGCCGCCGGTAGGCCTCGTTGACGCGCGCCGACCACTGCGCGGCCACGCGCTGCGCCGCGGCGCCTTCGGCGGCAAAGCGGTCGGGGTGCACCTGGCGCTGCAACTCCTTCCAGCGTGCGTCCAGTTGCGCCGCGTCTTGCGCGAAGCGGGCGGGCACGGCAAACAGTTCGAAGTCGGTGGACTGGAGGTTCATGGTGGGTGGCAGCTCAGGCCGCGTGCAGCGCCGGACGCAACATGCCGCGCGGCAGTTCGGCCAGGGCTTCGGGCGGCGCGTCCACGTCCCAGGCGTCGAGGCAGCAGCCACAGCCCAGGTCATCGAAGCGCCGGATGCGCGGGCCCCAGCGCTGAAACCAGGCGTTCAGCGCGCGCACTTCGCGCTCGTTGTCGATGGTGACGCTCACGCGGGCACGCGCGAGCTCGGCAGCCGGCGCGGGCGCCATCAGACGCGGAAGCTCTCGCCGCAGCCGCAGCGGTCGCGCTCGTTGGGGTTGTTGAACTTGAAGCCCTCGTTCAGGCCTTCGCGCACGTAATCCAGCTCGGTGCCGTCGATGTAGGCCAGGCTCTTGGGGTCGATCATCAGCTTGACGCCATGGCCTTCGAACAGCACGTCCTCGGGCGCCACCTCATCCACGTATTCGAGCTTATAGGCCAGGCCCGAGCAACCGGTGGTCTTGACGCCCAGGCGCACGCCCACGCCCCTGCCCCTTTTGGCGAGGTATTTGGTGACGTGCCGCGCTGCGGCTTCGGAGAGAGTGACGGCCATGGTGTGTTTTCTTCGATCGATCAGTTTCCGCGCAGGGCGATGGTCAGCAGCACGACGGACGCAACCACCGCCAGCAATTGGTGCGGCTCGCCGCCCTTGAGGTACATCAGCTCGCCTTCGGCCAGCCGCATCTTGGGCCGCGGGTCGGGCTCGCCCACTGCGTGCGAGATGACCTGCAGGCAGCCTTTAAGGCACTGCAGCGTGATCTCGCCGTCCACGCGGTGGTCCGACATGCGGTATCCCTCGGGCATCAGCAGCTGGATGACTTCCAGGTCGCGGCTCTTGAACAGGGCGCGTGATTCAAACCCCGACGGAAGCGCCCCTTCGTGCAAGACGGTTTGCGCCTGCCCGGGCAGAAGATGTTGTTGTGCCATGTCCTACAGCCTCCTTGCAAAAAACGCGTTGAACCCTCGGGCGCCGATGCGGACGGCGCCCCCAAAACCTGAAAGACGACGCGTCAGGCGGCGACGTGCTTCTTCTTGTAGTCCTCGACCGCCGCCTTGATGGCGTCTTCGGCCAGGATCGAGCAGTGGATCTTGACAGGTGGCAGCGCCAGCTCTTCGGCGATCTGGCTGTTCTTCAGTTCGGCCGCCTGGTCCAGCGTCTTGCCCTTGACCCATTCGGTCACCAGCGAACTGGAGGCGATGGCCGAGCCGCAGCCGTAGGTCTTGAAGCGCGCGTCCTCAATCACGCCGGTGCTCGGGTTGACGCGGATCTGCAACTTCATCACGTCGCCACAGGCCGGCGCGCCGACCATGCCGGTGCCCACGCTGTCGTCGCCCTTGTCGAAGCTGCCGACGTTGCGGGGGTTTTCGTAGTGGTCTAGAACCTTGTCGGAATAAGCCATGGTGTTTGCTCCTTTTTTGATAGCTGTCTGCGATTGATGGACAAGCGCCAGCGGGCAATTCAATTCAAAAATGTCAGTGGGCGGCCCACTGGATGGTAGACAGGTCGATGCCGTCCTGGTGCATTTCCCACAGGGGGCTGAGCTCGCGCAGCTTGGCGACGTTTTCGCGGATCGTCTGGATCGCGTAGTCGATGTCTTCCTCGGTCGTGAAGCGGCCGATGGTGATGCGCAGGCTGCTGTGGGCCAGTTCGTCGCTGCGGCCCAGCGCCCGCAGCACATAGCTGGGCTCCAGGCTGGCGCTGGTGCAGGCCGAGCCGGACGACACCGCCAGGCCCTTGACGCCCATGATGAGCGATTCGCCTTCGACGAAGTTGAAGCTCATGTTGATGTTCTGCGGCACGCGCTGCGTCGGGTGGCCGTTGAGAAACACTTCCTCGACGTCCTTCAACCCTTCAACAAGCCGGTGGTGCAGCGCCCAAGCCTTTTCGTTGTCCTGCGCCATTTCTTCCTTGGCGATGCGGAAGGCCTCGCCCATGCCGACGATCTGGTGCGTGGCCAGGGTGCCGCTGCGCATGCCGCGCTCGTGTCCGCCGCCGTGCATCTGCGCCTCGAGCCGCACGCGCGGCTTGCGGCGCACGTACAGCGCGCCAATGCCCTTGGGGCCGTAGCTCTTGTGGCTGGCCAGGCTCATCAGGTCGATGGGCTGGCGCGACACGTCAATGGCGACCTTGCCGGTGGCCTGCGCGGCGTCAACGTGGAACAGCACGCCGTGCTCGCGGCAGATCTTGCCGATGGCGTCCACGTCCTGCACCACGCCGATCTCGTTGTTGACCAGCATGACGCTGGCCAGGATGGTGTCGGGGCGGATGGCTGCCTTGAACTTGTCCAGGTCGAGCAGGCCGTCCTGGTTGACGTCGAGGTAGGACACCTCGAAGCCCTGGCGCTCCAGCTCGCGCATGGTGTCGAGCACGGCCTTGTGCTCGGTCTTGACGGTGATCAGGTGCTTGCCCTTGCCCTTGTAGAACTGGGCGGCGCCCTTGATGGCCAGGTTGTCGGACTCGGTCGCGCCGCTGGTCCACACGATCTCGCGCGGGTCGGCGCCGATCAGGTCGGCCACCTGCTCGCGCGCCTTTTCGACCGCCTTTTCGGCTTCCCAGCCCCAGGCGTGGCTGCGGCTGGCCGGGTTGCCGTAGTTTTCGCGCAGCCACGGGATCATCGCGTCGGCCACGCGCGGGTCAACCGGCGTGGTCGCGGCGTAGTCCATGTAGATGGGGAAATGCGGGGTCTGGCTCATGACAAATTCCGAATCGCTGATTTTTCTTTATTAAAAGGGCGCCTGCCGCAAGCGGAGCAAGCGTGCAATGCTATTTATTTGGTGGTAATTCCGCCCAGGGCGAAGACCGAATTGGGCGCGTTCACGCGGATCGGCTTGACCACCGGCGCGGTGGAAATGGCGCGCTTGGCCGCAGGCTTGTCCTCGATCTCGATGCCGTTGGCGTGCTGGTCGTCCACCAGTTTCTGCAGCGTGACGGATTCGAGAAATTCGATCATGCGCGCGTTGAGCGACGTCCACAGGTCGTGCGTCATGCAGCGCCCGCCTTCGCCGTGGCAGTTTTCGCGGCCACCGCAATGGGTGGCGTCCAGCGGCTCGTCGACCGAGGTGATGATGTCGGCCACGGTGATGTCCGCCGCCTTGCGGCCGAGCGAGTAGCCGCCGCCCGGCCCGCGCGTCGATTCGACGAGATCGTTGCGGCGCAGCTTGCCGAACAGCTGTTCCAGGTACGACAGCGAGATCTGCTGGCGCTGGCTGATGGCGGCCAGGGTCACCGGACCGTTGTCCTGGCGCAGGGCCAGATCGATCATGGCGGTGACCGCAAATCGTCCCTTGGTGGTGAGGCGCATGGGGGTAGCTCCTTGCTATGTGGGGGTTCGAAGCCAGGCGGCTGGATGTCTTTTCAGTGCGCCGCCTAATTTCCGAGTGTTTTGATCAAGTATACACCAAAGCCCCCCAAAAGTCAGGGGGCATCGGCCGAAAAGCGCACGCAGGCGCTGGTGTACGGCCGCGGTCTTGCTTGTCCTACAGCGCTTTCAACCACCGCCGACGCACGGCGTGAAACCCGGTGCCTACAGTCACCTCGTGAACCGGCAGTCGCCCCTTTTCAGGCGGCGCCGGCCAACGAGCACTGTCACACTGAAACCGAGGAAATCATCATGAACGCTACCCAACCCACCCTGTTGCGCGCCACCACGCTGGCCGCCGCCATCGCACTGGCCGCCAGCCTGGCCGCCTGCAACAAAAAGGACGAGCGCACGGCCGGCCAGCAGGTCGACTCAGCCATTGCCAAGAGCGAGCAGGCCGCCAAGGACGCCCAGGCCAAGGCCGCCGACGCCGCGCAGGAAGCCAAAGTGGCTGCCAACCGCGCCGGCGCCGAGATCAAGCAGGAAGCCAAGGAAATGAAGGCCGACGCCAGCGCCGCCATCGCGCGTGCCGGTGACGCCGCCAGCGACGCCACCACCACCGCCGCCGTGAAGGCCAAGCTGGTGGCCGACACCGAACTGAGCGCGCTGCAGATCAACGTCGACACCAAGGACGGCGCCGTCACCCTGACCGGCCCGGCCCCCAACGCCACCGCCAAGGCGCGCGCTGAAACGATCGCCAAGTCGGTGAAAGGCGTGGGCACGGTGCACAACAACCTCACAGTCCACTGAAGCGGGTGGCGGGCAGCGCGCGGCGGGTCAGGCCGCCGCGCTGCTTTCGCCAGCGGCGCCGAAGACGCGATTCTTCAGCAGCGCCAACTGGTCACGCACGCGCGCGGCCTGCTCGAATTCGAGATTGCGCGCGTGTTCCAGCATGAGCTTTTCGAGCCGCCGCATTTCCTTGCCGACGTCCTTTTCAGACATGGCGGCCTGATCGCTATGGGCGACGGCACGCGCCCGATCATCTTCGCGTCCTGACTTGTCGCCGTAGACGCCATCGATCAGGTCACGAACTTCCTTCACGATGCCGCGCGGCGTGATGCCGTGCTCGGCGTTGAACGCGATCTGCCTAGCGCGGCGACGCTCGGTTTCGCCGATGGCCTTCTTCATGGACTCTGTGACGCGATCCGCATACAAAATGGCCTTGCCGTTGACGTTGCGTGCGGCGCGACCGATGGTCTGGATCAGGCTGCGTTCAGCGCGCAAAAAGCCTTCCTTGTCCGCATCGAGGATTGCCACCAGCGACACTTCGGGTATGTCCAGTCCCTCGCGCAACAGGTTGATGCCGACCAGCACGTCGAACGCACCCAGCCGCAGGTCGCGGATGATCTCGACCCGCTCGACCGTATCCACGTCGGAGTGCAAATAGCGCACCTTCACGCCGTTGTCGGTCAGGTACTCGGTCAGCTGCTCGGCCATGCGCTTGGTGAGCGTCGTGATCAGCACGCGCTCGCGCTTCTGCACCCGGTCACGAATCTCCTGCAGCACGTCGTCCACCTGGTGCGTCGCGGGGCGGACTTCGACCTCGGGGTCGACCAGACCCGTGGGCCGCACGACCTGCTCGACCACATTGCCGGCGTGCTGCTTTTCGTAGTCGGCCGGCGTGGCGCTGACGAACACCACCTGGCGCATGCGGCGCTCGAATTCATCGAACTTCAGCGGCCGGTTGTCCAGCGCAGACGGCAGGCGAAATCCGTATTCGACCAGCGTGGTCTTGCGCGCCTTGTCGCCGTTGTACATGGCGTTGAGCTGGCCGATCATCTGGTGGCTTTCGTCCAGAAACATGAGGGCGTCGCGCGGCAGGTAGTCGGTCAGCGTGGCCGGCGGATCGCCCGGCTGCGCACCCGACAGGTGGCGTGTGTAGTTCTCGATGCCCTTGCAATGGCCCAGCTCGCTCAGCATCTCCAGATCGAACCGGGTGCGCTGCTCCAGCCGCTGGGCCTCGACCAGCTTGCCTTCGCCAACGAAGAATTTCAGGCGCTCGGCCAGTTCCAGCTTGATCGACTCCACGGCGGACAAGGTCTTTTCGCGCGGCGTGACGTAGTGGCTGCTGGGGTAGATGACGAAGCGCGGCACCTTCTGCTGGATGCGGCCCGTGAGCGGATCGAACAGGCTGATGCTCTCGACCTCGTCGTCGAACAGCTCCATGCGCACCGCCAGCTCGCTGTGTTCGGCCGGAAACACGTCGATGGTGTCGCCGCGCACGCGAAAGCTGCCGCGCGAAAAGTCGGTGTCGTTGCGCTGGTACTGCATGCGCACCAGTTGCGCAATGGCGTCGCGCTGGCCCTGCTTGCCGCCCACCTTCAGGATCATCCGCATCTGCAGGTAGTCGTCGGGCGCACCGATGCCGTAGATGGCCGACACCGTTGCCACGATCACGGTGTCGCGCCGCTCCAGCACGCTCTTGGTGGCCGACAGGCGCATCTGCTCGATGTGCTCGTTGATCGCGCTGTCCTTCTCGATGAACAGATCGCGCTGCGGCACGTAGGCCTCGGGCTGGTAATAGTCGTAATAGCTGACGAAGTACTCGACCGCGTTGCGCGGAAAGAATTCGCGGAACTCGCTGTACAGCTGCGCCGCCAACGTCTTGTTGGGCGCGAACACGATGGCCGGCCGGCCCAGCCGCGCAATGACGTTGGCCATGGTGAAGGTCTTGCCCGACCCTGTGACGCCCAGCAGCGTCTGGAACGATTCACCGTTTTCCACCCCCTCCACCAGCGCATCGATCGCAGCTGGCTGGTCGCCAGCGGGGGGATAGGGCTGGTAAAGCTGGAAGGGCGAGTCAGGAAAGCTCAGGAATTGGCCGGCGGGTGTCGGCGCAGAGGCCGCTGCAAGGGTAGGCATAAAAAAACGGATCGGGGCAGGCCGTTAAAATTCAAGGGTTTGGCCCCAGCGTAGCGCATGCCGAGTGTCTTGCGCCGCTTTCTCCACCTTCACCCCTTTCATCCCACAGGATTGACCGCCATGTCCTTGTTTTCCGCCGTCGAACTGGCCCCACGCGACCCGATTCTGGGCCTGAACGAACAGTTTGCCGCTGATACCCATCCCAACAAGGTCAACCTGGGGGTCGGCGTGTACTTCGACGAAAACGGCAAACTGCCGTTGCTGGCCTGCGTGCAGGCGGCCGAAAAGGCGTTGATGGACACGCCCAAGCCGCGTGGCTATCTGCCCATCGACGGCATTGCGGCCTATGACAATGCCGTCAAGAAGCTGGTCTTTGGCGCCGACTCCGACGTCGTCAAGCAGGGCCGCGTCGCCACCGTGCAGGCACTGGGCGGCACCGGCGGTCTGAAGATCGGCGCCGACTTCCTGAAGAAGCTCAGCCCCCAGGCCAAGGTGCTGATCAGCGACCCGAGCTGGGAAAACCACCGTGCGCTGTTCACGCAGGCCGGCTTTGACGTCGGCACCTACCGCTATTACGACGCCGCCCGCCGCGGCCTCGACTTTGACGGCATGCTGGCCGACCTGAAAGCGGCCGCGCCCGGCACCATCGTCGTGCTGCACGCGTGCTGCCACAACCCCACGGGTTACGACATCACACCCGACCAATGGGCGCAGGTGATCGACACCGTCAAGGCCGGCAGGCTGACCGCCTTCCTCGACATGGCCTACCAGGGCTTCGCCCAGGGCATTGCCGAGGACGGCGCGGTGGTTGGCCAGTTCGTGACGGCGGGGCTGGACGTGTTCGTGTCCACCTCGTTCAGCAAATCGTTCAGCCTGTACGGCGAACGCGTTGGCGCGCTGTCGGTGGTCTGCGCTTCCAAGGAAGAGGCCGACCGCGTGCTGAGCCAGCTCAAGATCATGATCCGCACCAACTACAGCAACCCGCCCACGCACGGCGGCGCGGTGGTGGCGCTGGTGCTGGACGACCCCAAGCTGCGCGCGCAGTGGGAGGACGAACTGGCCGGCATGCGCACCCGCATCAAGGCCATGCGCCAGGCGCTGGTCGATGGCCTGAAGGCCGCAGGGGTGAAGCAGGACATGAGCTTCATTACCACGCAGGTCGGCATGTTCAGCTATTCCGGTCTGTCGAAAGACCAGATGGTGCGCCTGCGCAATGAGTTCGGCGTCTACGGCACCGACACTGGCCGCATGTGCGTGGCAGCGCTGAACGAGAAGAACATCCAGCACGTCTGCCAGTCGATTGCCAAGGTGATGTGACGCCCTTGTGGGCATGAAAAGGCCGCGACGCGTCGCGGCTTTTTTACACCCTGTTTGCTATACAATTTATAGCTTCATACGCTGATCAATCCAGCGCAAACGGCCTTATTGATTAAAAGTCGTCGCCGCTGCCGCCCATCGCCAGGCTCTCGAATCGCGTCAGCGGCTTGAGGAAGGCCAGCTTCACGGTGCCCGTCGGGCCGTTGCGCTGCTTGCCGATGATGATCTCGGCGACGCCCGGCTCGCGCGATTCCTTGTTGTAGTAGTCGTCGCGGTAGATGAACATGATGATGTCGGCGTCCTGCTCGATGGCGCCCGATTCGCGCAGGTCGCTCATCATGGGGCGCTTGTCGGTGCGCGTTTCGACACTGCGGTTGAGCTGCGACAACGCGATCACCGGGCATTGCAGTTCCTTGGCCAGAGCCTTGAGGCCGCGCGAGATTTCGCCCAGCTCGGTGGCGCGGTTCTCGTCGCCGCTGCTGCTGCCGCTCATCAGCTGCAGGTAGTCGACCACGATCAGGCCCAGCTTGCCGCATTGGCGCGCCAGGCGGCGCGCGTTGGCGCGCAGTTCGGAAGGCGTCAGGCCCGGTGTTTCGTCAATATGCAGGCTGACGTTGCGCAGCCGCTCGATGGCCTCGGTCAGGCGCGGCCATTCCTCGTCGGTCAGCTTGCCGGTGCGCAGGTGGCCCTGGTCGATGCGGCCGATGGAGCCGACCACGCGCACCGCCAGCTGGGCGGCGCCCATTTCCATCGAGAACACGGCCACCGGCAGGCCTTCGTTCAGCGCCACGTGTTCGGCGATGTTGATGGCGAACGCCGTCTTGCCCATGGACGGGCGCGCGGCCAGCACCACCAGGTCGCCGGGCTGCAGGCCTGCTGTCATGCGGTCCAGATCGATAAAACCCGTGGGCACGCCCGTCACGTCGTTCGGGTTGTCGGCCATCTCCTGCACACGGTCGAGCAGCTGCACCACCAGGCTGTCCATGGCCTGGAAGCCCTGCTTCATGCGCGAGCCTTCTTCGCCGATCTTGAAGATCTTGCCCTCGGCCTCGTCCAGGATCTTGTCCACCGCCCGCCCCTGCGGGTTGAAGGCGCTGGTGGCGATCTCGTCGCTGGCCGACACCAGCTTGCGCAGGATCGAGCGCTCGCGCACGATCTCGGCATAGCGCCGGATGTTGCTGGCGCTGGGTACGTATTGCGCCAGCGAGTTCAGGTACGCCAGGCCGCCGATCTCGTCGCCCTTGCCCTGGCGCTGCAGTTCCTCATACACCGTGATGACGTCGGCGGGCTTGGTCTCGTTGATCAGCTTGCCGGCCGCAGCGTAGATCAGGCGGTGTTCGTAACGGTAGAAGTCGCTGTCGATCAGCACATCGCCCATGCGGTCCCACGCGCCGTTGTCCAGCAGCAGGCCACCCAGCACGCTGGATTCGGCCTCGAGCGAATGCGGAGGAATGCGAAGCTGCGCAACCTGGCGGTCGACAGGCTCGTCCTCGCGCGCATCGGAAAAGGGATAAACAGCGGCCATGCAATCGGTAGGCTACGTGAGCCTGAGTCAATAGGCAATGTTATGACGAGGATGAGCACACGCCTGTGCACAAGCCTGTGCGCAAACCCTGTACATCCGGTGAGGAACAATCTTTTACGCCGGTCAGCGCCGTGCCAATGCGCGGCGCAAAAAAACCGGCCCAGATGGGCCGGCTTGGCGATACCAGGAAAGACGGAGTCGATCAGGCCGTTTCGCCGTAGACCGACACGGTGATCTCGGTGTCGACGTCGGTGTGCAGCGACACGTGAACCGTGTTGTCGCCCACCATCTTGATCGGGCCGTTGGGCAGGCGAACCTGCGACTTGTGGACGTCAAAGCCCTGCTTCTTCAGCTCGTCGGCGATGTCGTGGTTGGTGACCGAGCCGAACAGGCGGCCGTCAACGCCGGCTTTCTGCGTCAGCTTGATGGTCTGCCCGTTGAGCTTCTCGCCCACGGCTTGCGCGGCGGCCAGCTTTTCGGCGGCCTGCTTTTCCAGTTCGGCGCGGCGGGCTTCGAATTCGGCCTTGGCGGCCTCGGTGGCGCGGCGGGCGCGACCCGAGGGGATCAGGAAGTTGCGGGCGTAGCCGTCCTTGACCTTGACGATCTCACCCAGGTTGCCGAGGTTGACGACCTTGTCCAGAAGAATGACTTGCATGGGGATCTCCTTGTCAGACGCGGTGCTGGTCGGTGTAGGGCAGCAGCGCCAGGAAGCGCGCGCGCTTGATGGCGGTGTTCAGCTGGCGCTGGTAGATGGCGCGCGTGCCGGTCAGGCGCGCGGGCACGATCTTGCCGTTTTCGCTGATGAAGTCGCGCAGCGTGTCGACGTCCTTGTAGTCGATTTCTTCGACGCCGGCGACGGTGAAGCGGCAGAAGCGCTTGCGCTTGAACAGCAGCGACTGGTTGTTGCGCTTGGGGCGCTTGTCCTTGTTGAATTTCTTGAACGTGGCCATTTAAGAGGCTCCTTGAAATTGATCTTGCTGAAAATCCTGGATGTGGAGCACCACATGCTTGCCGTTGCGCGGACTGGCCAGAAAGCCGGTGAAGCACCAAAGTGACCCCACCGCCTGCGAGCCGAGCCTTTCGGCCACCGCGCCGAGAGCCACTGCCCTCAACGCCGCCTTGACCTGCCGGGGGCTTCCGCCCTCCTCGACCTGCGACTCGTGTTCGAGTCTGGCATCGAGCGCCGGTACGCCGGCGGGGGTCATACGCAGGGCGCCGATCTCGACGATGCGGGCCGTCAGGCGAGTCTGGTTCACCTCGGCTCAGGCATGCCGCGCCAACGGCTTCAGTTGGTGGCTTCCGCCTGCTGGGCCTTGCGCGCTTCTTCGCGCTCGACGGTCTTCATCATCGACGACGGGCCGGTGTCGGCCTTTTTCTTCTGCACCGTCAGGTGGCGCAGCACGGCGTCGTTGAACTTGAAGGCATGTTCCAGCTCGGCCATCACGGCCTGATCGGCCTCGATGTTCAGGCACAGGTAGTGCGCCTTGGCCAGCTTGTTGATCTGGTAGGCCAGTTGACGGCGGCCCCAGTCTTCCTGGCGATGGATCTTACCGCCACCGGCGGTGATCATGCCCTTGTAGCGCTCCAGCATGGCCGGAACCTGCTCGCTCTGATCCGGGTGGATCAGCAAAATGATTTCATAGTGACGCATTGACTCTCCTTGTGGATGAGAAAAGCCGCCCCCGGCGTCGGATCGGGGTGCGGCAAGGGAACTTAGCATTATACGGTTTTGAACACCGGCATGGTGGGCCAACGAATCGAACGGCCGCGGAGCAGGCCATGCCAGCGACCGCCCGAGCCGGGGTTGCCCCGGCGACCAGCGGTGTCCCCCTTCCCGCAGAGAGAAGGGGGAAGGCGCGTCAGCGCCTCAGGGGGATGTCACTTCAACCTGCTCAGCCGCTCGCGCCCGGCCTGTGCGGCCTCGGACTGCGGATAGGTCTTGACCAGCGATTCGAGCGTCGCCCGGGCAGCGCGCGTGTCCTTCAGCTCGATCTGGCAGTTGGCAATCGACAGCATGGCCTCGGGCGCGCGCTGGTGGTTGGGCGACGCCGTGAGCAGCGAGCGGAAGTTGGTGATGGCTTCCTTGTAGTCGCGCGTGGCGTACTGCGCATTGCCCAGCCAGAACAGCGCCGACGGCGCCAGGCTGCTGCGCGGATGGCGCTTGATGAAGTTGGCAAAACCCGTCTGCGCACCCTTGAAGTCGCCGGCGCGGAAGACTGCCAGGGCGGCGTCGTAGTCCTGCTTGTCGCCCACGCTGGCGGCCGCATCCGAGCCCGGCAGCGTCGGCGCGGGCGGCGGCGGTGCCGCGGCAGTTTCGGTGGCAGCGCGCGTGCTTTCGGCGGTTTCAAGCCGGCGCACGCGGTCCTCCAGCGCCTGTTGCTGGCCGGTCTGTGCACGCTTCAGTTCGCCGATGTCGCGCGTGAACTGCTCTTCCTGCCCACGGCCGCGCGCCAGTTCGCCCCGCAGCGATTCGATTTGCTGCTGCAGGTCGAGCAGGCTGCGGCGCATCTGCGCGTTTTCCTCGACCAGGCGGTTCTGGGCCGCGACCGACTGGTCGAAGCGCTGGCGCAGATCCAGGATGGCCTGGCGCGCCTGATCGTCACCGAACAACTGGGCCTGCGCGCCCTGCGCGGCCAGGCAGGCCAGCGCAAGGACGGCGCCGCGAAAGAGAGCGGTCGGGTTCACGATGCGATCAGCGGTAACGGATCTCGACACGGCGGTTCTGCGCATAGGCATCTTCGCTGCTGCCGGCCACGGCCGGCTTTTCTTCGCCAAAGCTCACGGCCTCGATCTGCGCGTCGGTCGCGCCCACCAGCGTCAGCGCGCGGCGCACCGCTTCGGCACGCTTCTGGCCCAGGGCCAGGTTGTATTCGCGGCTGCCGCGCTCGTCGGTATGGCCTTCCACCGCCACCGTGCGGCCGCGGTTGGCCTGCAGGAAGCGCGCGTGCTGGTCGACGATGGCCTGATACGTCGGCTTGACGGTAAAGCTGTCGAAGTCAAAGTAAATGACCCGCCCCACGCCCGCCGGGCCAGCCGAATCCACGCCGCCGGAACCGGCCTGCACCTGCGTCACCGTGCTTTGGCCCGCGCCCTGGCCGACCCCGGCCTGACCGGCGCCCTGGCCCGTGGCCGTGGCATCGGTGCCCGTGCCCTGGATCGGCGGATCGAGCTTGACGTTGGATCCGCAACCGGCCAGCACCAGCGACAGTGCGGCCACCATGAAATAACGTTTGACCATGTTATTCACTCCTGATCTAAAAACAAAAACCTGAAGCCGCGGGATGTGCGGCTCCCCTTCATTCAACGCTGGAACGGCCCCCACGAGGGTTCGCGAATATCGCCGCCCCTGCCTGCCAGGCGCGCCTTGATCTTGCCGTCCACCGTGGTCGTCATCAGCGCCTCGCGGCCGCCCTGCCGTGTGGCGTAGACGATGAGACGGCTGTTCGGCGCAAAGCTCGGGTTCTCGTCTTCCGCCGTGTCGGTTACCGCAGTCACGTTGCCGGAAGCCAGTTCCATCACCTGCAGCTTGTAGCCACCGGTGCGCGACACATAGGCCAGATAACGCCCATCGGGACTGACGGACGGCGACACGTTGTAGGCGCCGTTGAAGGTGACGCGCTGCGCCGCGCCGCCGCTGGCCGACATGCGGTAGATCTGCGGCGCACCGCCACGATCGCTGACGAAGTAGATGGTGCCGCCGTCGGGCGAAAAGGTGGGCTCGGTGTCGATGCTCTGCGACTGCGTCAGCCGGCGCGGCTCGCCGCCACTGGCGCTGATGAGGTAGATCTGCGAGCCGCCGTCGCGCGACAGCGTCACGGCCAGGCTGCGCCCGTCCGGCGACCACGCGGGCGCGCTGTTGGAGCCACGGAAGTTGGCCAGCAGGCGGCGGCGGCCGCTGGCCACGTCGTGCAGGTAGATGACCGGCTTGCGCGATTCAAACGACACGTAGGCCAGCTGCGAGCCATTGGGCGACCAGGTGGGCGAAATGATTGGCTCCGGGCTGCCCAGCGCGGCCTGCGCGTTCTCGCCGTCCGAATCAGCCACCCACAGCGTGTAGCGGTCGCCGGCCTTGGTGACGTACGCCAGCCGGGTCGAGAAGATGCCTTTTTCGCCCGTCAGCTTTTCGTAGATGTAGTCGGCGATCTTGTGTGCGGCCAGGCGCAGATCGGCCTGCGGCACCACGTAGCCCTGGCCCCCCAGGTCCTGGCCCTTGACCACGTCCCACAGGCGAAAGCGCACGTCGAAGCGCCCGTCTGCCAGGCGCGTGACGCTGCCACCCGCCAGCGCATCGGCCGCGCGCTGGCGCCAGACGGACATGTCGGGGCGGCTGGTTTCGTCCATCGCCTGTCCAGCGCTGTCCACGGGGCGGAACTGGCCACTGCGCTCCAGGTCAGCGCGAATGATGGCGCTGATCTTCTGCGGTGACGCGTCTTCGCCGCGAAAGGGCACCAGCGCAATGGGCAGTTGCGTCAGGCCAACGCCCGACACCTCCACGCGAAACTGCGCGAACGCCGGTGAAAAAGGGGCGGCGGCCAGGGCGGCTACAAGGCCGCGGCGCTGCCAGCTGGAAGGGGTATTGCGTCGAGGGGAATCAAATTTCATATCGAAGTGCTGGGGGCCAGCCGTGTGCTGCCACCGGGTCGATAGACTCCGGCAATGGTAACAAGCTTGACTGTGGCGCCGTTTCAATCTGTGAATTGGTGGGCGCGCCGGCGCATAAGTTCCCTGAGCCAGGCCGCTTCGTAGAATCGCCCGGCCGCCCGCACCGCCTTGCCGATGAACGCCCCCCGCACCCAGCCGCCCGACTCTCCCTCCGCGCAGAAGCCGCTGCGCATGCGCCTGGCCCGGCTATGGACGTACTTTCGGGAATACCGGCTGGGCTGGGTCATCGCGCTGGCGGGCACGCTGATCAGCGCGTTGACCGAAGCCTCGGTGCCGGCCCTGCTCAAGCCGCTGCTGGACGACGGCTTCACGCAGGGCACGCTGCCGATCTGGGTGGTGCCGGTGGCCATCGTGGGGCTGTTCGCGCTGCGCGGCATTGCGCACTTTGGCAGCCAGTACGCCCTGGCCCGCATCGCCAACGAAGGCATGGTCAAGCTGCGGCGGCAGTTGTTCGACCGCCTGCTCAGCGCCGATTTGTCGCTGTTTGCGCGCCAGAGCGCCAGCCAGTTGGCCAACACCATCGTCTACGAGGTGCAGACCGGCACCACCATGCTGGTGCAGTCGCTGCTGAACCTGGGGCGCGACAGCTTCTCGGTCATTGCGCTCATGGCCTACCTGCTGTACCTTAACTGGTCGCTGACGCTGATCGTGCTGGTGCTGGTGCCCATCGTCGCGCTGATCATGCGCACCATGTCCAAGCGCATGTACCGCTACACCCGCATGTCGCAGAGCACCACCGACGAACTGGCCTACGTGGTGGAAGAAAACGTGCTGGCCCACCGCGTGGTGCGCCTGCACGGCGCGCAGGCGCAGCAGGCCAGCCGGTTCGATGCGCTCAGCCGGTCGCTGCGCAGCCTGTCCATCAAGGCGACCAGCGCCTCGGCGGGGGCCATGCCGCTGGCGCAAATGGCGGCGGCGGTGGCGTTGTCGGTGGTGATCGGCATCGCGCTGCACCAGGGGCAGAGCAGCACCGGGCGCGGCATCACGGTGGGCGGCTTCGTGTCGTTCATCGGCGCCATGCTGATGCTGATCCAGCCGCTGCGCCGGCTGACCGACGTGGTCGGCCCCATCACGCGTGGGCTGGCGGCGCTGGAACGCGGGCTGGACCTGATGGACCAGGTGAAGCCCGAAGCCGGCCCGCCCGACCGCGCCGCGCCGGTGCCGCGCGCGCGCGGCGAACTGGCGCTGCGCGACGTCACCGTCACCTATGCCGAAGGCGCCACGCCGGCCATCGACAACCTGAGCCTGCACGTGGCGGCGGGTGAAACCGTGGCGCTGGTCGGGCCGTCGGGCTCGGGCAAGAGCACGCTGGTCAACCTGTTGCCGCGCTTCGTGCTGCCGACGTCGGGCCAGGTACTGCTGGACGGCACGGACATCGCCACCTGGCCGCTGGCCGCGCTGCGCGCGCAGTTCGCGCTGGTCAGCCAGGACGTGACGATGCTGAACGACACCGTGGCCGCCAACGTGGCGCTGGGCGCGCCGACCATCGACCGCGACCGCGTGCAGCAATGCCTGCAGGACGCCAACCTGGCCGCGCACGTGGCCACGCTGCCGCAAGGCATCGACACCCTGCTGGGCCACAACGCCACGCAGCTGTCGGGCGGCCAGCGCCAGCGCCTGGCGATTGCCCGTGCGCTGTACAAGGACGCGCCCGTGCTGCTGCTGGACGAAGCGACGTCGGCGCTGGACACCGAAAGCGAGCGCCTGGTGCAGCAGGCCATCACGCGCGCCATGGCCGGGCGCACCACACTCGTCATCGCGCACCGCCTGTCCACCATCGAACACGCCGACCGCATCGTCGTGATGGCGCACGGCCGCATCGTCGAGCAGGGGACGCACGCGCAACTGGTGGCGACTGGCGGCCTGTACGCCCGCCTGAACCACACGCCGCCCGCCCCGGCCAGCCACTGAAGCTACAAAATAAATAGCTGCATGCGCTTACCCCAAAAGCGCCAGCGACCGATCTAACAAAAAACCAGTGGCTGCGCAGCAAGCCACCCTAAAAGGCCGCGGAGCAGGCCCCGCCAGAACGCCGCGGAAGGGCTTGGCCCGCCCGCCAGCGTTGTCCCCCCTCCCTCCGGGGGGAAGGCGCCACAGGCGCCACAGGGGGGGATCAAAGCAACACGATGTCGTACTGGTCCGGGCCGAGGGCGCCCTCGGCCTGCAGCGAAATCGGCTTGCCGATGAAGTCCGACAGGCCGGCCAGGTGCGTGCTTTCCTCGTCCAGCAGCATGTCGATCACGGCCGGCGCAGCCACCACGCGGAATTCCTTCGGGTCGAACTGGCGCGCCTCGCGCAGGATCTCGCGCAGCACGTCGTAGGCCACGGTGCGCGCGGTGCGCACGCGTCCGGCGCCCTGGCACTGGTCGCATGGCTCGCACAGCAACTGGGCCAGCGATTCGCGCGTGCGCTTGCGCGTCATCTCCACCAGCCCCAGCGGCGAGAAGCCGCCCACCTGCGTCTTGACGCGGTCGCGCGCCAGCTGCTTGCGGAACTCGGCCAGCACCGCCTGCTGGTGCTCGGCCTGCCCCATGTCGATGAAGTCGACCAGGATGATGCCGCCCAGGTTGCGCAGGCGCAGCTGGCGCGCAATGGCCTGCGCCGCTTCCAGGTTGGTCTTGAACACCGTGTCGTCGAAATTGCGCGCACCGACAAAGGCGCCGGTGTTGACGTCGATGGTGGTCAGCGCCTCGGTCTGGTCGATGATGAGGTAGCCGCCCGATTTCAGGTCGACGCGGCGGCCCAGCGCCTTCGTGATTTCCTCGTCGACCGAATGCAGGTCGAAGATCGGCCGCTCGCCCTTGTAGTGCTGCAGGTGCGCCGCGGCGGCGGGCATGAATTCGCGCCCAAAAGCCATCAGCGCGTGAAACTGCTCGTTCGAATCGATGCGGATGGTCTGCGTGCGCTCGCCCACCAGGTCGCGCAGCACGCGCTGCAGCAGGTTCAGGTCTTCGTGCAGCAGGCTGGCGGGCGGCTGGCGGCTGGCGGCGTCGCGGATGCGCGACCACGCCTTGCGCAGGTAGGCGATGTCCTCGGCCAGTTCCTGGTCGGACGCGTCCTCGGCATTGGTGCGCAGGATGAAGCCGCCCGTCTTGCCGCCTTCCACGCCCACCGCGGCCAGGGCCTGCACCCGCACGCGCAATTCGTCGCGCAACGCGGCCGGAATCTTTTGCGACACGCCGATGTGATCGTCCTGCGGCAGAAACACCAGCATGCGCCCGGCAATGCTGACCTGCGTCGACAGGCGCGCGCCCTTGGTGCCGATGGGGTCCTTGACCACCTGCACCATCAGCGTTTGGCCCTCGAACACCTGCTTTTCGATGGGACGCAGCGGCGTGGCGGCGCGGCTGGCCGACAAGCTTTCGCCTTCCAGCGGCTTCTGCCACAGATCAGCCACGTGCAGGAAGGCGGCGCGCTCCAGCCCGATGTCGATGAATGCCGACTGCATGCCCGGCAGCACGCGCGCCACCTTACCCAGGTAGATGTTGCCGACCAGGCCGCGCTCCAGCGCGCGCTCGACGTGCACTTCCTGCACCGCGCCGTGCTCGACGACCGCCACGCGCGTTTCCTGCGGCGACCAGTTGATGAGAATATCTTGCTGCATTTTCAATAGCTTTCTGCGCAGCATGGGCGTGCGCTGGAGCCCCAAAGGTATCGCAAACGGTCACGCATCGCGCAGCACGCCGGCCTGCCGCAGCAGCCGCGCGGTTTCGAACAGCGGCAGGCCGACGATGCCGCTGTGGCTGCCGCTGATGTGTTCGACAAAGGCCGCCGCCTGGCCCTGAATGGCGTAGGCACCGGCCTTGCCTTCCCATTCGCCACCGGCGATGTAGGCCGCGATGTCGCGCTCGTCCAGCGGCGCAAAGCGCACGCGCGAATCGCTCACGGCCTCGTGCCGCGCATCGCCCGCCTGCACCGCCACCGCGGTGATGACGCGGTGCGTCGCGCCGGCCAGGCGGCGCAGCATGGCCGCGGCGTCGGCGGCGTCGGCCGGCTTGCCCAGGATGTCGCGGCCCAGCGCCACGGTGGTGTCGGCGCACAGCACGGGCGCGGGCGGCCACGCGCGTTCGCGCAGGCGCCGCACGGCGTCGTCGAGCTTGAGGCGCGTGACGCGCCGCACGTAGGCGGCCGGCGCCTCGCCGGGGCGCACGGCTTCCAGCGCTTCGGCGGCGTCGGCATCGTCGGGCAGCAGCAGCGTGTAGCGCACGCCCAGCTGGTCCAGCAACTGGCGACGACGCGGGCTTTGCGAGGCGAGGTAGATCATGGGGCGGGGTGGGACGCGGGCTCGCCCATCGCCCTCATTCTCGGTGATAGGGATGCCCTGCGTTCACCGACCACGCACGGTACAACTGCTCGACCAGCAGCACGCGCACCATGGCGTGCGGCAGCGTCAGGTCGGAAACGCGGATGCGCTCGTCCGACGCCTGCAGCAGGAGCGGATCGAGCCCGTCCGGCCCGCCGATCAGCAGCGCGACGTCGTCGCCCGCCATCTGCCACTGGCGCAGGCGCGCGGCCAGCGCCACCGTGGTCAGCGACGTGCCGTGCTCGTCCAGCGCCACCACGCGGCAGCCGCGCGGCACCGCGGCCTCGATGCGCTGGCGCTCGGCCACGCGCACCTGATCGGTCGTCTTGCCGCCGACGCGCGGCTCGGTCTTGACCGCCTTCAGCTCGATCTTGAGTTCGGGCGGAAAGCGCTTGGCGTAATCGTCCCACGCGGTCTGCGCCCAGTCGGGCACGCGCAGGCCGACGGCGACGACGGCGAGCTTCATGGCCGCCGATCAGCGGCCGGTGCGCGGGGCCGGCTTTCTGGCGGTCTTCGCAGCGGCTTTGGCGGGCGCCTTGGCCGGTGCGCGGGCCGCGCTCCGGGGCGCCGGCGCCGCAGCGCTCTTGGCCGCGCCGCGCGCCGAAGGCTTGTTGACGACCACGGTCTGCAGCGCCTCCGACGTGCTGCGCTTGCGCGGCGTCGCCGGGCGGGCACGCGTGGCACCTGCGCCGGCTGCCGCGCGCGCGGGCGCCTTGGCCACGGCCTTGCGGGCAGCCGTCTTCCTGGCGGGCGTGCCGGCCGTTGACTTCTTCACCGGCGCCTTGGCCGGCGACTTGCGGGCGGCGGACGGCGTGGCGGCGGCCTGCTCGGCGGCGGGCTTGCGGGGTTTGGCGGCGGCCTTGTCGGCAGCGGCCTTGTCCTTGGCCGCGCGCTTGGCGGCCACGCGGGCGGCGGGGCCTTTCAGCCGCACCGGCTTTTCACCCCAGATTTCTTCCAGGTTGTAGTACTGGCGGATCGGCGGCTGCATGATGTGCGCCACGGCCGGGCCGCAGTCGACGATGATCCATTCGCCGTTTTCCTCGCCCTCGATGCGCGGCTTGGCAAAGCCCCCGTCGCGCACCTTGTCGCGCACGCTGGCGGCCAGCGCCTTGGTCTGGCGGTTGCTGCTGCCGCTGGCGACGATCACGCGTTCGAACAGGGGCGACAGGTGCTCGGTGTTGAACACGCGGATGTCCTGGGCTTTGACATCTTCCAGGCCATCGACAATGGCGCGCTGGAGTTTCTGGATGTCTTTCTTGGCGGCGGATTCGCTCATCAGGCTGGGGTTTGGTAGAGGTGGTGGCTGGCAATATACCCGGCGACGGCGGGCGCAACCAGATCATCGATGGGCTGGCCCGCCGCCACGCGGCGCCGCACGTCGGTGGCGCTGTGCGGCATGGGGGGGCAGGCTCAGCACCCGCACACGCGCCGGGTCGGGCGGCAGGCCGGGCAAGGGGTTTTGAGGGTTGAACAAGCCTTCAGCGCCCGACAGACCTGCGCGGACAGCTATTGATACGATAGCAATCTGCACGATATCAACGGCCCGCCGCCAGGTATGAAAGGCCGCGGCCTGATCGGCCCCGATCTGCAGAAACAGCGCGGCGCCGGGGTATTGGGCGCGCAGTTCGGTCAGCGTGTCGATGGTGTAGCTGGGGCCCTGGCGCAACAGTTCGCGGTCGTCGACGAAGGCCTTGGGCACATCGGCAAAGGCCAGCCGGCACATGGCCAGCCGGTCGGCGGCCGGGCTGAGGGCGCGCGTCTTGTGCCAGGCGTCGCCGGTGGGGGGCGATGTGCAGGCGGTCGAGCCGCAGCTCGTCGATGGCGGCGCGCGCCAGCGCCACGTGCGCGTTGTGCGGCGGATCGAATGCGCCGCCGAACAGGCCGATGCGTTGCAGCGGCGCGTTCAAACCCAGTCCCGCGGCTTCAGGAAGCGATCGGTCAACGCCGCCTCGGGCGAGCCCGGCAGCGGTTGATGCTGGTATGCCCAACGTACCAGCGGCGGCATCGACAGCAAGATCGATTCGGTGCGCCCGCCCGACTGCAGGCCGAAATGCGTGCCGCGGTCCCACACCAGGTTGAATTCGACATAGCGGCCGCGCCGGTACAGCTGGTGTTCACGCTCGCGCTCGCCCCAGGTCATGCCGACGCGGCGCTGCACGATGGGGACGTACGCATCCAGAAACGCATCACCCACCGAGCGCATCAGCGCAAAGCCGTTGGCCGCGCCGCCTTCTGAAAAATCGTCGAAGAAGATGCCGCCGATGCCGCGCGGCTCATTGCGGTGTTTGTTGAAGAAATACTCGTCGCACCAGCGCTTGAAGCGCGGGTACTTGTCGTCGCCAAAGGGCGCCAGCGCATCGCGGCACACGCGGTGGAAATGCGTGCAGTCTTCGTCGAAGCCGTAGTACGGCGTCAGGTCCATGCCGCCGCCAAACCAGCACACCGGCTCGGCGCCCGGGTCGCCGGCGGCGATCATGCGCACGTTCATGTGCACCGTGGGCACGTAGGGATTGAGCGGGTGGAACACCAGCGACACGCCCATGGCCTCGAACGGCGCGCCGGCCAGCTCGGGCCGGTGCTGCGTGGCCGAGGGCGGCAGCTTGGGGCCACGCACGTGCGAAAAACCCACGCCCGCGCGCTCAAACACCGCGCCGCCTTCCAGGATCTTGGTGATGCCATCGCCCTGCAGCGCCTCACCCGGCGGCTTGGTCCACGCGTCGGTCAGGAACTTCGCCTGCCCATCGAGCGATTCGAAGGTGTCGGTGATGCGTGCTTGCAGACCGACGAGATAGTCGCGTACAAGGTTCGTCTCAATGTCCGCCATTCACACCCTCATCTCTTGCAAAGGCCGCGCAGCAGGCCACGTGCAATGGCCGCGGAGCAGGCCACGGTGGAACGCCGTGGAGCGGGCTTGGCCCGGCCACTGGCGTTGTCCCCCTCAGGGGGAAGGCGCCGCAGGCGACTCAGGGGGAACGTCATTTCATCGCCCGGTGGCCAATGTCGCGCCGATACTGCATGCCGTCAAAGTGAATGCCGCGCGCCGCGTCGTACGCCTTGACCTGCGCCTGCTTGACCGAATCGGCCAGCGCGGTCACGCACAGCACGCGCCCGCCCGACGTCCTGACTTGATCGCCCTCGGCCACCGTGCCGGCGTGGAACACCACCACCTCGTCGGTCGGCTTGGGCAAGCCGGTGATCAGATCGCCCTTCTTCGGATTCAGCGGATAACCGCCGGCCGCCAGCACCACGCCCAACGCCACGCGGCGGTCCCACTGCAGTTCCACCTCGTCCAGCTTGCCGGACGTGGCGGCCATCATCACGTCCACCAGGTCGGACTTCAGCCGCATCATGATCGGCTGCGTCTCGGGGTCGCCCATGCGGGTGTTGAATTCCAGCGTCTTGGGTTTGCCCTCGCCGTCGATCATCAGGCCGGCGTAGAGAAAACCGGTGAACGGAATGCCGTCCTTGTCCATGCCGCGAATCGTGGGCAGGATGACGTCGCGCATGGCCCGTGCGTGCACCTGCGGCGTAACCACCGGCGCGGGCGAATACGCGCCCATGCCGCCGGTATTGGGGCCCTGGTCGCCGTCCTTCAGGCGCTTGTGGTCCTGGCTGCTGGCCATGGCAACGACGTTCTTGCCGTCGCACATGACGATGAAGCTGGCCTCTTCGCCCTGCAGGAATTCCTCGATCACGACGCGCGCACCACCGGCGTTGTGCGCCACGCCCAGCGTGTTGCCGCCCAGCATGTCGTCGATGGCCGCGTGCGCTTCATCTTTGGTAGCAGCCACCACAACCCCCTTACCGGCTGCCAGGCCATCGGCCTTGACAACGATGGGCGCGCCCATCCTGTCCACGTAGGCGTGCGCGCCCGCCGGATCGCTGAAGGTCTCGTACGCCGCGGTCGGAATGCCGTGGCGCTTCATGAAGTCCTTGCTGAAGGCCTTGGAGCTTTCCAGCTGCGCCGCCGCCCTGGTCGGCCCGAAGATGCGCAGGCCATGGGCGCGAAAGTCGTCCACCACGCCCGCGGCCAGCGGCTGCTCTGGCCCGACCACCGTCAGCGCGATCTTCTCGGCCAGCGCCCAGTCGCGCAGCTTGCCCAAGTCGGTGATGGGCACGTTCTTCAGGTTGGGCGCCGTACCCGTTCCGCCGTTGCCGGGCGCGACATAGACCTGCTGCACCTTGGGCGATTGCGCCAGCTTCCAGGCCAGCGCATGTTCACGGCCGCCACCGCCGATGACGAGAATTTTCATGAGGAGTGTTTTCTACCAAGGGTCAACGCAAAAAAGCCGTCATTCCCGCGAAGGCGGGAATCCATGCGTTTGCGCACCACCCAACGCTTCATCGTATAGGTCCTGCCAGTGCGGGTTGCCGGCCCACTGGGCAGAGGGTTGTTCGATCAACCGGATTTTCCACTCGCGGTTCCACTTCTTAAGCTGCTTTTCGCGCGTGATGGCGTGGGTCATGTCAGCGTGCCGCTCAAAATACACCAACCGATGCAAGGCGTACTTGCGTGTGAAGCCGTCGATAAGATCCTGTTTGTGCTGCCAGATGCGCTGCGCCAGATGAGACGTCACGCCGATGTACAAAGTCCCGTGAAACGCGTTCGCCGGGATGTACACGGCAGGCTGCTTCATGGTTGATGCACATGGATTCCCGCCTTCGCGGGAATGACGTCCGTGTGCCGCTCGACCAGCGCCTTGCTGGCCGCCGGCTGGGGCGCGCATTGGGCGGCGTTGAATCCGGCCGACACCGCCCCGCCGCTGAAGCACCAGGCCACCTCGCTGCCGCCGCCGCAGCCGGCCAGCCACAGCGTGGCCAGCACGGCCAGCTTCACGCTTCCTCCACGTTGGCGTTGTGGAAGACGTTCTGCACGTCGTCCAGGTCTTCCAGCACGTCCAGCAGCTTCTGCATCCGGGCGGCGTCTTCGCCGGCCAGGTCGATGTTGTTTTCGGCGCGCATCGTCACCTCGGCCAGCTCGGGCGTCAGGCCGGCGGCTTCCAGCGCGGCTTTGACGGCTTCGAACTGCGCCGGATCGGTCAGCACTTCGATCGCGCCGTCGTCGTCGGTGATGACGTCGTCGGCGCCGGCTTCCAGCGCGACTTCCATCACTTTTTCTTCATCGGTGCCCGGCGCAAAGAACAGCTGGCCGACGTGCTTGAACTGGAACGCCACCGACCCTTCGGTGCCCAGGTTGCCGCCGTACTTGCTGAAGGCGTGGCGCACCTCGGCCACGGTGCGCACGCGGTTGTCGGTCATGGTGTCGACGATGACGGCGGCGCCGCCGATGCCGTAGCCTTCGTAGCGGATTTCTTCGTAGTTCACGCCTTCGAGGTTGCCGGTGGCCTTGTCGATGTTGCGTTTGACGGTGTCGGCCGGCATGTTGGCGGCCTTGGCCTTTTCAATCGCCAGGCGCAGGCGCGGGTTGGCCGCCGGGTCGCCGCCGCCGGTGCGCGCTGCCACCATGATTTCGCGCACCACGCGGGTCCAGATGCGTTGCCGCTTTTCGTCCTGCCGGCCCTTGCGGTGCTGGATGTTGGCCCATTTGCTGTGACCCGCCATAACTCTCTGCCTCTGACTTGACTATCGGGATAATCAGATCATTCTACTTTTCGCACCCCACGCGCACCCTGACATGGCCGATCCCATCCTCATCGCCCAGCACGGCGACATCCAGTGCTTCATCCTTCCGGGCCTGGCCAACCGCCACGGCCTGATCACCGGCGCCACCGGCACCGGCAAGACGGTGACGCTGCAGAAGCTGGCCGAATCGTTCAGCGCCATCGGCGTGCCGGTGTTCATGAGCGACGTGAAGGGCGACCTGACCGGCATCAGCCAGCCCGGCAGCATCGGCGGCAAGCTGGCCGGCATCCTGAAGGAGCGCGGCCTGCCCACGCCCGAGCCGATGGCCTGCCCCACCACGCTGTGGGACGTGTTCGGCGAGCAGGGCCACCCGGTGCGCGCCACCGTGAGCGACATGGGCCCGCTGCTGCTGTCGCGCATGCTGGACCTGAACGAGACGCAGGCCGGCGTGCTCAACCTGGTCTTCAAGATCGCCGACGACAACGGCCTGCTGCTGCTGGACATGAAGGACCTGCGCGCCATGCTCACCTACGTGGGCGACAACGCGAAGAACTTCACCACGCAGTACGGCAACGTCAGTACCGCCAGCATCGGCGCCATCCAACGCGGGCTGCTGACGCTGGAAAGCCAGGGCGGCGACAAGTTCTTTGGCGAGCCGATGCTGAACCTGGACGACATGATGCAGACCGTGTCGGGCAAGGGCGTCATCAACATCCTGAGTGCCGACAAGCTGCTGCAGTCGCCGCGCCTGTACGCCACCTTTTTGCTGTGGATGCTGTCCGACCTGTACGAGCGGCTGCCCGAAATCGGCGACCCCGAAAAGCCCAAGTTCGCCTTCTTCTTCGACGAGGCGCACCTGCTGTTCAACGACGCGCCCAAGGTGCTGCTGGAGCGCATCGAGCTGGTGGTGCGGCTGATCCGAAGCAAGGGCGTGGGCGTGTACTTCGTGACGCAAAACCCCATCGACGTGCCCGACACCGTGCTGGCGCAGCTGGGCAACCGCGTGCAGCACGCGCTGCGCGCCTTCACCGCGCGCGACCAGAAGGCCGTGAAGGCCACGGCCGAAACCATGCGCGGCAACCCCAACCTGGACATCGAGACCGCCATCACCGAGCTGGCCACCGGCGAGGCGCTGGTCAGCTTCCTCGACGAGAAAGGCCGGCCCGGCGTGACGCAGCGCGTGTACGTCATCCCGCCCGGCAGCCAGATCGGCCCCATCACCGACGCGCAGCGCGCCGACCTCGTCAAGAGCTCGCTGGTGGCCGGCACGTACGAACAGACGGTCGATCGCGAATCGGCCTACGAAATGCTGGCCCAGCGCGGCGCTCAGGGCAGTGCCGGCGCCCCAGGTCAGCCCGGTGGTGCAGCGCCCGCGCCGCAGGACGGTGGCCTGCTGGGCCAGGTCGGCAACGTGGTCAAGGAAGCCATGTTCGGCCGCACCGGCCCGCGCGGGGGCCAGTACGACGGCCTGGTGCAGAACGTGGTCAAGGGCGAGATGCGCCGCATGGGCCGCGAGCTGCTGCGCGGCGCGCTCGGCAGCCTGCTGGGCGGCAAGCGGCGATAAACCTGATTAGCCCCCAGCGCTTGTCCCCATTGCGCAATCAGCTACTTAATCAATAGCAACCATGACACCGCAAGTCCACCACGTCACCCACCCGCTGGTGCAGCACAAGCTGACACTGATGCGCAACAAGAACGCCAGCAGCACCACCTTCCGCACCTTGCTGGGCGAGCTGGCCATGCTGATGGCGTACGAAGTCACGCGCGACATGCCCACGCAGCTGGTCGAGATCGAGACGCCGCTGGAAAAGACGCTGAGCCCCATGATCGACGGCAAGAAGGTGGTGTTTGCCAGCATCCTGCGCGCGGGCAACGGCATGCTGGACGGCCTGCTGCGCGTGGTGCCGAACGCGCGCGTTGGCCACGTCGGCCTGTACCGCGACCCCGAGACGCTGCAGGCCATCGAGTACTACTACAAGATGCCCGCCGACATGGCCGAACGCGACGTGATCGCGGTTGACCCGATGCTGGCCACCGGCCATTCGGCGGTGGCGGCCATCGACAAGCTGAAGGCCGCCGGCCCGCGCTCGATCAAGTTCCTGTGCCTGCTGGCCGCGCCCGAAGGCATTGCCACACTGCACGCCGCGCACCCGGATGTGGCGATCTACACCGCCGCCATCGACCGCCAACTGAACGACCACGGCTACATCCTGCCGGGGCTGGGGGATGCGGGGGACCGCATCTTTGGGACGAAGTAAGTCCCCCCTGAGTCGGCCTGCGGCCGCCATCCCCCAGGGGGACAACGCTGGCGGCCGGGCAAAGCCCGCTCCGCGGCGTTCGCGTGTGGCCTGCTCCGCGGCCGCGGGAAGCGGGCTTGCTGCGCAGCCCGGGGGTGAGGCTCCCGCAGTGGTGGGAGCGAGGTGTGGAAGCTCCTGTTTTTATAGCTGGTTGCGCTTGACCAACGGGCGCTGGCGGCTTTTTGTATTGAAAAGTTGCGCGCTTGCGGCGCCAGAAATTCAGGAACAAGGGTCTTGTCGATCTCAACGCGACCTGACCGCGCTCGTCGTCTCTCATCGTCATTCCCGCGCAGGCGGGAATCCATGCATCCACCGCAGCGCACGTGCCACGCACGTGTGGATTCCCGCCTTCGCGGGAATGACGATTTTTGAAGCCCTTTTTTGGCTGTTCTTTCGCGTCCTTCGCGCACCCTTCGCGTCCTTCGCGTCCGGTTTTTGGACTTGAAGTGAGGCGCCCGGATCACCGCCCCATCACCCGCTGCATCGCGCGATACAGGGCATCCGAACCATGCCGTGCGTTGGCGGGGTCCAGCGCGAAGGGGTTGACGGGCGGCTCGGTGCGTGCGCCGGTCGCTGGCGGTGGGTGGACGAAGAAGGAGAACGTGCGGGCGCCGTGGGCGCGGTGGCGGTCCAGCACGGCGCGCAGTTCGGCGGCGTCCATGGCGCGCAGCGGGTGGAATTCGGTCACGCTGTAGCCGGGCTGGCGCGACCGGGCCAGCCAGTCGAAGAACGAGTCGTCGTAGGTCGCCTCGCCATACAGGTTGATGCCCAGCTGCACCTGGCCGAAGGGCAGCAGCGAGGCGTCGGACGCGAAGCGCGTGCCGTCCCAGCCGGCTTTCTCGGCCGGGTAGATCTGCTGTGTGCGGCGCGGCACATCGGCCAGGCAGGTGCCGGCCAGCAGGCGGTCGAAATGCGCCAGGTAGCGCACCACCTGCTGCCCGCGGAAGGCGTGCCACAGCGGCACCAAGGGGTTGTAGAACACGGCGCGCTGGTCCTGCGGCGCGTCGATCCAGAACTGCACTTGCGCGCCCGGCGCGGCCATCGGCGGCAGCGGCTGGCGCACCGGCACGGGCGTGGGCGTGGCCTGGTCGCGCGCCATGACGGCGACGTGGCGCGTGGCTAGGTGGCGCAGGCGGCCGCCCTCGCCTTCCAGCGCGATGTCGAGGCGGTGCAGGCCCGGCGACTGGTCGGCAAAGCGCAGGTCGTAGCGCCAGCCGACCTTGGCGGTGCCCAGTTCAGGCCGCGCATCGCCCACGTCCTGCCGCACGAAGCGGGCCGGCACGCGGCCGACTTCCTGCCCGTCCAGGTAGACGCGCACCCACGGCGTTGCACCGGCGGGCAGCGCGGCATCGTGCGCCCAGCCGCCCACGGCCAGCGTGCCGGCGGCGGCATCGTCGATGTGCTGCCAGAAATGGTCGAGCCGCTCGCGCCGGATGTCCCTGGACGGCGGTTCGACCGCGTCGAACGACGCAAAGCTGGCACCGCCCAGATAGGCGTTGAGCGCCGCCACGCTGCCGAAGCGCTGGCGCAGAAAGTCGCGGAAGCCCGCGCGCGAGGTGTCTGAGTAGTCGGTCAGCACATACGGCCGGCCGTAGCCCATGCCGGCCTCGAAGTCCGGGTACAGGTGGTGCACTTCGCCCAGCAGGTTGACGCCGGCAATGCGCTGCCGCGCGGCGGCGGGCAGCGCGCACACCCCGTCGACCACGGCGCGAATCGCCTCGTCGCGCCGTTGCGTCACGGCGTTGTCGGTGCGCGCGATGCTCCACGGGTACAGCGGCCAGCCCATGTATTTTTCGACCGGCAGCGGGCCTTGCGGTGTGTGGGCCAGGTTGGCGGCATCCTGCGCCAGCACCGGCTCGATGGGCGCGCTTTCCGAGAAGTGGGTCGAAAACAGGTACAGCACCACCGGCCGCTGCACGCCCTGCACGGTGTTGGCGATGCGGCGCACCGCCTGCGCATCCACCGCCCAGCCGTTGCCCTGCGGCTCGAACAGGTTGAGCAGCGGCACCAGCAGCGTGTAGCCCATCTCGAAGCGCCCGTCGGCGCTGCGCTGCGGCCCCAGCGCCTGCAGCGTCGATTCGACGCGCGCGGCGGCCGAGCCTTGCGCGCCAGTGCAGGCGGCCTCCAGCGGCGCGTGCGGCGGCGCCATTTCCAGGCAGTCGCTCAGTTCGCCGATGGCGGGCGCCAGCAGCAGCGGGCGCTGGCCGCCGCGCCACAGCCAGACGCTCAGCGCGACCGCCGCCAAAAAAATCGCCAGCGCGCAGGCGGCAATCAGACCGTCCAGTCCGCGCCAGTGGCGGGTCGGTGTGGGGGGTTGTGAATTCATGAGGCGGTCACCACGGCAACGGCCACTGGCCACTGAACAGCAGAACAGTGACGGCGCCGTGCAAGGCATTGTCGCCGAACGACCTCGCGTCGAGAGCGTGGTGCAGCGGAAGGCGGCCAGCTATATTATCAATAGCATTTTGCGCTTATCTGTCAAGCGCTACGGCCAGATATCCCTCATTCGCGCCGCCCTCGCCCACGACCGAATCAGAACAACGCCTGCACCCCCCAGGCGCACGCTGCGACCCGGCAGCGGCGCTTTCGGGAACGCCGTGGTCGTCAGCACCGACGTGGCGCTGTAGGCCAGGCGGTCGGTGAGGTTGTCGACGCGCGCGAACCACTGAAGCTGCGCCTGGCCCAGTTTCTGGCGATAGGTGACGGCCGCGTTCCACAGCGTGTACGCGCCCGTGGCCAGGTCGCCCAGCGGTACGCGGTTTTGCGCCGCCGCGTGGTCGACACCGATGCGCGCGCCCCACGGCCCCTGTGCCCAGCGCAAGGTGGCGCCGATGCGCGCGGGCGCGATGCGCGGCAGCGGCTGGCCCGCGCTCAGGTTGGTGGCGCGCAGCAGGTCACCGCGCAGGTCGAGATCCAGCACCGACGCCGTCGAACGGCCTGCCGCACCGGACTCGCCCCACAGGCGCACGGTGCCGCTGGCCTCCATGCCGATGAAGCGCGCCCGCACGCCGGTGTAGGCGAACTCGGGCAGCGCCTTGTCGCCCTCGCCCACGGTACGGCCGGTGCCCATCAGGGCGATGTAGTTGGAGAAATAGGCGGCGAACGCGTTGATGGCGAAGCGATGGGGCCCGTCCTGCCACTTGGCGCCCACCTCCACGCTGGTCGACTTTTCCGGCGACAGCGCCGGGTTGCCGGTTTCCCACGCCGCGGTGGCCACGTGCGGCCCGTTGGCGAACAGTTCGTAGTCCTTGGGCGCGCGCTGGGTGTGGGCCAGGTGGCCGGTCAGGTGCCACTGCGGCGCAACGGGCACCAGCGCGCCCAGCGCCGCACTGGCGGGCGTGAAGACGCGGTCGCCCGGCACAAAGCGGTCTACATCAGGGCTGCCGGGCGAGCTGACGCGAACCCGTTCGGCGCGCGCGGCAAAGCTCAGCTGGCCCCAGCCGGTGGCCAGTTCTTCGTGCGCGAACAGGGCCGCCGCGCGCGTGCGGCTGGGCGGCACGAAGGCTTCTTCGCCCTGGGCGGACAGGCGCGCACCCTCCCACTGCAAGCCCCACACGCCTTTCAGGGCGCCCAGCGGGCGGTGGCGTGCCTCCAGCCGCAAGTCGGTGCCGCGCTTGATGAACACCGTGCCGGGGTCGGCGCCTTCGTATTCGGTGTGGCGGTAGTCGCCATGGCTCAGTTGGCCCTTCAGGCTCTCAACCCAGCCGTCGGGCAGCCGCACCAGGCCTTCCAGCGCCAGCCGTGTCGAACGCATGCCGATGGTGACGGCGTCTTCGGCCACGGTGCCGTAGTCGCTGCGGTAGCTGGCTGCGGACAGGCCCAGGTAACCACGGTCGAAAAACACCGACCCGCCCACGGCGCCGCCCTGCGCGCGGTTGGCCGAATTGCAGATGCGCCACGCCAGCGCAGGCGCGCCGGGCTTGCCGCAGGCCAATGCGCGCGGCACCGCGACGTCGCCGCTGCCGCGCGAAAAAGCGTCGACGTGCAGCGCATAGCGGTCCGTGCCACCTTCCAGCAGCGCCGCGGCGGCGCCTTCGCGGCCGCCGGTGGCGTAGGACGTGTCTGCGCGGCCGGTGAAGCCGTTGATGGGCGCGGTCGGAATGCGGTTGTCGACCAGGTTCACCACGCCGCCCATCGGGTTGCCGCCGTACTGCAGCGCGGCCGGCCCGCGCAGCACGTCGATGCGCTCCACCGCCAGCGGGTCGATGGGCGCGTTGTGGTCGGGGCTGAGCGCCGACACATCGACGCTGGCGCCCGTGTTCTGCAGGATGCGGACGCGATCGCCGTCCAGGCCGCGCATCACGGGTCGCCCCGCATGGGGGCCGAAGTAGCTGCTGGCCACGCCGGGCAAGCCATTCAGCGTGTCGCCCAGGGTGGCATTCGACTTCAGCAGCAGTTGTTCGCCCGCCAGGCGGGCGGCGGGCGGCGCGGCCTGCGCGGCGCCCGGCGATGTGCCGGTGACGGTGACGTCGGCCAGCGTCGGGGTGTCGTCATCATGAGGCGGCGACGCGCCAACCGCGGCCTGGGCCATGGCCAGGGGCGCGACCACGGCGGCGCACAGCGAAATGGCCGCACCACGGGCGGCGCGGCGAGACAACGCAAAGGGGTTCATCGACGAAGAATCCAGTTGGGAAAGCAGCGCGCCCTCGGGCACGCGGGCCGGCCACGCGCTGCCCGGACTGGCCGGGGCAGCACGTGGCGGAAAAGCGTGGGAAGTCAGCCCCGCGCAGGCGGTGCGCGCGCGTCGAAATGCGGCAGCCTGGGGGCGACCCCTGCGCTCGGCACCCAGCGCGGCGGGCTTTGCCGTGCGTCGCAGACGGGTGCTGGCAAGGCGGGCTGCGCCGCGGCTTGATCGCCGTGGCTCGCCTGGTCAAACATCTGGCAGTCGCCGCCGCTGTGGTGGGTGTCAAACAACCCCACCCATGCGCCCGCCCGCGCTGCCCCGTGCACGGCCGGCGCACCCGCAAGGCCCCGCTCGGGCGCGGATGACGCCACGGCCGCCACAGGTGCGCGGGCATGCAGCACCGCGTGCAGCACGCCCAGCCCCTGCGTGCCTAGCAGGGCGATCAGCAGCAGGCCAAACAGCCATCGATGGGGGCGCACGCGCATGGCCGCACTGTAGCGGATGGGGGCCGGCGCGACGCGGCGCGAATGGGCGCCTGAGCGCAACGATCTACCGCACGAGCGCGCCGCCTTGCGCGCCAGTAGCTTCTCTATCTATAGCAATCCACGCGCTTGGATTCAGGGCTGGCGCCCGATCAAGCGCAAAAAAACGTCAGGCCTTGGCCAGGTCGCGAAACGTCTTGCGGAACTTGGCCACCTTGGGCGCCGCCACCGCCATGCAATAGCCCTGGTGCGGGTTCTTCTCGAAGAAGTCCTGATGGTAGTCCTCGGCCGCAAAGTAGTGCTGCAGCGGCAGCACCTCGGTCACGATGGGGGCGCCAAACAACTTGTCCTGGCTCATCTCGCGGATCAGGTCGTCGGCCACCGCCTTCTGTTCGGGCGTGGTGAAGTAGATGCCGCTGCGGTACTGCGTGCCCACGTCGTTGCCCTGGCGGTTGAGCGTGGTGGGGTCGTGTGTGACAAACAGGATTTCGAGCAACTGGCGCGTGCTGACCTGCGCCGGGTCATAGGTCAGCTTGACCACTTCGGCGCAGCCGGTGCGGCCGGTGCAGACCTGCTCGTAGGTGGGCGCGGTTTCCTGGCCGTTGCTGTAGCCGCTTTCCACGTCCAGCACGCCGCGCACTTCCTTGAAGACGCTTTCGGTGCACCAGAAGCAGCCGCCGGCCAGCACGATGGTTTGTGGGTTGCTCATGTTCATGACTCCTTGATCGCCATGCTACCCAGCTTCCGCGACCTGGCGCACCTGGTCCAGAAACAACCCCAACGCCGGCTGGTCGCGCGCGGGGTTCCACAGGCAGCGCGTCTCGTAGCGCGGCAGCGCGCCATGCGGGTCTTGCACCGGCACAAAGGCCGCGCCCGACAGACCCGCCTGTTGCAAGGCCGCGGGCACCAGCGCCACCGCCAGGCCCTGCGCCACCAGCGACACCACGCTCAGCCAGTGCTGCAATTCGTGCAGCGGCTGCGGGTTGAAGCCCGCCGCCTGGCACGCGCCCACGATGCGCGCGTGGTAGTCGGGCGACACGGTGCGCGACACCAGCGCCAGCGGCTCGCCCGCCAGCGCGGCCAGCGGCAAGGCGCGCCGCCGCGCCAGCCGGTGCGACGCCGGCGCGCAGGCGACAAAGGGCTGGCTGGACACCAGCAGCTGCGCCAGCCCGGCCGGCGCGTGCGACACGTGGGCAAAGCCGGCGTCCAGCCGCGCGTGCTGCAACTCAACCACCTGCGCGCTCGAACTCAATTCGCTCAGGCTGAACTGCAGCCGCGGGTATTGCGCCTGAAAGCGCCGCAGCATCTGCGGCAGGCCGCGGTACAGCATGGTGCCGGCAAAGCCGACCGACAGCCGCCCCGCCTGTCCGCTGGCCGCGTCGCGCGCCGCGTGCAGCGCCTGTTCGGCCTGATCGAGCGCGGCCTGCGCCGCCGGCACCAGCGCCTGGCCGGCCGCCGTCAGCTGCACGCCGCGGCTGTTGCGCAGGAACAGCGGCGCGCCCACGTGCGCCTCCAGTTGCTGGATCGCCACCGTCAGCGGCGGCTGGCTGATCGACAGCCGCCGCGCCGCCCGGCCAAAGTGCAATTCAGCCGCCAGGGCCAGGAAGTAGCGCAGGTGTCGCAGCTCCATGTATAGCTATTTCATATCGTCAAATCGTTGATTGATATTAGACAGCGAATCATGGCGGCGGCACAATGGTGCGATTCCCCATTCAACCCTTACGTACACGGAGACACGCACATGGCCACCTCGAAAGCCGGCTTCAACTGGGAAGACCCGTTCCTGCTCAGCCAGCAACTGACCGAAGACGAGCGCCAGGTGCAGGAAGCCGCCCGCGCCTACTGCCAGGAAAAGCTGCTGCCGCGCGTGCAGATGGCCTTCCGCAACGAAACGACCGACGTGTCCATCTTCCGCGAGATGGGCGAACTGGGCCTGCTGGGCCCCACCATCCCCGAGCAGTACGGCGGCGCTGGCCTCAACTACGTCTGCTACGGCCTCGTGGCGCGCGAGGTCGAGCGCGTCGACAGCGGCTACCGCAGCATGATGAGCGTGCAAAGCTCGCTGGTCATGGTGCCCATCAACGAATTCGGCACCGAGGCGCAGAAGCAGAAATACCTGCCCAAGCTGGCCACCGGCGAATGGATCGGCTGCTTTGGCCTGACCGAACCCAACCACGGCAGCGACCCCGGCAGCATGATCACACGCGCCAAAAAGGTCGATGGCGGCTATTCATTGAGCGGCGCCAAGATGTGGATCACCAACAGCCCCATCGCCGACGTGTTCGTGGTGTGGGCCAAAGACGATGGCGGCCAGATCCGCGGCTTCATTCTTGACAAAGGCATGAAGGGCCTGAGCGCCCCCGCCGTGCACGGCAAGGTCGGCCTGCGCGCTTCCATCACGGGCGAGATCGTGATGGACGAAGTGTTCTGCCCCGAAGAAAACGCCTTCCCCGACGTGCGCGGCCTGAAAGGCCCGTTCACCTGCCTGAACAGCGCGCGCTACGGCATCGCCTGGGGCGCGCTGGGCGCGGCCGAAGACTGCTACACCCGCGCGCGCCAGTACACGCTGGACCGCATCCAGTTCGGCCGCCCGCTGGCCGCCAACCAGCTCATCCAGAAAAAGCTGGCCGACATGCTGACCGACATCAGCCTGGGCCTGCAAGGCTGCCTGCGCCTGGGCCGCATGAAGGACGAGGGCATCGCCCCGGTCGAACTGACGTCGATCCTCAAACGCAACAGCTGCGGCAAAGCCCTCGACATCGCCCGCCAGGCACGCGACATGATGGGCGGCAACGGCATCAGCGACGAATTCGGCGTGGCGCGCCACCTGGTCAACCTGGAGGTGGTGAACACCTATGAGGGGACGCATGACGTGCATGCGTTGATTCTGGGCAGGGCGATTACGGGGATTGCGGCGTTTGCGAATTGAGTCGGACAGCTTTCCCTAGGGAAAAGATCTGCGAACGTTTGTTTTATTGATCTGCAGTTAACGTAAGGGTAACCGGCGACTGGCGCCAGGAACTCGCCCGGCGCGCGGACGCCGCACGGCGTCCGTGTTGACCGACCAAGTTAGGATGCTTCACCACTGCGCCTGCGCGATTTGACGATAGTCCCTCAGTGCCATACCGATCAGCCTCTGCGCCTCCTCAGCGCTCTCCGCAATGCTGTTCAAGTCTGCCAAGGTTTCATGATCAAAAGTCGTCGCTACGGCACCCTTCTTGGTCTTGGTCTTCATCCTTGTCATGGTGCCTTCGGGCGCCACGTAACCAGAACCGAGAAACCAGTGGCTATGCACCACTTGGTTCCGCCGCTCCTCGACCTCTCCAGCCATCTTCAGTCCCTTCTCGAGCAAGTCTGCTGTTTCGGCGAATAGCTGGTTAAGACATACTTCAGATTCAGGCTTCACCGGCACGATTTTTTGCAGCGTGAAAACCCCTGGTAGAGCGGCTGCAAGGCGGACTGTCACTCTAAATGGGAGTTCTGCGACCATCGCATACGTGAGCTGCCCTCCCGGCGTTTCCAATTGATTGTTCATCAATAGCGTCAACTCACTTTTCAACGTCGCTTCCAAGCTTTGAAACGCGACAATCATCCTGCCAATTGCCAAGCAATGAGCGTCGTGGGTAGAGCCCATAGGGCGTTTCGTGCGACCTAAATTGGTTTATCTAGCATAAACGCGAGATAACTAGAAGCACTGCACGATCGACAAAAACGACGAATCTCGTTGAGGAAGCTCGCTCAGGAAATTCACGCTGTCTTATCGGATGTCCGCACAGTTTGACGAGCATTCCGTTATGCAGCCGGATAGTCGACAGTACACCTAAAGGGCAACTGCGCTACCGCCCCAGCAAGCCCTTGATCGCCGCCCACTCCTTCTCCGTCACCGGCGTAATCGACAACCTATTTCCCCGCTGCAACACGCGCATCTCGGCCAGTTCCGGCATCTCACGCAGCTCCGCCAACCCCAGCACCCGCGTCTTGCGCAGCGCCTGCACGTCCACCAGCTGCCAGCGCGGTGCCTCGGGCTTTGACTTCGGGTCGTAGTACGGCGAATCGGGATCGAACTGCGTCGGATCGACGCGCGCTGCCGAGGCCACGCGCGCTATCCCCGCAATGCCCGGCTGGGCGCAGCTGGAGTGGTAGAACAACACCCCATCGCCCACGCGCATGTCGTCGCGCATGAAGTTGCGCGCCTGGTAGTTGCGCACGCCGGTCCAGGGCACGGTCTGGTGGGGCGCGGCGAGGGCGTCGTCGATGGAGCACTCGTCGGGCTCGGACTTCATCAGCCAGTATTGCGGGGCGGTCATGCCGAGCATTGTGGCGCGGGCGGCGACAATGCCGCGCATGTCCGCAACGCCACACCCTTTTGACACCCTGACGCCCGACTTCGTGATGGACGCGCTGGCCAGCGTCGACCTGGTGGGCGATGGCCGGCTGATGGCGCTGAATTCGTACGAGAACCGCGTCTACCTCGCGCACCTGGAGCCTGGCACGCCGCTGGCCGACGCGCACGCGGCGGTGGTGCTCAAGTTCTACCGGCCCGGCCGCTGGAGCGCGGCGCAGATCGAGGAAGAACACGCCTTCGCACACGAGCTGATGGCGGCGGAGGTGCCGGTGGTGGGGCCGCTGGTGCTGGACGGGCGCACGCTGCATGCGCACGACGGCGCACTGTTTTCCGTCAGCCCGCGGCGCGGCGGGCGCACGCCCGAGCTGAGCGACGGCGAGACGCTGGAATGGATCGGCCGCTTCATCGCGCGGCTGCACACGGTGGGTGTGCGGCGCGGGTTTGCGCAGCGGCCGGCGGTGGACGTGGCCAGCTACGGCACGGAGCCGCGCGACTGGCTGCTGGCACACGGCGCGCTGCCGCTGGAGGTGGAGCGTGCGTGGGCCGACATCAGCCAGCAAGCTATCGATTGCATAGCTGACTGCGCTGATTGGACAAGCGCTGGAGGCCAAAAACCTTCTGAATCCGGCGCGGTGGCCACGTTGCGCCTGCACGCCGACTGCCACCCCGGCAACATCCTGTGGACGCCGGCCGACCAGCCCGGCGGCGGGCCGCATTTTGTCGACCTGGACGACTGCCGCAGCGGGCCGGCGGTGCAGGATTTGTGGATGCTGCTGCCCGGCGAACGCGCCGAGCGCCAGCGCGCGCTGGTGGCGCTGCTGGACGGCTACGAGCAGATGCGCGAATTCGACCGCCGCGAGCTGGCGCTGATCGAACCGCTGCGCACGCTGCGCCTGATCCACTACAGCGCCTGGGTCGCGCGGCGCTGGGACGACCCGGCGTTTCCGGCGGCGTTTCCGGACTTCGGCACGCCGGACTACTGGCGCGGGCAGATCGACACGCTGGTCGACCAGATCGAAGCCATGCAGGCACCGCCGCTGGTGGCTTGA
This sequence comes from Ottowia sp. SB7-C50, assembly GCF_033110285.1. Lineage (NCBI taxonomy): Bacteria > Pseudomonadati > Pseudomonadota > Betaproteobacteria > Burkholderiales > Comamonadaceae > Ottowia > Ottowia sp. SB7-C50. Next base: position 2,599,791 of record NZ_CP136995.1, read on the forward strand.
GCGCCGCGTCGGCCGCGCACCCCGCCGGCCCCGCCCCTTTCAGGGCCACCGACCTTGACGACGCCCACCCGACTGCTTATATTACTAACCAGTCAGTCAGTAATGGATACGATCACGCCCCCGCCCCCCGCCACGCCCGGCAAGCGCGCGCGCCGCAAGGAAGCCCGGCCCGGCGAGCTGCTGGAAGCCGCGCTGGCGCTGTTTGTCGAAAAAGGCTACGCCGCCACGCGGGTGGAGGAAGTCGCCGCGCGCGCGGGGGTTTCCAAGGGCACGCTGTTTCTGTACTTTCCCAGCAAGGAAGCGCTGTTCAAGGCCGTGGTGCATGAAAACGCCAGCCGGCACCTGCAGGACGCCTTCCGCGAAGTGGCCGGCTACACCGGCAGCAGCGCCGAGCTGCTGCGCGAGGTGATCCACCGCTGGTGGAGCCAGTACGGCGGCACGCCCGCCGCCGGCCTGACCAAGCTGCTGATGAGCGAAGCGGCCAACTTTCCCGACCTGGCGCAGTATTACCAGGACGAAGTCGTGCGCCCCAGCCACGAACTGCTGCGCCTGATCGTGCAGCGCGGGGTGGAGCGCGGCGAATGGCGTCCGGTGGACCTGACGCTGGCCGCGCAGCTGATCGTGGCACCGCTGGTGCAGATGGTGACCTGGCGCTTTTCGATGGCGCCGATCTGCCCCGCGGCGCTGATGCCCGAGCCCATGGCCCTGCTGGACATGCACGCCGACATGGTGGTGCGCGGACTGAAGCGATGACGCTGCCGAGCCGCTGTGCGCCGTGCGGCGCGGCCCGCCGATGTCTGCAAGCCTGCGGCGCCAGCGGCGGGTGGGCGGGCAGCGCTTTCCGATACGCTCCGTTCTTTGCGTCGGCGGCAGCGCTCTGCCAGAATTGATTCCTATCCATGAGTTCCACCACCCGCCGCACGCTGACCGTCGTCCTGGTGCTGCTGGCGCTGGCTGCCGCCGTTGCGCTGGGCTGGCGCGGCTACAGCGCTCGCCAGGCCGCCAAGCAGGCGCAGATTGCACCCACCAAAGACCCCGTCATTGAGCTGGGCGCCATCGACCTGGCCACCGCGCAGGTGCGCGAGCTGACCAGCGGGCTGCCCATTACCGGCTCGTTGAAGGCGGTGAACACCGCCGTCGTCAAGGCGCGCGTGCCGGGTGAACTGCAAGGCCTGACGGTGCGCGAAGGCGACACCGTGCAGGCCGGCCAGGTGATCGCCCGCGTCGAAGCCACCGAATACGCCGAACGCCTGCGCCAGGCCCAGCAGCAGGCCGACGCCGCGCGCGCGCAGGTCGACATCGCCCAGCGCCAATACGACAACAACGCCGCGCTGGTCAACCAGGGCTTCATCTCCAGGACGGCGCTCGACAACTCGCTGGCCAGCCTGAACACCGCCCGCGCCAACCTGCGCGCGGCCCAGCACGGCGCCGAAGTCGTGCGCAAGTCGCTGTCCGACACGGTGCTGCGCGCGCCGATTGCAGGGCAGATCTCGCAGCGCCTGGCCCAGCCCGGCGAACGCGTGGCGCCCGAGGCGCGCATCGTCGAAATCGTCGACCTGAGTCGGCTGGAGTTGGAAGTCGCCCTGAGCCCCGCCGACGCCGGCGCAGTGCGCGTCGGCCAGCCCGCGTCGCTCACCATCGAAGGCGTACCGCAGCCCGTGAACGCCAGCGTGGCGCGCATCAACCCCAGCGCCCAGGCCGGCAGCCGCAGCGTGCTGGTCTACCTGAGCGTGGCTACCCAGCCCGGCCTGCGCCAGGGCCTGTTCGCACAAGGCCAGCTGGCCACCGAAACCCAGCGCGCCCTGGCCGTGCCGCTGAACGCCGTGCGCACCGACAAGCCACTGCCCTACATCCAGGTGGTCGACAACGGCCGCATCGCGCACCGCACCGTGCAGATGGGCGCGCGCGGCGAAGTCGACGGCGAAACCTGGGTGGCCGTGCAAGGCGTGACCGACGGCGCGCGCGTGCTGCGCGGTGCCGCCGGCGTGCTGCGCGAAGGCACCCAAGTCAAGCTGGCCAGCCCCGCCGCGCCCGCCAGTGCGGCGCAGAACGGCGCGCGGCCATGAACCTGCCGGTGATGGCATTGGGCGGTGGGTGGGCGTCGGCCGTAGGGCGGGCACTGGTGCCCGCGTGGACGTCCAAGGCGGGCACCAGTGCCCGCCCCGCGGCTTGGTCATCAAAGCGCAGGCAGCGATGCTTTTTGAATTGGGCCGCCCTCACCCCTGCCCTCTCCCAGAGGGAGAGAGAGCAAAGACCACCGCGCGAAGCAGCGGCGCCGATCCATTCAGGGCCGAGCGCAGCGATGGCCCGAGCGGATTTCAACTCCCCTCTGGCCGTGCCGAGAAGCGCAGGGCGTGGGGCGGGCGCGCAGCGAAGCATGCGCGCTTCGTGCTCTGACTCGCTGCGGCTGTCTGAGCGCAGCGCGAAGCGCGAAGCGAGTTCCGCAGCGCCGCCCCGCGACCGAGCATCGCAGGTTGCCCCGCAGGGGACACGGCCAGTGGGGCCGCCTTTTCTTTGGTTACTTTCTTTTGGCGGAGCAAAAGAAAGTGACTGCGCCGCCGGGCGCACATCCCGGCCGACAGCGCCGCCAACGCCCACACACGCTACCACTTTAATAGCTATCAGCGCTCACCCATCAAGCGCTAGCACCCGAATTAGCTTGAAGCTCCAAGCCGCCTGACCCTACCATGTGGTTCACCAAAGTCAGCCTGCACAACCCGGTGTTCGCCACCATGGTGATGCTCGCCTTCGTGGTGCTCGGCCTGTTCTCGCTGCAGCGCCTGCAGGTCGACCAGTTCCCCAACATCGACTTCCCCGTCGTCGTCGTCACCACCGACTACCCCGGCGCCTCGCCCGCCATCGTCGAAAGCGAAGTCACCAAGAAGATCGAGGAAGCCGTCAACTCCATTGCCGGCATCAACGCCCTCACCTCGCGCAGCTACGAGGGCATGTCCCTCGTCATCATCGAATTTCAGCTGCACATCAACGGCCGCAAGGCCGCCGACGACGTGCGCGAAAAAATCGGCCAGGTGCGCCCGCTGCTGCGCGACGAAGTCAAGGAGCCGCGCGTGCTGCGCTTTGACCCGTCCAGCCGCGCCATCTGGTCGCTGGCGGTGCTGCCCGACGAGCGGCCGGGGCAAAAGCCGCTGTCCGCCACCGAACTCACCAACTGGACCGACCAGGTGCTGAAAAAGCGCCTGGAAAACGTGCGCGGCGTCGGCGCCGTCAACCTGGTGGGCGGGTCCAAGCGCGAGATTCACCTCTACCTGCAGCCGCAGGCGCTCGAAGCGCTGGGCGTGACGCCCGACCAGGTCATGCAGGCCGTGCGCGGCGAAAACCAGGACCAGCCGCTCGGCCCCGTGCGCACCCGCGCGCAGGAACTGACGGTGCAGCTCGAAGGCCGCGTGGAGCGGCCCGAGGACTTTGGCCGCATCATCGTTGCCCGCCGCGGAGGCTCGCCCATCTACCTGAACCAGGTCGCCACCGTGCAGGACGGCGCGCAGGAGCAGGAATCGCTGGCGCTGTACAACGGCCAGCGCACGCTGCTGGTCAGCGTGCAGAAGGCGCAGGACGAAAACACCATCCAGGTCGTCGACGGGCTGAACCAGGCCATCACCGCGCTGCGGGCCGAGTTGCCGCCCGGCGTCCGGCTGGAGCCTGTGACCGATCTGTCGCGCCCGATCCGCGTGGCGGTCACCAACGTGCGGCAGACGCTGTTCGAAGGCGCCATCCTCACGGTGCTGATCGTGTTCCTGTTCCTCAATTCGTGGCGCAGCACGGTCATCACGGGGCTGACGCTGCCGATCTCGATCATCGGCACCTTCTTCTTCATGCAGCTGTTCGGCTTCACGGTGAACATGATCACGCTGATGGCGCTCAGCCTCTGCGTGGGGCTGCTGATCGACGATGCCATCGTGGTGCGCGAGAACATCGTGCGGCACGCGCAGATGGGCAAGAGCAGCTTCGCCGCCGCCATGGAAGGCACGCAGGAAATCGGCCTGGCGGTGCTGGCCACCACGCTGTCGATCGTGGCGGTGTTCCTGCCCATCGGCTTCATGGAAGGCATCATCGGCAAGTTCTTCCACGAATTCGGCCTGACCATCGTGGCGGCGGTGCTGATCTCGATGTTTGTCAGCTTCACGCTCGACCCGATGCTGTCGTCGGTGTGGCACGACCCGAGCGTGCACGCCCACGGCCGGCCCGCCGGCCCGCCCGTCACCCTGTACGACAAGACCATCGGCCGCGTCACCGACTGGTTTGACCGCGCGACCGACCGCATGGCCGAAGGCTACCAGCGCATCCTGCGCTGGGCGCTGGCGCACAAGCTGCTGACGCTGCTGATCGCGGGCGCGATCTTCGCGCTGAGCGTGGCGATGGTGCGGCTGCTGGGCACCGAATTTGTGCCGCAGGCCGATTTCTCGGAGACCAACGTCGCCTTCTACACGCCGCAGGGCTCGTCGCTGCAAGCCACCGAAGCCAAGGCGCGGCAGGTCGACGCCGTGATCCGCAGCTTCCCCGAAGTGCGCTACACGGTGACCACCATCAACAGCGGCAACGCCACCGGCAAGACCAACGCCAGCCTGTACATCCGCCTGGTTGACCGGCACGCCCGCACGCGCGATGCGCAGCAACTGGCGTCCGCCATGCGCGAGCGGCTGCGCGCGGTGCCGGGCATCACCGTCACGCAGGCCGGGCTGCTGGAGCCGGTGGGCGGCCAGAAGCAGATCGAGTTTTCGCTGCAGGGGCCGGACCAGACCGAGCTGGAGCGGCTGGCCCGCCCGCTGATGGCGGACCTGCGCGCCATCCCCGGCCTGGTCGACCTGGATTCGAGCAGCAAGCCCGACAAGCCGACGCTGGAAGTGCACGTGCGGCGCGAGGCGGCCTCTGAACTGGGCCTGTCGACCGCGCAGATCGCCGCACCGCTGCGCACGCTGGTGGCCGGCACCACGGTGGGCAACTGGCGCGCGCCGGACGACCAGACCTACGACGTCATCGTGCGGCTGGCGCCCGAATCGCGCACCACGCTGGCCGACCTGGAAAGACTGCCGCTGACCGCCGGCGCCAACGCCGACGGCACGCCGCGCATCGTGCGGCTGAACCAGGTGGCCACGCTGACCGAGGCCACCGGCACCAACCAGATCAACCGCCGCGCCATGCTGCGCGAGATCCAGATCACCGCCAACGTGCAGGGCCGCACCTCGGGCGAGGTATCCGGCGACATCCGCACGCTGCTCGACAAGGTGACCTTTCCGCCCGGCTACGGCTTCACCTTCGGCGGCGCCACCAAGAACATGCAGGAGTCGTTCACCTACGCGCTGCAGGCGCTGGCCATGGCGATCATCTTCATCTACATGATCCTGGCCAGCCAGTTCAAGAGCTTTTTGCAGCCCATGGCGCTGATGACCTCGTTGCCGCTCACGCTGATCGGCGTGGTGCTGGCGCTGCTGATGTTCGGCAGCAGCATGTCGATGTTCTCGATCATCGGCATCGTCATGCTGATGGGCCTGGTGACCAAGAACGCCATCCTGCTGGTCGACTTTGCCATCCGCGCGCGCGAAGGCCGCGCCGGCGAAACCGGCCACAGCGAGCCGCTGGCGCGCGAACCGGCCCTGCTGGCCGCCGCGCGCGTGCGGCTGCGGCCGATTTTGATGACCACGCTGGCCATGGTGTTCGGCATGGTGCCGCTGGCGTTTGCCGTCAGCGAAGGCTCGGAGCAGCGCGCACCCATGGGGCAGGCGGTGATCGGCGGCGTCATTACATCGTCGCTGCTGACGCTGGTGGTGGTGCCCGTGGTGTACTGCTACCTGGACGACCTGGGGCAATGGCTGAAGCGCCGTTTCGGCGTCGCACCTGCGGCGTCAGGGTCGGCCGATAAAATGAAAGGTTGACTGGTGAAGAACCGCCTGGAGAGTCGAGAATGAACGTCGAACAAGCCCGCTTCAACATGATCGAGCAGCAGATCCGCCCCTGGGACGTGCTCGACGCCCACGTGCTGGACCTGCTGGCCGTGGTGCGGCGCGAGGATTTCGTGCCCGCCGCGCACCGCGCCCTGGCCTTTGCCGACCTGGAAATCCCGCTGAAGGCCGGCGATGGCGCGGTGGCCGCCGAGCAAGTCATGCTGGCGCCGCGCGTCGAGGCCCGCATGCTGCAGGACCTGCAGGTCGCCAAGCACGAAAAGGTGCTGGAGATCGGCACCGGCAGCGGCTTCATGGCCGCGCTGCTGGGCCACCGCGCGCAGCGCGTGCTGACGCTGGAGATCGACAACGAACTGGCCCGCACCGCCCACGCCAACCTGCAGCGCGCCGGCGTGCTGAACGTGGAAGTGCGCGCGGCCGACGGCGCCAGCGCCGACCTGTCGGCCGACGGCCCGTTCGACGCCATCGTGCTGTCGGGCTCGGTCGCGCACGTGCCCGAACGCCTGCTGGACCTGCTCAAACCGGGCGGCCGCCTGATGGCCGTGGTGGGCGAAGACCCCGTCATGCGCGCCACCCTGGTGCGCCGCGCCGAGTCGGGTCTGGTGTCGACCCAGGCCTGGGACACCGTCGCCCCGCGCCTGCTGGGTTTTCCTGAGCCGTCCCGCTTCCATTTTTGAAGCACCCTATGGCCGCCACGTCTCGCCGGCGCCCGCAGCGCTTGATCACGGGTGTGGCGCCCCTGGCGATGCTGGCGCGCGACCACGCTGCGTGGTCGTCGATCTGCGGCCAAACGACCGAACGGTCTTGTCCCGTGCCCGCAGCGCAACGCGCCACAGGGAAGCCCACGCATGATTGACCAAGTGTCACCGCGCGACCTGCCCCGCTGGCTGCAGGCCGCCGCCGACGTGGGCACGCCCCTGCTGCTCGACGTGCGCGAGCCCGCCGAGTGGGCGGCCGCCAGCGTGCGCCCGGACGGCACCGAACTGCTGCAATTGCCCATGCACCTTGTCCCGGCGCGGCTGCATGAGCTGGACCCGGACCGTCCCGTCGCCGTGCTGTGCCACCACGGCGGGCGCAGCATGCAGGTCGCCATGTTCCTGGCCCAGCACGGCTTCGACCGCCTGGCCAATGTGGCAGGCGGCATCGACGCCTGGTCGCTGCAGGTCGATCCGACCGTGCCCCGCTACTGACCGATTTTTCCAAAAAGGCTATCCATGTCCCTGCCCGCGCTCCGCCCCCTGGCCTCCCTGGTCGCGGCCCTGGTCCTGACGGCTGCCGCGCCCGTGCGCGCTCAGTCGCTGTTGCAGCTGTACGACGCCGCGCAGGGTTACGACGCGCCCTTTCAGTCGGCGCGCGCCAACGCGCTGGCGGCGCAGGCGCGCGCAGACCAGGCACGCGCTGGCCTGCTGCCGCAGGTGGGCCTGCAGGCCGGGGCGCAGCACAACTGGCTGAACAACAACCTGGCCGGCAACACTTCGAGCAAGTCGTACAACGTGTTGAACGCGTCGGTGGTGGGCTCGCAGCCGCTGTTCCGCCCGGCCAACCGCATCACCTGGGACCAGGGAAAGCGTGCGGCCGAAGCCGCGATGGTCCAGCTGTCGGGCACCGGGCAGGATCTGGTGGTGCGGCTGTCGCAGGCGTATTTCGACGTGCTGGCGGCCCAGGATTCGCTCAGCGTGGTGCGTGCGCTCAAGGCCGCGGTGGCCGAGCAGCTGGAAGCCGCCAAGCGCAATTTCGAAGTGGGCAACGCCACCGTCACCGACAGCCGCGAGGCGCAGGCGCGCTTTGACCTGGCCACGGCGCAGGAGATCGCGGCCGAGAACGACCTGCGCGTCAAGCGGCTGGCGCTGGACCAGCTGGTGGGGCTGGTCGGCACGCGGCCTCAGCCGTTGGCGCAGCCCATCGTGCTGCCCAAGCCCAGCCCGGACGACGTGAATACCTGGGTCAGCTGGGCCATGGACCAGCACCCGGCCGTCCAGCAGGCGCGCATGGCGCTCGACATTGCCCGCATGGAAACCGCCAAGGCCAAGACGGGCCACCTGCCCACGGTCGACCTGCAGGTGAGCGCCGGCCAGAACCGCTACCCCGACGGCAACCCGACCGTCTCCGCGGCGCCCACCACCAGCTTTCGCAGCAACGTCGCTTCGGTGGGCGTGGCGCTCAACTGGCCGCTGTTTGCCGGCTTCGCGGTGCAGAACCGGGTGCGCGAAACCCTGTCGCTGGAGGACAAGGCCACCGCCGATCTGGACAACGCGCAGCGCACCGTGGCGCAGGCCACGCGCGCCGCCTTCTTTGGCGTGCAGTCCGGCCTGGGCCAGGTCGCGGCGCTGGAAGCGGCCGAGCGCTCGAGCCTGACGGCACTGGAAGCCAACCAACTGGGTTATCAGGTCGGTGTGCGCATCAACATCGACGTGCTGAACGCCCAGAGCCAGCTCTATCAGACCCGGCGCGACCTGGCGCGTGCGCGCTACGACGTGCTGGTCGGCCTGCTGCGCCTGAAGCAGGCCGCCGGCATGCTGGTGCCTGCCGACCTGCTGCCCATCAACCAGATGCTGATTGCGGAAAACGCTGTAGTGCCTGCCACGGCCACGACAGTGCCGGCGCCCGCTCCTGCGGCCAGCGCACCGGCAGCTGCCAAGAGCCGCCCGAGCCGCGCCAGCCGCGCCGACCGCCGGTGAAGTGACTCGCGGGCGCGCCGCGCCCGCGCATCGGCAACGCCCAACCTGCGATGAAAGTCCGCTCTTGCCCTTGCCAGAAAAGGGGGCAGACGCTATTGAAAGAGGAGCTTCAGCGCTCCACCGTCGGCGCGTGGGCGCGCTGCTCGGGTGATTCGGCCAGCGCGGCTTCGAGCCACAGCGCGGCCACGAAGCGCTTGTTGAACAGCAGCCACAGCATGATCGGCGCCACCGGTGTCAGCATGAGAAAGCCAAACTGGTAGCCGTACGCGATCAAGTTCTTGGCCCACATGGAATACTGAAGATATGCGGCTCCTGATTGGCCCGACAGCAGCACCACGTCACGCAGCCACTGAAAGCAGATGCCCCAGGCCTGCGCCGGAATCAGCAGCACGCTGCCGATCAGGCCCTTGAGCCACCAGCGTTCGGTGCGCGATGCCAGCAGCATGGCCCACAGCAGCACCAGCCCGTAGCCGTAAGTGGGGTAGCTCACCTCCGGCGCCAGTTCACCAAAAACATCGCCCCGCGGCCCCTGCATGCGCACCTGCACCAGCGTATGCAGCACGCCCTGGACGCCGACCTGTTCGAAGCTTTCAACCCACGGGAAGAACGCCTTCATCAGCGTGCCCGCCAGCCAGATGGGCGGCGTGGCCAGCCAGCGGGCGGCCCAGTACCACAGCGGCAACAGCGCCGCCAGCCAGACAATGGCCAGCAGCAGGAAGCGTCCGATCAGTGTCGCGCGCATGGGTCAGCCACCTTATGAGGCGGGGGCGGCCTGCACCGCCGGCTTGGGATCGTGGCGCGCCACGAAGCGCATCCAGAGCAGCCAGACCACCAGCACGTCCAGCATGATGAGCGCCTGCCACATGTAGAGGTGGGCAAACTCGAACACCTTGAAATTCCACTGGCCCAGGAAGAACAGACTGACCACCCGCAGCAGGTTGACGAACTGCACCGCCAGAAAGCCCAGGCCGATGCCCCACAGCTTCATCTTCCAGCTGGAAGGAAACGCCAGCATCGCCGCCACCAGCACGATCGTGGCTTCGACGCCGTTGCAGCCGGGCTCGATCGAGACGCCGAAGCCGGTCTTGGCGCTTTGCAGCACACGGCCGTACGAAATGACCGAGGGGTCGAAGAAGTGCACCACGCCCGCACTCATCTTGGCCACCAGACCAGTCCACGGATCGACCACGGCCTGTTGCACGGGGTTGAGCATCTCCACCCCGAACAGCACGGCCTGGATGACGAGAAATATGGCAAAGAAGCGGAACATGGGTCGATTCGTGTCAAAGGGCGCGACGGCCTCAAGGCGCCACTCTATCAGGCTCACGCCCGCAATTGGGCTTTCAGTCTACTGATGGCGGCGCGCCGCCTGCCCGCAGCAGCGCTGCCAGCGCATCGGCTGTGCGCCGGGCCGCGCCACGGTGTTCGGCCGCAAACGCCAGCCCGGCGCGCCGCATGGCATCGCGGCGCGGCGCATCGGCCAGCAGCTGGCGCGCAAGCATCAAGCCTTCGGCCAGATGAGCCACCCGGTGCGCGGCGCCCGCCGCCTCGGCCCATTCCGCCGCCTGCGCAAAGTTGAACGTGTGCGGCCCCATCACCACGGGGCAGCCGCAAGCCGCCGCTTCAATCAGGTTCTGGCCGCCGAGTGGCGCAAAGCTGCCGCCCAGCAGGGCCACGTCGGCCAACCCGTAATACAGCGCCATCTCGCCCAGCGAATCGCCAATCCACACGTCGGCCGACAGAGCCTCGTCCGGCGGCACGCCCTGCCAGGCGCTGCGGCGCCCCACTCGCCACCCGCGGTCGGCGGCCAAGCGCGCAACTTCGTCGAAGCGCTGCGGATGGCGCGGCACGATGAGCCACAGCGGCGCCGTGAAAGCTATGGATTGTGTAGCGCCCTGCGCTTTGCTGGCAAGCGGTGGCGTGCCCGTCAGCCCCAAAAACTCTGCCTCTTCGCCCTCGCGCGAACTGGCCAGCATGACGACCGGGCGCGCGCCCAGCGCGGCACGCCAACCGCTGGCCTGCGCCCGTTGGGCCGCGTCGGGTTGCGCGTCGAACTTCAGGTTGCCCTGCACGGCGACATGCTTGACGCCGATGGCGCGAAGCCGCGCCGCGTCGGCCTCGGTCTGCGCGTACGCAGCCGACAGCGCCCCATAAGCCGGCCGCAGCAGCCAGCCGGCCCGCTCGGCACCGCGCAGCGACCGGGCCGACAGGCGCGCGTTGACCAGCGCCAGCGGCACATTGCGCGCCCGGCAGGCCGCGATCAGGTTCGGCCAGATCTCGGTTTCCATCAGCACGCCAAGGTCGGGGCGGAAATAATCGACAAAGCGTTGCGTGGCGCCGCGCGAATCCCAGGGCTGCCAGACCTGCACGTCGCCGGGCTGCAGCAGCTTTTGCCCTTCGGCGCGCCCGGTCGCGGTGCCGTGTGTGAGCAGCAGGCGCATGCCGGGCAGGCGCTCGCGCAGCGCGGTCAGCAGGATGGCGGCCGCGCGGGTTTCGCCCAGCGACACGGCGTGAATCCAGATCAGCGGACCAGCGCCCTCAGGCCGCGGCGTGGCGTAGTGGCCAAAGCGCTCGTCCACCGCATGCAGGTAACCCGGCTCTGCCACGCCGCGCCGCGCCAGCTTGCGCCGCAGCAGGGGTTGGGCGGCCCAGGCGGCCAGGCTGTAGAGCGTGCGCACTGCGTTCGATAAAGAGCTTATGACCGGACCGTCATTCCCGCGCAGGCGGGAATCCAGAGGCGCTTGCTACGGTGGCTGCATGGATTCCCGCCTGCGCGGGAATGACGATGGAGCGGCACAGCTTCAAGCGGATGTCTTTCGGACCAATATACAAAAATGATAGCTGCTGGCGCTTGATGCATCAGCGCTGGCACCTGTTTTTATGCTCAATGCGCCGAAGCGCCCAGTTGCGCATCGGGCTTCACGCGCCGCAGCAGCGCCAGCATGTCGGCCTCGATGCGCTTCAAGGCCGCATCGTCCTGCCCCTCGAAGCGCAGCACCAGCACGGGCGTGGTGTTGCTGGCGCGGATCAGGCCAAAGCCGTCGGGCCAGTCGACGCGCAGGCCGTCGATGGTGCTCACCTGCGCCGGCGCTTTGAAAGCCTCGGCCGCCAGGCCTTGCAACTCAGCCGCCAGCCGGTGCGGCTCGCCCTCGGCGCAGGCCACGTTCAACTCGGGCGTGCTGTGGCTGGTGGGCAGCGCGTTCAGCACGGCGCTGGGGTCGGCGTGGCGGCTCAGGATTTCGAGCAGACGGCAGCCGGCGTAGGTGCCGTCGTCAAAGCCGTACCAGCGCTCCTTGAAGAAGATGTGGCCGCTCATCTCGCCGCCCAAGGGCGAATCGACCTCTTTCATGCGCGCCTTGACCAGCGAGTGGCCAGTCTTGAACATCAGCGGCACGCCGCCCGCGGCTTCAATGGCCGGCGCCAGGCGCTGCGAGCATTTCACGTCGTAGACGATGGTGCCGCCGGGTACGCGGCTTAGCACGTCCTGCGCGAACATCATCATCTGGCGATCAGGGAAGATGTTCTGCCCGTCCTTGGTGACGATGCCCAGCCGGTCGCCATCGCCGTCAAAGGCCAGGCCCAATTCAGCGTCCGTTTCTTGCAGCGCGCGGATCACGTCGCGCAGGTTGTCGGGTTTGCTGGGGTCGGGGTGGTGGTTGGGGAAGTGGCCGTCGACCTCGCTGAACAGCTCGATGACTTCGCAGCCGATGGCACGAAAGATCGATGGCGCGCTGGCTCCGGCCACGCCGTTGCCGCAGTCGACGACGACTTTCATCGGCCGCGCCAGCTTGATATCGCCCACGATACGCTCCCGGTACGCCGGCAGCACGTCGTGCGTGCGTGCGCTGCCGCCCGCGCGGCGCTGCCACGATTCGCCTTCGATGGTGCGGCGCAGCGCCTGAATGTCGTCGCCGTAGATCGCGCGGCCGGCCAGCACCATCTTGAAGCCGTTGTCGTCGCGCGGGTTGTGGCTGCCCGTCACCTGGATGCCGCTGCTGCACAGCGTGTGCGCGGCAAAGTACAGCATCGGCGTGGTGGCCAGGCCGATGTCCATCACCTCAACGCCCGCGGCGACCAGCCCGCGGATCAACGCTGACGAGAGTGACGGGCCGGACAGGCGGCCGTCGCGGCCCACGGCCACCGTCTTTTCGCCCAGCGCCATCGCCTGCGTGCCGAAGGCCAGCCCCACGGCCTCGGCCACCGGCTCGTTCAGCGTGGTCGGCGTGGTGCCGCGGATGTCGTAGGCCTTGAAGATGCTGGGGGTGACTTGCATGGGCAGAGATTGTAGGGATCGCTCTGGATGGCAACGGCCGACGAACAGCCGTACGCGAAGGACGCAAAGGATTCGCGAAGAACGCGAAAGAAAACCTTTTTTTTAGATTTGTCTTTTTCGCGTCCTTCGCGTGATCTTCGCGTCCTTCGCGTCCTTCGCGTCCGGCTGTTGATTCAAGCGCCTCCCGATCACCATGTCCGAAAACGGCGAGTCAACGCACGCCCGAAACCTATCATGGCGCCATGCCCTCGCCCACCGCGCCCCTCGACGCCGACGCCTGCTACCGCGCCGTGGCGGCGCACGACGCGCGCTTTGACGGCGCGTTCTTCATCGGCGTGACCTCCACCGGCATCTACTGCCGCCCGGTGTGCCGCGTGAAGACGCCCCGGCGCGAGAACTGCCGCTTTTTCACCCACGCCTCGCAGGCTGAAGGCGCCGGCTTTCGCCCCTGCCTGCGCTGCCGGCCCGAGTTCGCGCCGCAGACGCTGGCCTGGTCGGCGCAGGACGCGTCCGCCCTGCTCGCCCAGCACGCCGCGCGCCTGCTTGATTCACCCGACGCCTGGGGAGACGACGTGCCCAGCGTGGCCGGGCTGGCCGCGCGCCTGGGCGTGAGCGACCGCCACCTGCGCCGCGTGTTCGAGGCCGAGCTGGGCGTGTCGCCCATGGACTGGCTGCAAACGCGCCGCCTGCTGGCCGCCAAGCAACTGTTGGCCGACACGCGCCTGCCCATCGCCCAGGTGGCGCTGGCGGCGGGTTTTGCCAGCCTGCGCCGCTTCAACGCCGCGTTTGCCGCGCAGTACCGCATGAGCCCGACGGCGTTGCGCCGCGATGGCAGCGCACCGGCGCCGGGCGACGGCATTGTGGTTACTTTGGGCTACCGGCCCCCGTACGATGTGCGCGAGATGCTTCAATTTTTGCAGCAACGCGGCATCGCAGGCGTGGAGCAGATCGATGTCGCAGCCCACACGGTGGCGCGCACGCTGCGCCTCGATGACAACACCTGCGGCTGGGTCGCCTGCCGCTTCGAACCCGATCAGCACCGCGTGCAGGTGCGCGTGGCCGAGGCGCTGGCGCCGCAGCTGCCGCGCGTGCTCGCCCGCGTGCGCGCCTGGCTCGATCTGGACGCCGACCCGGCGGCCATCCACGCCGTGCTGGGCGCGGACTTTCCCACGCTGGCGGGCCTGCGCGTGCCGGGCACGCTGGACGGCTTTGAGCTGGCGGTGCGCGCCGTCATCGGGCAGCAGGTCACGGTGGCGGCGGCGCGCACGCTGACGAGGCGGCTGGTCGAGCGCTTTGGCGCCGCGTTGGCAACGCCCATCGACGGACTCGCGCGGCTGTTCCCCACGCCCGCCGCGCTGGCCGCCGCCAGCGGCGACGAACTGGGCCAACTCGGCCTGGTGCGCCAACGGCAGGCGGCCATCCAGGCGCTGGCGTCGGCGGTGAGCAGCGGCCAATTGAACCTGCACGCGGGCGTCGATGTGGCCGCGACCATGGACGCGCTGAAGACCCTGCCCGGCATCGGCGACTGGACGGCCGACTACATCGCCCTGCGCGCGCTGCGCTGGCCGGATGCCTTTCCGGCCGGTGACGTGGCGCTGCAAAAAGCGCTGTCACCCGATGGCCAGCGCCTGAGCGCCCGCGCCGCCCAGTCGCGCGCCGAACGCTGGCGGCCCTGGCGCGCCTACGCGGTGGTGCGCGCATGGCAATCACCACCCACATCACTATCAACTTCATAGCTGCTCGCGCAATCCAGACAAGCGCTACAGGGGTTTTTCCATATGATCCAACATCTCCACACCGTGCACACCCTCACCGCCACGCAGCTGGGCGACCTGCTGCTGGCCGCCACGCCGCAGGGCCTGTCGGGCGCCTGGTTCACCGAAGGCCAGCGCGGCGTGCCAGCGTGGCACAACTGGGGCGCGCCCACGCACGGCCACTCGCTGCTGGGCCAGGCCGCGCGCGAGGTGGCCGAGTACTTCGCCGGCCAGCGCCAGCGCTTCGACGTGCCGCTGGATCTGTCAAGCGGCACCGCGTTTCAGCAAAGCGTGTGGCGCGCGTTGCTGGACATTGCGGCCGGCGATTCGCAAAGCTATGGCCAGGTGGCCGCGCGCATCGGCCACCCCGCCGCCGTGCGCGCCGTGGGCACCGCCGTGGGCGCCAACCCCATCAGTGTGATCGTGCCCTGCCACCGCGTGCTGGGCAGCACCGGCACGCTGGCCGGCTACGGCGGCGGCCTGGGCCGCAAGGTGGCGCTGCTGCGGCGCGAAGGCTGGCAGGTGAACGCACCCGCCGGCGCCGAGCCCGCATCCACGCTGCGCCCGCAGCGCGTGGTCGTGCGGCGCTGATGTCACGCACGCATCAATCGGCCATCGATTTCTCATCATGCCGCCGACCGCGCGGCCGCATACTCCTCGCCCATGTCCGCCGCCATCGCCGCTGAATTTCTTCTGCTGGCCGCCCTGTGGGGCGCCTCTTTCCTGTTCATGCGCCTGGGCACGCTGGAATTCGGCCCGCTGCCGACGGCCGGCGTGCGCGTGGTGATTGCCTCGCTGGCGCTGCTGCCGGTGATGCTGTCGCGCGGGTTGTGGCCGCAGTTTCGCCAGCACTGGAAGCCGGTGATGTTGTGCGGCCTGATCAACTCCGCCATCCCGTTTGCGCTGTTCAGCTTTGCGCTGCTGTCGATCAGCACCGGCCTGTCGTCGATCCTGAACGCCACCGTGCCGCTGTTCGGCGCGCTGGTGGCCTGGGTTTGGTTGGGCGACAAGCCGGGCACTTCGCGTACCGTGGGGCTGGTCATCGGCTTCATCGGCGTGGCGCTCTTGGCCAGCGGCAAGGCCAGCTTCAAGCCCGACGCGTCGGGCGCCGTCAGCGCGTGGGGCATCCTGGCCTGCCTTTTGGCCACCATCAGCTATGCCTTCGCGGCCAGCTTCACGCGGCGCTACCTGTCGGGGCTGAATTCGCTGATGGTCGCCACGGGCAGCCAGATCGGCGCCGCGCTGGGGCTGGCGCTGCCCACGCTGTGGATGTGGCCGGCGCAGCCGCCCAGCCTGAAAGCCTGGGGGGCCATGCTGGCGCTGGGCATTCTGTGCACCGCCGTCGCCTACGTGCTGTTTTTTCGCCTGATCGAGCGGCTGGGGCCGGCGCGCGCAATCACCGTCACCTTCACCATTCCGGTGTTCGCGGTGTTTTATGGCGTCACGCTGCTGGGCGAAACGGTGACGACGTGGATGGTGTTCTGCGGCGTGATCGTGCTGTGCGGCACGGCGCTGGCGACGGGGTTGGTCAAGCTGCCGCTCGACCGTTGACTCTTTATTTGATAGCTGCCGGCGCCCTGTCCACGCCGACCGACAGCATTCTTTCCACATAACGGGCCATCAGGTCGACCTCCAGGTTGACAGGCGCACCGGCCGCCAGCGCGTGCAGCGCCGTGTTCTGCACGGTGTGCGGAATCAGGTTGATGCTGAATTCGCAGCCCGTGGCGTGATCGGTCACCGAATTCACCGTCAGGCTGACGCCATTGACGGTGATCGAACCCTTGTACGCCAGGTACTTGGCCAGCTCGCGCGGCGCCAGGATGCGCAGCTCGACGCTTTCGCCCACCGGCGCGAAGTGCGTCACCTGGCCAATGCCATCGACGTGGCCCGACACGATGTGCCCGCCCAGGCGATCGTGCGCGCGCAGGGCTTTTTCAAGATTGACCGGCCCCGTGCGATCCAGCCCCGCCGTGCGCGCCAGCGATTCGGCCGAGATGTCGATGGCAAAGCGCCCGGCGGCGGTGTCGATCTGCGTGGCCGTCATGCAGGCGCCATTGAGCGCAATGCTGTCGCCCAGGCCCACATCGTCCAGATAACCGGCAGGCGTCTGGATGACCAGTTGCTTGCCGTGCGCACTGCTGGCGCCCAGATCGCGCACTTCGGCGATGCGGCCAACCGCCGTAATGATGCCGGTGAACATGAAAAAAACCCCGCAAATAAATGGATGCCGAAGTTTCGCATGAAGCCAAGGGTGCGGCGGGCTGGCCAGGCAGTGGGACGAAAGCTTGCACAAGTCCTTGTCGCTATTGATTTTTGTCAGACAGCGCACTGGGTTGTGCTGCAGGGCCACATCACACTGCCCGCCATCCGCCGAAACGGGGTGTGGCTCTGCGCATGCCTCGCCTTCATAATCAGTAAGTTATCTTTTTCGCTTCCCAGGAGGGCCAATCATGAGCTGGTGTATGTCGATGGCAGGCCGCATGAAAGCCGCTGCTTGGGGTGCTGGCCGTCATCTTGGCCTTGCGGGGACGCTGATCTGGGCAGCGCTGACGCCCGCCGAATCGTTCGCGCAGGATGGAACGTCGGCAATTTTTGGCGACGCGGCCATCTCCGTGATGTTCATAGGGGACGTGGATGTCACAGGCAATGGCGATCCACCCGGAGTGCCCTTGAGCGGCGGCCTGGCCCTGACCTGCGCAAACGCGTCGGCCAGCGCGGCCCAGCTCAACTCGGGCCGCATTGATCCTCCAGGTGGGCCATTCTTGCCGGGGCTTCAGGCGACGAATTTTTATGAGGATGTGAACTTTCTGAACACCTACGGTGGCATGGACAACCTGCTGCCGTTCCGCGACTTCGATATCGAAGGTGCCGCTGCGCGCTTGGCCCCCGCCGCATGGACAACCGGCGACACCCGCGTCTGGGCCGATGCGCCCGCCGGATCGCGCTGGATTTACCCGCTGTTCGATGGCGAACCGGCACCCACCGGCCCGGAGACGCTGGCCTCCCTGTACTTCGGTGGCTGGTACATCCCGACCGCGGAAGAGGCCCGCAAGATGCGCGTGCAACTGACCTATCGGGCCGACGATCGATTGGTGGCGGTCTATCTCAACGACCTGCTGAAGCGCAACAACTTGCTGGCGACGCCCATCACGCGCGACACCTCCAGCGTCGGCACCCAACCCGGCGTGGTCGAGCTCAGCGGCTTTGTGCAAGGCGTCAACCTGCTGAGCCTAGTGGTCCACAGCACGCAAGGATCCAACCAGGCCGCCAACTACCAGGGCATTGCCGTGGCGTTTGACGCGTACTGCTACACGCCGCCGGCGACAGTCAATACGATGTCCGAATGGAGCTTGATGCTGCTGGGGCTGCTGGCGGCGGGGCTGGGCATGCGGCACGTGCGGCGACGAATCTGAACAAACGGTCTATCGCGCTTCGGAGAATGGCCGCCGTGTCTTCTAACCGCGCCTCTATGGGACAACCCAAGATCTATGGGACAACGCCAAGAAAAAAGGACTCAGCCTTGTGAGCTAAGTCCTTGATTCATAAGAATAAAATGGCGCGGCTGGCAGGATTCGAACCCACGACCCCTTGGTTCGTAGCTTCGCCGTCGAACCCAAGTCGTTGATTTTTCAGGCCGTCCATCGGCCCGGCGTCACGCTTTGTGCACTGTCCAGCACCGTGCACGAGTGAAGACTCACGCAATTCTCACGCAGGCTGATCCGCGCCTGCCGCCGACGATCCCACCCTGAACACGCCGCGTACAAGCGAGGCTGCGACCTTGAGCCCGCCAACTTGCCTCGATGCGCGAGAAGGCGCCATGGCGCGCCTCGTAAAACGTCAGCGCGCCCAAAACACATGGGGGATCGGGAAAAGCCTAATTTCCCTAATCGACATCACAAAACATCAATTTAGCTTTCTGCGACAACGACTTACGACGCAAACTAAACCCTGATAATTTCCTAATATTGACCTAATTGGATCAGGGTTGTAGTGGCTGATCTGGAGCCCGCTGTAGACCCATACAAATCAACAACTTACGCTCATATCAGGGTTTGCATCAGGAAAAATCAGGGTCTGACCTAATAGAGAAAGCTAGGCTGGGCGCGGCCTGGCGGCCCTTTTGGATGGTCCATCAGGGAAATTAGGCTTTTCCCGACCCCCCACCCATACCTTGACCGCACCTGGCCTGCCCGCACACCCGAGGACAAGCCCGCACCCATGAATACTTTCGACCCCACGAACCCCGCGGGCGCGGCGGGGTCACGACCGCGCGCCGGGGGCTGGGGGTGGGGTGGCGGCGGCGATGGATCGGGGGCTGGGTGCCGGCGGGGGTGGCGCGCAGGGACGTGGCTGGGGCTGCGCAGGCGGGCGCTGGCGGGGTGATCGGGCGCGGAGACGGGGCTGGGTGGCCAGGGGGGTGCTGTCGGGCCGCCACGGGGCTGCTGGCGCGCCTGTGCGGCGCGCAGCAAAAAGGCCCCATCGGGGGCCTTTCGTGCTTTGATTTTTATAGCTGCTTGCGCTTATCCATCAAGCGCTACGGCCTTATTTGTCTAGCCAGTCATCCACCCAGCACGGCGTCTTTCCCTGCGCCGCTGGCCGCCTCGCCGGGTAGGCTGTAGGGCCTGAAGCTGATCACCTCCGCGCCTAGCCAGTCGTTGAGGGCCAGCATGCGCTGCTGGATGGGCTCCACCTCGTTCTTGAAGAAGACCTGCGCCGCCGCCCCGATGCTGCCGAAGCCGCCCGTATTGTTGGGCACGATGCCCAGCAGCTGGGGCGGCACGCGGTGCACTGCCAGCACGTCGTCACGGCTCACGTTCTTGATGTTGAGGAAGTCGTCCTTGGCCGCCACCTCGCCGACCGGGATCAGCTGCACCCCGTCTTTTTTTCCTTCGGGGCTGTAGAGGAACAGGTTCCTGAAATTTCCGACCCCTTTGCTTTCCTTGAGCGCCTTGCGAATCGCATCGATGTCGTCCTGCTGCTGCGCCGGGTCGGTGATGTACAGGATGAAGCCCGCATGGCTGCCGTTGTTGTAGTACCGGCGCCGAAACAGCGTGGCCGACTCGTTCAGCAGCGCCGACTGCAGCGCCGCCAGGTACTCCGGCAGCCCGTACACCTCCTGGTTCACCTCCTCCTGGCGCAGGTGCCACACCGACCCGCGCGCAAATTCGTGCTCCTGCTGCCAGCCGCGCACGAAGTAGTAGCGGTCCAGATCCTGCCCTCGCCGCGTGTATTTGGCCAGGCTGTGGCGCAACGCCAGCGGCCGGCCCAGCCGGTTGTCCACCCGCTCAAGATAGGCGTTGCCAAACACCAGCCAGTCCAGCGTGAAGGCCGCAAAGGCCTCGCGCGACAACAACGGATGCGGCTCGAATGTGCTCACCAGCATGTTGCGCTTGAAGTGGACCGCGCTGGCGTGGTGCCCGTTCGCGCGCAGCGTGCGCGCCAGATCCTCCAGCGGCACAGGCGTCTCATACCAGCGCCCGTTGAACCACGATTCCACGTAGTCCAGCACCTCGCGGCTGTCCAGTACTGGAACCGGGTCACCAAAGGTGAAGCCCTGCAGATTCGCCGGTTGCTTGCTATCAATTTTGTCGTCGTTCATGACATCTCCATGATGTTTGCCTGCCCGCCGGGTTGACCGTCCAGCGGCTCGTTGTCCAATGCATGCATCACCGCCCAGGCCAGGTCGGCGTGCCCCGTTTTCTCGTTGCGCCCCGCGTCGTAGGTCACCCCCCCGGCCGCTGCCCGTCAGCACCCGCTTGATGCTCAGAAACGCGTGCGCCATCTCCACCCAGCCCGCGTCAAACTGCAGGCGCCTGGCCGTGATCACGCTCTTGGCCTTCAGCACCAGGCGCGTCTTCACCTCCACGTTGTAGGTGTAGGCCCGCGCCTGCGGAAAGAACTTGCGCACCAGCTGATACACCCCCTGGCCAATGCCCGTCGTGTCGATGCCCATGTACGCCACGTAATAGCGCTGCGTGATCTTCTTGATCGCCTCCGCCTGCGCCTCGAAGTCCATGCCCTTGAACTGGTGCCGCTCCAGCACCCTGAACACCCCGCCCGGCCGCATCGGCGGCGCCACCACCACGCAGCCCGCCGTGTCGCCCGTGTGGCTCGGGTCATAGCCCAGCCACACCGCGTTGAAGCCGTAGGGCCGCGCCGCGAACGGCTTCACATCGCCCCACTCGTCCCAGCTGTCCACCATGCAAGGGCGCAGCTCGCCCAGCGGAAACACCGAATACGTGTCGTCGATGAACCCGCACATCAGCAGGTTCTCGTACTCGTCCGGCGTGTATTCCAGCCGCAGCTCCTCCAGGTCGAACAAGTCGCACCCACCCGCCACCGCATCCTCGATGGTCACGATGTGCCGCCAGATCCGGTCTGCCCCCGTGTGCCCCGGCGCCAGCCACGTGTGGCTGGTGTCGATCGTCACCTGCTGCTCCTTCGGCCGCCGCCGGTTGAAGCGCTCGCCCGACCACAGCGGGTAAGCCTCGTGCGTGATCGATGACGGCGTGCTGAAGTACGTCTTGCGCCACTTCTTGTGCAGCGCCATCGCGCTCGCCACCTTGTTCAGCTCCTCAAACCGCATCGACCAGAAAAACTCGTCGAAGTAGAAGTCGCCGTGATAGCCCTGCGCCGTCCGCGCGTTGTTACCCAGAAAGTACAGGTGCGCCCCATTCGCCAGCACGATCGGGTCGCCCGACAGCTCCACCCCGCACGCCTCGAAAGCGAACTGCTGGATGTACTGCTTGAAGATGTGCGACTGCGCCTTGCTGGCCGACAAAAAAATCTGGTTGTGCCCCGTCTCGATCGCCTTGGCCAGCGCCTCGCGCGCAAAGTACCAGGTCGCCCCGATCTGGCGACTCTTCAGGATCATCCGCGTGCGCTCATCCCGGTTCTGCCGCCACAAATGCTGGTACTGAAACAGCTCGTCTCGAAAAGCCGTCTGCAGCTGCTCTACCTGCGCATCGGTGAAGTGGTTGCGCTCCTTGTGCCGCACCCCCGGCTTGCCCTTGCCCTTGTTCTCGCGCGCCGGGTTCAGGTCACTCTCGCGCCCCGTCGCCTCGTACTTGTCGATGCGCGCCATGCGCTCCAGCTGCCGCCCCAGCAGATCAATCTCCTTGAAGTCCGTGCCTGATTTCTGGGTCTTGTTGACCAGCTGCACCATCCGTACTTCAATCTGCGCTGCCACCCGGTCAATGGGCCGCGCATCGTCCCACCCATCGCGGCTCTTCCAGCTCTGAACGGTCTGCTTGGCCAGGCCAAACAGGCGGGCGATCTCGGTCACTCGCCAGCCTTGCCAATACAGCGCGCGCGCCTGCACCCGCTGCGCGTCGGCCGGCAGAAGTGGCATGGCGTCCGGCGTCACCTCGGTGGCCGGCGGCGCCTCATCGATGGCGGTGGGCGGTGCGTCCGCGTGCGTACTCACGCCGCGAGTGTCCCGGCCCGCCCCCGCCAGACGCTCCCTTTTTTGCAGCCCCACCCACCCTTTGCACTGTAGAGCCGCGTCACACATACGCAGTGCATTGAGCGTGCGCGTTGGGGCGGCGACCATGCACCCGTCACACATCAGGCGCCGCGGCGCTGGAGCAACCACCGAGACCACCCCGATGAAAAAATCGATCTTCACCGCCCTGGCATTTGCCATCACCCTCGCCATCGGCTTCGGCACCGCCGCCATGGCCGGCCACCCCGTGCCGGGCGACCTGCTCGGCGCCGCGCTCTCGCCCGACGCGCTGCACGGCCTGGGCCTCGCGGGCGCCCTGCCGCTGGCCATCGGCAAAACCAAGGCCTTCCGCGTCGCCACCGAAGGCGCCACCACCGACGGCCGCCGCATCGAGCGCAACTGGATCGAGCAGATGGCCAAGAACTTCGACCCCAAGAAGTACGGCGCCCGCGTCTGGTTGGAGCACTTCCGCGGCATCTTCCCTGACGGCCCCTTCCGCGCCTACGGTGATGTCACCGCTGTCGAAGCCCGCACCGTCGAAGACGGCAAGCTCGCCCTGTTCGCGCAGATCGACCCCTCGCCCGACCTGGTCAAGATCGTCAACGACCAGAAGCAGAAGGTCTACACCAGCATCGAAGTCAACCCCAAGTTCGCCGACTCCGGCGAGGCCTACCTCGTCGGCCTGGCCGTCACCGACAGCCCCGCCAGCCTCGGCACCGAGATGCTGCAGTTCGCCCAGCAGCACCCCAACGCCAACCCGCTCACCAAGCGCAAGCAGGACACCGGCAACCTGTTCACCGAAGCCGTCGAAACCGCCATCGAGCTCGAAGCCGACGACACCACCGGCGCCGATGCGCAAGCCTTCAGCGACCGCATCAAGGGCATCGTCGCCAAAGCCTTCGGCCGCCAGAAGGCCGGCGCCGACCAGCGCTTCACCGACATCGCCCAAGGCCTGGACGAGCTGGCCACCGCCATCACCGAACAGTCGACCAACCAGGCCGCCGCTTTCGCTGAACTGCAAGACGCGCACGACCAGCTGGCCACCGACTTCGCCACGCTGAAGAAGGCCCACGACGACCTGCTGGCCCAGCTCGACCGCATGCCCGCGCAACAGCACACCCAGCGCCCCACCGCCCACGGCGGCGCCGGCAACGTGCTCACCGACTGCTGATCGACCCCGCCAACGCCGCCCACCCCAACACCCCCGAAGGACCACCATGCATCCGCAAACCCGCCAGGCCCTCAACGCCTACTTCACCCAGCTGGCCCAGCTCAACGGCGTCTCCAACGTGCACGAAGCGTTCAACGTCGCCCCCAGCGTGCAGCAGAAGCTGGAAAACAAGATCCAGGAGAGCAGCGCCTTCCTGTCCAAGATCAACATCATCGGCGTGCGCGAAATGTGGGGCGACAAGCTCGGCCTGGGTGTCAGCAGCCCCATCGCCAGCCGCACCGACACCAACACCAAGGACCGCCAGACCCGCGACGTCCACACGCTCGATACGCGCCGCTACACCTGCGTTCAGACCAACTACGACACGCACCTGCGCTACAACACCATCGACAGCTGGGCCAAGTTCCCCGACTTCCAGGCCCGCGTCCGCGATGCCATCGTCAAGCGCCAGGCGCTCGACCGCATGACCATCGGCTTTCACGGCGCCAGCGCTGCCGCCGACACCGACCTGGTCGCCAACCCGCTGCTGCAAGACGTCAACATCGGCTGGCTCAAGCACATCGAGGTCGACGCCCCGGCCCGCGTGCTCACCGGCGGCGCCACCGCCGGCAGCGTCAAGGTCGGCGCCACGGGCGACTACAAGAACCTCGACGCCGCCGTGTACGACAACATCCAGCTGCTCGACCCCTGGTTCCGCGAAGACCCGGGCCTGGTCGCCGTCATGGGCCGCGACCTGCTGCACGACAAGTACTTCCCGCTGGTCAACACCACGCAGCCGCCCACCGAAACGCTGGCCGCCGACCTGGTCATCAGCCAGAAGCGCATCGGCGGCCTGCAGGCCGTCGCCGTGCCGTACTTCCCGGCCAACGCCATCCTGATCACCCGTCTCGACAACCTGTCCATCTACTACCAGGACAGCGCGCGCCGCCGCAACCTCATCGACAACCCCAAGCGCGACCGCATCGAGAACTACGAAAGCTCCAACGACGCCTTCGTGGTCGAAGAGTACGGCGCCTGCGCCCTGGTGAAAAACATCACCCTGGTCTGACCGCAGACCGCCTCGCCGGCACCCTCGTGACCCTCAAAGCGGTGCCGGCGCGCACCGCTTTTGTTTTTTCTCAAGGACCGACCGCATGCCCGACAGCACCCATCCAGCCCGCCCCCTCAGCCCCGCGCGCGCCCACCTGCAGCGCATCGCCGCCAGCCAGGCCGCCGCCCCGGCCCAGGCCAGCGCGGCCGGCAGCGAGCATGAATTGCTCATGGCCCAGCTGTACGAGCACACCCGCCAGCTCAAGGCCATCAAGTCGGTCGAAAAGAAGATCGAAGCCAAGCGCGAATTCGTCGCCGCGTACGACACCTATCTCGGCGGCGTCATCGAAGCCGACCACGGCGGTGCCGACCCCATCGTCACCACCCTGCTGGTCTGGAACATCGACGCCGGCCGCTACGAAAGCGCCCTGGCCATCGCCGAATACGTGCTCCAGCACAACCTGCAGCTGCCCGACCAGTACCAGCGCGACGTGCCCACCCTGCTGGCCGACGAATTCAGCACCGCCGCCCTGACCGGCGCCATGCCTGCCGACCAGCAACAGGCCCTGCTCGCCAGCGTCGGCCAGATCACCGATGCGCGCGACATGCCCGACCAGGCCCGCGCCAAGCTGCACAAGGCCATGGGCTACGCCCTCATCGGCAAGCACGGCAGCGCCGAACCCGACCTCGACCAGGTCAGCGACGACCACGCCCGCACCGCCGAATTCCACCTCTCGCGCGCCCTCACCCTCAACCCCCAGGCCGGCGTGAAAAAAGACCTGGAGCGCCTGGCACGCCGCCTGAAAGGCGTGCCCGCCTCCACCCCTGCGGACCCCCGCCCGGGCGGCCCGGTGGGCGATGGCGCCGGCGCGCAAGCGCCCAAGGCCTGACCCCACCGGCCACCGCCCACCCCGAGGAAACACCGTGATCCACGAAGAGCGCTCCGACCTGTGGCTGGTGCACTGCACCGGGCGCCCCACGCAGAACAGCACGCACGGCAGCGAATTCGCCGCCCACGCCACCGCGCAGCGGCTGGCGCGCCAGTGGCCCGGCCACACCTTCACCGTGTTCAAGGGCGTCACTGCCTACACCGCCGACCGCGGCCCCCGGCCAGAACCGCCCAGCGCGCCCCCCGGCACCCAGCACTTCTGACCCCCGCCCATGTCCTTCATCGCCACCGCCCGCCCGCCCGAGCCCGCCACCGAGCTGTACGTCGACGGTGACGGCTGGTATCCCGCCCTGTCGCCCGACGACATTCGCGCCACCTGCCGGCTCGACGGCACCGTCACGCCCGCGCGGCTGCAGCACGCCACCCTGGCCGCCGTCGCCAGCGTGCAGGCCGAACTGGCCGCCTGGCGCGCCGCGCGCGAGCTCGAAGGCTGCGCCAGCCTGGCCGCCGTCCCCGCGCCCCAGCTCAACGGCGAAAGCATCAAGTGCCACCACTACCGGCGCGCCGTCTACGCCTGCCTGCAGGCCGACCTGGCCGAGGCCTACCGCGAGATCGACACCACCCCCAGCGCCATCGGCAAGACCGAACGCGTCATCGACCACCTGCAGGCGCGCATCGGCGAACACCGCCGCGCCATGCGCTGGGCCATCAGCGACCTGCTGGGCATCCGCCGCACCACCGTCGACCTGATCTAAAGCGCGCCATGCCCCTGTACACCCACAAGCGCGGCACCACCTTCAGCATGGCCAGCCCGCTCGATCTGCAAGTCAACGGCCAGCGCCAGCTTGACTTCACCGGCTGGCAGGCCCACAGCCAGGTGCGCGCCCCCGGCGGCGTGCTGGTGGCCACGCTGGTGGCCAGCATCACCAGCAGCCCCACCGGCCCGCAGATCACCCTCACCTCGCCCGACCACACCGCCAGCTGGCCGCGCGGCCCGGTGCAGATCGACGTCATCTTCACCACCCCCGCCGGCGAACGCATCGCCAGCGCCACCGCCGAATTCGCCGTCATCGACGGCCCCACCCGACTGCCATGACCGCACCCGTGCTGCGCCTCGCGCCCACCCACCAGGCCACGCTGTCGCTGCTCAGCCCCAGCGGTGCGCTGGCCATGTCCGCCGCGCCGCAACCCGCCATCGCCGCCCAGCTCGCCCCGATCTATCGCGGCGACCCCGGCCCCGCCGGCGCACCCGCACCCGAGCCCGACCTGCCCGACCTGACCGTCATCTTTGACAACAAACTCATCTGAGGGACCGACCATGAGCCTCGCCCAGCGCCTGACCGACCTGGCCACCCGCATCGCCACCGAAGCCAAGGCCCTGCGCACCCTGGTCAACGGCAACGCCGCCGACCTGAGCGCGCTGACCACCACCAGCAAGACCAACCTGGTCGCCGCCCTCAACGAGGTCAAGTCGCTCATTCCCAGCGGCACCGCCACCATCGCCGACGGCTCGACCGGCGCCGCCACCACCTGGTCCAGCACCAAGATCAACGCGCAGATCAACCTGGCCATCACCAACCTGATCAACGGCGCCGGCACCAACAGCGACACGCTTAAGGAGCTGGCCGACCAGATCGGCGCATTGGCCCAAGCCGACAACGGCCTGGTCAACTTCACCGCCGCGCAGACACTGAGCGCCGCGCAGAAGACGCAGGCCTGCAGCAACATCGGCATCGGCGAGCCCGAAACCGACTTCGTCGCCACCTTCAACGCGGGCCTGCAATGAGCCTGGCGTCGCGCATCAACGACGGGTTCGCCGCCGTACGCAACAAGCTCAACCTCATGGTGCCGCGCCTGCTGCCCGCGGGCGGCAGCGCTGGCCAGGTGCTGACCAAGTCCTCGGCCGCGGACTACGCCGCCGGCTGGGCCACGCCCGCCAGCGGCAGCGGCGGCACCAGCACCAGCCGCAACGTCGACGGCGGCAGCGCCACGCCCGAGCCGCGCTCCGGCAGCGTGAACGGAGGAACCGCCTGATGGCCGACACCATCCAGCTGCGGCGTGACACCGCCGCCCAGTGGGCCAGCAAGAACCCGGTGCTGGCCGCTGGCGAGCCCGGCCTGGCCACCGACACCGGCGCGCTCAAGTTTGGCAACGGCGTCAACGCCTGGAACACCCTACCCGCCTTCACCGGCGGCAGTACCGGCCTGTCCCTCGCGCTCACCGGCACCACCGATCCCGGCACCTCGCCAGCCGGCACGCTCACCGTGTACGCCAAGGCGGCGGCGCAGCGCATGCTGCTCAAGATCGTCGGCCCCAGCGGCCTCGACACCAGCCTGCAGCCCATCCTGGCGCGCAACAAGGTGGGCATGCTCACCCCGCCAGGTAACGCGGCAACGGTCACAACGATGGGCGCCTACACCGCGCCCACGGCCGTTGGCACCGCCACGGCGCGCAACGTCAGCACGGCCAACCTGTTCGGGCGCATGCGCCGCCTGGGCTACGTGTCTGCCGCCACCGCGGGTTCGCTGACCTCGCTTCGCGTGGCGGTTCCGCAGATCACGGTGGGCGGTGCGCAGGCGGCCGGTTTCTTCAAGATCATCCGCTTCGGCGTCTCCGATGCCGCGGTGGTCAGTGGCGCACGCATGTTCGTCGGGGTGTCGTCCAACACGGGCGCCGCCACCAACGTCGAACCCTCCACGCTCACCAACTCCATCGGCGTAGGCGAAGGCGCGGCCGACACCAACCTGAAGATCTTCTACGGCGGCGCCACGGCCCAGCCGCCCATCGATCTGGGCCCCAGCTTCCCCACCGCCACCACCAACACCGACGTCTACGAACTGGTGCTGTTCGCCCCGCCCAAAACCGCCGACGTGTACTACGAAGTCAACCGCCTCAACACGGGCGACAGTGCATCCGGCCTGCTGCTCAACGGCGGCGGCGTGTCACTGCCCGGCACCACCACGCTGCTGACCTACCTGCAGGCCTGGCGCTGTAACAACACCACGGCCGCCGCCGTGGGTCTGGACATCATGAGCGACTACATCGAGACGGACTATTGATGACCGCCACCACCCGCACACTCACCGTGCGCGCCCTGCAGCACGACACCGTCGACCTGCTGTGCTGGCGGCATCTGGGCCGCAGCGGCGGCGCCACGGAAGCCACCCTGGCCGCCAACCCTGGCCTGGCCGCGCTCGGCCCGCACCTGCCCACCGGCCATGAAGTCGTGCTGGTGGTGCCAGCCCAACGCACCCGCGCGCTGGTGCAACTCTGGGACTGACCCGCCATGCTCAAGCCGCCCCAGCTGCGCCAGCACCTCAGCAGCGCCGTGCCCGATCTGGCGCGCGACCCTGAAAAACTCATCGTCATGGCCAACGCCGGCCGCATCATCAACACCGGCACCCAGGCCCTCAGCTTCGAATACGCCTACACCCTGCAGCTGTTCGTGCTCGACTACGCCGGCCACGCCGACGCCATCATCGTGCCCCTGCTCGACTGGGCGCGCCGCCAGCAACCCGAGCTGTTCGACAACCCCGAGCTGCGCCAGCGCGGCATCCGCTTCAGCGTCGAATACCTCACCACCGACACCGTCGACCTGGCCATCGAACTCGACCTGACCGAACGCGTGCTCGTGCGCCCCCGCGCCAACGCCCCCGAAGGCGCGCTCGACGCCATCCACGTGCCCGAGCCGCCGCCCGCCGGCGCCGTGCTGCAGGCCGAACGCTGGCGCCTGTACCTGCGCGACCAGCAGCTTGCCGAATGGCACATCGAGCCGCGATGAGCGACGACCTGCACGCCCTCGAAACCTGGCTCGCGCCCCTCATCGAGCGCCTGTCCGACCCCCAGCGCCGCAGCCTGGCGCTGCGCATCGCGCGCGAACTGCGCCAGGCGCAATCGGCCACCATCGCCAGCCAGCGCGCCCCCGACGGCACCCCCTTCGAGCCGCGCAAGCGCCCCCACAACCGGCCCGATCCGCGCGCCCGCCGCAACGCCCGCGGCCAGATACGTCGCGCCAGCCAGGGCATGTTCTTGCAGCTGCGCAAACCCAAGCACTTGCGCGCCATCGCCACCCCACTGGAGGCCGTCGTCCAGTTCGCCGCCCGCAGCGAACGCATCGCCCGCGTGCACCACTTCGGCCTGCGCGACGCCGTGCAGCCCGGCGGACCGGTCTACCCCTACCCCGCGCGCCCCCTGCTCGGCCTCACCGACGACCAGCGCCAGCGCATCCGCGCCCTCGCGCTCGACCACCTGCGCCTGTAGTCGCCCGCGCTACAGCCGGCGCCGCTCGCGTTCTCGCGCGCGCGCGGCCACCATCGACCGGGTGGATGCCCCCATCGATCAGCACGAGAGTCCCTACGAGTCGCAACGCCGCGCCGACAACATCGTGCGCGCCGGCGTCATCGCCGAGGTCGAGTTCGACCCCTGGCCTCAGTGCAGGGTGCAAATCGCCGGCAACACCACCGGCTGGATGCCGTGGATGGCCATGCGCGCCGGCGGCGAAGAGGCCAGCTGGTGGGCGCCGATGGAAGGCGAACAAGTCCTCGTCTTCGCGCCCGGCGGCGACCTCAACGCCTGCATCGCCCTGCCCGGCATCTACTCCAACCAGATGGGGCCGCCCGCGCGCCATCCCAACCAGTTCAGGCTCCAGTGGAACGACCTGGAGTACATGGAGCACCACCAGAAAAAGCTCACCATCCAGTTGCGCGACGAGCTCGAAATCATCGTCGGCACCGGCGCGCAGAAATCCATCCTGCGCATCACCGGCTCCACCATCCGGCTGTCCACGCCCGAAGCCTCGCTGGACATCAGCAACATCGTGCGCGTCACCCCCGACGTGATCGCCGGCGCCACCCGCCTGCGCGAACACCTGCACACCGGCGTATCGCCCGGCAACGACTTGAGCGGCCCGCCTCCATGAACCGCGCCACCGGCCAGGCCCTCAGCGGCGTCGCCCACCTTACCCAGAGCGTCGCCGACATCCTGCTCACACCCATCGGCAGCCGCGTCATGCGCCGCGGCTACGGCTCGCTCGTGCCCGAACTGGTCGACCAGCCCGACAACGCCGCCACCCGCCTGCGCCTGCGCGCCGCCGTCGCCGGCGCCCTCATGCGGTGGGAGCCGCGCCTGCGCGTCGAACGCGTGCAGATCAGCCCCGACCCCGCCCGCCCCGGCCGCGCGCTGGTGCTGGTCGAAGCCACCCTGCTCACCCTGCTTGCGCCCGGCGCGCGCCCCCTCACCCTCAGCGTGCCGCTGCAGACCGGAGCCGCGCCGTGACCCTGCCCCTGCCCGATCTCACCCAGCTGCCCGCCCCGCAGGTGCTGGAGCCGATCGATTTCGAATCCATCAACAGCGCGCACCGCGCCGACCTGCTCGCGCGCTACCCCCAGGCCGCCGACGTGCTGGCGCTCGAATCCGAGCCGCTCGCCAAACTCATCGAGGCCCACGCCTACCGTGAGCTGCTCTACCGCCAGCGCGTCAACGAAGCCGCGCGCGCCTACCTGCTGGCCTTTGCCACCGGCGCCGACCTGGACCACAAAGCCGCCTTCTACGGCCTCGCGCGCCTGGGCGGCGAAGACGACGAACACCTGCGCACCCGCATCCAGCTGCGCGTGCGCGCGCTCGCCGGCAACGGCACCGCCGAGCACTACGAACTGCTGGCCCTCAGCACCAGCCCCGACGTGCGCGCCGCCCGTGCACGCCAGCCCGCGCCCGGCCAGGTGCAGCTCATGCTGTGGCTGCACGATCGGCCCGGCATGGTGCCCGAGGCCGTGCGCAGCGCCGTGCAGGCCGTGGTGGACGATGGGCGCCACCGCCCCGTCGGCGTGCCCGTCACGGTCAGCCTGGCGCGGCCCCGGCCCATCGACATCACCGCCCGCCTGCAGCGCGAGCAGGGCGCCCCGGCCAACCTGGTGGCGCAGCTGCAGGCCGCGCTGCCCGCGCTCATCGATGCGCAGGCCGCCATCGGCCGCAGCCTGCCGCGCAGCTGGATCACCGCGCGCCTGCACGTCGCCGGCATCGCCAGCGTGACCTATGTCGGCGCGGCCACACCGCCCGAGATCACCGAACTGGCCTTCGACGAAGTCGCCGCCGCCGGCACCGTGCAGCTCATCGACGCCGGGGTCGCCCCATGAGCACCGCCGAGCTCACCGTGCTGCCCCCCAGCGCCAGCGCGCTCGAGCGCGCCGTGGACCGCAGCGCGCCGCACTGGCAGGCTCTGGCCGAGGCCGTGCGCCCCGGACCGGGCGATCACCCCGCCGCCTTCCTGCCGTGGCTGGCTACCGAGTGGGGCCTGGCCGAATTCGCGCCGTACTTTGAAGACACGCCTGCGCTCGTCAGCGCGGCGCTGCCCTGGCTGTTCGAGCGCGGCGCCGGCGCCGGCGTGCTGCGCGCCCTGGGCTGGGTCGGCTTTCCCGATGCCGCGCTCGACGAAGACGGCGCCTGGCTGCACATCGACCTCGGCCGCACCGCCACCGCCACCGAACTGGCCCGCGCCGTGCACGTGGTGCGCGCCAGCCTGCCGGCGCACGTGCATTTTTATCGGGTGTTCTGGCAGTACGACCTGCGCCATCTGCGGCTCGACCACGGCCGCCCGCTCGACAACGCGCTGCTCGACGACGACTCCGGCGTCTGGGTCCATTTCGAGCGCGGCCAGCCGCTCAAGGCCAGCTTCGGCCACCGCCACATCCAGGCCCCACCACCGGCCGCCGCGCGCCAGCTGCCCGGCCTGCAGGTGCACCTGCGCAGCGTCAAGCTCACGCACGACGACCGCATGCACCTCGACAGCTGGCGGCTCGACAGCCACCTGCTGGTCGACAGCTTTGGCGGCGTCTGCGCCGTGCTGCGCGGCGACGTGCCCACGCCCACTCGCGGCGCGCCGCTGCTCACTTACGGCCTCGCCCACGTGGCGCGCAGCGCACCCGCCAGCGACCACACCCGCGCCACCGGCGGCGCCCAGGCGCTGCGCACCGGCCACGTGCCCTCGGCCCTGCCTCGCTCCGGCCGCTGGCTGGGGCGGTGGGACCAACGCTGCTGGCGCATCAGCATTCCGGGCCGCCGCGCGGCCCTCACCGAGTAACGAAACGGAGAGCCCCACACCATGGCAGCCACCCTGCAAGAATCCGGCCGCATCGGCCTCGCCATCGCTGTTGCCAGCCAGCCGCTGCACCTGGCCTGGGGCCGCGGCAGCCCAGCCTGGGACAGCACGCCCGAAAGCCCGCCCGGCAACGCCAATGCGCTCACCGACGAGATCGGCCGCCGGCTGATTTCCGACATCGGCTACGCCGAGCCATCGCCCACCGGCGAGATCGAGCTGCCCTCGGGCGAACGCTACGCCCGCGTGCCCGGCCCCACGCCCTACGTGCACGTGCGCGTCACCTTCGACTTTGCCGATGCCGAGGGCGAAACCATCCGCGAGCTGGGCCTGACCATGGGCGCGCAGACCGCCGCCGGCTTGCCCGCTGGGCAGCGCTATTTCAGCCCGTCGCAGGTCACCGCGCCGGGCCGCATGTACATGATCGAGCGCGTGGGCTTCTTCGTGCGCAGCGGCGCCGTGCGCCAGTTCTTTGAATACATCCTGCCGTTCTGAGGCCCGCCATGACCTCCCAAATCTACAACCGGTTTGACCCGGCCAAGAACTACAACCGCCACCTGTTCCGCGCCGACAAGGTGCTGCAAAGCGCCGAGCTCAACGAGCTGCAAAGCAGCGTGCACCAGCGCCTGCGCGGCGTGGCAGACGTGCTGTTCAAGGAGGGCGACATCGTTCGCCAGGCCGGCATCAACGTCAACCGCGACACCGGCGCCACCACCTGCGAATCCGGCGCGCTGTACCTCGACGGCGCCGTGCGCGGCGTGCCCCCGGCCAGCTTCACCATTGCCGTGCTCGGCATCGTCCACGTCGGCGTCTACCTGCTGCGCACCACCATCACCGAACTGGAAGACCCCGCGCTGCGCAACCCCGCCGCCGGCACCCGCGGCTATCAGGAAGCCGGCGCTGCGCGCGAGCGCATCGACATCACCTGGGGCTTTCACGGCGACGGCCAGCCGGGCGATTTCTTCCCGGTCTGGACGGTGGAAGACGGCATCGTCCAGCACAAGGACGTGCCGCCCAACCTCGACATGGTCACGCAGGCGATTGCGCGCTACGACCGCGACTCCGCCGGCGGCACCTACATCGTGCGCGGGCTGGAGCTGGTCGCCGCGCCCGACCTGAACAGCGGCGAGCAGGTCTACATCCTGGGCGAAGGCGCCGCGCGCGTGCTCGGCAAAAACCTCGAGCTGTCGGCCTCGCGCCGGCTGGTCTACAACGCCCAGCCGGATCTGGACTTTGTTGACAGCGAGCCGCACCAGTCCGCCGGCACCGCCACCCAGCGCTTCACCTTTGGCCGCACGCCGGTCTCGGGCACGCCCACCGTGCGCTACACCGCGCGCAAGACCGTCACGCTGGCGCACGGCGGCTTCAGCGGCGCCGCCGACCCACTGCCCGACGCGTCCGTCATCGTGGTCGAGCAGGTCAAGCAGGGCGCCACCATCTACGCCGCCCCGGCCGACTACAAGCTCGCCGCCGGCCAGATCGACTGGAGCCCCGAGGGCGCCGAGCCTATCCCCGGAAGCAGCTACGAGGTCACTTACCTCTACATCCGCACCCACGCCGCCGACGATGTGCAGGGCGACAGCTTCGCCGTCACCGGCGCGCTGGCGGCCACGCAGGTGCTGGTGAGCTACCACCACGCGCTGCGCCGCTACGACCGCCTGTGCATCGACGCGCAGGGCCGTGTGGAATGGATTCGCGGCAACCCCTCGGCCTGGTCGCCCACGCGCCCGGCCGTGCCCGGCCACATGCTGGCGCTGGCC
This sequence comes from Ottowia sp. SB7-C50, assembly GCF_033110285.1. Lineage (NCBI taxonomy): Bacteria > Pseudomonadati > Pseudomonadota > Betaproteobacteria > Burkholderiales > Comamonadaceae > Ottowia > Ottowia sp. SB7-C50. The sequence goes on from NZ_CP136995.1 coordinate 2,633,794, forward strand.
AGCGTCATGCAGACCTGGGACCTGCGCCGCCGCGTCATCGCCGACGGCGTGCGCGTGGTGCCCATGAACGAGCTGGCCGACCACCGCGCCACGCTCGACGCCATCCTCGAAGACCAGGCCGAAATCCGCCTGGCCGTCGACATTGCAGGCCGCCACAGCGGCATCAAGAAAGGCCTGTTTGCCGACCCCATGCTCGGCAACGGCATGCGCGACGCCGGCGTGCCGCAAACCGCCGCCGTGCTGGGCCGTGCGCTGCGCCTGCCCATGACGGTCGACGTGACGCAGATCGGCCAGTCCATCAGTGAACGCCAGAGCCCGGCCCACACCCACCTGGTGGTGCTGTCGCAGCCGCTGCGCACCGGCTCGATGAAGGTCAACCCGTACAGCGCCTTCGACCCGCTGCCCGCCGACGTCGTGCTGGCCCCCGCCATCGACCGCTGGGTGCAAACCATCGACCAGTGGGCGCCCACCGTGCAGACCGTGTTCCTGCGCTGGGGCGACGCGCGCGCCGAAACGCTGGGCGACGACGAGGTGATCCGCGAAACCCGCGAAACCGTGCGCGGCACGCGCGCCGCCGAATTCCTGCGCCAGATCGACATCGAATTCACGCTCGGCTTCAAGTCGGGCGAAGCCATCCTGTCGCTCACCTTCGACGGCCTGCCGGTCAACCCCCACCCCATCGGCGGCGGCAGCCTCATCGCCAACACCCAGGGCCGGCTGCGTGGCAAGTTCACCATTCCGGCCAGCGTGCCCGCCGGCACCAAGCTGGTCGAATTCGTGGGCGACAAAGGCAGCCGCGGCACCGCGCTGTTCACCGGCACCGGCACCCTCATCGAGCGCGAGCTGCAGCAGGTGCTGCTGCGCCAGCCACCCCGGCAGCCGGTCGACCCGCTGGCGCAGACCTTCATGGTCGACCGCCCGCGCCACATCACCGGCGCCGACCTGTGGTTCGCCGCGCGCGGCACCACCGACGCCATCGTGCAGCTGCGCGAGGCCGAAGCCGGCTTCCCCACCCAGCGCGTGGTGGCCGAACGCCGCGTCACCCCGGCGCAGATGCTGCTGGGCGGTCAGGCCACGCGCGTCACCTGGCCCCCGGTGCTGCTCACGCCCGAGCGCGAATACGCCCTGGTCGCGCTGTCCGACGACGCCACCACCGCCCTGGCCGTGGCCGAGCTCGGCGCCTGGGACGCCACCGCCCAGCGCTGGGTCACCAGCCAGCCCTACCAGGTCGGCGTGCTGCTGTCGTCCAGCAACGCCAGCACCTGGACGCCGCACCAGGACCGCGACCTGGCCTTCAGCCTGCTCGCCGCCGACTACACCCAGACCGAGCGCAGCATCGATCTGGGCAGCGCCCAGGTCACCGACGCCACCGAGCTGCTGGTGCAGGCCATGGTGCACCAGCCCAGCGCCGCCTGCAGCGCGCTGATGGTGCTCACGCTCGACGACAACAGCCAGTACACCGTCGCCCCCGGCCAGCCCGCCCAGCTGCCACTGCGCTACACCGGCGCGGTGCACGTGCAGGCCCGCCTGCGCGGCGACAGCACCCTGGCCGCCACGCTGGAGCCCGGCATCCAGCTGCTGGCCGCCTCGCTGCAGACCAGCGGCACCTACGTCAGCCCGTTCATCACGGCCGGCGGCAGCGTGCGCGTGCGCGTGCTGTTCCAGGCCGATCTGCCGGCCGGCAGCGCGGTGCAGGTGCACGCGCAAGACGACGCCGGCGGCGCCTGGACGCTGGTGCCGTTCCAGGAAACCCTGGGCGCCACCGTGGGCAGCGTGGAGCTGGCGCACGAGCTGGCCAATTTCAACGCCGCGCGCCTGCGCGTGCGCCTGACCCTCACCGGCAGCCACACCGCGCGCCCGGTGCTGCGCAACCTGCGCGTGGTGGTGCTGTAACCCGAGCCGATTGCCATGCCCACCAACGACACCACCCAACACCTGTCGCTGCCGCTGCCGCATCCGGACAACGAGCTGGAAGACGATGTGCTGCGCCTGCGCGACGCGCTGTCGGCCGTAGACCTGGCATTGAAAAGCCTGATCGATGGCCTGGCGCTGCGCGCCACCAGCGTCGCGCTGGGGCAGGTCAACACCAGCCTGCAGCAGGCCATCACGCTGCTCAGCAACGGCACCACCGATGCGCTGAATGCGCTCGACGGCCGCATCGACACGCTAGAGGCCAGCAGCATCTTCACCGTCAACGGCAAGTCCGCCACCGAACACGCGCTGACGCTGCAGCCCGCCGACATCGGCGCCATGGCCACGGGTCAGGACGGCTGGGGCGGCACCGGCCTGAACACAGTCACCGACTGCAGCGCCGCGCCCGCGCGCAACCTGCGCTTCACCGGCACCGGCCTGGCCAACGCGCCCGGCACCGGCGCCTGGGTCATCGACCAGGTGCTCTACAACACCGACTGGCGCATGCAGCTGGCGGTCGGCGCCAGCGCCGGCAATGCGGGCCGCGTGTTCCTGCGCCAGCGCGTCAACACCACCTGGCGGCCCTGGGTGCGCCTGGGCCAGCAGAGCGAGGACTACGTCGACATCAGCGCCGACGGCGTCATCGACTGCCAGGCCGGATCGGTGTTCTACCTGGCGATGAGCGGCAACCAGACGCTGACCATCATCAACCCGCCGCCCGCCGGCGCCGGCTACCTGGGTTTGCTGGAGATCGCCTACACCAGCGGCGCGCTCACGCGGCCCGCCGGCTCCACGCTGTCGGGCACGGCGCAGATGCTCAGCGGCAAGCGCTACCTCATGCCCTTCAACCGCTCGCAGGCCGGCGTTTGGCAGTTCGTGCTGACGCAGGAGTTCAACTGATGCGCCAGCGCGCCATCTTCATGGCGGCCCGGCAAAGCCCCATCAGCTACGTCACCAGCGTCAACGGTGGCGCGCTGTCCGCCGGCAGCACCAGCGTCACCGTGCCCGCGCACGCCGTGGGCGACCTGCTCATCGCCTTCGGCGCCAGCACCGCCGGCATCCCCGCCACCCCGGCGGGCTGGACGTCGCTGGCCACCGTCAGCAACACCGGCGGCCTGTACGGCCGCGCCGTCTACAAAACCGGCAGCGGCAACAGCGAGACGGCCACCTTCACCTCGGCCGGCGGCAACAGCGCGGGCGCATGGTCGTCGGCCATCGTGCTGCGCGGCGTCACCGGCATCGGCGCCGTGGCCGTCACGCAGAACAACTTCACCACCTCGCAGAGCGTCACGCTGCCCGCGCTGACGCTGCAGGACACGTCGGGCCAGAGCGCCGTGCTGTGCGCGCACGCTGCGTCTCCCCTGACCGGAGCGGGCGGTGAAATGCGTCTGCTGAATGGCTTGGGCCTGCTGCGCGGGCCGACCAGCTGGCCGGCGCTAACGGCATCCATTGCGCCCTACACAGCGCGCCCTATCGGTTACGCCATCGAGCTGCGCGGCGCCGCGCTGCCGGTGTGCGGGCAGGCGGTTTTCACCGCCAGCGGCACTTGGACACCACCCCCGGGCGTCACCAACTTCAGCGCTGTGGCCGTGCAGCGCGGCGGCGCGCAGGGCGAAGCCAATGCCAGCAAGATCACCGTGGGCGGCACCGTGGTGCTGCGCGCGCTCAACGGCAGCCGCGTGGGCCAGGGCGGTGGCGATGGCGGGTTGGGCGGCGCATCGCTGCTGGCCAGCATCGGCTCGTCGGGCGGCTACCCCGGCGGCGGCACCGACACGGACTACGGCGGCGGCGGCGCGGGCGGCTACGCGGGCAACGGCGGGCGCGGCGGGCGCAGCGGGCAGGGCATCGCCCCAACGGCCGGCAGCGGCGGCGGCGGCGGCGGCGGCGACTCGGACGGCACCGGCCCCGGCAGCGGTGGCGGGGTGGGCCTGTACGGCCAGGGCGCCAGTGGCGCGGCGTCCAACGGTAATGGCGGCGACGGCTCTCCCCCCGGCCCTTTTTACGGCGTCGGGCTGGGTGCCGCCTTCGGCGGAGACGGCCGTGGCGGCGCGCTCGCCTGGGCCAACGACATTGCCTGCACGCCCGGCGTGGGCGTGGCGGTGCAGGCCATTGACGGCGGCGCCGTCCGAATCATCTGGGGCGGCGGCCGGTCGTTCCCCTTCAACGCAGGAGACGCCTGATGTTTGTCAAAACCGAAACCGGCGCGGCCATGACCGCCGCGCAGATCATCGCGGCACACCCGCTCACGCTGTTCCCCACGCCCTTCGCGCCGCCCGATGGCTATGCCCCGCTGGCCGACATCGCCCCGCCCGCGCACGACCCCGACACGCAGCGGCTGGAGCCGCTGGCGCCGGTGAAGGTGGGCAGCGTGTGGGAGCCGCGCTGGCAGGTGGTCAACCGCCCGGCGCAGACTGTGGCCGAGGAGCTGGCTGCGGCCAAGGAGGCCAAGAACGCCGAGATCAACGCGGCCCGGCTGGCCGCCAACACCTCGACCTTCGCGCACGCCGGGAAGGTGTTCGCGTGTGACCAACTCAGCCGCTCCGACATCGACGGCACGAATGGATTTGTGACGCTGTACGGCGCACTGCCGCCGGGCTGGCCGGGCGGCTGGAAGGCCGTGGACAACACCTACCTGCCGATCAACGACGTGGCTGCGTGGAAAGATTTCTACACCTCGATGTTCGCCGCCGGCGCCGCCAACTTTGCCAAGGCGCAGACGCTCAAGGCCAGCCTGGACGCCGCCACCACGCTGGCGCAGGTGCGGGGGATCGTCTGGTGAAAGCGGCGTTTTACATCGGCACGCGGTCGGGCCTGAATGGCATCGGCAGCGTGGTCACGCGCTTCCGCCTGTCGGGCTTCGACGGCCTGACCGGCAAGAACGCGCCCATGAGCCAAATCAGCCACTGCGAACTGGTCATCGAGCCCCACGACGGCGTCGACGACTTGATGCCGCGCGATGGCCTGACGATGCTGCCCACCGCCGCGCCCATGGGCGGCGCGCTGTGGCTGGCCGGATCGTCGGCCACCGACGTCATGCCGCCCTGGAGCCCGCGCCGCGCCGGCGCGCGTGGCGGCGTGCGCTTCAAGCGCATCGACGTGTCCGACCGGCGCAAGTGGCTGCTGGTCGAGCTGGACCACCTACCGCCCGAGCGCAAGCGGCGCGCGGTGCAGTGGATGGTCGATCACCAGGGGGCGCTGTACGACTGGTGGCTGATCGGCGGCTTCGTGGTGTTCATGCTGCCCGACGCGCCCGACCGCTATGTGTGCCACGAGGCCCTGGGGGCGGCGCTGGGCATCGCCGAGCCGCGACGGCTGCCGCCGCCGGCGCTGTGCGCCGTGCTGGACTGGAGGGTACGGCCGTGAACGTGCACCAGATCTCGCAGAACGTGCGCATGCACTCACCGATGTGGGCGCTGCGCCTGTTTGTCGGCGTGTCCACCCTGGTCACCTTCTACCAGGCCACCATGGCCGAGTCGTCGCTGAACTACCGCGCGCTGGTGGCGGCCGGACCGGCGGGCTTCTGGGTGGCGGGCGTGTTCGCGGCGCTGTCGTTGACCGTCATCGCCGACGTGCTGGTCAACGACCTGCTGCCCGAGCGCTTTCACCTGCGGCCGGTCATTCGGCGCCGCTGGTGGCTGTTCTTGCTGATGGCCGTTGGTCAGCTGGGCGTGGGCCTGGTGGTGGTGCGCTACGACGACGACGCCCCCCCACCTGCTGGCGCGCCTGCTGGCCGACGCCTGCTTTGCCGCGCTCACCGCCTGGCTCGACGTATTTCGCAGGGGCGATCAATGACGGTGCGCCAGCTGCTGCTGCTGGTCAGCCTGATCACGCTGTGCCTGTTCCCGCCGCTGCTGGTGTCGGCCGCGCAGGCCGCGCACACCTTCGACGAGGTCACGCAGCGCCTCACCTTCAGCTACGTGCTGGTGCTCACCCTCATGGCCACGCTGTCGGGCGCGGCCGCGCTGCTGTACCGGCTGCGGCAGGAGCTGCGCGACGCCGGCGACGGCGTGATCAGCCGGCCCTGGCTGTTCGTCTGCACGAACATGCTCAGCGCCTGGGTGGCCTCTGTGCTGGCGGTGGCGCTGGCGCAGTCGCAAAACGCCGGCGTGTGGACCGAGATCGGCATGGTCATCAGCGCCAGTTTTGGCGGCGCGCGCGTGATCGAGGCGGTGGCCGAGCGCTACTTCGGCCCCATGAGCAACATGGGCCGCGAGCGCCTGGTGCAGCGCGGCATTGAACCCCGGGGCGGCACCGGCCGCTTCACCCGCGACGAGGAGCGAGACGATGACACGACACCTGAGCGCTGAGCAGTGGGCCGAGACGCTGATGGACTGCGGCGTGCGCACCAGCACCGCCGACGACTGGGCCGAGCCCTTCGCCAACGTGATGCGCGCGCTGCACTGGAGCGATGCGCGCGATCTGCCCAACTTCCTGGCCCAGGTGCTGCACGAAAGCGGCATGCTGCAGCGCCTGGAAGAAGGCCTGAGCTACAGCGCCGAGCGCCTGACGCAGGTATGGCCGCGGCGCTTCCCCACACTGGCCAGCGCCATGCCCTATGCACGCAACCCGCGCGCGTTGGCCAACCGGGTGTATGGCGGGCGCATGGGCAACAGCGCGCCCGACGAGGGCTGGCGTTATCGCGGGCGTGGCCTGATCCAGATCACCGGGCGCGACAACTACGCACTGGCCGAGCAACTGACCGGCATGCGCCTGCTCGACGTGCCCGAGCTGCTGTGCGAACCCGAGCCCGCGCTGATCGCCAGCGCCGCCTGGTGGGAACACAGCGTGCCCGACACCGCCCTGGGCGACGTGCGCCGCGTCACGCGCTACGTCAACGGCGGCGACAACGGCCTGGCGCACCGGCAGCAGCTGACCGAGCGCGCCATCGAGGCGCTGCAGTCGTGGGAGCCGGCGTGATCGGCGCCGCCGCACTGGCGTTCGTGACCGGCGGCAGCTGGACGCGGCTGACCGCCACGCTGCTGACCGGCATGGCCATCGGCGGCTGGGGTGCGTGGCAAGTGCAGGGCTGGCGCGCCGCCAGTGCCGAGCTGCAGCGCACGCAGGCCGCGCAAGAGCAGCACAGCAAGAACGAAAAGCGCCGCTACACAGCCAGCGACAGCTATCAAAAGGAGAGCGCCAGTGATCGCATCGTCTACCAGACCCGCACGCGCATCGTGCGCCAGGTGGTTGAGCGCCCTGTGTATCGCCACATCTGCCTGGACGCTGACGGCGTGCAGCAAATCAACGATGCCATTGCCGGTGTCGCCCCCGCCCCCTGACCTGGCCGCGCCGTGCGAGCCGCCGCCGCGGCTGGAGGGGCTGACCGGCGCCGCCGTGATGACCTGGGCGCTGCCCACGGTGCAGGCCTGGCGCGAGTGCGCGCGGCGGCAGCAGGCGCTGGTGCAGGCCTGGCCGCAATAGCCAGGGGCTGCGCGTAGGGCGCCGGGCTACAGCGGGGCGCGCTGGCGTTGCCCGCCCGCGCGTGCGCCAATAGCCCGGACGGCGCCCGCGCGGCGCGCCCCTTCAGGAGCCCCATGACCACCACCAGCTACCACCACGGCGTTCGCGTCATCGAGACGTCGGAGGGCGTGCACCCCATCCGCATCATCAGCACCGCCGTGATCGGGCTGGTGGCCACGGCCACCGACGCCGATGCGACCTACTTCCCGCTCAACACGCCGGTGCTGGTGACCCGCATGAACGAGGCCATCAGCAAGGCCGGCACCAGCGGCACGCTGCACACCGCGCTGAGCATCATTGCCGACCAGGTGCGCCCCATGATGGTGGTGGTGCGCGTGGCCGAAGGCGCCGGCGCCGATCCCGAGGCCAAGCAGGCCGACCAGACCGCCAAGGCCATCGGCTCGGCCGTGGACGGCGTCTACACCGGCCTGCACGCGCTGCTGACGGCGCAGGCCCGCCTGGGGGTGACGCCGCGCATCCTGGGCGCACCGGGTCTGGACACGCAGGACGTGGCCAGCGCGCTGGTCGGCGTGGCGCAGAAGCTGCGCGCCATGGCCTACATCAGCGCGCACGGCGCACTGACCACCAGCGCCGCCATCACCTACCGCGGCCACTTCGGTCAGCGCGAGGCGATGGTGATCTACCCCGACTTCCAGCGCTTCAACGTCACCACCAAGGCCGTCGAGCCGGCGCCCGCCGTGGCCTTTGCCCTGGGCCTGCGCGCGCGCATCGACCAGGAGCAGGGCTGGCACAAGACGCTGTCCAACGTGCCGGTCAACGGCGCGGTGGGCATCACGCTGCCGGTGCACTGGGAGCTGCAGAACGTCGACACCGAAGCCAACATGCTCAACGAGGCCGGCGTCACCACGCTGATCAACCGGCAGGGCTACCGCTTCTGGGGCAGCCGCACCTGCAGCGAGAACAGCGACTTCGCCTTCGAGAGCGCCACGCGCACCGCGCAGGTGCTGGCCGACAGCATTGCCGAGAGCCACTTCTGGGCGGTCGACAAGCCGCTGCACCCCAGCCTGGTCAAGGACATTCTGGAGGGCATCAACGCCAAGTTCCGCGAGCTGCGCAACCTGGGCTACATCCTCGACGCGCGCGCCTGGTACGACGAAACCGTCAACACCACACCCACGCTGAAAGACGGCAAGCTCACCATCGACTACGACTACACACCGATCCCGCCGCTGGAAGACCTGACCTTCCGCCAGCGCATCACCGACCGGTACTTCGCCGACTTCGCCGCGCGGCTGGCCACCGGCAACTGAGACGCACACTTTTTAGGAGCAACCGATGGGCCTGCCACGCAAGCTGAAAAACTTCGCGCTGTTTGTCGACGGCGTCAACTACATGGGCGAAGTGCCCGAAATCACGCTGCCCACCCTCAGCCGCAAGCTGGAGGAGTACCGCGGCGGCGGCATGAACATGCCGGTCGAGCTGGACTTCGGCATGGAGAAGATGGAAATCGAGTGGACCGCCGCCGGCTGGATCAAGGACCTGCTGGCCAGCTGGGGCACGCCCAAGCACGACGCGGTGCTGCTGCGCTTTGCCGGCGCCGTGCAGGCCGACGACCGCGAGGACGTGACCGCGCTGGAGATCGTGGTGCGCGGCCGCCATTCCGAGTTCGACCCCGGCAGTGCCAAGGCGGGCGAAGGCACCGAGATCAAGCTCAAGAGCGCGTGCAGCTACTTCAAGCTCACCGTCGACGGCCGCGTCGAGGTCGAGATCGACGCCGTGGGCATGACCGAAGTGGTGGGCGGCACCGACCGCATGGCGCAGGTGCGCGCCGCGCTGGGTGTCTGACGCATCGTTTGTCTCCGCCGGGGCGATTGCTTCCCTCCTTCCTCCTCACCCCCGGCCTTCGGCGGCGCCGTCGCTCCATGCGGACGCGCCGCCCTTTTTTTGTTGACTGGACATCGCCATGAGCAAGACCGCCGACACCCCTGCCAAGACCGACGCCGCGCCGCCCGCGGCTGACACACCCGCGCCTGACACCGTGACGGTGACGCTCGACGAGCCGATCCCGCGCGGCGATGCCGCCATCACCCGCGTGGCGCTGCGGCGCCCGCGCGCGGGCGAGCTGCGCGGCCTGAACCTGGCGCAGCTGCTGCAGATGCAGACCGACGCGCTGCTGACGCTGCTGCCGCGCATCACCCAGCCCACGCTGCTCAAACACGAGCTGGAGGCCATGAACCCCGCCGACCTGATTCAGCTGGGCGCCGAGGCCACGGGTTTTTTCTTGACGAGGGCGCAGGCGGCATCCCTGCCCGAGTAGAGGCGGCCATGGCCGACATCGCCATCGCCTTTCACTGGCGCCCGGCCGACATGGACGGCATGCACCTGGCCGAGCTGATGGACTGGCGCGAGCTGGCGCGGGCGCGCCTGGAGCCGGAGGCATAGGGTGGCCGACGACCTGCGCCTGCGCGTCATCCTGGACCTGGCCGATCGGGCGCTGGCGCCCCTCAAGCGCCTGAGCCAGGGCGGCAAGGGCCTGGCCGATCAGTTGCGCGTGGCGCGCGGCGAGCTGCGCCAGCTTGAGGCGCAGCAGCAGGCTATCGGCCAGTTTCGCGCGCTGGGCCAACAGTTTCGCGCCAGCGCCGCCAACGCGCAGGTGCTGCGCCAGAAGCTGGCCGCGCTGCGGGCACAGACGCCCGCCAACGCCACCGAGGCCAAGGCCCTGGCCACGCAGATTGGCGCGACCGAGCGCGCGCTGCACAAGGCCAACACCACCGTCGACCAGCAGTCGCAAAAGCTGGCCGGCCTGCGCGAGCGCATGCGCGCGCTGGGCATCCGCAACGTGGCCGCCGAAGAGGCCACGCTGGGCCAGCGCATCGGCGCCACCAACCAGCGGCTGGACGAGCGGCGCAACAAGCTGGCGGCGCTGAACAAGCTGAACGCGCAGTACGGCCGCACGGCCATGAAGGTGGGTGCGGCCGTGGGCACCGGCTACGCGATGCGCACCGCCGGCAGCACGCTGGTGCAGACCGCCGCGACGCCGCTGGCGCAAGGGCGCAAGTACGCCAACGAGATTCTGCAAATCCAGTCGCTGGGGCTGGACGACGCCGCCACCAAGGGGGCCATCAGATACGCCGAGGCGATGAAGACCTACGGCACCAGCACGGTGGACAACCTGGGCCTGATGAAGGACGCGCTGACGGCCTTTGCCGACACGCACCACGCCGAGATGGTGATGCCGCTGCTGACCAAGATGAAGTTCGCGAACGAGGCCGTGTACGGCGCCGACAAGGGCGCCGACAACGACAAGAAGTTCATGGACATGCTGAAGGTGATCGAGATGCGCGGCGGCCTGGCCAACCAGCAGGCGTTCGAAAAGCAGGCCAACATCGTGCAGCAGGTGCTGACGGCCACCGGCGGGCGCGTGGGGCCCGAAGAGTGGCTGAACGTGATCAAGACCGGCGGCCTGGCGGCCAAGGGCATCAACGACGCGGCGTTCTACTACCAGCTGGAGCCGCTGGTGCAGGAGATGGGCGGCCACCGCGTGGGCACGTCGCTGATGAGCGCGTACCAGAACGTCTACCAGGGCAAGACCACCAAGCGCTCGGCCATGATGCTCGATGAGCTGGGCCTGATCGCCGACAAGACCAAGGTCAAGCACGACAAGGTGGGCCAGATTTCGCAGCTGGGCGTGGGCGCCATCAAGGGCAGCGAGCTGTTTCAGACCGACCAGTTCGCGTGGATGGAGCAGGTGCTGCTGCCGGCGCTGGCGGCCAAGGGCAAGACCAGCGACAAGGATGTGCTGGACGCGATGGGCGGCATCTTCAGCAACCGCAACGCGGCCAACCTGTTCGCCACCATGTACCAGCAGCGCGATCAGATCCACAAGAACGCGCGGCTGAACGCCGGCGCGGCCAACGTCGACGCGCTGTACAACCTGGCCAAGGGCAGCAGCGCCGGCGCCGAGCTGGACCTGCTGAAGAAGCGCGACGACCTGTACCAGCGCCTGAGTACGGCGGCCATGCCGGCCTACGTGGCCGCGCTGGAAGCGGCGACGGGCGCCATCGAGCGCATGAACCGCTTCGCGCAGGCCAACCCGGGCCTGACCAAGGCGATGGCGGTGGGCTTCGGCGCGCTGGCCGTCAGCATGCTGGCCATCGGCACGGTGCTGATTCCGCTGGCGCTGGTGGTGGGCAAATTCATGCTGCTGCGCTACGTGCTGGCGCGGCTGAGCATCACGCTGCCGGTGTTCGGCCTGCTGGGGCGCGGCATGGCCTTGCTGGGGCGGCTGGGCACCAGCGCCTTCGGCCTGCTGGCGCGTGGCGCGGCGGTGCTGGCGCCGGCGCTGTGGGCGCTGGCCAAGGCGGCGCTGGCGTTCGTGCTGACGCCCCTGGGCGCGGCGCTGGTGCTGCTGGCCGGCGCGGCCTACCTGGTGTGGCGCAACTGGGACGGCATCAAGGGCGGGCTGGCGATCATCTGGCAGCAGATCAAGGACGGCGCGCAAAGCCTGTGGCAGTCGATCAGCGATGCGGGCACGCGCGCCTGGAGCTTTCTGGTGGACTTGAAGGGCCGCTTCGTGAGCGCCGGCGCGGCGCTGATGCAGGGCCTGGTGTCGGGCATCAGCAATGGGCTGGGCGCGGTGCGCGACACCATTTTCAGCGCTAGCGAACGCGTGGTGAGCTGGTTCAAGGACAAGCTGGGCATCAAAAGCCCCAGCCGCGTGTTCATGGCGCTGGGCGAGTTCATTCCGGCCGGCGCGGCCATCGGCATCGAGCGCGGCAGCCCGCGCCTGCAGGCGGCGGCGCTGACCATGGCCGAGCTGCCGGCGTTGGGCATGGAGCGCCGCGGCTCGCGCCTGCGCGCCGCGGCGGCCGCGCTGATGGCGTTGCCGGCGCTGACGCTGCCCACGCTGGCGCCGGCCGAGCCCGCGCAGGCCCCGGTGCGCGCGGCGGCGGCGCAGGCCGCGGCCCCCGATCGCCCGCTGCCCAGCGTGCAGCCCCTGCGCCCGCTGCGCGCGCCCGCGGCGCAGCCCGACGATGCGCCGGGGCCGGGCGGCGCTGCCGGCGCGCACACCTTCAACGCCGGGCCGATCACCATCACCATCAACGCAGCGCCGGGGCAAGACGCGCACGCCATTGCGCGCGCGGTGGCGGCCGAGCTGGACCGGCGCCAGCGCCGCCGTGGCGCCGACGTGCGGGCGCAGCTGTCGGACATCGATTGAGGAGGGCCGCGCGATGATGATGGCGCTGGGGCAGTTTCTGTTCTCGCTCAACGAGCTGGCCTACCAGGAGCTGCGGCGCCAGAGCGCCTGGCGGCACCCGAGCAATTCGCGCGTGGGCGCGCGCCCGGCGCGGCAGTACGTGGGGCCCGGCGACGAGACCATCACGCTCAGCGGCGTGCAGGCGCCCGAGTTCGCGGGCCGGCGCGAGGCGCTGGCCGACCTGCGCGCCATGGCCGACACCGGCAGCGCGTGGGCGCTGGTGGCCGGGTCGGGCGAGGTGTTTGGCGCCTGGGTGATCGAGTCGGTCAACGAAACCGGCACGCTGTTCATTGCCGAGGGCGTGCCGCGCCGCGTCGAGTTTGATCTGCAACTGGCCCGCGTGGACGACGAGCAGGCCGACCCCGAAGGCGGCGCCGGCGGCGACGATTACGACTTCTGGGACTGGTGGCTGTGACCACGCCCTACCAGCAGCCCGACTACCTGCTGACGCTGGGCGGGCTGGACATCACCCCGCGCGTCGGATCGCGCCTGATCAGCCTGCAACTGGACGAAAGCCGCGGCGACGAGGCCGACCAGCTGGAGCTGTGCCTGGACGATGCCGATGGCCGGCTGGCCCTGCCGCCACTGGGGGGGCGAGCTGCAGCTGCAGCTGGGCTGGCGCGGCGAAGGCCTGGTGGACAAAGGCACCTTCGTGGTCGACGAAGTGGAGCACCTGGGCGCGCCCGACCAGATCATGCTGCGCGCGCGCGCCGCCGAGCTGCGCAGCAGCCTGCGCCAGCGCGGCCAGTACAGCTGGGACAAGAGCACCGTGGGCCAGGTGGTGGCCGAGGTGGCCGCGCGCAGCGGCCTGCGTGCCAAGGTGCACCCGCAGCTGGCCGCGCAGGCGCTGAAGCACATCGACCAGACCAACGAAAGCGACATCCACTTCCTGACGCGGCTGGCGCGGCTGCACGACGCCGTGTGCACAGTGAAGAAGGGCACGCTGGTCTTCATGCCCATCAACAGCGCGCACAGCGCCAGTGGCCAGGCGCTGGACGAGCTGACCGTGACCCGCGCCGCCGGCGACCAGCACCGCTGGCACGCGGCCGACCGCACCGCCTACACCGGCGTGAAGGCGCAGTACTACAACTACCGCGACGCGCGCGTCAACGAAGTGCGCACCGGCGACCGTCCTCGATCCCTGCTGTGGCAGTCGAATGATGTGGTTCGACAAGGCCAATCCAAGCGTGCTGTTTGGTGATCGGCGCAGCGAAGCCATCACCGTCACCGACAACTCGCGCGGCAATGCGAGCGGCACACGCACCATCGTCATTGAGCCGGACACCTTGCTCGACTTTCGTGCGCTGCCGTTCCCCGACGAGAGCTTTCATCTCGTCGCCTTCGACCCGCCCCACTTGATCACGGCCGGCCCCAAGAGCTGGCTGGCCGCGAAGTACGGCAAGTTAGGTAACGACTGGCGGTCCGATCTCCGCGCGGGCTTTGCAGAATGCTTTCGCGTGCTGCGGCCTCACGGCGTGCTGGTGTTCAAGTGGGCCGAAACGCAGGTGAAGGTGCGCGACGTGCTGGCGCTGACACCGCACCAGCCGCTGTTCGGCCACACGGCTGGAAAAAGAGCTGGCACGCACTGGCTGGTGTTTTTGAAGGCGGGGGGGCGCCTCATGCTGACCCCTCAATTCCTCCTGCCCATCCACGGCGAGCTGATCATCGGCCTGTTTGCCGGCGATGCGAACTACATCAAGACGGGGTGTGAAAGGCTGGTGGCATGACCGAGCGCCGCGGCTACAACCATGGCGCCGCCATCAAGTACCTGGGCATCGGCCGGCGCAGCTTTGAGGCGCTGGTGCGGCCGCACCTGACGCCGGTGCGCATCGGCAACAGCCTGATCTTTGACCGTGTGGACCTGGACCAGGTGATGGACCGCTTCAAGTCGGGCGAATTGCCGGACGGGAGCGAGGCCGACCACAATGGGGGCGGAAACGGGTGGCCCACCACTGAGGAAGGAGCATTCAAATGGGCCGAAAAACGCCGGGCATCACGCCCGAAATCAACGGAACCTGGTCGGTCGACAAGATATGGCGGGGTCGCCGACTTCGCCAGCGTGGCTTCGTCAGTCATGAAGAGGCGCAGGGCTGGCTGATTGCCCAGCTGCAGGCGCTGCGCGCGGAGGTGCTGCACGGCGCCCCGCGCGCTTTCACTTTCAGCGAGGCCGCGGCGCGCTATTTGACCGACCACCAGGACAAGGTGTCACTGGAAACGGAGGTCTACATGCTGAATTCGGTCATGCCGTTCATCGGCGGCCTGGACGTGCGGGCCGTGCACGACGACACGCTGCGCGGCTATGTGGCGCATCGGCTGAAGCGGGGGCGCAAGCACAAGACGATCAACCTGGCGCTGGCGGTGGTGCGGCGCATCTTGAACCTGGCGGCGACGAGCTGGCGCGATGACCGTGGCCAGCCGCTGCTGGCCAGCGCGCCGCTCATCACGCTGCTGCCGCTGGTGGGGCACCAGCGCCCGCCTAGGCCCATCACGTGGCCGGAGCAGCGGCGGCTGATGCCGCTGCTGCCCTACCATCTGGCGCGCATGGCGTTGTTCATGCTGAACACGGGGGCGCGCGACGACGTGGTGTGTTCGCTGCGCTGGGCGTGGGAGATCCCGGTGCCCGAGCTGGGGGTGTCGGTGTTCGAGGTGCCGGCGCGCCACGTGAAGGGTCGCCGGCAGGCGCGCGTACTGGTGTGCAACGCGGTGGCGCAATCGGTCATCGAGGCGGCCCGTGGCCAGCACGCGGAATTCGTCTTCGTCTACCGGCGCGAACGGCGCACGAGGCATGACCTGCCGCCGACGATGGCCTATCGGCCGGTGGAGGCGATGCTGAACACGGCCTGGGTCAACGCGCGCAAGAAGGCCGGTCTGGGCGATCTGCACGTGCACGACCTGCGCCACACCGTGGGTATGCGCCTGCGCGAGGCCGGCGTGGGCCCGCAGACCATCAGCGACGTGCTGTGGCACTCGACCACGTCAACGACCGCGCACTACTCGCTGGCGCAGCTGGTCGAGCTGCACGGCGCGCTGACGAAGATCGAGCAGCCTGCCAGCGGCTGGAACAAGACGCTGCTCACCCTGCGCCAGGAGGCCGAACAGGCCCGCCTTCGCCAAGTGAGTCACCCAAAAGTCACCCACCACACCCAGCGCATCGCCTGATCGCGCAAAGAAAAAGCCTTGCAACCCATTGAATTGCAAGGCTTGAAGATGGCGCGGCTGGCAGGATTCGAACCCACGACCCCTTGGTTCGTAGCCAAGTACTCTATCCAACTGAGCTACAGCCGCGCGAAGCCCGTAATTCTAACACACAAAAATGGTAGGGCGTGCTGGGCTCGAACCAGCGACCAAGGGATTATGAGTCCCCTGCTCTAACCAACTGAGCTAACGCCCCGCGCGAAACCGTCGATTCTAGGGCTTGCCCGAGCTCAGCGCGTTGCTGACGAGGCGCGAGGTGATGTCGACGATCTGGATCATGCGGTCGTACGGCATGCGCGTGGGGCCGATGACGCCCAGCGTACCCACCACGTGCCCGTCCACCTCGTAGGGCGCGCTCACGACCGACAGGTCTTCCATCGGCACGGTCTGACTTTCGCCGCCGATGAAGATGCGCACGCCCTCGGCCTGGCTCGACACGTCGAGCAGACGAATGAGCTGCGCCTTTTGTTCGAACAGATCGAACGCGCGGCGCAGCTGGTTCATGTCGCTCGAGAAGTCGGTCACCGCCAGCAGGTTGCGTTCGCCCGAGATGACAACTTCGTCCTGCGCCTGGCTCATGGCCTCGCTACCCAGTTGCACGGCGGCGTTCATCAGCTTGGCGATCTCGCCGCGCAGGCTGTCGACTTCCTGCCGCAGCCGCAGGCGCACCTGCTCGATGTCCATGCCCGAAAAGTGCGCGTTGAGGTAGTTGGACGCCTGCTGCAGATCGGACGCGCTGTAGTCATCGTCGGTGAACAGCACGCGGTTCTGCACGTCGCCGTCGGGCGCGACGATGATGAGCAGCAGGCGCCGCTCGGACAGACGCAAAAATTCAATATGCCGGAATGCCGACGAGCGGCGCGGCGCCATCACCACGCCAACAAACTGCGACAGGTTGGACAGCAACTGCGCGGCGTTGGCGATGACGCGCTGCGGCTGGTCGGCGGCCAGCGCGGGTGTCGCCAGTTCGGGCTGCGGCTGCGCGGTGAGCATGGTGTCGACGAACAGCCGATAGCCGCGCGAGGTGGGGATGCGGCCGGCCGAGGTGTGCGGGCTGACGATCAGGCCCAACTCTTCCAGATCGCTCATCACGTTGCGGATGGTGGCGGGCGAAAGGTCCAGCCCCGATGCCTTGGACAGCGTGCGAGACCCCACAGGCTGCCCATCGGCGATGTAACGCTCGATCAGGGTCTTGAGCAGCAAGCGAGCGCGGTCGTCGAGCATTCAAATCATTATGATGTAATTTGCCGATGAGCCTTCAATTTCGCCGCGTTGCGCTGGTCGGCAAGTTTCACGATGCCGCCTCGGGCGCCATCGCCGAATCCACCCGCGAGTTGATCGCAGAGATCGCTGCCTTTCTGGTGCAGCAGGGGTGCGACGTCACGCTGGCCGAGCGCACGGCGCAGGCCACTGGCATCGACACCTACCCCGTGCGCGATGTGGCCGGCATCGGCAACGAATGCGACCTGGCGGTGGTGGTGGGCGGCGACGGCACCATGCTGGGCATCGGGCGGCAGCTGGCGCGCTACGGCACGCCGCTGATCGGTATCAACCAGGGGCGCCTGGGCTTCATCACCGACATCGCGCTGAACGAATACCGCCAGACGCTGCCGGCCATGCTGACCGGCGAATATGAGGAAGACCACCGCAGCCTGATGCTGGGCCGCGTGATGCGCGACGGCGAAAGCGTGTTCGAGGCCTATGCCATGAACGACGTCGTGGTCAACCGCGGCGCGGTCGCCAGCATGGTCGAGCTGCGGGTCGAGGTCAACGGCCACTTCGTGGCCAACCACCGCGCGGACGGCATCATCGTAGCCACGCCCACGGGCTCGACCGCCTACGCGCTGTCGGCGGGCGGGCCGCTGCTGCATCCGCTGGTGCCTGCGTGGGCGCTGGTGCCGATTGCGCCGCACACGCTGTCCAACCGGCCCATCGTGGTGGCCGATCCGGTCGAAATCGCGATCGAGATCGTGTCCGGCAAAGACGCCAGCGCCAGCTTCGACATGCAATCGATCACGTCGCTGCACCATGGCGACCGCGTGGTGGTGCGCCGGTCGGACTACCGCGTGCGCTTTCTGCACCCCAAGGGCTGGAGCTATTTCGACACCTTGCGGCGCAAGCTGTTGTGGAATGAGGGTGGGGTGTGACACCCCCCCTGAGTCGGCCTGCGGCCGCCTTCCCCCCAGGGGGACAACGCCAGCGGCCGGGCGAAGCCCGCTCCGCGGCGTTCCGGCGTGGCCTGCTCCGCGGCCGTCTGACTTGGATGAGTGCGGCGTGCACTCAAAAATGACATGGCATTGCGACATCTGAACCTGCGGGACTTCGTCATCGTGCCGTCGCTCGAGTTGTCGCTGACCGGCGGCTTCACGGCGCTGACGGGTGAAACCGGCGCTGGCAAGTCGATCCTGATCGACGCGCTGCAACTGGCGCTGGGCGACCGGGGCGACGCGCTGTGGGTGCGCGAAGGGCAGCCGCGTTGCGAGATCGGCGCCGAATTCGACACGCCGGCCGACGCGCGTGCCTGGCTGCTGGACAACGGCTTCATCGAACCCGACACCGATGCCGACACTCTGTTGCTTCGCCGCACCATCGATGCCGCTGGCAGAAGCCGCGCGTGGATCAACGGCTCGCCCGCCACGCTGGCGCAATTGCGCGAGCTGGGTCAGCGGCTGGTCGACATCCACGGCCAGCACGCGTGGCAGAGCCTGACGCGCCCGGCGTCGGTGCGCGCGCTGCTCGATGCCTACGCGGGCGTGGATACGCGCCCGCTGGCCGCCGCCTGGCAGGCGTGGCGCCAGGCCGAAAGCGCACTGAAAAGCGCAAGCGCCGCGCAGGACAGTCTGGCGCAGGAGCAGCAGCGCCTGGCGTGGCAGATTGGCGAACTGGACAAGCTGGCGCCGCTCGACGGCGAGTGGGATGAACTCAACCAGCGCCACGCGCGCCTGTCGCACGCGCAAGCGCTGATCGACGCCGCCCAGGCCGCCAGCGCCGCGCTGGAAGGCGATGACGGCGACGGCGGCGCCCTGCCCGCGCTGGCGCAGGCGCAACAGGCGCTGGAGGCCGAACGCGGCATCGAGCCCGAATTCGCATCGCTGCTCGACGTGCTGGACGGCTGCGTCGCCCAGGCGCGCGACGTGGCGCACAGCCTGCACACCTACCTGCGCCGCGCCGATCCCAACCCCGATCAGCTGGCCGCGCTGGACGAACGCCTGGGCCAATGGATTGCGCTGGCCCGCCGCTACCGGCGGCAGCCGCAGGACCTGTTCGCCACGCTGACCGAATGGCGCGCCGAGCTGGCCCGGCTGGACAGCGCCGCCGACCTGGCTGGCCTGCAGGCTGCGGTCGATGCCACGCACGCCCAGTACCTGAAAGCGGCGCAGGCCGTCTCGCGCCAGCGCGCGCAGGCTGCGCCGCGGCTGGCGGCGTCGGTGACGGCGGCCATGCAGAAGCTGGGCATGCAGGGCAGCCGGTTCGACGTGGCGCTCGACGCCCTGCCCGACGCCGCGCAGCACGGCCTGGAAAACGTGGTGTTTCAGGTTGCAGCGCACGCGGGGTCTACGCCGCGCGCTATCGACCGTGTAGCGTCCGGCGGTGAACTGTCGCGCCTGGCGCTGGCCATTGCGGTCACCACCAGTGAACTGGGCAGCGTCGGCACGCTGGTGTTCGACGAAGTCGATTCCGGCGTGGGCGGCGCGGTGGCGGCCACGGTGGGCCGCATGCTGCATCAACTGGGCCGCGACAGGCAGGTGCTGTGCGTCACGCACCTGCCGCAGGTCGCCGCGTGCGCCGACGCGCACCTGCTGGTCAGCAAGCGCACCGGCGACGATGGCGCGCCCGTCAGCGAACTGCACGCCGTCAGCGGCGAGGCCCGCACGCGCGAAATCGCCCGCATGCTGGGCGGCGAACACATTTCAGACACCACGCTGGCGCACGCGCTGGAAATGCTCAGGCCGCCTGCGTCGCAAGGCGACACCACGCCGCGCGCCGCCCCCCCCGAGAAAGGCGCGCTCGTGAGCGTCGAACTGATCGTCATCACCGGCATGTCGGGCTCCGGCAAGTCGATTGCGCTGGGTGCGCTGGAAGACGCGGGCTACTACTGCATCGACAACCTGCCGCCCGAGTTGCTGGAGCCGTTTGTCGCGCTGGAAAACGAGCGCCGCACGCGCAAGGTGGCCATTGCCATGGACGTGCGCAGCGGCGAGTCGCTGCCGCAGCTGCCCCTGCTGCTGCACCGCCTGCGCGACCGCGGCATCGCGCTGCGCTTGATCTTTCTGGACGCGAACGACGAGACGCTGGTGCGCCGCTTTTCTGAAACGCGCCGGCGGCATCCGCTGTCGCAGCCGGTGGTGGGCGATGCCCAGCGCGCGCTGCTGCAGACCATCCGGCAGGAGCGCGAACTGCTGGCCGACCTGCGCGACCGCTCGCTCGTCATCGACACCAGCTTCCTGCGGCCGTCCAAGCTGCTGGCCACGGTCAAGGATCTCATCGCCGCGCCGGCGTCGCACCTGACACTGGTGTTCGAATCCTTCGCCTTCAAGCGCGGCATCACGCTGGACGCGGACTACGTGTTCGACGTGCGCATGCTGCCCAACCCGCATTACGAAGCCGATCTGCGCCCGCTGACGGGGCGCGACGCGCCGGTCATCGACTACCTGTCACGCCAGCCCGAGGTGCAGCTGATGCTCGACCAGATCGCCGACTTTCTGCGCACTTGGCTGCCCGCACTGGCACGCGACCATCGCAGCTACGTGACGGTGGCCATTGGCTGCACGGGCGGGCAGCACCGGTCGGTGTATCTGGTGGAACAGCTGGCCGCGATGTTCGGCGCCGACTGGGTGACGCTGCGCCGGCATCGCGAACTCGAGGACCGCTAGGAATCTTGACAATTTCGGCCTGCTGCGCTTGCAGGACAAGCGCCGGCAGCTATTTAAATAGTAGCATCATGCGTTCGACTGCAGAAACACCCGTATCGGTGCCGGCAGGCCCAGCGCGCCCCATTCACCGGGCGCGAACCACGCCCCCTCGCCCGCCAGATCGTGCAGACCGACGCGGGCACTGACGACGTGAATGTCCAGATCCCGGTGCGTCAGCACGTGGCGAAAGCCCGCGTGTTCGACCACGGTGCCTTGCGCGGCGGCGTTCAGGCTGCCGAGCAGCTGGTCGCGGTCTTCATGTACCGGCAGGCAGTACAGGCGCGCCCAGAAGCCGCGCTCCGGCCGCTGCTGCAGCCACACGCGGCCCTGCACATCGTGCGCATGCAGCAGCCACAGCGTGGCCTGGCCGCGCACGGTGCGCCGCGTGCGGACCGGATAGCGCGCCGGGTCGCCCTCGCGCGCCGCCACGCATTCGCCTTGCAGCGGGCATATGACGCAGGCGGGCCGGGTGCGCGTACACACGGTGGCCCCCAGATCCATCAGGCCCTGCGTGTAGGCAGGCATCGTGCGGTGCAGGTCGGTGCTGGGCAGCAGGGCTCCGGCGCGCTGCCACAGCTCGCGCTCGTGCGCGGCCACGGCCAGATCGGCATCAAAGCCCAGGGCGCGCGTCAGCACGCGCTTGACGTTGCCGTCCAGGATGGCCGCGCGTTCGCCAAAACAGAACGCCGCAATGGCCGCTGCGGTGGAGCGGCCGATGCCGGGCAGCGTGGCCAGCTCGGCCGCCGTGCGCGGAAACGACCCGCCGAACCGCGCCATCACGTCGCGCGCGCAGCGGTGCAGGTTGCGCGCCCGCGAGTAATAACCCAGGCCGCTCCACAAGCCCAGCACCTGGTCCTCATCGGCCGCTGCCAGGCTGGCGACGTCGGGAAAGCGGTCCAGAAACCGCGGGTAGTAGGCCAGCACCGTGGCCACCTGCGTCTGCTGCAGCATGATCTCGGACAGCCACACCCGATAAGGGTCGCGCGTGCCCTGCCAGGGCAGGTCGTGCCGGCCGTGGCGCTGCTGCCATTCGACGACGCGGCCGGCAAAGCTGCTGCCGCGCGTCACGCCGCCACGGTCTCCGGCCGATCTTCGGCCAGCACCGCCGTGGCGTCTTGCCGCAGGTCGCGGCTCAGCATCTGCAGCCGGTGTTCTGCCACGTCCAGCGCCGCTTTCTGCTCGGTGATTTCGCCGATGCGCCGCTCCAGCCCGCTGGCCGCGTCCTGGATGCGCTGGATGGCCTCGATGCGGCGGCCGTAGGCGCGGCGGCGCTCGCGCATCTGGGTGTCCAGCTGGCCCGACATGGACTTGTTCCACAGCTCGATTTCGCCCAGCGCCGCCTCGAAGATCGACCGCACGCGCGACAGCAGCGCGCGCACCAGCCGTTCGGCAAATTCGGGCCGCGCCAGCTGCACCATGTTGCCCACGCCCAGGTATTGCAGGTGGCTGCGCTCGACCGCGTCCAGATCCTTTTCGAACCGGTCCATGGTGGGCGGCTCGGTCACCTGCAGCGAGAAGCCGAAGTCCGTGTTGATCTGGCGGAACGACGTGGTCAACATGGCGTGGATTTCGCCTTCGAGCCGCTGCACTTCTCGCAGCACCTGGCGCAGGTTGTCGAACCCCTTGCCATACGCCTTGCGCAGGCCGAACTTGACGCCCGGCTCGCGCAGCGCCGCGCCCAGCCCCGCCAGCTCGCGCTTGATCGACGCGCTGCCCAGCATGCGGAACAGCTGTCGCAGCAGCCGCAAATGCACCGACCGCACCGCCAGCACGCTGGCGGCGCTGCGGTCGAATTCGCTCTTTTCGCGCTCGACGCGCAGGCGCATCTGGCGGATCACCTGGTGGTTCTTGCCGCGCAGGCCTTCAAGCTCGAGCACCTGCTCGGCCACCTCGCGCCGGCGTGCGGCCAGGATGCGCTCGGCCTCGGTCTGCACGCGCGCAACGCTGGCGCCGATGGTGCCCACCAGCATGGTCTGCCGCGCGCCCAGCACTTGCTGGCCCAGCAGCTGCTCGAACTGCGGCAGGCGGCTGTGGGCCAGCAGGGCCTCGTCGTCGCGCACCTTGGCCAGCAGGCCCTTCTGCGCCGACAAGGCCAGCACCTGGCGCGGCTCCAGCGCCAGCGTTTGCGCGGTTTCGGCGCACTGGCGGGCGATCTGGCGCTCGACATGCGCAGGCGAACTCAATTCGTCCCACAGCGTGTCGATCTTGTTCAGCACCACGAAGCGGCTGCCCGCGCTGCTTTCCATGGTGGCCAGGTGTTCGCGCCAGATGACGAGGTCGGACTTGGTGACGCCCGTGTCCGCGCCCAGGATGAACACCACCGCCTGTGCCTGCGGGATCAGGTTGACGGTCAGCTCGGGCTCGGCGCCGATGGCGTTCAGCCCCGGCGTGTCCAGTACCACCAGCCCCTGCCGCAACAGCGGATGCGCCATGTTGATGAGCGCGTGGCGCCAGCGCGGCACCTCGACGGCGCCGTGGGCATTCACCGGCGGGTTGTCCCAGGCGCGGTCGTCGTGCCAGAAGCCCAGCGCCCGCGCGTCGTCCTGCGTGACGTGCACCACTTCCGAGACCTTCTGCATCGCCTCGGCCAGTTGGGCCGGGTTGTTCATGTCAAGGTCGACGCGGGTCCACTTCTCGGGCGCCAGCCGCCATTCAAGCAAGGTCTGCGGCTGCAACCGCGTCTCGATGGGCAGCAGGCGCAGGCACGGCGGCAGCGAAGCTTCGTAGCCCAGCTCGGTCGGGCACATGGTGGTGCGGCCGGCACTGGCGGGCATGATGCGGCGGCCATAGCCGGCAAAGAACACGGCGTTGATCAGCTCGGACTTGCCGCGC
This sequence comes from Ottowia sp. SB7-C50, assembly GCF_033110285.1. Lineage (NCBI taxonomy): Bacteria > Pseudomonadati > Pseudomonadota > Betaproteobacteria > Burkholderiales > Comamonadaceae > Ottowia > Ottowia sp. SB7-C50. The sequence continues at coordinate 2,657,323 of NZ_CP136995.1, forward strand.
GAAAACTCGGCCACGAAGGCGACCATGACCTTGTCGGAGCGCAGCAGGTCGGTCAGGCGCTGCATGCGCTCTTCGCCGCCGTCGTCAAGCAATTGCTGTTCGCGCAGCCAGTCGGCCAGCACCTTCACGCGCAGGCGCATCTCGCGGCGCCACGCACTGTGCCAGTCGAACTGCTCGTTGAAACTGTGCCCCGCCACCACGCTGCTCCGTCAATTCGCGGCCATATTACACGCGACGTCCGCCGCGCCAGCCTTCGGCGTCAGGCGCGCTGGCAGACCGGGCAGAAAAACGTCGAGCGCTGGCCCTGGCGGATCTGCCGCAGGGGCGTGGCGCAGCGCAGGCAGGGCTGGCCGGCGCGGCCGTACACCGAGGCTTCGGCCTGGAAGTGCCCGCTTTCGCCCGCGGCGTTGGAAAAATTGCGCAGCGTGCTGCCACCGCGCTCGACCGCGCGCCCCAGCACTTCGCGGATGGCCGCGTGCAGGCGGTCGGCCCGTGCGCGCGACAGGCGGTCGGCGCGCGTCGTGGGGCGGATGCCCGCCAGGAACAGCGCCTCGGACGCATAGATGTTGCCCACGCCCACCACCACGTCGCCCGCCAGCAGCACCTGCTTGATGGGCGCACGCCGCGTGCGCAGCCGCGCATGAAACGCCGCGGGATCGAACGCGTCGCCCAGCGGCTCCGTGCCCAGCGACGCCAGTAATTTTTGCGCCGGGTCGCTCTGCAGGTCGGCAGACCACACCACCGCGCCGAAGCGCCGCGGGTCGTTCAGGCGCAGCGTGCCCTGCGTGGTCACCAGGTCGAAATGGTCGTGCCGGCCGGGCGGCGGCAGGTCGCCACGAAAGCTGAGGCTGCCCGACATGCCCAGGTGCATCAGCAGCACGCCCTGGTCCAACTGCAGCAGCAGGTATTTGCCGCGCCGGTCGACGTCCTGCACGGTCATGCCCGCCAGTTGCCGGGGGTCCAGCCCCAGCGGCCAGCGCAGGGGCAGGCCCGCCCTGGCATCCAGAATACGGGCGCCGCGGATGTGCTGCGCAAAACTGCGCCGCGTGACTTCGACTTCGGGCAATTCAGGCATGGCTGCCCTGCCCTGATGGGTGAACGCGCATGATTTATTATGGGTCGATGAAGATGTTTCACCGCGTGCTGGGGGGTTGGACGCTGGCGCTGGCCGCGTTCCATGTGCCGGCCCAGACGCCGCCCGCGCCCCCAGCGGCCGCCAAGGCTGCCGCTCCTGAGCAGTCGCCGCTGACGGCGCGTCTGCTGTATGAATTGCTGATCGGCGAGATGCTGTTTCGCCAGGGCGACACGCAGAACGGCGCAGCCTATGTGCTGAGCGCGGCCCGGCGCACCGGCGATGCAGAGCTGTTCAAGCGCGCGGCGCAGATGGCCATCCAGTCGCGATCCGGCCCCGCTGCGCTGGAAACGGTGCGCGCCTGGCGCGACGCCCACCCCGACACCGTCGAAGCCGGACAGTACGAGTTGCAGGTGCTGATCGCGCTGGGTCGCGTGGCCGAAACCGAAGTGCCGCTGCGGCAGTTTGTATCCACCTTGCCCGAGTCGGACAGGCTGTCCTTCATCACCGCGCTGCCGGCCCTGTACCAGCGCGTTCCCGACAAGCCCGAAGCCGCCCGCGTGGTCGAGCGTGCGCTGGCCGACGTGATGCGCACGCCCACGCTGGCGCCTGCGGCGTGGACCACCATTGGCCGCCTGCGCCTGCAGGCGGGCGACAAGGCCGGCGCATTGGCGGCAGCCACGCTGGGGCACAACGCCGGCACGCAGTCTGAATGGCCGGCGCTGCTGGCGCTGCAGTTGATGGCCGATGGCGAAACCCGCGCGGACGCGCTGATTCAGCGTTATCTGAGCCAGGCCGACGCCAAGCCGGAAGTACGCATCGGCTACGCACGCGCGCTGGTCGAACGCGGCCGCCCTGCCGACGCGCACCGCCAGCTCGACACGCTGATCCGCCGCTCGCCCGACGCGCCCGAAGCCTGGCTGGTGCGCGGCGCGCTGTACGCCGACGAGCGCAAGGACGCCGAGGCGGAAGCCGACCTCAAGCACTACCTGGCGATGGTGGACAACGCGGGGCGCTCCCCCGGCGGCCAGCCGCCGGAAGGCCGCGACCACGCCCGCATGATGCTGGCGACCATTGCCGAGCGGCGCGGCGACCTGGCCGGTGCCGAACGGCTGCTGGGCTCCATCGACTCGCCCGAGCGCGCGTTGACGGTGCAGGTGCGCCGCGCGCAGTTGCTGGCGCGCCAGGGCAAGCTGGACGAAGGGCGCCAGGCCATCCGCGGCGTGCCCGAGCGCAGCCCCGACGACGCACGCCTGAAGCTGCTGGCCGAAGCCCAGTTGCTGCGCGACAATCAGCAGGCGCAGCAGGCCTACGACCTGCTGAGCGCCGAGCTGAAGAAGAGCCCCGACGAGGAAAGCCTGCTGTACGACGCCTCGATGGCCGCCGAGCGTGCGGGCCACCTCGACATCATGGAAGAGTTGCTGCGGCGGCTCATCCAGCTGAACCCCGACGCCGGGCACGCCTACAACGCGCTGGGCTATTCGATGGCCGATCGCGGCGTGCGCCTGCCCGAAGCCAGGAAGCTGATCGAGAAAGCCGTGCAGCTGTCGCCCGACGACGCCTACATCCAGGACAGCCTGGGCTGGGTGCACTTCCGCATGGGCAACGTGCGCGAGGCGCGCAAGATCCTCGAAGCCGCATACAAGAAGCGGCCCGACGCCGAAATTGCCGCGCACCTGGGCGAGGTGCTGTGGACGCTGGGCGAACGCGAGCCCGCACGCAAGATGTGGCGCGAGGGCCTGCGCCTGGACGCCGACAACGAGACGCTGCAAAAGACGCTCAAGCGCTTTCGGGTGACGCCGTGACGGCATGGCTGTCGGGCACGGGGCGCCGCGCGGCGCTGCATCGGGTCAGCCTGGCCATTGCTGCTTTATTGATAGCTGGATGCGCTACTTCACCCAGGGCTGGCACGGGTTTTGATGCTCAAACCGAGCAGTGGAGGGGACGCCTGGCGCTGCGGGTCGAATCCGAGCCGCCGCAATCGTTTTCGGCCGCGTTCGCGCTCAGCGGCAATCCGCGTGCGGGCGAACTGACCCTCACCTCGCCCATCGGCAGCACGCTGGCCGTCATGCAATGGCAGCCGGGCGAAGCGCTGCTGCGCCAGGGCGAACAGACGCGCCGCTACGACTCGATCGACGAGCTGGCGCAGGAGGTCACCGGCACGCCGCTGCCGGTGCTGGCGCTGTTCGGCTGGCTGCGCGGCGAGCCGCAGTCCGTGCCCGGCTGGCAATCCGACCTGAGCCGCCTGCCCGATGGCCGGTTGTCGGCGCGCCGGCTGATGCCGCTGCCCACGGCGGAACTGCGCGTGGTGCTGGACCGATGAGATGCGCGCGATCCACGACGTGCCCGCGCCGGCCAAGCTGAACCTGTTCCTGCACATCACCGGGCGGCGCGCCGACGGCTATCACCTGCTGCAATCGGCTTTCATGCTGATCGACTGGTGCGACACGCTGCACTTCGAACGACGCGCGGACGGGCAGGTCACGCGGGAAGACCTGGGTGCGCCGCTGCCGCCGGACGACCTGATCGTGCGGGCCGCGCGCGCGCTGCAGCAAGCCACGGGCTGCACCCAGGGCGCCCACATCGGCGTGGACAAGCGCATTCCGGCGCAGGCCGGCATGGGCGGCGGCTCGTCGGACGCAGCCAGCACGCTGATGGCGCTCAACCGCCTGTGGAACCTGCGCCTGCCGCGCGCCGAGCTGGCGCGCATCGGCCTGACGCTAGGGGCCGACGTACCCTTCTTCATCCACGGTCGGCACGGCTGGGTCGAAGGCATCGGCGAGCGCATTCAGCCGTTGATGCTGCCCCCGGCACGCTTTGTCGTCGTGAAACCGCCGCAGGGCCTGGAAACCGTGGCGATTTTTCGCGCGCCGGATTTGAAACGCGACAGTGAGCCTGCTATACTTGCGGGCTTTACTGCAGACCCGTACGGCTTTGGCCACAACGACCTGCAGCCGGTTGCCGAGCGGCTTTGTCCGCAAGTGGCCGAAGCCATTGGGCGCTTGTCGCACCTCGGCCTCGACGCAAGGATGACCGGCTCGGGCAGCGCGGTGTTCGCTCAGTTCAATGAAGCCAAGCACGCCTCTGTGGCCGCCGGACTTCAGGCCCTGATGAACGACGCGCCGGACTGGCAAGTGCGCTTGTGCAGCAATCTGGAACACCATCCGCTGGTCGGCTGGGTTCCAGGCGACGATTGAAGGTGGTCCGCCAGGCAGTAGGGCTGGTCACCGGCGTAGGGGAGTCGCCAAGTTGGTTAAGGCACCGGATTTTGATTCCGGCATGCGAGGGTTCGAGTCCTTCCTCCCCTGCCAAACCTGTTTCGCCGGGTGCGCTGCGCCTGGCACTGAGCCGCACTTCAGTGACACGCCGGAAAGCGCATGCAGCCGTCCCACAACCCCGATTTTCTGGTGTTCACCGGCAATGCCAACCCGGCACTGGCCGCTGAAATCGCAAGCCACCTGAACATTACGCTTGGCGCCGCCGACGTCGGCCGCTTCTCCGACGGCGAAGTCACCGTCGAGATCAAGCAGAACGTGCGCGCCCGCGACGTGTTCGTGGTGCAGTCCACCTGCGCGCCGACCAACGAAAACCTGATGGAACTGCTGATCATGGTCGACGCGCTCAAGCGCTCGTCGGCCGAACGCATCAGCGCCGTCATCCCCTACTTCGGCTATGCCCGGCAGGACCGTCGCCCGCGCTCGACGCGCGTGCCGATCAGCGCCAAGGTGGTGGCCAACATGCTGCAGGCGGTGGGCGTGTCCAGCGTCATCATGATGGACCTGCACGCCGACCAGATCCAGGGGTTCTTCGACATCCCGGTCGACAACATCTACGCCTCGCCGGTGCTGCTGGGCGACTTGCGGCAGAAGAACTACGACGACCTGCTGGTCGTCAGCCCCGACGTGGGCGGCGTGGTGCGCGCCCGCGCGCTGGCCAAGCAGCTCAACTGCGACCTCGCCATCATCGACAAGCGCCGTCCCAAGGCCAACGTTAGCGAAGTCATGCACGTCATCGGCGACATCGACGGTCGCAACTGCGTCATCATGGACGACATGATCGACACGGCCGGCACGCTGGTGAAGGCGGCCGAAGTACTGAAGGAGCGCGGCGCCAAGAAGGTCTATGCGTATTGCACGCACCCGATCTTCAGCGGTCCCGCCATCGAGCGCATTGCCCAGGGCACGGCGCTCGACGAAGTGGTGGTGACCAACACCATTCCGCTGTCCGACGCTGCCATGCAGTGCAGCAAGATTCGCCAGCTTTCCGTGGCGCCGCTGATCGCCCAGACGATCCAGCGCATCGCCCGCGGCGAATCGGTCATGAGTCTGTTCCAGGAGCAGGACAACCTGTTCTGACGGAACACGCGGATCGCCCGGCAATCCGGCCGCGCGGTCTTTTTCAACCGGGGTCGCACTGGTCGCGGTCGGCCCATCAAGGAGTATTGCCATGAAATTCGTCGCCTTCGAGCGCGCCAAGCAGGGTACGGGTGCGAGCCGCCGTCTGCGCAATGCCGGCAAGGTGCCGGGCATTGTCTACGGTGGTGAGGGTGAGCCCCAGCTCATCGAACTGGACCACAACGCCCTGTGGCAGGCCATCAAGAAGGAAGCCTTCCACTCGTCCGTGCTGGACATGGAACTGGCCGGGAAGGTCAGCAAGGTGCTGCTGCGCGATCTGCAGGTTCACCCGTTCAAGCAGCAGGTGCTGCACATCGACTTCCAGCGCGTGTCGGCCAAGCAGAAGATCCAGCTGAAGGTGCCGCTGCACTACAAGGGCGAGGAAGAGTCCAACGCCGTCAAGTTTGACAAGTGCCTAGTCAACCACATCCTCACCGAACTGGAAGTGTCGTGCCTGCCGGCCGACCTGCCGGAATCGATCGAGGTCGACCTGTCCAAGCTGGAAAAAGGCGCCACGCTGACGCTGAAGGACATCACGCTGCCCAAGGACGTCGAGCCCGTGCTGCGCGGCCACACCGCTGAAGACACCGTGCTGGTGTCGGTGGTCAACCCCGCCGCCGAAGAGACTGACACGCCTGCCGACGCCGCCCCTGCGGCCGACGCCAAGCCTGCCGACAAGAAGTAATCCGGCCCGGCCATCCTCTGGCGCTCACGGCCCGCTTCGGCGGGCCGTTTGTTTTTTGTCGACCACGGATAATCCGCACCCATGATCAAGCTCTTCGTCGGCCTGGGCAACCCCGGCGCCGAATACGAAGCCACGCGCCACAACGCGGGCTTCTGGTGGATCGACCAGGTCGCGCGCCAACTGGGCGTGCGGCTGGTCGCCGAACGCAGCTATCACGGGCTGATGGCGCGCACCCAGGTGCGCGGGCAGACCGTGTGGCTGCTCGAGCCACAGACCTTCATGAACCTGTCGGGCAAGTCGGTGGGCGCGCTGGCGCGCTTCTACAAGATCGCGCCCGAGCAGATCCTGGTGGTGCACGATGAACTGGACCTTTCGCCCGGCCAGGCCAAGCTGAAGCGCGGCGGCGGCCACGCCGGGCACAACGGGCTGCGCGACATCCACGCCCAGTTGGGCACCGGCGACTACTGGCGCCTGCGCCTGGGCATCGGGCACCCCGGCGACCGCGCGGAAGTGGTGGGCTGGGTGCTGCGCAAGCCGCCGGCGGACGAACTGGCGCAGATCGAGACGGCCATCACGCGGTCGGCCCAGGCCTTCGAGCAGCTGGTGATGGGTGAAATGGAGCGCGCCACGGTGCAGATCCACACCGACAAGCCGCCGCGCGCCAAGCCGCCCAAGCCTGCCGCGGAACCGCCCGCCGACTGACGCAACGGCAAGCTACAAAAACAATAGCTTCCAAAACAGTCAGCAAGCGCGCAGACGGCCAGAATCCTGTTAAACACTACATCTTGGCCGACTGCAGCAGGCGGTATTTCTGCATCAGCGCGTCCTTGCTTTCGACGCGCTGCGGGTTGACCGGGATGCATTCCACCGGGCACACCTGCACACATTGCGGCTCGTCGAAGTGACCGACGCATTCGGTGCATTTGTTCGGGTCGATCACGTAGATCTCCGGCCCCATCGAGATCGCGTCGTTGGGGCATTCGGGTTCGCAGACGTCGCAGTTGATGCACTCGTCGGTGATCATCAGCGCCATGGCACAGCTCCGGCAGATGGAAACAATGGCACCGATTATCCCGCCCCGCCGCGCAACCGCCCCGTCGCGCCCTCAATGACGTTACCCGATGTGTTGATAATGCCGCGCAGCACCCCGCCCCGCGCATGAGCTACTTTCTCTTCAAACGCATCTTCACGCTGATCGCCACGCTGGCGGCCACCAGCGTGATCGTGTTCGCGGTGCTGGAGGTGTTGCCAGGCAACGCCGCCCAGGTGCTGATGGGACCGGACGCCGACCCCGCCGCCGTGGCCGCCAAGGCGACCGAGCTGGGGCTGGACCAGCCAGCGCTGACGAGATATTTCGGCTGGATCGGCGGCCTGCTGCGCGGTGACATGGGACTGTCGTACACCTACGGCTCGCCGGTGTCTGAGCTGATTCTGGAACGTCTGCAACTGACCGTGCCGCTGGCCGTGCTGGCCATGCTGCTGACCACGGCCATCGCGCTGGCCGTGGGCGTGTACGCCGCGGCGCGCCACAACAGCGCCGTCGACGTCGGCCTGATGTCGATGGCGCAGGTCGGCATCGCCATTCCCAACTTCTGGTTCGCCATCCTGCTGATCCTGCTGTTTTCGGTGAAGCTGCAGTGGTTTTCGGCTGGCGGCTTCGACGGCTGGTACTTTGAAGACGGCGTCTGGCTCGGGCTGTGGGAGGGACTGAAGGCGCTCATCCTGCCGGCCGTGGCGCTGGCGGTGGTGCAGGCGGCGATCCTGGCGCGCTTCACGCGGTCGGCGGTGCTGGAAGTGCTGCGCGAGGACTTCGTGCGCACCGCGCGCGCCAAGGGCCTGAGCCACCGCGCCACGCTGTGGGGCCACGTGCTGCGCAACGCCATGATCCCCGTCATCACGGTGATGGGCCTGCAGTTTGCCGAGCTGTTGGCCGGCACCATCGTGGTCGAAAACGTCTTCTACCTGCCGGGCCTGGGGCGCCTGATCTTCCAGAGCATCGCCAACCGCGACGTGATCGTGGTACGCAACTGCGTGATGCTGCTGGCGGCGATGGTGGTCATCGTCAACTTTGTGGTCGATGTGCTGTATGCGGTGATCGATCCGCGGGTGAAGGCCAGTGAGATATGAGGCGGTCGAAATTCAAAACAGCCGGACGCAGAGGACGCAAAGGTTTCGCAAAGGACGCAAAAGAAATACCCAAAATTTGTTTGAAGCGTGTTGCGATGACCTTGCGGCAAGTCATTGAGCGACAGCGTTTTTTTTGGAGATCGCGCACCGCGGGTCAACAGACCAGGCATGTTCGCCGCCTCCCATTCAAATTGTTGAGGGCTTTCTTCGCGTCCTTCGCGAAACCTTTGCGTCCTTCGCGTCCGGCGGTTGAGTGTTTCTCATGAACAGCCACACCGCCCCCGGCTTCTGGCAGCGCGCGCGGCAGCACCCAGGCTTCGTCATCGGCGGCGTGCTGTCGCTGCTGCTGTTGCTGGCCGCCGCCTTGTCGTATGTGGGGACGCCCTACTCCGTCTACGACGTCGACATGGACGCCAAGCTGCTGGCGCCCGACGCGCGGCACTGGCTGGGCACCGACGCGTTCGGGCGCGACGTGGTGTCGTTGCTGCTGGTGGGCGCGCGGGCGTCGATTCTGGTGGGCGTCATCGCCGTCGGCATCGGGCTGGTGGTGGGCACGGGGCTGGGGCTGCTGGCGTCGGCGCGGCGCGGCTGGGTTGAAGAGACCATCATGCGCGTGTCGGACTTCGGCTTCGCCTTTCCGGCCATCCTGTCGGCCATCATGCTCACGGCCGTGTACGGGCCGGGCATCGTCAACGCCATCATCGCCATCGGCATCTACAACATCCCGACCTTCGCGCGCATCACCCGCGCCGCCGCCAACAGCGTGTGGAGCCGCGACTACGTGCTGGCCGCGCGCGCCAGCGGCAAAGGTCCGTGGGCCATCACCTGGCAGCACGTACTGCCCAACATCCTGCCGGTGCTGATCGTGCAGGCCACCATCCGCTTTGCCATTGCCATCCTGGCCGAGGCCGCGCTGTCGTACCTGGGCCTGGGCACACAGCCCCCACAGCCCAGCTGGGGCCGCATGCTGGCCGAGGCGCAGACGCTGATGTTCCAGGCGCCGCTGCTGGCGGTGTGGCCGGGCCTGGCGATTGCGCTGTCGGTGCTGGGACTCAACCTGCTGGGCGATGGCTTGCGCGACCTGCTCGACCCCCCGGCTTCAGCGGCGGGGCTGATGCTTGAAATGTCCGCCGATCTTGGTAATATCATGCGTATTACCGATGGAGCAATGCCCATGACCGCCACCGTCAAACTTCCGCCCGATCTGGAGCAGGCGCTGCGCCAGCGCTGCGCGGCCGAGGGCCGCAGTCTCAGCGATGTGATGCGCGATGCGCTGGTGGCCTACCTGGCCAGCACGCCGGCCAGCGCGGCATCGGCGTTTGCGCTGGGCGCCGATCTGTTCGGCCGCCACGCCGGCCCGGCCGACCTGGCCACGGCGCGCCGCCAGCATCTGGCCGACGCCTGGGGCGACAAGCACGCCCGCCGCGGCACCCATTGACGCGCCACCACCGCCATGAGCACCCCCCGCGTCCGCCCCGCACGCCGCCGAAGCGCCGGCGCAATACGGCGTGGCGCCGCAGGGCCAGGTGCTGGTGGACAGTGGCCCGTTGCTGGCGCTGTTCAATGCTGCCGACCATTGGCACGCACGCGTCGTCGCCTGGCTGCAGGCGCACCCAGGGCTGGCGCTGGTCAGCACCTGGCCCGTGCTGACCGAGGTGTGCGCCCTGCTGGCGCGCCGCGTACACAACCAGGCCGCGCTGGACTTTCTGCTGTGGGTCGAACGCGGTGGCGTACAGGTCGACGCGCCCGGCGACGGCAGCCTGGCGCAGATGCGCCGCATCGCCCAGCGCTTTGCCAGCCTGCCGCTGGACCTGGCCGACGCCTCCATCGCCGAGGCGGCAGAACGCCGCGGCATTCGCCGCATCGTCAGCATCGACGCCGATTTCGACGTCTACCGTGACGCGCGCGGCAAACCCCTCACCAACCTGCTGCGCGCCTGATGCCCTTGCTCGAAGCCCGCCACCTGCGCGTCGACCTGCACACCCACCGCGGCACGGCGCCGGCCGTGCGCGACATGGGCTTCGCGCTGGAGCGCGGCGACACGCTGGGCCTGATCGGCGAATCGGGCTGCGGCAAGTCCATGACCGCGCTCGCCCTGATGGGCCTGGCGCCCGACAACGCCATCGTCAGCGGCAGCCTGACGCTGGAGGGGCGCGAGCTGATCGGCCTGCCCGACCGCGACTGGCGCGCGATTCGCGGCTTTCGGCTGGCGATGATCTTCCAGGAGCCGATGACCGCGCTCAACCCGGTGCACCGCGTCGGCGCGCAGATCGCCGAGCCGCTGCGCCTGCACCAGCACCTGTCGGCCCATGCCGCGCGCGAAAAGGCCATCGCCCTGCTCGACCGCGTCGGCATTCCCGACGCGGTGCGGCGCGTGGACAGCTTTCCGCACCAGTTCTCGGGCGGCCAGCGCCAGCGCATCATGATTGCCATGGCGCTGGCGTGCGAGCCCGACGTGCTGATCGCCGACGAGCCAACCACCGCGCTCGACGTGACGGTGCAAAAGCAGATCCTGGCGCTGATCCGCGAGCTGGTCGACGAGCGCGGCATGGCGCTCATCCTGATTTCGCACGACCTTGGCCTGATTGCGCAGAACGTGAAGCGCATGCTGGTGATGTACGGCGGCAGCGTGGTTGAAAGCGGCGCCTCGGCCGAGGTCTTTGCCCGCCCGGCACACCCCTACACGCGCGGTCTGCTGGCCGCGCGGCCCAGCCTGGCGAACCGCCTGGTCGCGCACCGCAGCGAGCGGCTGCCCACCATTGCCGGCAGCGTGCCCGACCTGTTCAGCCTGCCGCCCGGCTGCCCGTTTGCGGGCCGCTGTGCCTACACCGAAGCCGCCTGCCGCACCCAGCCGCCGCCCGTGGTGGCGCTGCCCGGCGACCACCGGTTCAGCTGCCGGCGCGCCGACGTGGTGCTGGGCACTCCTGAATCGATAGCTGAAGACTCTTGATGGACCAGCGCGAAGGCCCTTTTTTGCTTGAAATCCGCGACGTCACGCGCCGCTACACGCTGCCGCGTGAATCGCTGTTCAAGCCGCCCGCAGCGGTCGACGCGTTGCGGGGCGTGTCCCTCAACGTCACCGCCGGGCGCAGCATGGGCATCGTCGGCGAATCGGGGTCGGGCAAGAGCACCCTGGCGCGCCTGGTGATGGCGCTGGAGGCGCCCACGTCCGGCACCGTGCTGTTCGAGGGCCGCAACCTGCACGCGCTGCCGCCCGATGAACTGTGCGCGGCGCGGCGCGACTTCCAGATGGTGTTTCAGGACCCCTACGGCTCGCTCGACCCGCGCCGCCCCATCTGGCGCACCGTGGCCGAACCGGCCGCCGCGCTCGAAGGCGCCACGCGCGCCCAGCAACGCGAGCGCGCCGCCGCCACGCTGGAATCCGTGGGACTCTCGGCCGACGCCCTGGACAAGTACCCGCATGAATTTTCCGGCGGCCAGCGGCAGCGCATCGCCATCGCGCGGGCGCTGGTCACCCGCCCCAAGCTCATCGTCGCCGACGAGGCCGTCAGCGCGCTCGATGTCTCGGTGCAGGCGCAGGTGCTCAACCTCATGGCCGACCTGCGCGACGAGTACGGCGTGACCTTTCTCTTCATCAGCCACGATCTGGCCGTGGTCAGCTACCTGTGCGCCGACGTGGCGGTGATGAAGGGCGGCCTCATCGTCGAGCAAGGCCCCGTGCGCCAGGTGCTGAGCGAGCCGGCACACGCGTACACGCGCACCTTGCTGGAATCGGTGCCCCAGCTTGTCGCCCCCACGGCCGCCTGAGGCGTTACGGACGCTGCGCTACCATGCGCAGCGTCCTGTCCCGACCCCCCCCAAGGAGAGCCTTGAAGATGAAACGCCGCGATTTCGCCCTGACCCTGCCCGCGCTGGCTGCCATCAGCCACCTGCCTGCATTCGCCCAATCGCGCAAGGACGCCGTCGTGGTGGGCATGACGCTGGAGCCGCCGGGGCTGGACCCGACGGCCGGCGCCGCGTCGGCCATCGCCGAGGTGACGCAGTACAACATCTTCGAGACGCTGACCAAGATCAACGCCGACGGCAGCGTCACCCCGCTGCTGGCCGAGCGCTGGGAAGTCTCGCCCGACCTGCGCACCTACACCTTCCACCTGCGCCGTGGCGTCAAGTTCAGCAACGGCGAGCCGTTCAACGCGCAGACGGTGAAGTACGCCTTTCAGCGCGCCGCGGGCGAAAAGAGCACCAACAAGGACAAGCGCACCTTTGCCGCCATGGAAAGCGTGCGCCCCATCGACGACCACACGGTGGTCGTCATCAACAAGGAGCCGGACCCGGACTTCCTGTTCTACATGGGCCAGGCCACCGCCATCATGGTCGAGCCCAAGAGCGCCGACGGCAACGCCACCAAGCCGGTGGGCACCGGCCCGTACGTGCTGGACAACTGGTCGAAGGGCTCGTCCATCGTGCTGAAGGCCTCGCCGGCCTACCGCAGCCCGAGCGCCATCAAGATCAAGCGCGCTACCTTCCGCTTCATCAGCGACCCGGCGGCGCAGGTGGCGGCCGTGCTGTCGGGCGACGTGGATGCGTTCGTGCGCGTCACCCCGCGCGGTGCGGCGCAGTTCAAGGCCAACCCGCGGCTGCAGACCATCGTCAGCGGCTCGCGCGCCAAGACGGTGCTGGCCATCAACAACGCCAGGAAGCCGCTGAACGACGTGCGCGTGCGCCGCGCCATCAGCATGGCCATCGACCGCAAGGCCGTCATCGCCGGCGCGGGCGACGGCTTTGGCGTGCCCATCGGCAGCCATTACGTGCCGGGCGCGGCGGGCTACATCGACACCACCGGCGTCAACCCGTATGACGTCGAAAAAGCCAAGGCGCTGCTGAAAGAAGCCGGCGTGACCACGCCGCTGGAACTGTCGCTGGTGCTGCCGCCGCCGCCTTACGCGCGCCAGGGTGGCGAGGTCATCGTGGCGCAGCTGGCCAAGATCGGCATCGTCGCCAAGGTGCAGAACGTCGAATGGGCGCAATGGCTGGCCAACACCTATGGCGGCCCCAAGAACTACGACCTGACCATCATCAGCCACGTCGAGCCGTTCGACCTGAACAACTTCACCAAGCCCGACTACTACTGGGGCTACAACAACCCCAAGTTCAACGAGCTGTTCAGCAAGATCAAGGTCACGCCCAACGTGGCCGAACGCAACAAGCTGCTGGGCGACGCGCAGAAGATGCTGGCCGATGACGCCGCCCTGGCCTGGCTGTACCAGCCGCAATGGGTCACGGTGGCCAACCGCCGGCTCAACGGCCTGTGGAAGGACATGCCGATCTTCGTCAACGACCTGTCGGCGATCAGCTGGAGTTGATCGCATGAAACCGCGTTCACTACAAATTGTGTAGCGAACTTCTCAAACCATAAGCGGGCTACGGGCCGATTTCTTTCGTAGAATCGGCCCGTTGCCATTTGCCGGACCGGACACACCATGAGCACTGCGCTGCACGATCTTTCTGCCCACCAGTTGCTGTCGGGCTACAAGGCACGCGACTTCTCGCCCGTTGACGTGACCCAGTCGGTGCTGGCGCAGATCGAGCGTTGGGAGCCGCACATTGCCGCCACCTACCTGCTGCGCCCCGAGGCCGCACTGGCACAGGCCCGCGCCAGCGAAGCGCGCTGGCTGAAAGGCGCGCCGCAAGGTTCGCTGGACGGCGTGCCCGTCACCATCAAGGACAACATCGCCACCCAGGGCGACCCCACGCCGCTGGGCACCCGCGCGGTCACGCTCACCCCCGCGGCCGCCGACGCACCACCCGCCGCCCGCATGCTGGAAGCCGGCGCCGTGTTCGTCGCCAAGACCACCATGCCCGACTACGGCATGCTGTCGTCGGGCCTGTCCACCTTTCACCCGCTGTCGCGAAACCCATGGGACGTGGCGCTCACGCCCGGCGGCAGCAGCGCCGGCGCAGGGTCTGCCGCCGCGGCGGGTTACGGGCCGCTGCACATCGGCACCGACATCGGCGGCTCCATCCGCCTGCCGGCCGCCTGGTGTGGCGTGGTGGGCCTGAAGCCCAGCCTGGGCCGCGTGCCGATCGACCCGCCCTACATGGGCCGCGCCGCCGGCCCCATGACGCGCACCGTGGCCGACGCCGCACTGATGATGCAGGTGCTGAGCCTGCCCGACGGCCGCGACCACATGAACCTGCCGCCGCAGGCCATCGACTGGTCTGCCGCCTGGACGCAGGACAAACCCCTGAAGGGCGTGCGCATCGGCCTGCTGCTGGCCGCCGGCTGCGGCCTGCCGGTCGAGCCCGCCATCGAAGCCGCGGTGCGCCATGCCGCTCATCTTTTTGAAGCGCAAGGCGCCGTCGTCACGCCGGTCAGCCCGTTCATGACACCTGAACTGCTGGACGGGCTGGACCATTTCTGGCGCATGCGCTCGATGGTCGACATCGACGGCCTGACGCCCCAGGCGCGCGCCGCCGTGCTGCCCTGCATTCGCGAGTGGGCCGACAGCGCGCGCGGCATGAGCGGCGCCGACGTGTTCCGCGCCTACACCGCCACGCAGACGGTGCGCACCGCCACCACGCGCGTCATGCAGGGCTTCGATTACCTGCTGTCGCCCGTGTCGCCCAACGCGCCCGCGCCCGCCGAATGGCCCAGCCCCACCAACGACCCGCTGCGCGGGCTGGACCACATCGGCTTCACCGTGCCCTTCAACATGGGCGAGCAGCCCGCCATTTCGGTCAACTGCGGCTACATGGATTCGCCCGCCACCCCCGGCGCCGTGCTGCCCATCGGCCTGCAGATCGCCGGCCAGCGCTTCGACGACCTGGGCGTGCTGCAGATGGCGCGGGCGTTTGAGCAATTGCGCGGGCCGCAACGAGAGTTTCCACATCCCCCCTGAGTCGCTCACGCGCCTTCCCCCCAGGGGGACAACGCTGGCGGCCGGTGCAAGCCCGGCCGCGGCGTTCCCGCACGGCCTGCTCCGCGGCCTTCCGATGTTGAGAAAGCGCCGCCTGCAAGGTCATGCCGTGCTTCGTAAAATGGCCTGGTGACCTTCCCCCTCAACCCCGACCTGCACTGCCACTCCACCACGTCCGACGGCACGCTGACGCCTGAGGAACTGGCGGCGCGCGCGGCGGCGAATGGCGTGGATTTGTGGGCGCTGACCGATCACGACGAAGTGGGCGGCCAGCAGCGCGCGATGGACGCCGCCCGCGCGCACGGCATCAGGTACCTGACGGGCGTGGAGATTTCCGTCACCTTTGCCGACGTCACCGTGCACATCGTGGGCCTTGGGTTCGACCACACTGACCCGCGCATGATGGAAGGCCTGGCCGACACGCGCGATGGGCGCGGCCCGCGCGCTATCGAAATGGGTGCGCAGCTGGCCAAGGTGGGCATCCCCGGCGCCTACGAAGGCGCGCTCAAGTACGTGGGCAACCCGCGCCTCATCTCGCGCACGCACTTTGCGCGCTTTCTGGTCGATACCGGCGTGTGCCGCGACACGTCGGAGGTGTTTCGCAAGTACCTGACCGAAGGCAAGCCCGGCTACGTACCGCACCGCTGGGCCCGCCTGGGCGATGCGGTGAACTGGATCACGCAAAGCGGCGGCGTGGCGGTCATCGCGCACCCGGCGCGCTACAAATTCACGCCGAATGAGGAGTACGCCCTGTTCTCCGAATTCAGGCAGCACGGCGGCCAAGGTGTCGAAGTGGTCACCGGCAGCCACACCGCCGCCGAAGCGCTGCGCTATGCCGACATGGCGCGCGAATTCGGCCTGGCCGCCTCGCGGGGCAGCGACTTCCACAGCCCGGACGAGAGCTACACCGACCTGGGCAAGCTGCCGCCGCTGCCGCCCGACCTGACACCGGTCTGGTCTATGCTGGCCCAGCGCATACATTGATGTTTTCAGTCTTTTTGGCCGCTCGCGTTGGTCTGTAAAGCGCAGGTTGCTACTTTTTTGATAGTATTTTCATGGCCCAGCATTTCAGCGTCCACCCCGACAACCCGCAGCCACGCCTGTTGAAGCAGGCCGCGGCGCTGCTCGCGCAGGGCGGCGTGCTGGCGGTGCCCACCGATTCGAGCTACGCGCTGGCCTGCCAGCTGGACGACAAGGCCGCAGCCGACCAGTTGCGCCGCATCCGCCAGGTGGACGACAAGCACCACCTGACGCTGCTGTGCCGCGACCTGCGCGAACTGTCCAGCTACGCCCGCGTGGACAACGCGCAGTTTCGCCGCCTGAAAAACGGCACGCCGGGGCCGTTCACCTTCATCCTGGAAGCCAGCAAGGAAGTGCCGCGCCGCGTCAGCCACCCGCAGCGCAAGACGATTGGCCTGCGCGTGCCTGAACATCCCGCGCTGCAGGCGCTGCTGGAGCTGCATGGCGCGCCGCTGCTGGCGACCACGCTGATCCTGCCGGACGACACCGAGCCGCTGAACGACCCCGAGGAAATCCTGACCCGGCTGGACAAGCAGATTGCCGGCGTGATCGACGCTGGCGCCTGCCCGCTGGAGCCCACCACGGTGGTGGACCTGAGCGGCGACGTGCCCGAAGTGCTGCGCCGCGGCCGGGGCGACCCCGCGGCGCTGGGACTTTGAGGCGGCTGCCCTGAAAACCTTTGAACGCAAAGGGCGCAAAGACGGCGCAAAAGTCGCCAAAAAGTCACTTCAAGGTTTCTGCGATTTTTGCGAAGCCTTCGCGCCCTTTGCGTTCAAGAATCTGCATCAAAAACCATAGCGGCTCGCGCTGGATGCACAAGCGCCAACGCCGATTCAACCTGAATTTCGCACGGCCCCAGCCCGTGTCTGAGACAATCCTGCCCTCATGGATTTCGCCAACATCATTCAAACCATCGCCATCTACGCCCTGCCGGTGCTGTTCGCCATCACCGTGCACGAGGCGGCGCACGGCTACGTGGCGCGCCATTTCGGTGACGGCACGGCGGCCTTCATGGGGCGGGTCACGCTCAACCCGCTTAAGCACATTGATCCGATGGGCACCATCGCGATGCCACTGTTTCTGTACCTGGTGACCGGCGGCGCGTTCCTGTTCGGCTACGCCAAGCCGGTGCCGGTCAACTTCGGCGCCCTGCGCAACCCGCGCCGCGACAGCATCTGGGTGGCGCTGGCGGGGCCGGGCTCCAACCTGGTGCAGGCGCTGGGCTGGGGCGCGCTGCTGTACGTGCTGCGCGGCGCGGGGGGTCGAAGAGCGCTTCTTCCTGGAGATGTGCCGCGCCGGCGTGCTGGTCAACGTGATCATGTTCGTGTTCAACCTGTTCCCGCTGCCGCCGCTGGACGGCGGGCGCGTCCTCACCAGCCTGCTGCCGCCGCGCCTGGCCATTCCGTTCAGCCGCATCGAGCCGTGGGGCTTTTTCATCGTCATGGGGCTGATCGTGGCCGGCGTCATCAGCAAGCTGTGGATGCTGCCGCTGATGTCCGTCACCTTCCGTTTCATCGACCTGCTGCTGTCGCCGCTGGCGGCGGTCTTTCGCTAGTTTTCTGGTTTTCATGAGCGCTCAACAACCCCTTCGCGTCCTCACCGGCATCACCACCACGGGCACGCCGCACCTGGGCAACTACGTCGGCTCGATCCGCGCCTCGGTGCGCGCCAGCCAGCAGCCGGGCGTGCAAAGCTTTTACTTCCTGGCCGACTACCACGCCCTCATCAAGTGCGACGAGCCAGCGCGCATCCAGCGCTCGACGCTCGAGATCGCCGCCAGCTGGCTGGCCGCGGGCCTGGATCCGGAGCGCGTGACCTTCTACCGCCAGTCCGACATCCCTGAAATTCCCGAGCTGACGTGGCTGCTGACCTGCGTCACCGGCAAGGGCCTGCTCAACCGCGCCCACGCCTATAAGGCGATGCTGGACAAGAACGCTGCCGCCGGCGCCGACCCCGACAGCGACGTCACCGTCGGCCTGTTCATGTACCCGGTGCTGATGGGCGCCGACATCCTGATGTTCAAGGCGCATCAGGTGCCGGTGGGGCGCGACCAGATCCAGCACATCGAGATGGCGCGCGACATGGCCGCCAGCTTCAATCACCTGTATGGCGAGCATCTGGTGCTGCCCGAGGCACTGATCGACAGCAACGTGGCCCTGCTGCCCGGCCTGGACGGCCGCAAGATGAGCAAGAGCTACGACAACACGATCGCCCTGTTCGGCCCGCGCGAGTTGATGCGCAAGCAGATCATGGGCATCGTGACCGACTCGCGCGCGCCGGGCGAACCCAAGGACACCGAAGGCTCGGCGCTCTACCAGATCTACCGCGCCTTCGCCGACGACGCCGAAGCCGCCGCGTTTGCGCAGGCGTTTGCCGACGGCATTGCCTGGGGCGACGCCAAGCAGCAACTGTTCGAGCGCATCGACCGCGAGATCGGCCCCATGCGCGAGCGTTACCAGCACCTCATCGCCCACCCGCAGGAGGTCGAAGACCTGCTGTTGGCCGGCGCCGCCAAGGCGCGCGCCATCGCCACGCCGCTGATGCGCGAGCTGCGCCACGCCGTCGGTTTGCGGCCTTTGCAGGCCTCTGCGCAGACCCCGAGTGCGCAGGCAGCTACCAAAACTGCAGCATCCAGCTTCAAGCAATACCGCGAGTCGGACGGCCTCTTTTATTTCAAGCTGGTCGACGCCAGCGGCCAGGTGCTGCTGCAAAGCCGCGGCTTCGAATCGCCCCGCGAAGCGGGCCAGGCCGTCAAGCGGCTGCAGACCGAAGGGGCTGCTGCGCTGCCTTCCCTGGCCGCACACATCGACCTGCACGCCAGCCAGCCCGAGGCGCAAATCCAGAATGCGCTGGCGCGCCGGCTGGATGCAACGGAAATGTGACTTTTTTTACAACATTCGTTGAGACGTAGCCCTCGGTTCGCAAGAACCTTGATGGACTTCCGGTCTAACTGCGGCCAAAATATAACCAGTTCTTAGGAGTTGCGTTTTGGCCATCTATGTGATTGACGACCATCCGTTGATGCGGGAGGCCATCGTGATGCTGCTGCGTCGCGTCCGCCCAGAATCGGATCTGGTGGAGCTTTCGAAGCTGTCCGAACTCAACCGCGCGATAACGGCACGAGGAGCGCCGGATCTTTTCTGCCTGGATTTGGGATTGCCAGACACGCTGGGCGTATCGGGGGTCAAGCTGCTGAAGAGCCTTTACCCGGACGTGCCTCTGATGGTCATCTCTGCCGAACCGGCCTCATCCGCTGAAGAGGCCTGCCGCGAAGCCGGCGCCGATATCTATATCGAGAAATCGGCCGGCGCAGGTGAAATCGCTAATGCCATGCGCACCATGCTGCTGCCCGACAACCCGCATGACGAACTCGAAGAAGGTCAAACTGTCGTGGGCATCGCCAAGCTGTCCAAGCGCCAGAAGCAGTTGATCGTGATGCTGGACAAGGGCTTGTCCAACCGCGACATCGCCGAAACCCTGGGCATCAGTGAACACACCGTGAAGGTTCACCTGTGGCGGCTGTTCCGCCGCCTGGGCGTCAAGAGCCGGACGCAGACACTGCACTTCGCCCGGGTGAACGGCCTGCTGACGAGCTGACGGCCGCCGGCAGCGCGAGGGGGGGCGCTCAGGCGAAACACCGAACCGCGCCCCTCGCGGGACTTCAGCGAGACTTCGTAACCCATGCGCTCCGACAGGCGGCGCACAATGGTTAGCCCCAGGCCAAACCCCTCCGCCGACCTGCCATCCGTGGTCACCTGATAAAACTCGTCGAATATGCGCTGCTGCTCCCGCGCCGCGATGCCAGGTCCCGTGTCCCATATCTCGAACACGATCCGGTCGGCCCGCTGGCGCGCCGCCAGCAGCACGCCACCGCGCGCTGTGTAGCGAATGGCGTTGGCCAGCAAGTTGCCGACGATGCGCCGCAGCAGGATCGGGTCGGACTGCAAGGCTGCCTGAACCGGCCGGGCGCGCAAGGTGAGGCCCTTGTCCTCCGCCATCGGAGCGAACTGCGCCATCAGTTCCTCGAACAGTTCCCCCACGTTCACCGTCTGCACCTTGACCAGGTACTGGCCGGTATCGAGTTTGGCCAGTTCGAACATCGAGTCGAACAAGGCGTTGATGGCCCGGGTCGACCGCTGGATCTTGGGCCGCAACTCATCCGCCAGATCGGGCTCGCTGCTCAGCAATTCCGAATAGATACCGAGCGCGCTCACCGGCTGCTTCAGGTCGTGCGCAGCGCCCGCCATGAACCGGTCCTTGAAGCGCAGGGTGTCTTCCACCGCGCGCTTTTGCTCCTGCAGCGACTGGATCAGCATGGCGTTCTGGTAGGTCAGCTCGATGTTCTTGCCATAGACCTCATTCAAGTATTTGGAGATACGCAACAACAGCAGCCAGTAGCCGCCCAGCGTCAGAGGAAACCAGACTTCGACGACGTGGCGACGCGCCTCCGGCCAAATCAACATCGCCAAGGCCACTGAAGCCAGGATCCCGCCCAGATAGGTCAGCAGGAAGATTCGGGTCATGCGCAGGTGTGCCGACATCCACGCAATGGCCACGCCGCCCACGCCGGCAATCAGCATCCAGCACACCACCTCGGACTGCGGTGGCAACCGGCCATAGAACGCCAGTGGCCACACGCCCCAGCCGATCGGATTCACTATCCAGAACCATAGGCGCTCGCGCACATACGTGAGTTGCTCGCCCACCGGGCCGTGCTCCCGCACGCGCGCGTAACCCCGCAGGAAAACCACCCGAAGCAGGGCCACGGTGATCGACACGCACAGCACCCCGAACAGGACCCACGGCGGCACATGGCCCCAGCACAACAACGTAAGCGCCCCCAGCACCACCATCGCGGGCCACTGCGAGGCCTCCATACCCGTCATCAGGTTGGACAGACGCGTGCCCTCCACCCAGTCCGCCTGCGATAGGCCCTTGACTGACTCACACAACCGATCCGGCATAGTACTTATATTCTAGTCGCTCAGACTATACATACGATAACCGCTTTCAGTCGACTCGACGAGTCTCCAGGGCCACATCGCCGCACTGCGCACGCAGGCGCAGCGCGTGCTCCATCACCACCAGCGCCAGCAGCGCTTCCAGGATGGGCGTGGCGCGGATGCCCACGCAGGGGTCGTGCCGCCCCTTGGTGATCACCTCGACCGGTTCGTCCGCCAGGTTGACCGATGCACGCGGCACCAGGATGGAACTGGTGGGCTTGATGGCCACGGCCACTTCCAGGTCCTGCCCGTTGCTGATGCCGCCCAGCACGCCGCCATCGTGGTTGCTGGCAAAGCGGCCGCCCGGCAGCAGGCTGTCGCCATGCTCGCTGCCCTTGCGCGCCACGCTGGCGAAGCCGTCGCCGATCTCCACGCCCTTGACCGCGTTCAGCCCCATCATGGCCTTGGCGATGTCGGCGTCCAGCCGGTCGTACAGCGGCTCGCCCAGACCGACCGGCACGCGCTGCGCCGTCACGCGCAAGCGCGCGCCACAGCTGTCGCCCGACTTGCGCAGCGCGTTCATGTAGTCCTCGATGGCCGAGACGTCGGCGACGGGGGCAAAAAACGGGTTCTGGGCCACGTGCGCCCAGTCCTCGAAGCCGATGGCCAACTCGCCCACCTGCGTCATGCAGCCGCGGAATGTGGTGCCGTACTGCTGGTGCAGCCATTTGCGGGCCACCGCGCCGGCGGCCACCGTGGGGGGCCGTCAGGCGCGCCGACGAGCGCCCGCCGCCGCGCGGATCGCGCAAACCGTACTTGCGGTGATACGTGTAGTCGGCATGGCCTGGGCGAAAGGTCTGGGCGATGTCGCCGTAGTCCTTGCTGCGCTGGTCCTGGTTGCGGATCAGCAGGCAGATGGGCGTGCCGGTGGTGAGGCCCTGGTAGACGCCGGACAGGATTTCGACCTGGTCCGGTTCGTTGCGCTGGGTGACGAACTTGCTGGTGCCAGGACGGCGGCGGTCCAGTTCGGGCTGGATGTCCGCCTCGGACAGCGCCATGCCGGGCGGGCAGCCGTCGATCACGCAGCCAATGGCCGGCCCGTGGGATTCACCAAAATTCGTGACGGCAAACAGGTTGCCAAGGGTATTGCCGCTCATGCGCGCGATTATCGCCACGCGGCATGGCGCACGGTGTCAGGATGACGGAAGAAAGCGCGGCAACAGCAGCGCCGCCTTGTTGAGAAACGCGTACTCGTCCTCCGACACCGGCGCGCGGTCCTCGAAGTCGAAATGGCACAGCGTGCCTTGCAGGTCGTCGCCCCGGTGCGTCAGCGGCAGGCCGATGTAGCTGCCCACCACGCCCTGGTAGACATGTCCGTTCAGGCGCTCATCCTGCGCCGTGCACGCGGTCGAAAAACCGCCGTCGCGCAAGACAAACTGGCAGAAGCTGTCGACCAGCGGCACCGCCTTCAGGCCCTCGGGCAGCACTTCGTTCAGCTTGTCGAACAGGCCGACGCTGTGGAGCGTGCCGTCGCGCAGACGGTACACGCCCGTGAAGCGGTGCGGCACGCGCTCGTTCAGAAAGCGCAGACCATCGGCCAGACCGCCCTGTTCCAGCTGCGCGCGGAAAGTGTGCAACAAGTTGTCCATCGCACCGATTGTCGCAAATGCGGCGCAGATGCCGCGCCGCCGCCGTCAGGGCAGGTTGGGCTCGGCCTTGCCGTCGTCTTCCGGCCAGTCGCGGATGTAGGCCTTGAGCATGCGGTTCTCGAAGTCCTGCCGGTCGACCACCGTCTTGGCGACGTCGTAGAAGCTGATCACGCCCTGCAGCATCTGCTTTTCGATCACCGGCAGGTAGCGCGCGTGGTGGTCGACCATCATGCGGCGCACCTCGTCCAGCTCGGTCTCCAGCGTGCAGATCAGCGGGCCGGGGTTCATGGCGCGGTACACCGACGTGTTGCCGAAGCTGCCGCCGTTGCGTACCGCCGCCTGGATCACTTCGCGGAACGTCAGGATGCCCACCACGCGCTCGTGCGACATGACCACCAGCGAGCCGATGTCCTTCTCGGACATCACCTCTGCGGCGTGCGCCAGGCTGTCCTCCGGGGTGATCGTGTAGAGGACGTTGCCCTTCAGGGCCAGGATATCGCGGACTTTCATGGCGGGGACATTCTCCGATGTCGCTCAGGGCGAATCTGCCGGCGAATATAGCCCACAATAAGATCGGTTCGCGCCCGCGCGGCGCCCTCTTTCACCCCCAGGAGTTCCCATGCCCGGCTACGCCGACCCCGGCTTCGACACGCTCGCCGTCCACGCCGGCGCGCAACCCGACCCCGCCACCGGCGCGCGCGCCGTGCCGATTCACCTGTCGACCTCGTTCGTGTTCGAGTCCAGCGACCACGCCGTGTCGCTGTTCAACCTCGAGCGCTCCGGCCACGTCTACAGCCGCATCAGCAACCCCACCAACGCGGTGCTGGAGCAGCGCGTGGCGGCGCTAGAAGGCGGCATCGGCGCCATTGCCACCGCCAGCGGGCAGGCCGCGCTGCACCTGGCCGTGGCCACGCTGATGGGCGCGGGCGGCCACATCGTCGCCAGCACCGCGCTGTACGGCGGTAGCCAGAATTTGCTGCACTACACGATGCGGCGCTTCGGCATCGAAACCACCTTCGTCAAGCCGGGCGACCTGGACGCCTGGCGCGCCGCCATCCGCCCCAGCACGCGGCTGCTGTTTGGCGAAACGGTGGGCAACCCGGGCCTCGACGTGCTGGACATCCCTGCCGTGGCGCAGATCGCGCACGATGCGGGCGTGCCGCTGCTGGTCGATTCGACCTTCACCACGCCCTACCTGCTCAAACCCTTCGACCACGGCGCCGACCTGATTTATCACTCGGCCACCAAGTTCCTGTCCGGCCACGGCACGGTGATTGGCGGCGTGCTGGTCGACGGCGGCAGCTTCGACTGGGACAAGTCCGGCAAGTTTGCCGAACTGACCGAGCCTTACGACGGCTTCCACGGCATGGTGTTCAGCGAAGAAAGCACCGTCGGCGCCTTTCTGCTGCGCGCACGGCGTGAAGGCCTGCGCGACTTCGGCGCTGCCCTCAGCCCGCACAGCGCGTGGCTGATCCTGCAGGGCATCGAAACGCTGCCGCTGCGCATGGAAAGGCACATCGCCAACACCGAGCGCGTGGTGCGCTTCCTGGCCGAGCAGCCCTTTGTGGCGCGCGTCGGCCACCCGCTGCTCGAATCTCACCCGAGCCACGCGCTGGCGAACAAGCTGCTGAAGCACGGCGCCACGGGTGCCGGCAGCGTGTTCAGCTTCGACCTGAAAGGCAGCCGCGAACAGGGCAAGAAATTCATCGAAACGCTGAAAATTTTCAGCCACCTGGCCAACGTGGGCGACTGCCGCTCGCTCGTCATCCACCCGGCCAGCACCACGCACTTCCGCATGAGCGACGAGGCGCTGGCGGGCGCGGGCATCGGGCCGGGCACGATCCGGCTGTCGATCGGGCTGGAAGACCCCGACGACCTGATCGACGACCTGAAGCGTGCGCTGAAGGCCGCCGAGAAAGCAGGAGCCTGACCATGCGCATCCAAGTCAACGGCCACCCCGTCTACGCCTACACCGGCGGCAAGCCCATCGACCCCGCCAAGCCCACGGTGGTGTTCATCCACGGCGTGCTCAACGACCACAGTGTGTGGATTCTGCAAAGCCGCTGGTTCGCGCACCACGGCTGGAACGTGCTGGCCATCGACCTGCCGGGCCAGGGCAAGAGCGGCGGCCAGCCGCCCCAGACCGTGGAAGAAGCGGCCGACTTCCTGCTCGCCCTGCTGGGCGCGGCCGGCATTGCGCAGGCGGCGCTGGTCGGCCACAGCTTTGGCTCGCTCATCGCGCTCGAGGCCGCGTCGCGCGCGCCCGCCCACGTGAGCCATCTGGCGCTGGTGGGCACGGCGTTTCCGATGCCGGTGTCGCCGGCGCTGCTGGACGCCTCCGTCAAGGCGCCCGAAAAGGCCATTGCCATGGTCAACACCTTTTCGCACAGCACGCTGTGCCCGCCGCCGTCGTCGCTCGGCCCCGGCACCTGGCTGTACGGCGGCTCGCGCGCGCTGATGCGACGCATGCTGGCCAGCAACGCCGAGACCAACGTTTTCTACACCGGCTTCAAGGCCTGTGACAACTACGCAAACGGCACGCAGGCCATGGCGGCGGTGCATTGCCCCACGCTGTTCCTGGTCGGCCGCCACGACCAGATGACGCCGCCCAAGGCCGCCAAGGCGCTGGCGCAGCACGCGCGCCTGGCCAAGGTCGTCGAGGTGGACGCCGGTCACGCGCTGATGACCGAAGCGCCCGACGAAGTGCTGTTTGCGCTGCGCGACTTTCTTGAGTAGGGCGAGCACGGGTGCCCGCCCTGCTTCGACAAGGCGCTGGCTTCAGGCGCCTGGTTTGCTACTTTTATGAGAGCTACTCGCGCTTTCCCTGCCTGCGCTGAAGCCCTTTTTCTCTTGTAGAACTTCGCCCTTGGGCGGCAAGATGTCGGCCACGGTCATGTCGGCCAGCAGCTTGTGCTCCCACCAGCCGGTGAGCGCCTTGTCGGGCTTGAGCAACAGCCTTTCCACCAGCGGCCGCAGCGGCTGATTGGGCGGGTCGAACAGCAGCACGTAGCGCGGCTCCTCGTTCTCGGTCTGCGTGCCCAGCTCGCCAACCCAGTCAAGTTGTTGCAGCGCGCCCATCACGGGCGACAGCTGCAGCGTGTCCACCTTCAGCCAGTGGGCCAGTTGCGGCAGCGTGAGGCCGCGCGTGGCCGTGTCGCGCACGCGGGACAGTGATTGCAGCACCTCGGTGGCCAGCTGAAAGTCCCACCCCGGCCCGCCGCCGCGCCGCGCCACGCCACTCAGCAGGCTGGGCAGGTAGGCGGCGATGACGGCGCCAAACAGCACGATCAGCCACGACATGTAGATCCACAGCAGCAGGATAGGCACCGCCGCAAATGCGCCGTAGATGAGCGAATAGGTGGGAATGCGCGACAGGTACAACCCCATGCCCCACTTGGCCAGCGCCAGGCACACCGCGGCGAACAGGCCGCCGGCCAGCGCGTGCTTCCACTTGACGGGCGTGTTGGGCACGAAGCGGTACAGCAGCGTCAGGCCCACCGTCATCAGCACGAACTGCACCGTGTCCAGCGCCAGGTTGACGCCGCCGCCGATGTCGGGCAGCCAGCCGCGCGAGGCCGTCAGCACGTACGACGAAATGGCCAGGCTGGCACCCAAGACCAGCGGGCCGAGTGTCAGCGCGGCCCAGTAGATCAGCACGCGCTGGCCCAGGGGCCGCTGGGTGGTCACGCGCCAGATGTCGTTGAGCGTGTGGTCGATGGTCAGCACCAGCGACACGGCGGTGAAGGTCAGCACCGCAAAGCCGGCCAGGCCCAATTCGCTGGCCTTGCTGGCGAACTGGGTCAGGTAGTCGAGCACGTTGCGCGAAATGCTTTGCGGAATGAGGCTGTCCAGCAGCCACTGCTCCAGCGCGTCGCGCAGCTGGCCGAAGATGGGGAAAGCGGTGAACACCGACAGCACCACGGCAAAGAACGGCACCAGCGCCAGCGTGGTCGTGAAGGTGAGCGAGCTGGCCGTCAGCCCCAGGCGGTCCTGCTGAAAGCGCTCCCACAGCGTGGCGGCCGTGGACAGCACGGGAAAGTCCGTCACGTCGGTGACGAAGGTCTTGGCGCGCGACTGCAGCTTCTCCAGGTTCATGCTCTTATGATCCTGCAAACGGCGGTCGTATGCCCCGGCGCGATGTGCGTGCCAGCCACGGCGCCACGACACCGCAGGCGGCTGCCTGCCAGCACGCGCAAGGGGCATGGCGCCCTCCAAGCCAGATCATCAGACACCATAAACGCTTGCTGCCATCCTGAATGAAGCGGTCCACCGCCGCCTGCAGGATCATGCCACCGACCATGCCCACCGCCGCCTTGCCCAATACGCCTTCTGCCGCCGCGCTGACCACGCGCGCCATCGCCGTGATCTGCCTGCTGGCGCTGTTCGGCCTGTGCCTGGCGTGGGAGCTGTGGCTGGCGCCGGTGCGTCCGGGCGGATCGTGGCTGGCGATCAAGAGCCTGCCGCTGCTGCTGCCATTGCCGGGTCTGCTGCGGCTGCGCATGCTGACCTACCGCTGGACCTCGCTGTTCGTCTGGCTGTATTTCGTCGAGGGCGTGGTGCGCGCCACCAGCGACCGCGCGCCGTCGTCGTGGTACGCGCTGGGCGAAGCGGTGCTGAGCGTGCTGCTGTTCGCCGCCTGCGCCGCGCACGTGCGGCTGCGCCAGCGGCAGGCGCGTGCGGCCGGGTGAACGGCGGCGCTCCGCATCACCCTGGGCATGTGAACTTCTGAACAAATCGGCCCCCAGCGCTTTGCTGACCTGCGGGAACAGCTATATTTTTAAGAGCAACATGACATCCCAACCCACCCTTCTCGACCGGCTGCGCCAGGCCGTCGGCGCCGACCACGTGCTGACGGGCAACGGCCTGCTCGGCTACGAACAGGACTGGCGCCAGCGCGCGCGCGGCCGGGCGCTGGCGGTGGTGCGGCCGCGCACCACCGAAGAAGTCGCCGCCGTGGTGCGCGCCTGTGCCGCGCACGGCACCGCCATCGTGCCGCAGGGCGGCAACACCGGCCTGGCGGTGGGCTCGGTGCCCGACGACAGCGGCACGCAGGTGCTGCTGAGCCTGCGCCGCATGGACCGCGTGCGCGCCCTCGACGCCGCCAACCTCACCGTCACCGCCGAGGCCGGCTGCATCCTGCAGAACCTGCAGGCGGCGGCCAGCGACGCGGGCTTTCTGTTTCCGCTCAGCCTGGCCGCTGAAGGCAGTTGCACGCTGGGCGGCAACCTGGCCGCCAACGCGGGCGGCACGCAGGTGGTGCGCTATGGCAATGCGCGCGAGCTGTGCCTGGGGCTGGAGGTGGTCACCGCACAGGGCGACATCTGGCACGGCCTGAGCGGCCTGCGCAAGGACAACACGGGCTACGACCTGCGCGACCTGTTCATCGGCAGCGAGGGTACGCTGGGCATCATCACCGCCGCGACGATGAAGCTGTACCCGCAGCCCGCCGCGCAGCTGACCGCCTGGGCCGCCGTGCCATCGATGCAGGCCGCCGTCGATCTGCTGGGGCTGGCGCACCGGCACCTGGGCGCGGGGCTGACGGGCTTTGAGGTGATGAACCAGTTCGCGCTGTCGCTGGTCGACAGGCACTACCCGCAGCAGCGCGTGCCGCTGTGGCGCGAATCGCCCTGGTGCGTGCTGCTGGAAAACTCCGACCACGAAAGCGAGGCGCACGCGCGCGAACAGTTCGAGCGCCTGCTCGAAGCCGCGCTGCAAGCCGGTTGCGTGACCGACGCCGTGGTCGCCGAAAGCCTGTCGCAGGCGCAGGCGCTGTGGCACATCCGCGAGAGCATTCCGCTGGCGCAGGCCGAAGAGGGCCTGAACATCAAGCACGACATCAGCCTGCCGATCTCCCGCATTCCCAGCTTCGTCGAAGCCACCGACGCCGAACTGGCGCGCGCCATTCCCGGCGTTCGCCTGGTCGACTTCGGCCATCTGGGCGACGGCAATCTGCACTACAACGTGCAGGCCCCCGCAGGCGCCGATGCCGCCGCCTTTCTGCGCGACGAAGAAGACCGCATCAACACCCTGGTGTTCGACGCCGTGGCGCGGCATGGCGGATCAATCAGCGCCGAACACGGCATCGGCAGCCTGAAGGCCGCCAAGCTGCCGCACTACAAGTCACCCGTGGCCTTGCAGATGATGCGCGCGATCAAGCAGGCACTGGACCCGCAGGGGATCATGAATCCGGGGCGGGTGCTGGGGTGAGATCAGACAGGGTCAGGACAACAGCGAGGCGAGGCGTTTCTCCAGGTCCGGCAGGTCCTTGCGTCCTTCTCGGGTGAGCACCATCGCCTCTCGCCACGCGTCAAAGTGCTGACGCAGTTGGTCCAGCTGCTCGCATGCATCAATTTGTTCCACAAGGCTTGAACAGGCCGAGCCGAGAAACGTCCGCAGCGTACCGCTCATGAAATTGCGGGCCGTATGGACTCGCTTGACGTCATCCGCGGGCGCTGGCGTTGCGGCGGGTGCTGGCGCTGTCGCGGGCGCCAAGCGCAGAGTGATAAACCCTTCTGCCAGCAGCTTCGCCACCACCTGCGTGTGATCGTCATGGGGGACGAGCCGGGCCACTTCGCCCAGCGTACGCCGTCCGTCCAGCATGATCAAGGTCTGCCGATCGCGGCGCGACAGACCATGAGCGCGCTCGACCATCTCTTCCAGCCCTTTTGGCGTCTTGGCGTAGATATCACCCGCATCCATGCCAGTCTCCTGTGCGTTACGGGAAACATACTACGCTACCAATCCCACGTTACACATGCCTCCAACGCTGGCTGCCGCACAATAAGTCAAATCACCTGGGGCCTTGCTGATGATGCGCGCCATCCAGCAGGTGCTGGACCCGACGGGATCATGAATCCGGGGCGGGTGCTGGCTTGCACCCGAGGCCGGGGCGCTATATCATATCGATCGTTATGGTCAATATGATTTGAGGTTACTATGATCACCGAAGTCAGCGCCGTGACCTTTCGCCAGAATTTGGGCGAAATGCTCAACCAGGTGCAATACCGCAACGACAGCATCGTTGTCAGCAAGGACGGCAAGCCGGTGGCTGCGCTGGTGGACGCCGAACTGTTCGCCCGCATCCGCCGCATGCGCGAGCGCTTTGACGCGCTCAGCCAGCGGGTGGCCGACGCCTACGCCGACGTTCCGCTTGACGCAGGGTTGGCCGAAATCGACCGCGCGGTGGCCGAGGGACGGCAACGCTGATGGCCAACCTGCGGGTGGTGCTGGATACCCATGTGCTGGTGTCCGGGTTGGCCTATCCGGCCAGTACCCCGGGGCGCATCGTCGCCGCCTGGCGACAGGGGCAGCTTGATGTGGCGCTGTCCCATTTCATCCTCGACGAGATGGCGCGCGTGCTGCCTCGCCTGCCGCGCATCCGCCTCAGCCCGGCAGAACTGCGCGATCTGGTCGACAGTTTCATGTTTCTCGCCGACGTGGTCGATGTCGATGAGATCACGCCCGATCCGGCCCTGCGCGACGACTATGACCAGCCCGTGCTGGCCACCCTGCGGGCCGCCAGCGCGAATTACCTCATCACGGGCGACAAGGACTTGCTGGCGTTGGCACCGCGCTACCCGGTCATCACGCCGGCCGAATTCTGGGCACGTCACGTCGGCTGACGCCGGTGTGCGCCGCCTGAGGAACCAAGGCGTCAGCGGCCGCTCTTGGCAGCATAGGGCTTGGCGCGCGGTGCCCCCGCACGCGCCGCCGGGCGCGGGCCGCTGGGGCGGGCAGCAGGCTGGAAGGCGCTCTCTTTTCGATAGCTTTCTGCGCTCTTGGGACGGGCGCCGAAGGCCGATTTTTCCTTGAAACCACCGCCGATCATGCGGGGGCCGCGCGGCTCGCCGAAGTCACGCCGGGGCGCGCCAGGACGGCCACCGGGGCGGCGGCCCGCCCCACCTGCGCCCTTGCGGGCCGGCGAGCGCTGCTCCTGGATCGGCGGGAAGAACTTGGTCGGCTCCAGTCCGTCGATGGTGAGCGGGCGGAAGTGCTGCTGCGTGTAGGCCTCGATGTCGGCCAGGCGGCGGCGGTCGCGAATCTCGGCCAGCGTGACGGCCAGGCCGTCGCGGCCCGCACGGCCGGTGCGGCCGATGCGGTGGGTGTAATCCTCGGCCTTCATCGGCAGGCCGAAGTTGATCACGTGCGTGATGGTCGGCACGTCGATGCCGCGCGCGGCGACGTCGGTGGCCACCAGGATCTGTACGCGGCCGTCGCGCAGCGCGCCCAGGCGGCGGTTGCGCACGGCCTGGCTCAGCGCGCCGTGCAGCGATACGGCGGCAAAGCCGGTTTGCTGCAGTTCCTCGGCCAGCGATTCGCATTCGATCTGCGTGCAGGCAAACACGATGGCCTGGTCGATGCCGGGGTCGCGCAGCCAGTAGTCGAGCAGGCGGCGCTTGTGTTCGGGGCTGTCGGCCCAGTACAGCTCTTGCCGGATGTTGGCGTGGCTTTGCTGCGGCGTATCGACCTGCACCTTCTGCACCTTGCTGCCGCCGTCGTGCATCACGCGCAGCGCCAGTTGCTGGATGCGCGGCGCGAAGGTGGCGCTGAACATCATGGTCTGCTGGCGTTGGGCGGTCAGCTGGTGCACTTCGGCCAGCGCGTCGGCAAAGCCCAGGTCCAGCATGCGGTCGGCCTCGTCCATCACCAGAAAGCGCACCTGGTCGAGCTTGATCTGGCCGCTGCTGGCCAGGTCGAGCAGGCGGCCCGGCGTGGCGACGACCAGGTTGGCGTTCTGCAGCCGGGCGATCTGCATCTGGTACGGCATGCCGCCCACGATGGTGGCGATGCGCAGGCCGCGGCAGTGCTTGACCAGGTCGATGGCGTCGGCCGCCACCTGCTGCGCCAGTTCGCGCGTGGGGCACAGCACCAGCGCGCCGGGCACGGCGGGCTTGAAGTGGCGCGTGTCGAGCGGGCTGCGGCGGCGCGGCTTCTTGGGCGCGGGCTCGCCCGCGGCCAGCGCGGCGGCGACCCTGGCGTCCCAGGCGGCCTGCTCGCGCGCGGCTTCTTCGGCCTGCATGCCCAGCAGCGTGTGCAGCACGGGCAGCAAGAAAGCCGCCGTTTTGCCGCTGCCGGTCTGGCTGCTGACCATCAGGTCGTTGAAGCCTTCGGGATGCGGCTCGAGCGCCAGCGGAATGGTGCGCTGCTGCACGGCCGTGGGCTCGGTAAAGCCCAGGTCGGCAATGGCTGCCAACAGATCGGGCGCCAGGCCCAGGGCGGCGAAGGGGTTGGGGGTTGCTACGGTTTCGGTAGCTGTGGGCGCTTGTGAATCAAGCGCGAACGCGGTATTTTCCTCATAGGA
The DNA here is from genome assembly GCF_033110285.1 of Ottowia sp. SB7-C50. NCBI lineage: Bacteria > Pseudomonadati > Pseudomonadota > Betaproteobacteria > Burkholderiales > Comamonadaceae > Ottowia > Ottowia sp. SB7-C50. The sequence goes on from NZ_CP136995.1 coordinate 2,689,392, forward strand.
GGCCATACGATCTCTCTGCTTTCCCGGCGCGCAACGCCAACGCCCAATCAACGGCGGCTGGCACGACACGTCAGATGGGGCGTCACATGACGACGCCCGGGTTTCATGAATCGACACCCACCATCTGACTGCTCGGGCGTTCAGCGTGCCGTGAAGTGACGGCGCACGAAACCCGGGAAAAGCAAGGCTGGCCCAACAGGCCGGCCGCGCTAGAGGATCAAGGCCACCGAGGGCGGCAAGTGATCGGAGTGATCTGCCGGTCGCGGTGGCCGCATGCAAGAAGGAAGATGCGGCTGCTTAAATTCACGCGGCAGGCCAAGGCCGTTTCACGTGAACTGCGCATTGTCGCACGTTCGACGTTTTCGCGCAACGACGCGCGACGCGGAACCCGGCAACGACCGCCTCGTATCGACTGGCGAACCCGCCACGCGGCCTCACCCGCCTTGTTGCGCGACGTCGCGCGCATGGGCCACCAGCCGCGTCAGGATGCGGTCGAACTGCGCGCGTTCGGCGTCGCTGAGGCAGGCCACGATCTGCTGGTTGCGCGCCTCGATCACCGCCATCAGCCGCCGCCACAGGCGCTGCCCCTCGGGCGTGAAGCGCAGCACCACCCCACGCGCGTCGGTGGCGCTGGCGGTCTTTTCGACCAGGCCCTTGTCGACCAGCGCCTGCGCGGCGCGGCTGGCCTGCGCCTTGTCCACGTTGGCGCGCTGCGCCAGGTCCTTGACCGACAGCGGCGCGAACGCACCCACCGCCGACAGGCAGCGCCCTTCGCCCAGGGGCAGGCCGGTGGCCGCCAGGTAGGCGTCCTGCGTGACCTTGTCGGTCAGCTTCTGCAGCGTGTGCAGCCGGTGCGTGAACGAGTCGGGCAGCGGCGTGCGCACGCGAGTGCGGCGAGCAGTAAGGGCGTCGGCAGCGGCGGGCCGGTCAATGGGGGGCATGGCATTCCTCGGGCGTCGAAATGGTTGCGCGCGCAACCAATTCAATGAATAATAGCGCAATCACGCGAAGCTGCCGTCGCGGCCACCCTCCGGAGACATCTTGCATCAGCCCACCACCGAACCGCGTCCGTCGATCTACTACGACTACCAGGTGCACGCGCCCTGGCTGCCGTCGCAGCACGGCGCGCAGCCGCGACACAAGGTCGTCATCGCTGGCGCCGGCCCGGCCGGCATGGTGGCGGCGCTGGAGCTGGCCCGCCACGGCGTGCCCAGTGTCATCGTCACGTCCGAACTGCAGGTGTCGCAGGGCAGCCGCGCCATCGTGTTCACACGCCGCTCGATGGAGATCCTGCAGCAGGTGGGCACCGCGCAGCGCATGACCGAGAACGGCCTGCCCTGGCGCTTCGGCAATTCCATCTACCAGGGCCAGACCGTGTTCCGCATGGAGGCGCCTCACGACGCCGACGACCGCTTCTTCCCCATGCTGAACATCCAGCAGCAGTACATGGAGGAATACCTGATCGACGCCTGCGCCGCCAGCCCGCTGATCGACTTCCGCTGGGGCAACAAGGTGACCGGCGTCGAGCAGCGCAGCAACCACGCCCGCGTCACGCTCGACACGCCCGAGGGCGAATACGTGCTCGAGACCGACTGGCTCGTCGCCGCCGACGGCGGGCGCTCGGACATCCGCACCCTGCTGGGGCTGAAGATGGAAGGCGCGTCGTACGAAGGCCTGTTCGTCATCGCCGACATCCGCATCGACCTGCCCTTCCCTACCGAGCGGCTGGCCTTCTTCGACCCGGTGTGGAACCCCGGCAACACCATCCTCATGCACCGCGAGCCGCACGGCATCTGGCGCGTCGACTACCAGCTGCCGCCGGGCGAATCGCCCGAGCAGGCGCTGCGGCCCGAATCGCTCAAGGCCCGCATCGACGCCCAGCTGGACATGATCGGCTTTGGCGGCACGCCGTGGGAGATGGACTGGTCGTCCGTCTATTCGGCCCGCACGCTGACGCTGCCCGACTACGTGGTCGGCCGCGTGCTGTTCACCGGCGACGCCGCGCACCTGCTGCCGATCTTCGGCGTGCGCGGCGCCAACACCGCTTTTCAGGACGCGCAGTCGCTCGGCTGGCATCTGGCCTACGTCGTCAAGGGCCTCGCGGGCCAGCGCCTGCTGGCCAGCCACAGCACCGAACGCGTGGGCGCCGCGCGCGAAATCATCGACGAAGCCGGCAAGAGCACGCGCTTCATGGCCCCGCCCACACGCGGCTTTCGCCTGCTGCGCGACGCGGTGCTGTCGCTGTCGCGCACGCAGGCCTTCGTGCGGCCGCTGTACCACTGGCGCACCTCGCGCCCACATGAATACACGCACTCGGCGCTCAACAGCGCCGGCGACGACAACGCGCTGTTCACCACCGGCCCGGCACACGGCGCGCCGCCGCGCAACGTGCGCCTGGGCGCCGACGACTTTTTGCTCGACCACCTGGGCGGCGGCTTCGACCTGCTGTACTTCACCGACGCCGATGCCCTGCCCCTGCCGCTGCAACAGGTCATCACCGCGCAGCGCGCGCGTGGCGTGGCGGTGCGCGTCACCGCCGTCGGCGCGCCGCATCCGGTGCAGGGCGCCGACCTGACGCTGGCCGACGCCGATGGCCGCCTGCGCGAACGTTATGGCATCGGCGCCAGCGGCGGCGCCTACCTGCTGCGCCCGGACCAGCACGTGTGTGCGCGCTGGCTGACGCTGGACGCCACGCGCCTGCAGGCCGCGTTCACACAGGCCCTGCCGCAATGAGCCCCGGAGACACCCCCATGCCCACCGCCCTCAGCATTCCCGACCTCGAATCCGTCTACGACCTGCTGGCCCGCGCCATCGACCAGGCTGGACCGGAGAAGTCCGAACTGTTCCTGGTCAAGCTCGCCCTGCTCAACGCCGACGCGCTGGGCGCGCACGACACCGTGCAGCGCCACATTCAAGCCGCGCTGCAAGACCTCTGACATCACTCCAAGGAGACACCCATGGCCCTCATCGAAAAAATCCACCACGTCGCCTACCGCTGCAAGAACGCCAAGCAGACCGTGGAGTGGTACCAGAAGTACCTCGACATGGACTTCATCCTGGCGATTGCCGAGAACGAAGTGCCCTCCACCAAGGAGCCGGACCCGTACATGCACATCTTCCTGGATGCGGGAAATGGCAACGTGCTGGCCTTCTTCGAGCTGCCCACCCGCCCCGAAATGGGCCGCGACCCCAACACCCCCGCCTGGACGCAGCACCTGGCGCTGAAGGTGGATTCGGTCGACACCATGATGAAGGTGAAGGCCCGGCTGGAAGCCGATGGCATCGAGGTCATCGGCCCGACCGACCACACCATCTTCCAGTCGATCTACTTCTTCGACCCCTCGGGCCACCGTCTGGAACTGGCAGCCAATACCTCGACGCCCGAAATGGACAAGGAGCTGGACCGCGTCAAGTGGGACATGCTCAACGAGTGGGACCGCACCAAGAAGGCGCCCGAGCACGCGCGCTGGATGCATGATGGGAAGGGGCTCACCACCCCCTGAGTCGCTGACGCGCCTTCCCCCTCTGCTGCGCGAGGGGGACAACGCCGTGCCGTGCACGGCGTTCGCCGGCATGGCCTGCGCCGCGGCCTTTTCGACATGAGGCGCTGGCCGCTGTAGCAACACCACCCGTTTTCGATCAAACTTGACGCATGACACCACTGAACGAAACCCACGATCCGAAACTGACCAGCTGGGTGGCCGCCGCCAACGACGGCCGCACCGACTTTCCTATCCAGAACCTGCCGTTCGCCATCTTCCGCCGTCAGGGCAGCAGCGAAGCCTGGCGCGGCGGCGTGGCCATTGGCGACCAGATCGTCGACATGGCCGCTGCCGTGCAGGCCGGGGTGTTCAGCGGCGACGCGCTGGCGCCGGCGCAGGCGGCGGCCGAATCCACCCTCAACAGCCTGATGGGTTTGGGGCCGCAGCGCTTGTCCCATCTGCGCAAGGCGCTATCAAAAGCATTGCAAACCGGTTCAGCGAAAGAAGCCGCCCTGAAGACCTGCCTGGTGCCGCAGGCCGACGCCGAATACACCGTGCCGGCGCGCATTGGCGACTACACCGATTTCTACACCTCGGTGCACCACGCCACCAACATCGGCAAGCAGTTCCGCCCCGACAACCCGCTGCTGCCCAACTACAAGTGGGTGCCCATCGGCTACCACGGCCGCTCGTCCAGCATCGCCATCTCGGGCCAGTCGTTTCCGCGCCCGCGCGGCCAGACCATGCCGCCGGGCGCTGAGTCGCCCAGCTTCGGCCCCTGCAAGCGGCTCGACATCGAGCTGGAACTGGGGGTGTTCGTCGGCGCCGGCAACGCGTCGGGCGAGCCGATCGACATCGCCGACGCCGAAGACCACGTGTTCGGCATCGTGCTGCTCAACGACTGGTCGGCGCGCGACATCCAGGGCTGGGAATACCAGCCGCTCGGCCCCTTCCTGTCGAAGAACTTCGCCTCCACCATCTCGCCCTGGGTCGTGACGACCGAGGCGCTGGCCCCTTATCGCGTGCCCGCCGTGGTGCGCCCTGAAGGCGACCCGCAGCCGCTGCCCTACCTGGACTCGGCCCACAACCGCGACGCCGGCGCGTTCGACATCCAGCTTGAAGCGCTGATCGAAACCCCCGCGCTGCGCAGCGCCGGCCAGCCGCCCGCGCGCCTGTGCCTGACCAGCTACCGCCACGCCTACTGGACGGTGGCGCAGATGGTCACGCACCACACCGTGAACGGCTGCAACCTGCAGCCCGGCGACATGCTGGGCTCCGGCACGCTGTCCGGCCCCACACTCGACCAGGCCTGCGCGCTGATCGAACTGACCAGCGGCGGCAAGAACCCCGTGCAGCTGCACGGCGGCGAGCAGCGCACCTGGCTGGAAGACGGCGACACCGTCATCCTGCGCGGCTGGTGCGAAAAACCCGGCGCCGCGCGCATCGGGTTTGGGGAGTGCGTGGGGACGGTGCTGCCGGCCAGGTAAAGGCTGGCCGATCAGCCTCTGCGGGCGCGCGCTTCCAGCCACCACAGCCGCGCCAGCATCCCCATCATCCCGATGGAGCCGGTCGCGGCGACCAGGGCCAGCCACAGCCAGACGTTCATGCCTTGTGCGCGCAGCCGCGGCAATGCCAGCGCCCACACCGCGCTGGCGGCCAGCAGCAGGTCGAACCAGATCTGATTGCCCCACAAGCCACGGGCACTGTGCTCGGGCCAGAACCCCAGCGCCCCTTCGCGCGCGCCGGCCACCATCGAAAAGACCAGAAACAGCGCGCTGATGAGGGCGGGAATCACCCATGCCCCGTCGCGAAGGCCGCGATCCGACGTGCGCAGCGTCAGAACCGCCGCCCCCAGCACGAACGCCAACCCGGCAAGCAGCGCCAGCACACCGGTCAGCTGACGGGACGTTTCCATATCGACTCCTCTGTCTGTGGGTTGGAACGCGTCGGATGCTACAACGCGCGTCAAGGCGACGCTGAACAAGTCGCAGCGGAGGCTGGCGCTGCGGTTGGGGACGGAATGCAAGGCGCAAGTCGCACCCATAGCGTGGGCTATGGGCCAGGATTGGCAACGCCGCACACCGCCCAAATCCACCGATGCCAGCGCCGAGAGGGGCGTGTTCATCGCGTTGCCTTAAGCTTTCGCGCGTGTCTGCCCCCGCCCTTCGCCGCATCGCCCACCTCGACATGGACGCCTTCTACGCGTCGGTCGAGTGGCTGCGCTATCCGCAGCTGAAGGGCTTGCCGATGGTGATCGGCGGCGGGCGGCGCAAGGAGGACGACCTGATTGGCCGGCTGAATGTCGAGCGGCCCGAGCGCACCTGGACGGCCGCCGATCTGGCGGAGATTCCGGTCGACTTCTTTCCGCTGCTGCGCGACTACGTGGGCCGGGGCGTGATCACCACCGCCACCTACGCGGCGCGGCCGTTCGGCATCGGCTCGGCCATGGGGTTGATGAAGGCGGCCAGGCTGTGTCCGCAGGCGATTTTGCTGCCGGTGGACTTCGACGAATACCGCCGCTATTCGCGCGCCTTCAAGGCGGTGATCCGCGACATCGCGCCGGTGATGGAAGACCGCGGCGTGGACGAGGTGTACATCGACTTCACCGACGTGCCGGGCGGCCAGCGCGAAGGCGGGCGCGTGCTGGCGCGGCTGATCCAGAAGAGCATTGCCGACGCCACCGGCCTGACCTGCTCGATCGGCGTGGCGCCCAACAAGCTGCTGGCCAAGATGGCGAGCGAATTCAACAAGCCCAACGGCATCAGCATCGTGCACGACGGCGACCTGCAGACGCTGATCTGGCCGCTGCCCTGCCGCAAGATCAATGGCATTGGCCCCAAGGCAGACGCGCGGCTGCAGGCCCACGGCATCCAGACCATCGGCGACCTGGCGGCGCGCGACCAGGCCTGGCTGGTCGAGCACTTTGGCCGCAGCTACGGCGCCTGGCTGCACGACGCCGCCTGGGGGCGCGACGCGCGACCCGTGGTGACCGAGAGCGAGCCGGTCAGCATGAGCCGCGAAACCACCTTCGACCGCGACCTGCACGCCGTGCGTGACCGCGCCGAGCTGGGGCGCATCTTCACACGGCTGTGCGAACAGGTGGCGGGCGATCTGCAGCGCAAGGGCTACGTGGGCAAGACCATCGGCATCAAGCTGCGCTACGACGACTTCAGGATCGCCACGCGCGACCAGACCGTGGCCGAGCCCACGGCCGACGCGCGCCGCATCCGTCAGGTGGCCGGCCAGTGCCTCAAGCGCGTGCCGCTCGACAAGCGGCTGCGGCTGCTGGGCGTGCGGGTGGGCTCACTGGCCAAGGCGGATGCGGCGCGCGCCGAAGATTCCACGTCCCACGCCGATCTGCCGCTTTTCCAGCAAGCGCCGGCAGCTACTGAAAACTGAGCATCCAGGCGCCGCGCGCGCAGCGTCGCCGGCGCGACTGGTGGCCACGGCGGCCAGCCTCTACAGTGCGGGCATGAACACGCCCGCCCTCACCTGCTTTCAGTTTTCCATCACCAACCACGTTGCCCACCTGGTGCTCAGCCGCCCCGAGGCGATGAACACGATGGGCCCGGTCTTCTGGCGCGAGCTGGACGGCGTGCTGGCCTCGCTCCACCAAGGCAACGCCGCGCGCGCGCTGGTCATCTCCAGCACCGGCAAGCATTTCTCGGCCGGCATGGCGCTGGACGTGTTCGGTGGCGCCATCCACCTGGACGACGCCAGCCCCGAAGGCCGCGCCGCCATCGCCGACCTGCTGGCCGGGCTGCAGGCCACCTTCACGCGGCTGGAGACGCTGCGCATTCCGGTGATCGTCGCCATCCAGGGCGGCTGCATCGGCGGCGCGGTGGACATGGTGACCGCCGCCTGCATCCGCTACGCCACGCAGGACGCGTTTTTCTGCATCCAGGAAATCAACATCGGCATGGTGGCCGACGTCGGCACGCTGCAGCGCTTGCCCAAGCTGGTGCCGCTGGCGGTGGTCAAGGAGCTGGCCTACACCGGCCGACGCCTGTCCGCCGAGGCCGCACGCCAGTATGGGTTGGTGAACGCCGTGTTTGATTCGCCCGAAGCGTGCCTGGCGGCCGCCCTGCAGTGCGCGCAGGAAATCGCCGCCAAGCCGCCGGTCGCCATCTGGGGCACCAAGCAGGTCATCCACTACGCGCGCGACCATTCGGTGGACGACGCGCTGCGCCAGATGGGCTGGGTGCAGGGCGCGATCTGGAGCAACGCGCACGTGCGCGAAGCGGTGACGGCGATGAAGGACAAGCGCGAGGGGCGCTTTCCGCCGCTGGCCGAACTGCGGGATTTCTAAGCTTTTTGCAGCGCCAGCGCTTGCTGAGACAGCGCGAGCAGCTATCTTTTTTTGAAGCATTTGCGCCGCGCCGTCAGCCCGCGCCGCGGCCGAAACGCAGCTTCATCACGGTGATGGCGCCGGTCAGCACCACCATCACCGCGTTGGCCACCACCAGCGGCATGTCGCCACGCAGCCAGCCGTACAGCAGCCACAGCGCCAGGCCGATGGTGATGATGACGTAGGTGGGCAGCGAGATGCCCGACACGTCGCGCGTGCGCCAGGTGCGCCACACCTGCGGCACGAATGACGATGTGGTGAAACCCGTGGCCACCAGGCCCAGGATGTCCAGTGCGTTCAAGCGCCTCTCCTCCGTTGTTTGGGTGACGCATTCTGGCGGAAGGCTGGCATGCTTGTCGCATTTCAACGGCATCATTCGGCCACATGCTTTCAGCCTCCGCCCCTCGCGCCTTTGTGCTCGGCAACTTCGTGCTGGCCTGCTGCTGGCACGTCGGGCGGCAGCCGATGCCGGGCGAAACGCTCGAGGCCGACCACTTCCACGCCGAGCCGGGCGGCAAGGGGCTTAACGTCGCCATCGGCCTGCGGCGGCTGGGTGCCGACGTGCAGACACTGATCGGCTGCGGCCAGGACCGGGCGGCTGATGCGCTGCTGGCGCTGCTGACTGCCGAAGGGCTGCCCAACAACCATGTGCACCGGCTTCCGGGCGCATCGGGCTGGGGGTCGGGCCTGATCGGCGCCGACGGCCACAACAGCATCGCGGTGTATCTGGGCGCCAACCGCCTGCTGACGGCAGAGCACGCCCATGCCGCCCGTGGCAGCATTGGCGCATCGCAACTGGTCTACGGGCAGTTCGAAACTTCGCTGGCGGCGGTGGAGGCGGCCTTCGCCATCGCCCACACCCACGGCGTGCCCACGGTGCTGAACCCATCGCCCTGGCGCACACCGCCGCAGGCGCTGGCCGCCACCACGCACACGCTCATCGTCAACGCGGTGGAAGCCGCGGCCCTGCTGAACCTGTCGGGCGACCCCGTGCCGACGGCCGCGCAGGCGACGCAGACGGTAGCCGCGCGCCTGCCGGCGCTGGGCGGCGCGTGGCCGGCGCTGCGCCGGCTGGTGATCACCCTGGGCGCCGAAGGCGCGCTGGGCATGGAGCGCGCGGCGCAGGCAGAACCGTGGCGCGCCTGGCACGCGGCTGCGCCGCGCATCCAGGCGGTGGACACGGTGGGCGCGGGCGATGCCTTTGCCAGCGGCTACTGCACCGCCGTGCTGGCTGGGCAGCCGCTGCCGGTGGCGCTGGCCTGGGGCAACCTGTGCGGCGCGCATGTGGCGGCGCAGCGGGGCGTGCTGACCGCCCTGCCCGGCGCGGCATGGCTGCACCAGGCGCTGGCGGGCACCGTGGACGGCGCCGTACCGCTCTCCATTTAAGAGCGGTTGGCGCTGACTGCGTCAGGGCTGCAGCTGCATGCGGTACACGTACGCGTCGCCGCGGAAGGTACCTTCGACGTATTCGACCAGCGCACCGGCCAAGTCGCGCGTGGTGCGCTTGAACAGCAGGCAGGGCTGCGGCGTGTCAAAGCCGAAGGCAGCGCCCTCGGCGTCGGACGACAGCACCGCTTCGACCGTCTGCTCGGCACCGCCCAGCTGCACGCCGCAGGTCTGGCGCAGGCGCTCGTAGGCCGAGCCGCCGCCGTCCCAGTCGGCCATGGCGGGTGCGACGGTCAGGTCGTACCAGGCCAGTTCGCGCGTCATGGGCACGCCGTCGGCTTCGCGCACACGCTCGATGTGCAGGAACTGCGCGTTGGACGGGCGCTGGAAGATCGACGCAAGGCGGCGGTCCATCACCACTTCGCACACCAGCAGCGTGGTGGAGGCGAACTTGCCCAGCTCCTGCATTTCCTCGGTAAAGCCTTTCAGGCGGCCGAGCAGCGGCTCGACGCGCGCGGCCGGGCGGCGCACCACGCTGCCGGCGCGGCCACGGCCGCCCACGCGCTGGTCCTGGCGCAACTGGTCGTAGCTGCGCTTGACGGTGGAGCGACTGACGCCGAGGGTTTCAGCCAATTCGCGTTCGGGTGGCAGGCTGGCGCCTTCGCGCACCGTCCCCGAAGTCAGCAGCTCGTCGAGCTGCGTGTAAAGCTGGCGCCACAGGGGCTCGGGCGCCCGCGTATCCAATTGGAGTGTCGAAAAACTACTTGACATAAGACTGGGCCTGGCAAGCCTCAAAAAAACTACGAAAGGGCCGCACGACCCGCCCCCCCAAAAAGGGGTTTGCGCGGGAGGCGGGATTATGCGCCAAAGCCCCCTGAAAGCCCATCACCTAGGTTACACCCCGTGCAGGACATCACAGTTTCAAGGTATTTATGCGCTGGCGGGCCAGAAAGCCCGGCGGTGCCGCCCAAGCCGCCTTGGCGTCACTGCCGCGCAGTGCGCACGGGCGCCGGCGCCGGGCCGGGGTGGCTGGTGCGCCAGGGGTTGATGTCGAGCCCCCCACGGCGCGTGTAGCGCGCATACACCGACAGCTTGAACGGCCGACAGCGCTGCCAGAGGTCGGTAAACATGCGCTCAACGCAGTGCTCGTGAAAATCGCTGTGGTTGCGAAAGCTGACGATGTAGCGCAGCAGCCCGGCCTGGTCGATCTGCGGGCCGGTGTAGCGGATCTGCACGCTGCCCCAGTCGGGCTGGCCGGTGACGGGGCAATTGCTTTTCAGCAGGCGGCTGGTCAGTGTTTCTTCAACCGGCTGCTCATCGAACGCGGCGCTCAGGTGCTCGGGCGCGGGTGCGTCGTAGTGGTCGCACTCGATGTCCAGGCGATCGAGGTTCAGGCCGTCCAGTTCGCCCACCGCCTCGCGGTCAAAGTCGTCCGGCGCGATCAGCCGCACCCCCGCCGACGCCTGCAGCGGCCCGCCCTGCCACAGCGCCGCGCTGACGTCCGCCTGCAGGCGGCGGCGCACCTCGTCGGGATCGGCGATGCGCGTGCCGCTAAAGCTGCCCAGGTACAGCTTGAACGACTTGCTTTCGATGATGTGCGTGCTTTCGCACGGCACCACGATGTGCGCAATGGCCACCTGCGGCTTGCCGCGCATGTTGAGCCACGACAGCTCGAACGCCGTCCACAGGTCGGCACCGAAAAAACCCGGCTGGCCGGTAATGCCCAGTTGGGCCCGCTGCGGCGCGCGCGGGATCGGAAACAGCAACGACGGGTCGTACTGGTCGGCGTAAGTGGTGTGGCGGCCGAGGGGAGAGTCGGCGGGCGATGCGAAGGACATGGTCAAGCCTTGGCCACGGGCGAAGCGTGGAGAGGGTGTTCGCGCAGGAACGCAAGCAGGCGCGGCTGCAGGCGGTCGCACACGGCCGGCTCCAGCAGGTGGGCCATGTGGTCGATGGCCTCGAAGCGCGCCCCGCGAATGCGGCGCGCCGTGTCCTGGCCGCACGCCAGGGGCACAAAGGGGTCATCGCGCCCATGCAGCACCAGCGTGGGCGCGCTGATGCGGGCCAGCTCGGCCGCGCGGCCGGTGTCGGCCATCACGGCCGCCAGCTGGCGCAGGTTGCCCACCGGGTGGTAGGCGCGGTCGATGGTGGCTTCGATGAAGGGCCGCAACTCGGCCTCGGGCACGGGATGCGTGGGGCTGCCGACGACGCGAAAGAAATCCAGGTAATAGCGGATCACGGCTTCCCGGTCGCGGCTGCGCGGCTTGGCCAGCAGCACCTTCAGCACCTGCGGCTGCAGGCCCGGCAGGCCGCGCGCGCCGCTGGAGCTCATGATGCTGACCAGCGAGCCGACGCGCTCTGGCCAGCCGATGGCCATGCGCTGCGCGATCATGCCGCCCATGCTCATGCCCACCACGTGGGCGCGCGCCACACCCAGCGCGTCCAGCACGCCGATGGTGTCCTGCGCCATGTCAGCCAGGGTGTACGGGGGTTTGGGGCGGCCGCCCAGCGCCAGCCGCAGGCCATGCCAGGCCAGGTTGGGCCGCCCCAGTTCTGTCAGGTATTGCGACAGGCCCGCGTCGCGGTTGTCGATGCGGATCACGCGGTAGCCGGCCGCCGCCAAAGGCGCTGTGATCTGGGGCGGCCAGTGGATCAGTTGCCCGCCCAGGCCCATGAGCAGCAGCACCGGCTCGCCCGCGCCGCCCGAGTCCTCGACTTCCAGGCGCAAACCGTTGGCGGTTACCTGCATGGCGACAAACCGATGCCTTGGTCCTTCACCCCCGCGCGGGCGGGCGCGGCGCCGCTCACTTGAACTCGCCTTCGCGCAGCCATTTGGTGGCGATCCACTTCTCGCCCGCGATGACGGGGGCGCCGCCATGCAGCGTCTTGGTGCTGGGGTGGGCGCGCTCGTAACTGAAGAACACCGCGTTGCCGCGCTTGGGCGCGACTTCGAACAGCGCGTTCGGGAAGGTGGTGCCGCCGCCTTTTTCGGGCTCGCTCAGGTACATCACCACGGTGCCGACGCGCTGGCCGCCCCGCTTGAGGATGGTCGGCGTGCCCGGCTCATGGGGGTCGAAGTAGTCGTAGTGCGGCTTGTATTCGGTGCCGGGCACGTACTGCAGCACCTGGATGCCCTCGCCGTTCTGCACCGGCCAGTTGACCAGCCGCGCAATGCGCGCCTCGATGGTCTTGACCAGCTCGTTCTCGCCCCGCTGGAAGAACATGCCCTGGCTGGTGCGGTCGGCGTTGACTTCCTCGCCGCCGGTCTTGGTGGCCACCGTCAGCGAGCGGCTCATGCGCGGCCGCGCCGCGGCGATCAGCGCATCGCATTCCTCGTCCGACAGCAGGCCGCCGAACACGACCACGCGCGGCGAGCCCATCACGCTCAGCACGGCCACCTGGCGGTCGCCGCCGTCCAGGTACAGGGGCGATTCGTCGACGTCCGGCTCGGGCACCGGCACGGCGGGCGGCAGGCCCTGCGCGGCGGCCTGTTCGTCCAGATGGCTGCGCAAGGTGGATTCGAGCGCGTCCAGCGCCACGTCCTCGTCCCAGCCGGAGGCCTTCATCGACTCCAGCACGCTTTCGGCGCTGTGGCCGGCCTGCGCCTGGGCGACGATCCACTGCCGCAATTCGGGGGTGATCTTCTGTGTCATGTGCGGTCAGCCCTTTCGGCGGAATACCAGGCGGTCCGGCTCGGACGCGGCCGGCGCGAAAGCGTATCGTTCCAGATCAAAGCCGCGCAGGTCCTCGGGGCGGTCCACGCGGTGCTGCGCGGCGTAGCGCGCCATCAGGCCGCGCGCGCGCTTGGCCAGGAAGCTGATGACCTTGTACTGGCCGCCCTTGTAGTCCTCGAACACGCAGTCGATCACGCGCGCCTTCAGCGCCTTGCGGTCGACCGCCTTGAAGTATTCCTGCGATGCCAGGTTGACGAGGATGGGCACCGGCTGGCCCGCCATCTGCTGGTTCAGGTGGTCGGCGATGCGCGTGCCCCAGAACTGGTACAGGTTGGCGCCGTGGTCGGTCGCCAGGCGCGTGCCCATCTCCAGCCGGTAGGGCTGCATGCGGTCGAGCGGGCGCAGCACGCCATACAGGCCGCTCAGGATGCGCACGTGCGCCTGCAGCCAGTCCTGCTCGGCGGCGCCCAGCGAGCGCACGTCCAGCCCGCCGTACACATCGCCATCGAAGGCGAACACGGCCTGGCGCGAATTGCGCGCCGTGAAGCGTGGGCGCCACGCCTCATAACGCGCCACGTTCAGGCTGGCGAGCGGGTCCGACAGCTTCATCAGCTCGGCGATCTGGCGCGGTGACTTTTCGCGCAGCACCTCGATCAGCGCGGCGGACTGGCGCGCAAAGAGGGGCTGCGTGTGCGGCACGTCGGGCGGTACCGGCGTCTCGTAGTCCAGCGCCTTGGCGGGCGACAATACAAACAGCATGCTGCCGATTTTGTACCAAGACGACGACCTGGTCGCCATCGACAAGCCCGCCGGCCTGCTGGTGCACCGCACCGGGCTGGACGCGGGCGAGACCCGCTTCGCCGTACAGCTGCTGCACGCGCAGATCGGCCGGCCGGTGTGGCCCGTGCACCGGCTCGACAAGGGTACCAGCGGCGTGCTGCTTTTTGCCCTGAGCGCAGGCGCAGCCAGCGCAGCACGCTCTGTTTTTGAGAGCAACCAGGTCACAAAGACCTATCGCGCCATGGTGCGCGGCTGGCCGCCGCCCGCCGGCCTGATCGACCACCCGCTGCGCCGCCTGCCCGACGACGCCCGCGCGTCGGCACGCGCGCTGGACGTGCAGCCCGCGCGCACGCGATTTCGCACCCTGGCGCAACTGACGCTGCCCCTGCCCTACGGCGACCACGCCGAAACGCGCTGCGCGCTGATCGAACTGACGCCGCTGACCGGCCGCCGCCACCAGTTGCGGCGGCATTGCAAGCACATGGCGCACCCCATCGTCGGCGACGCCACGCATGGCAAGGGGCCGCTCAACCGCGCGCTGGCCGGCTGGCTGGGCCTGCAGCGGCTGTGGCTGCACGCGCTGTCGCTTGAGCTGCAGCACCCGCTGACCGGCGCGCCGTTGCGGATCACTGCGCCGCCGGGCAACGAATGGCAGCGCTGGCCGCTGCCGCTACCGTAATAGGGCCTCAGGCGTGCGCGAGGCCCTCGCGCCGCATGCGCTGGCCCTGCAGCCACCACACCAGCGCTGCCAGCAGAAAGCCGGGCAGGAAGAACCAGTACTTGGTGGGCCGGTCGGTGGGCACCTGCACGTGGCTGACTTCCCAGCCCGGCTCGAAGCCCGAGCGCTTGGCCTGCGAGCCGAACTTGACGGTGCCCACCTGCATGTCGCTGCCCAGCGGCACCAGCGCCAGGCCGGCGTCCGACAGGCGCTTGCGGCCGTCCGGGCCCTTGTCGCCCAGTTGCACCGACACCGTCTTTTCGACGTCTTCGCCTTCGAGCGTGGTGCCTTTGATCTGCAGCACCAGCGTGCCGGCATCGGGCAGATCCTTCGCCACGTCATACACCTGCGTGGCGGGCGCGCTGCGGTATTCGGGCGCGATGCGGTCCATGAAGAAGCCGGGGCGAAACAGCATCACCACCGACAGCGTGAGCAGCGCGAATTCCCACCACTTCAGCTTGATGCGGAACCAGTTCATCGTCAGCGCCGCAAACACCAGCATGGCGACCGAACAGGCAGTGACCACCAGGATCAGTTCACCCCAGCCATGCACGTCAATCAGCAGCAGTTGCGGGTTGAAGATCCAGATGAAGGGCAGGATGACGGTGCGCAGCGCGTACAGCGCGCCCTGGATGCCGGTGGCAATCGAATCCTCGCCCGAGATGGCCGACGCGGCAAACGTGGCCAAGCCCACCGGCGGCGTGATGTCGCCCATGATGCCGTAGTAGAAGACGAACAGGTGCACCGCGATGAGCGGAATCACCAGCCCCGCCTGCGCGCCCAGTTCCACCGCCACCGGCGCCATCAGCGTGGCCACCAGCACGTAGTTGGCCGTCGTCGGCACGCCCATGCCCAGCACCAGGCACACGAAGGCGATGAACAGCAGCATCAGCATCACGTTGCCGTGGCTGACGAACTCGACGAACTCCGTCATGCGCAGGCCCAGCCCGGTGAGCGTGATGGCGCCGACGATGATGCCCGCCGTAGCCGTCGCCACGCCAATGCCGATCATGTTGCGCGCGCCATCGTTGAAGCCCTGCACCACCGAATCCGCCCCCTGCAGCCAGGCGCCGGGCGTCTTGACGCCGCGGAAGAAGTCGATCAGCGGACGCTGCGTGAGCATCAGCACGATGAGCGAGGTGACGGCCCAGAAGGCCGACAGCGACGGCGACATCTCCTCCACCATCAGGCACCAGATCAGCACGCCGATGGGAATCAGGTAGTGCAGGCCCGCGCGCACCGTGGGCCAGGTTTCCAGCGGCCGGGGGTTGTTGACGTCGATGTCTTCCGGCAGGTCGGGGCAACGTGCGGCCTCGCGCAGCGCGTACAGGTACATGGCCAGCAGCGTGCCGCCGACGGCCCAGGGTGCCGCGGCGCCCAAGGTGCTCTTGAAGAACTGCAACGCGTAATACAGCACGCCGACGACCATGAGCGTGCCGCTGATGCCGATCAGGTTGCGCAGCACGCGGTCGCGCCAGCTGCGCGCTACGCGTGAGGCGACGGGCTGCATGCCCATCTTCAGCGCCTCCAGGTGCACGATGTACAGCAGGCCCAGGTACGACAGCGATGCGGGCAGAAACGCGTGCTTCACCACGTCGGAATACGGAATGCCGACGTACTCCACCATCAGGAACGCCGCTGCCCCCATCACCGGCGGCATGATCTGGCCGTTGACGGAACTCATGGTCTCAATGGCGCCGGCCTTTACGCCGCCGTAGCCGGCCTTCTTCATCAGCGGAATGGTGAAGATGCCGCCCGACACCACGTTGGACACCGACGAGCCCGAGATCATGCCGTTGAGCGCCGACGACACCACCGCCACCTTGGCCGGCCCGCCGCGCATGTGGCCTAAAGCGGCAAAGCTGACCTGCATCATGTAGTTGCCGCCACCCGCGCGGTCCAGCAGCGCGCCGAACAGCACGTAGACAAAGATGGTGCTGGCCGACACGCCCAGCGCAATGCCGTACACGCCCTCGGTCGTCAGCCACATGTGCGAAAGCAGGCGGTTGAGCGACGCGCCCTTGTGCGACAGCACTTCGGGCAGGTAGGGACCGAAATAGCAGTACGCCAGAAAGCACAGCGCCAGCAGGGCCATGGGCCAGCCGACGGCGCGGCGCGTGGCCTCCAGCAGCAGCAGCAGGCCCGTGGTGGCGACCACGATGTCCATCCCGGTCGGCTGGCCGGGTCGCGTGGCCAGCTCCCGATAAAAGAGCATCAGGTAGGCGCCGGCAAAGGCGCCGACGATGGCCAGCACCCAATCCAGCGCCGGCACGCGGCGGCGCGGCGACGACTTGAACGCCGGCCAGGCCAGGAACGCCAGCGCCAGCGAAAACGCCAGGTGAATCGCCCGCGCCTCGGTGTCGTTGAGGACGCCGAAGCCCAGCGCAAACGGCAGCGGCGACGCGTACCAGTACTGGAACAACGCCCAGGCCAGCGCCAGCGTGAAGATGACCCTGGCCGTGGCGCCGCTCGGCTTGCGGCCGCCGGTGTCGGTGTCGGCCACCAGTTGTTGCAAGGCTTCGGGAGCTTTTTCGATGTCGGTGGCCATGTCGAATCCGTCGTCTACTATCGATTCAATAGCTGCCCGCGCTTTTCCCGATGGCGCTGGCGGGCTTTGGAGCGGGTATCGGCCACCACGAAAAAGGCGAAGTCACCTTCGCCTCTTTTGTGGGTGGCCTGGCGCCATCGCAGGCTTACTTGATCCAGCCCTTTTCCTTGTAGTAGCGCGCGGCGCCGTCATGCAGCGGCGCGCTCAGGCCGTTCTTGACCATGTCCTCGGGCTTGAGGTGCGCCAGCGCCGGGTGCAGCTTCTTGAACTCGTCGAAGTTGTCGAACACCGCCTTGGTCACGGCGTAGATGGTGTCGGCCGGGGTCTTGGCCGAGGCCACCACCGTGGCCAGCACGCCATAGGTGTTGGTGGCCTGCGGGTTGTTGGGGTACAGGCCGGCCGGGATGGTGACCTTGGCGTAGTAAGGCTTGCCTTCGACCAGCTTGTCGACCGCCGGGCCGGACAGCGACACCAGCCTGGCGCCGCAGCTGGTGGTCGGGTCCTGGATGTTGGCGCTGGGGTGGCCCACGCCGTAGAAGAAGCCGTCGATCTTGCCGTCGCACAGCGCGGGGCCGTGCTCGTCGGCCTTCAGTTCCGACGCCAGCGAAAAGTCGCTCAGCTTCCAGCCCATGCCGCCCAGCAGTTCTTCCATCGACGCGCGCGTGCCCGAGCCGGGGTTGCCGACGTTGAAGCGCTTGCCCTTGAAGTCCTCAAACTTGCCGATGTTGGCTTCCTTGCGCGCCACCACGGTGAAGGGCTCGGGGTGCACGGCGAACACGGCGCGCAGATCGCCCACCGCGCCGTCCTTGGCAAACTGGTTCAGGCCCTTGACGGCGTTGAACTGCACGTCGGACTGGGTGAAGCCCAGGTCGAGTTCACCCGCCTTGATGGTGTTGACGTTGAACACCGAGCCGCCGGTCGATTCGACCGAGCAGCGAATGCCGTGCTTGGCGCGGTCCTTGTTGACCAGGCGGCAGATGGCGCCGCCGGCCGCGTAGTACACGCCGGTCACCCCGCCGGTGCCGATGGTGACGAACTTCTGCTGCGCGGCGACCGGCGCCGTCCACAGGGCGGCCGAAGCGGCGGCCACCAGGGCCAGGGTCTTGAAAGCGGGTGCGAAGCTCATGCGCATGTCACTCCTAGATGAAACGGTTGAAAGACACAAAGCCTGCCCGGTCAACCCTGGGCGAGCGCCGTATCCACGGCGTCGGCCAGCCGGTCGACGATCTGCACCAGTTCAGCTTCCCGGGTGATGAACGGCGGCGCCAGCAGGATGTGATCACCATAGCGGCCATCCACCGTGCCGCCCATGGGATAAACCAGCAGCCCGCGCGCAAACGCCGCCGCCTTGACCTTGGCATGCAGGCGCCGTGCCGGGTCGAACGGCGCCTGGGTGGCGCGGTCCTGCACCAGCTCGACACCCCAGAAGAAGCCACGCCCGCGGACGTCGCCCACCTGCGGATGATTGTTGAACTTTTCGGCCAGCAGCGCTTGCAGGACGGGCGCATCGCGCTGCACTTTCTGTAGCAACCCGTCGCGCTCGATGACCTGCTGCACCGCCAGCGCCGCCGCGCACGCCACCGCGTGGCCCAGGTAGGTGTGTCCGTGCTGAAAGAAGCCGCTGCCCTGCGAGAACGCGTCGACGATCTTCTTCTGCGCCAGCACCGCGCCAATCGGCTGAAACCCCCCCACCCAGCCCCTTGGCGATCGTCATCAGGTCGGGCACCACGCCTTCCTGCTCGCACGCGTGCAGCGTGCCGCAGCGGCCCATGCCGCACATCACCTCGTCCAGGATCAGCAGCACGCCGTGCTTGTCGCAGACCTCGCGCACCGCCTTGAAGTAGCCAGTCACCGGCACCAGTACGCCGGCGGTGGCGCCGCCCACGGTTTCGGCGATGAAGGCCAGCACCTTGCCGGGCCCGACGCGCTGGATGGCCTCGTCCAGCTCCTGCGCCAGCCGCTGGCCGTACTGCTCGGGCGTCTCGTCTGCACGCTGGTCGCGGTAGGGGTAGCACGGCGCGACGTGCGTCACGTCCATCAGCAGCGGCGCAAACTGCGCGCGGCGCCAGGCGTTGCCGCCCACCGCCAGCGCGCCCAGCGTGTTGCCGTGGTAGCTCTGGCGCCGGGCGATGAAGTGGCTGCGCTCGGGCTGGCCGATTTCCAGGTAGTACTGGCGCGCCATCTTCAGCGCCGCCTCCACGGCCTCCGAGCCGCCGCTGACAAAGTAGGCATGGCTCATGCCCGCCGGCGCCGTGCGCACCAGCTGGTCGGCCAGTTGTTCCGCGACCTTGGTGGTGAAGAAGCTGGTGTGCGCGTAGGCCAGCCGATCGATCTGCGCATGCATCGCCGCCAGCACGGCCGGGTGGCCATGCCCCAGGCACGACACCGCGGCGCCGCCCGAGGCGTCGATGTAGCGCTGGCCGGCGGCGTCCTGCAGCCACACGCCCTCGCCCTTGACGGCGACCGGCGGGGTGGACAGAAGACTGCGATGAAAAACGTGCGTGCGTGGCGTGCTGCTCATTCGACGGGCCTTCAGCGCCTGCGTCGCCAACCCGCGGGCGAACGCGTCAGACGCCTGGCAAGGCTAGCACGCGACGGCTGGCCGAGGCAGCCGCGAAAACACCCACTGTGGGCGGCAAGGGCGCGTCAGTAGCGGCGCGGCAGCGGCCGCTGCTCCACGTCGACGCGGCCGTCGGCCCATTCGGTGATCACCGTTTCCAACGGCCTTGGGCGCGGGGCCCGCACCGGCACGGCGCGATCCGCCACGGGCGCGCGCTGCCACACCTGCTCGGCATTGGCCGGTGCGACGACGGCGATGTCACGGCCGACCACCGCATAAGGCGTGCGGGCGCTGGCGGCAATGTGCACGTGGGTCAACAGCGGCGCGGTTGACGGGGCTCTCGTCGATGGCGTCACCTACTCGGCGACGGTCACGTCAGAGGCGCAGCCGTCGGGGGTCAGCGTCACGCGGCCGCCGTCCGGCACCGTGACGGCCTGCGCCGCGCTGGCCGGTGCCTCATCGGCCCGATGCACGATCTGGCCCTCGGCGTCGTGGACGGTGTAGCAGGCGGCGCCGGCCTGGGCAGCACCCAGCACCATCGCGGCGATGAACAGCAGGCGGAATGTGGGCGGCGGTGTCATGGTCGGCTCCCCGGCGCCCCGTGGATGGCGATCCAGTGAACAACGCGCCATGCCGCTGATGTTCGTCACGCTGCGCCGCCGCCGATGCCAGCCGCGTTTGCGGCAGCGTGTCGGCCGGCGCCGACAATGGGCGAAAAAAAACGCCGGCAGCTACTATTTTTGTAGCTTCCAGCGCTTTATGGGCCTGCGCAACAGGCCGATTCGGATTGAAATTTACTGCGCCGTCCAGCCACCATCGTTGGCCCAGGCCTGGCCGCGGATGTTGTTCGCCGCATCGCTGCAGAAGAACGCCGCCATGCCGCCCAGCTGCTCGGGCGTGGTGAACTGCTGCGACGGCTCTTTTTTCGCTCAGCAGCTCGCGCGTGGCCTGTTCCACGGTGATCTTGTCCTTCTCGGCGCGCGCGTCGATCTGCTTTTGCACCAGCGGCGTCAGCACCCAGCCGGGGCAGATGGCGTTGGCGGTGACGCCGGTGGTGGCGAGTTCCAGCGCCGTGACCTTGGTCAGGCCCACGATGCCGTGCTTGGCCGCCACGTAGGCCGACTTGTCCTTCGACGCCACCAGGCCGTGCACCGAGGCGATGTTGATGATGCGGCCCCAGTTCTTGTCGACCATGTGCGGGATCGCCAGCCGCGTGGTGTGGAAGGCAGACGTGAGGTTGATCGCGATGATGGCGTCCCAGCGCTCGGTGGGAAAGTCGCGAATGCTGGACGTGTGCTGGATGCCGGCGTTGTTGACCAGGATGTCGACGCCGCCGAACTGCTCGGCCGCGAATTTCATCATGGCCTCGATCTCGGCCGGCTTGCTCATGTCGGCGCCGTGGTATTCGGCCCGCACGCCGTGCGCGGTAATCTGCGACTTGGGGCCTTCCACGTCGCCAAAGCCGTTCATCACGATGTTGGCGCCCTGCTTGGCCAGCTCGATGGCGATGCCAAGGCCAATGCCGCTGGTGGAGCCGGTGACGAGGGCGGTCTTGCCTTTCAGCATGCTCATGGGGTGTTCTCCTGTTGTCTGCACAAATGAAAAAGCAGGGCGACGCGCGTGCGGCGAACCCTGCTTGTGGTGAAACGGTGCCAGTGGCTCCGGTCGGCTTACTTGATCAGCGGCACGCCGGTCTTGGACTGTGCTTCTTCCAAGGTCACGCCATCGGCCAGTTCGGTCACCTTCAACCCGTCGGGCGTAACGTCGAACACGCCCAGGTCGGTGATGATGCGGTCGACCACGCCCACGCCCGTCAGCGGCAGCGTGCACTGCGGCAGGATCTTCATGTCGGTGGTGCCGTCCTTCTTCTTGGCCACGTGCTCCATCAGCACGATGACGCGCGCCACGCCGGCCACCAGGTCCATGGCGCCGCCCATGCCCTTGACCATCTTGCCGGGAATCATCCAGTTGGCGAGATCCCCCTTGTCGGTCACCTGCATGGCACCCAGGATGCTCAGGTTGATCTTGCCGCCACGGATCATGGCGAAGCTGTCGTGGCTGCCGAAGATGCTGCTGCCCTTGATGGTGGTCACGGTCTGCTTGCCGGCGTTGATGAGGTCGGCGTCCACCTCGTCCTCATACGGGAAGGGGCCGATGCCGAGCATGCCGTTTTCGGATTGCAGCCACACCTCGACGTGATCCGGCACATGGTTGGCCACCAGCGTGGGAATGCCGATGCCGAGGTTGACGTAAAAGCCGTCCTGCAGTTCTTTGGCCGCGCGCGCGGCCATCTGGTCTTGGGTCCAGGCCATAGTTCGTGTCTCCTTAAACTTTGCGGTCGCGCGTGGTGAGCTTTTCAATGCGCTTTTCGGGCGTCGGGTTGTGCACGATGCGGTGCACGTAGATGCCCGGCAGGTGCACGTCGTCCGGCGCGATTTCGCCGGTGGCGACAATGCGCTCGACCTCCACGATGCAGATCTTGCCGGCCATGGCGGCGGCGGGGTTGAAGTTGCGCGCCGTCAGGTTGAAGCGCAGGTTGCCGCTCTTGTCGGCCACGTCGGCCTTGACCAGCGCCACGTCGGCCACCAGCGAGCGCTCCATCACATAGGTTTCGCCGTCGAACTCGCGCAGCTCCTTGCCCTCGGCCACCAGCGTGCCGACGCCGGTCTTGGTGAAGAAGGCGGGAATGCCGGCACCACCGGCGCGCAGCTTCTCGGCCAGCGTGCCTTGCGGGGTGAATTCCAGCTCCAGCTCGCCGGCCAGGTACTGGCGCTCGAACTCCTTGTTCTCGCCCACGTAGCTGCTGATCATTTTCTTGATCTGGCGCGTTTCCAGCAGCTTGCCGAGGCCAAAGCCATCGACGCCGGCGTTGTTGCTGATGGCGGTCAGGTTCTTCACGCCCGAATCGCGCAGCGCTTCGATCAGCGCTTCGGGAATGCCGCACAGGCCGAAGCCGCCGACGGCCAGCAGTTGGCCGTCCTTGACGACGCCCTTGAGCGCCTCGGCGGCCGAGGGGTAAATCTTGTTCACAGGCAATGTCTCCTCAAGAAAAAATGGGGGCCACGGGACAACCCTGAACCATACTACGTACCCGATTACGTAGTATTTCGTAATGGACATCCCTGCCGCACCCGACTACCGGCTGGCGTTTCAGCTGGCGCCGGTCGGCCTGATCCTCTCGCGCGAGCGGCACATCGTGGACTGCAACGAGCGCGTGTGCGAGATCTTCGGCGCCGCGCCCGACCAGCTGATCGGCCAGAGCTTTCGCATTCTGTACCCCAGTGCCGACGAATACGAGCGCATCGGCGCGCGCATGGCGCCCATCCTCAACCGCGAGGGCGTGTACGCCGACAACCGGGTGATGAAACGCGTGGGCGGCGCGCAGGCGGGCCAGGCCTTCTGGTGCCACGTGACGGGCCGCGCCATCGACCGCGCCGCGCCGCACGCGGCCGGCATCTGGACGTTCGAAGACCTGAGCGCACAGCGCCCGGTGACGGCCGCGCTGACCCCGCGTGAGCGCGAAGTGGCCGCGCATCTCACGCGCGGGTTGACCAGCAAGGAAATCGGCCGCGCGCTGTCGCTGAGCCACCGCACGGTTGAAGTGCACCGCGCCCGGCTGATGCGCAAGTACCAGGCCAGCACGGCGGCCGAGCTGGTGCAGAAGCTGATGGGCGGCTTGTAAATACAGCTGCAGCAAGGCGGAGCGCAGGCCCCTAGCCCGTTGCCTGCTATGTTTTCTGTTGCGCCGCCGCCAGCGCCAGCGGGTTGGGCGTCGGCTCGGCGATCCTGGTCAGCACGTTGTGGTCGGTGTGCGAAAACGGCGCGGCCTGGCCCGCGATCTGCATCGTCGTTGTCTCGTCGTACCACCAGGTGCCGTCGGCACTGAAGCCGACCTTGATGCGGAACTCGGTGGTCTTGAAGGCGTGGTCGAGAAACGGGTTGGAGCAAATGCCGAAGGTCGGGCTGCCCAGCGTGGCCACCACCTCGAATTCGTTGGCGTCCGCCGCCGCCGTGCCGCCCGCCATCGCCGTCTGCCCGCGCGGAATCGTCAGCGTCTGGATCACGGTGCCCGTCGCCGGCTCCCACAGCCAGTAGCCAACCTGGTCGTGGTAGGTCTTCACCTGGTCTGGCTTGGTGATATGAATGTGATAGCGCAAACCGTAGAACAGCTGCGGGCCGTTGGTCTGCGGGTCAATCGGCTGCAGCTCCACGCGGCCGACGAAGGCCTGCAGCTTGGGGCCGCCCGCCTTGGGCTTGCGGTCCATGCCCTGCGCGCCCTGCCACACGCCGGCCATGCGCGTGAGTGGCCCCAGGTTGGCCAGCGTGTTCGGATCGGCCTGGGGCTCGGTGTAGATGTCGGTGGGGAACGGGTGAGCGGGGTTCACGGTAACGCCTCCTCGCGGCATGGTTAACTACTGATTTGATAGCTGCTCGCGCTTGATGGGCAAGCGCTCGGGGCAAAAATGGTTCAGCACATCAAGCTCTTGCGCCGTCCACCACTTCAGCGGCGCTGCGGTAGGCCTCCACCGCGCACGGCACGCCGCAGTAGATGCTGGCGTGCAGCAGCACCTCCTGGATCTGCTCGGGCGTCACGCCGTTGTTCAGCGCGCCGCGCACGTGGCCCTTCAGCTCGTGCTGGCGGCCCAGTGCAATCAGCATCGACATCGTGATGAGGCTGCGCGTCTTCAAATCCAGCCCCGGCCGCTGCCACACGTCACCCCAGGCGTTGCGGGTGATGTAGTGCTGCATGGGCTCGGTAAAGGGCGTCATGCCGCCCAGGGCGCGGTCGACGAAGTCGTCGCCCATCACCTGGCGGCGGGTCTTGAGGCCGGCTTGGAAGTCGGGGTCGTCGGGCAGGTTCATCGCGGGCTCCTTGAATCGCATAATGGGTTTCAACACCCACCCATTCTGAAGGAGACCGCATGAGCCGCTACCCGATGGCCGACATCCACACGCTGCCCGACGACATCAAGGCCAAGGTGCTCGAAGTGCAGTCCAAGGCGGGCTTCGTGCCCAACGTTTTCCTGGGTCTGGCGCGGCGCCCGGCCGAGTGGCGCGCCTTCTTCGCCTACCACGACGCGCTGATGGACCCCGAGAGCGTGGGCCGCAGCAGCAACCTGACCAAGGGCGACCGCGAAATGATCGTCACCACCACCAGCGCGGCCAACCAGTGCCTGTACTGCGTGGTGGCGCACGGCGCGCTGCTGCGCATCTACGAAAAGAAGCCGCTGGTGGCCGACCAGGTGGCCGTCAACTACCGCAAGGCGCCCGACATCACGCCGCGCCAGAAGGCGATGCTGGACTTCGCCATGAAGGTGTGCGAGCGCTCGCATGAGATCAACGACGACGACTTTGCGCCGCTGCACGCGCACGGCTTCGACGACGAGGACATCTGGGACATCGCGGCCATCACGGCGTTCTTTGGGCTGTCGAACCGCATCGCCAGCTTCAGCGGCATGCAGCCCAATCCCGAGTTCTATCTGATGGGCCGCATCCCCAAGGAGAAAAAGCCCGCATGACGGCCGCCGCCGCCCTGGAGCCGCTGCGCTTCGGCCCGGTGCGCGTGTACCTGGGCGCCAAGTCGGGCAAGTACCCCGACGGCAACCAGGTCATTGTGCAGGGCACCGACACGCGCGTGGCCTTCGACACACCGCTGGTCGCGCAGCACATCGGCACCGACCTGCAGGATGCCGACCTGATCGTGCTGGGCCATGTGCATGAAGACCACATGGTCGCGCTGGGGCGCCTGTCGCACGTGCCGGTGCAGGTGCACCACGCCGACCTGGCCGCCGCCCAGTCGTGGGACGGCCTGGGCCGCCACTACGGCTATGCGCCGGCGGTGCTCGCGCAGGTGCGCGAATTGATCGAACGCGACTTCAGCTACCAGCCACGCCCCGACGCCACCGGCTACGCCGACGGGGCGCTGTGGGATCTGGGTGGCGGCGTGCGCGTGCGCGCGCACCACCTGCCCGGCCACACCGCGGGCCACTGCGCGCTGGTCGAAGAATCCAGCGGCGTGGCCTTCATCGGCGACATCGACCTGACCGGCTTTGGCCCCTATTACGGCGATGCCACTTCAGATCTGACGCAGTTCCAGCACAGCCTGCAGCGCGTGAAAGACCTCGACGCCCAGGTCTGGGTCACCTCGCACCACCGCGGCGCGCTGACCGACCGCGCGGCTTTCCTGCAGGCGCTGGCGCAGTTCAGCGCCAAGATCGACGAACGCAGCGAGCGCCTGCTGGGCTGGCTGCGCGAGCGCCCGCACACGCTGGACGAAATGGCGCAGCGCCGCCTGCTCTACCCGCCCGGCGCCGACCTGCCCTTTGTCGACAGCGCCGAGCGCCGCAGCATCGGCCTGCACCTGGCGCAGTTGCAGCAGGCGGGCGCGGTGCGCGCGCGGGGCGATGGGGCGTACGAAGCGGTGGCTTGATGGGCAGGCATCAGAAACGAATCGCTTGACTGTCGCGCCCCGCGGAAATGGCCGGAGAAAGCGCGCCCTTAGTCGCCCACCACGCGCCGCAGCCAATCCGGCAGCGGCGCCGATTTCTGCTTCGGGAAGTCAACCCACACGATGGTCGCGCCGCCGGTGGAGCAGATCACGCCGGGCTGGTCGGTGCGCTCCAGGGTGTGCCAGCTGTCGATGGAGGTGCGGCCGACGTCGCTGACGAAGGTCTTGATGAGGATGTCACCCGGGTATTCGAACTGCCGCATGAAGTTGCAGAACGCGTTGACGATGACGGGCCCCTCGCCGCCGGGGTTGGGCTCGAAGCCGATCGAGGTGAACCAATCGATGCGCGCGGTTTCCATGTAGCGGAAGTAAACCGCGTTGTTGATGTGACCCATTGCGTCCATGTCGCCCCAGCGGATGGGAATGGTCATCTCGAACACGAGTTTCTTCTGATCAGGGATGTCGATGCGCATGGGGTTTCCGGTGGTGTGATGGCTTGAGCTGCACGCGGACTTTAGCGCGGCCGGCGCTTTCGGCGGCGGCTCATCGGTGCGCCTTGATCGACGCCAGGATGCCCGCGGTGAACAGCGCCACCGCCGCCCACTGCAGCGCGCTGGGCCAGCGGTGGTCCCACAGGAAGGAGTACAGCAGCGCGAACAGCGTTTCGCTCACGATGAGCTGGCCGCACAGGCTGGCGGACAGGCGCTGGCTGGCCAGGTTCCACAGGATGGTGGCGAGCCAGCTGGAGCCGAAACCGATGGCCAGCACGACCAGCGCGAACAGCGGCCAGCCGGGTTGCACCATGAGTTGCGGCAACGGCGTGCCCAGGCCCAGCGCCAGCCCCACGCCGCCCAGGCCCGTGGCCACGCCCAGCCAGTTGGCCCAGTCGGTCGCGCCAATGTCGGGATGGCGCCGCAGCCACGCGGCGTTGAGCAGCGAAAACGCCGTCCAGCACATCATGGCCAGCACGGCCAGCCCGATGCCGCGCCAGTACGTCGACTGGGCTGCTGCATTTTGAATAGCAGCTGACGCTTGATCCACCGGCGCCAGCGAGCCTTTTGCCATGAAGACCAGCCCGGCCAGCGTCAACGCCAGCCCCGGCACCAGCGCGGCCCAGCGCAGGCCGCTCGGCTTGCCCAGCAGCATGACCCAGATCGGGATGGTGCCGACGATGAGCGCGGGCATTTCGGTGCCGGCGTCGCGAATGGCCAGCACCAGAATCCAGTAATACCCCGTGAAGCCCAGCACGGACAGCCACAGCGCCCCCCAGGCCTGGCGCCAGGTGGGCCTGCGGGCGCGCCGCATCGACGCCGCCAGCACGGCGACGGACACTACCCCGTAAACCACGAAGCGCCCCGCCGTGAGGTCGATGCCCGCAAAGCCGCTGACCATGCGCGGCGCCACGAACACCAGGCCCCACAGCGCGCCCGCGGCCAAGCCGGCGAGGATGCCGGTCAGCATGGGCTTGCTACAACAAAAGGAGCTTGCTGCGCTTGCTGGTCAAGCGCTGGCGCCGCATCAGACACCAAATCCGTCGTCCGCCGCGATGATGGCGCCGTTGAGAAAATGGCTCTGGTCGGACGCCAGCATCATCAGCACCGCGTCCAGGTCTTTCGGGTCACCCACGCGCTTGCGCGGCAGCATGTTGACGAGCTTCTGGCCGGCTTCGGTCTGCCAGTGGTGGTGGTTGATCTCGGTGTCGATGTAGCCGGGGCAGATGGCGTTGACGTTGATGCCAAAGCGCCCCCACTCCAGTGCCATGGCCTTGGTCATCTGCACCACGGCGGCCTTGCTCATGCAGTATACGCCGATCTGCGGCAGCACCTTCAGCCCGGCCATCGACGCGATGTTGATGATTCGCCCGCCGGTAAAGCTGCCCGGCGCGGCGCCCTTGGCGCGGGCGATCATGCGCTTGCCGACTTCCTGCGCGACGAAGAAGGCGCCCCGCACGTTGGTGTCGAAGATGAAGTCGTAGTCGTCCTCGGTCACGTCCTGAATGCGCTGGGTGGTCGACACGCCCGAGTTGTTGACCAGGATGTCGATGGAGCCCATCTCGGTCTCGGCATGCGCCACGGCGGCCTTGATCGACTGCACATCGGTCACGTCGCACTCCACCACATGGGCGTCGCCGCCATCGCCTTCGATGCGGGCGCGCAGGTCTTTCAGCTTGTCGAGACGGCGGCTGGCCAGCACCACGCCGGCGCCCGCGCTGGCCAGCGTGCGTGCAAACTGCGCGCCCAGGCCGCCCGAAGCGCCCGTGATGAAGGCCACGCGGCCGGACAGGTCGATGCTGTAAGTCATGGTTCTTTCCTCCGGAAAATTCTGCGGCGCAGGCTGGCGCCAATGATGCGCGGCACGTGCATAAAATCAGTCACGCACCCGACACGCGCGCCTGGCGCGGGCCCCTTGCCATGTCGGCCATTATTTCAAACACGATGAGAGGCAGCCCATGACCCCCGACGAAATCATCCAGCAGTACGGCCCGCGCGAGGCGATGGAGTACGACGTGGTCATCGTCGGCGCCGGCCCGGCGGGGCTGTCGGCCGCCATCCGCATCAAGCAGCTGGCGGCCGAAAAAGGGCAGGACGTCTCGGTCGTGGTGCTTGAAAAAGGCTCCGAGCCGGGCGCGCACATCCTGTCCGGCGCGGTGATGGACCCGAAGGCGCTGACCGAGCTGATCCCCGACTGGCAGGCCAAGGGCGCGCCGCTGAACCAGATCGTCACCGACGACGCCTACGTCTTCCTGCGCGAAGACGGTGGCGGCACGCGCGTGCCCAACATGGCGCTGCCGCCGTTTGCCGACAACCACGGCAACTACATCGTCAGCTTGGGGAATGTGGTGCGCTGGCTGGCCGCGCAGGCCGAAGAACTGGGCGTGGAAATCTTCCCCGGCTTCCCGGCGGCCGAGGTGCTTTACAACGACGATGGCAGCGTGAAGGGCGTGGCCACCGGCAACTTGGGGCTAGGCAAGGACGGCGAGCCGACCGAGAACTTCCAGCTGGGCATGGAACTGCACGGCAAGTACACGCTGTTTGCCGAAGGCTCGCGCGGCCACCTGGGGCGGCGGCTGATCGAGCGCTTCAAGCTAGACGCCAACAGCGACCCGCAAAGCTACGCCATCGGCATCAAGGAACTGTGGGAAATCGACCCCAGCCGCCACACGCCCGGCTTCGTCATGCACACCGCCGGCTGGCCGATGGACGAGCACACCTACGGCGGCGCGTTTCTCTACCACGCCGAGGACAACAAGGTGTTCTGCGGCTACGTGGTCGGCCTGAACTACAAGAACCCGTACATGAGCCCGTTCGAGGAGTTCCAGCGCTGGAAGACCCACCCGCGCGTCAAGTGGTACTTCACCGACGACGCCGGCAACGTCAACGCCAAGCGCATCAGCTATGGCGCGCGCGCCATCACCGCGGGTGGCGTGCTGGCGTTGCCCAAGACGGTGTTCCCGGGCGGCGCGCTGGTCGGCTGCGACGCGGGCTTTCTCAACGTCAGCCGCATCAAGGGCAGCCATGCCGCCATCAAGACCGGCTCGATGGCCGGCGAAGCGGCGTACAACGCCGTGGTGGCGGGCCGCCAGCACGACGAACTGGCCGCCTACCCCGAAGCCTTCAGCAACAGCTGGCTGGCCGCCGAACTGAACAAGGACCGCAACTTCAAGAACTGGTTCAAGAAAGGGCTGACCACGGGCACGCTGATGAACGGGCTGGAGCAGATGGTCTTCCGCGGCCACGCGCCCTGGACGCTGCACCGCACCGAGCCCGATCACGTGCAGCTGAAGCCCGCCGCCGACTGCCAGCCCATCACTTACCCCAAGCCCGACGGCAAGCTGACCTTCGACCGACTGTCGAGCGTGTTCGTCAGCAACACCAACCACGAAGAAAACCAGCCCGCGCACCTGACGCTGAAAGACCCAACGGTGCCGGTCAACATCAATCTGGCCAAGTTCGCCGGCCCCGAAGGCCGCTACTGCCCGGCGGGCGTGTACGAATTCGTGCCCGATGAGTCGAAGGGTGGCAACGCCCAACGCCTGCAGATCAACGCGCAGAACTGCGTGCACTGCAAGACCTGCGACATCAAGGACCCGACGCAGAACATCGTGTGGGTGACGCCAGAAGGCGGCGGCGGACCGAACTATTCGGGCATGTAATCCCGTTCCTCGGGGTAAATGAAGGCGAAGCGCTTGACAGCACTGCGCCTTCAGCTCTTTTTACGATAGCAATCGAGCGACATCCAAGCGCTTGCCACGCCATGCGCCAAAGGCTTTTGCCCCGCCTCGCACACCCTGTAAAAGCGGCACCCAACACGCCTGCGCCCGCACGTGCCAACACGATGACGACGGCACGCACCTGCGCGACTCCCCATGCGCGAAAACCCCGAGGCGCGGGCTTGGACGAACGCCCATAATGGCCCGCTCTCAGGCCTCGACAGGCGGCCTTTCGTTGTCCAAGATTTCAGGAGCTTCACGATGAAATTGCACCAACTTGTGCTCGGCATGGGCCTGGCCTTCGGTCTGATGGCGGGCGCCGCGGCGCAGACCACGATGAAGATCAGCATCTCCACCTCGCAAAGCTCGCACCAGGGCATTGCCATCGACACCTTTGCCAAGGAAGTCGAAAAGCGCACCAACGGCCGCTACAAGGTGCAGACCTTCTACAACGGCGCGCTGGGCGGCGAGCGCGAGTCGATTGAGGCGGTGCAGCTGGGCACGCAGGAACTGGCGTTCAGCTCCACCGGCCCGGTGCCCAACTTCGTGCCCGAGACGAAGATTCTCGACGTGCCCTTCCTGTTCCGCGACAAGGCGCATGCGCGCGCCGTGCTCGACGGCCCGATCGGGCAGGAGCTGCTGACCAAGTTCGACGCCAAGGGCTTCAAGGCGCTGGCCTGGGCCGAGAACGGCTTCCGCCACATGACCAACAGCAAGCGCGACGTGAAAGAGCCCGCCGACCTGAAGGGTCTGAAGATGCGCACCATGGAAAACCCGGTGCACGTGGCGGCCTACAAGGGCTTCGGCATCATCACCACGCCCATGGCCTTCCCCGAAGTGTTCACCGCGCTGCAACAGGGCACGGTGGACGGGCAGGAGAACCCGCTGTCGGTCATCATCTCGGCCAAGTTCGACCAGGTGCAGAAACACCTGTCGCTCACGGGCCACGTGTACTCTCCCTGCATCTTCGTGATGAACAAGGGCGTGTTCGACAAGCTGAGCGCCGCCGACAAGCAGGCCTTCATCGAAGCCGCCCGCGAAGGCACCAAGGCCAACCGCGCCAAGGTGGACGAGGACGACACCAAGGGCGTGGCCGACCTGCGCGGCAAGGGCATGACGGTGATCGACAACATCGACAAGGCCAAGTTCGTGGCCGCACTGTCCAGCGTCAACGCCCAGTTCGAAAAAGACTTCGGCAAGGCCAACCTGGACCGCATCCGCAACTACAAGTAAGGCGGACCGTCCGGATTGCTATTGTTTGAATAGCTGAAAGTGCCCGTCAGCCCAGCGCGACGGGCTTTTTTTATGGAAGCCATCGGTTTGACATGAAAGCCCTGCTCCTGTCCCTTGAAAGCTGGACCACGCGCGTCGCGATGGCCCTGGCCTGCCTGATGCTGGCCATCGCCTCGACGCTCGGCGTGTTCCAGATCATCACCCGCTTCGTGCTGGAGCAACCCGCCGAATGGAGCGAAGTGTTGATTCGCTTCAGCCTGATCTGGATGGTGTTCCTGGGTATTCCGATGGCCTTTCGGCAAGGCGCCATGGTGAGCGTGGACGCGCTGTACCGCGCCGTGCCGACCGGCGCCAAGCGCGTGCTCGACCTGGTGGTGGCGCTGGCGGCGCTGGCGCTGATGCTGGTCATTCTGTGGTGGGGCTACGACTATGCGGTGCGCGGCAGCGTGCAGTCCATGGCGGGACTCGAATCGCTGTCGATGTTCTGGGCCTACGTCGCCATGCCGGTGGGCGCCCTGTTCTCGATCCTGGGCATCGTGGCCAACTACCTCGACCCGCGACGGATGGAACTGGAGACTGCGCAGTGATGACGCCCACCCCCCGAAGCGCGCTTTGCGCGCCTCCCCCTCAAGGGGGCGCACGCAGCGGCCGGGCCAACCCCGCTCCGCGCGTGCACTCGAAAGGCCGCGCGCACCGCGAGCCCTCTGATCGAATTGCAAGTCCGGGAGCGCCGCGCATGACCACAGCCATGCTCATCACCATGATGCTGGGCTTTGCGCTCAGCGTCTCGGTTGCCGTGTCCATCGGGCTGGCGTCCATCGTCGGCATTCAGGTGACCAACGCCAACATGTTGCTCTCCGCCAAGGAGATGTTCAACAGCATCAACAAGTTTCCGCTGGCCGCCATTCCGTTCTTCATCCTGGCCGGCAACCTGATGGAAACCGGTGGCATTTCGCGCCGCCTGGTCGAATTCGCCAAGAGCATCGTCGGCGGCGTGCAGGGCGGCCTGCCGATGACCTGTGTGCTCACCTGCATGATCTTCGCCGCCGTGTCGGGCTCGTCGGTGGCCACCACGTTCGCGATTGGCGCCATCCTGATCCCAGCGCTGATCAAGCACGGCTACCCGACGTCGTGGGCAGCGGCGCTGCAGGCCACCAGCGCCGAACTGGGCGTGATCATCCCGCCGTCGATCCCGATGATTCTTTACGGCGTGGCGGCCGAGGTGTCGATTGGCGAACTGTTCATCGCCGGCTTTGGCCCCGGCATCCTGATCAGCGGCGCGCTGATGCTGTTCGTGTGGGCGTACTGCAAATGGAAGGGCTGGGGCAAGACCGACGGCGACGGGCGCCTGGGCTTTTTTGCCGCCACCCGGCAGGCGGCGTGGGCGCTGCTGATGCCGATCATCATTCTGGGCGGTATCTACGGCGGCATCTTCACGCCGACCGAGGCGTCGGCCGTGGCCGTGTTCTACGCGCTGGTGGTGGGCATGGGGGTGTACCGCGAAATCAGCGTCAAGGATCTGGTCGCCGTGTTGCGCAAGTCGGTGGTGTCGTCGTCGGTGATCATGTTCATCATCGCCAACGCGGGGCTGTTCGCCTTCCTCATTACGCGCGCCGGCGTGCCCGACGCCATCGGCCACTGGCTGGAAGATGTGCTGAAGAACCCCGCCATGTTTTTGCTGGGTGTGAACGCGGCGCTGTTCGTGATCGGCATGTTCATCGAGACCAGCGCCGCCATCATCGTGCTGGCGCCCATCCTGGCGCCGGTGGCGCAACGCTTCGGCATTGACCCGGTGCACTTCGGGCTGGTGATGGTGGTCAACCTGGCGCTGGGCATGATCACCCCGCCGTTCGGCGTGAACCTGTTCGCGGCCTGCACGGTGGCGCGCATCTCGCTCGACAAGATCATCCGGCACCTGGTGCCGTTTGTGTGCGTGGTGCTGGCGTGCCTGATGGTGATCACCTACGTGCCGGCGCTGTCGCTGGGATTGCGCGACCTGGTGTATAGATAAAACTCCCCCCTGTGGCGCTGGGGCGCCTTCCCCCAGGGGACAACGCTGGCGGCCGGGCCAAGCCCGCTCCCCGGCGCTCTCGCGCGGCCTGCTCCGCGGCCATTTGTCATGGCAGAATCGGGTGTCGTCAGGAGAGAGCGCCGTCACACGCGCCGCCGAAGGCTGAACGCTCAGGCAAAAGGACTGGCACAACACAATTCTGCTGGAGAGAGGCCGCGGCATACGCCAGGCGGCCCACCGAAGGGGCAAGGCCGGCGCGGTTGGCGCGGGTTGAATCTCTCAGGTAAAGAGGACAGCAGGGTTCCGCGCCCGGACTTGCTGGCCGGGCAATGCCTTTGACAATGCATTCGAGGAGCCCTGCCATGTCCGCTGCCGACACCGAACTTCAAAAAACCCCGCTGCACGATCTGCACGTCGAACTCGGCGCGCGCATGGTGCCGTTTGCTGGCTATTCGATGCCGGTGCAGTACCCCGCCGGCCTGATGGCCGAGCACAAGCACACGCGCGAAGCGGCCGGCCTGTTCGACGTGTCGCACATGGGGCAGATCAAGCTGGTGGGCGCCGATGCCGCCGCCGCGCTGGAAAGCCTGATGCCGGTGGATGTCATGGGCCTGGGCGTGGACAAGCAGCGCTATGGCCTGCTGCTGACCGACGAAGGCACCATCATCGACGACCTGATGTTCGTGAATTGGGGCGATCCGGCGCAGGCCACGGGCGAAAGCCGCCCGCGCGCCTCGGGCGAGCGCGAGGGGCCGCAGCTGTTCCTGATCGTCAACGGCGCCTGCAAGGCCGGTGACATCGCGCACCTGCAAGCCCGCATCGGCGACCGCTGCCAGGTGCTGCCGATGCCTGAGCGCGCCCTGCTCGCGCTGCAAGGCCCCAAGGCCGTCGATGCGCTGCAGCGCCTGGTGCCCGGCGTCGAGCAACTCGTCTTCATGACGGGCGGCGCCTTTGCCTGGAACGGCACCGACCTGTACATCACCCGCAGCGGCTACACCGGCGAAGACGGCTTCGAGATTTCCATCCACGCATCACAGGCCGACGCCTTTGCGCGCGCACTGCTGGCGCAGCCTGAAGTTGCGCCCATCGGCCTGGGCGCGCGCAACAGCCTGCGCCTGGAAGCGGGCCTGTGCCTGTACGGCAACGACATCGACACCACCACGACCCCCATCGAGGCGGGCCTGAACTGGGCCATCCAGAAGGTGCGCCGCACGGGCGGCGAACGCGCGGGCGGCTTTCCGGGCGCGGACAAAGTGCTGCCCTTCATGCAGGACGCCGCAGGCAACCCGGCCGCGCAAAAGCTCGGCCGCAAGCGCGTGGCGCTGATGGCCCAGGATCGCATCCCTGTGCGTGAACACATCGAACTGCAAGACGCCGCCGGCCAGAAAATCGGCGAAACCACCAGCGGCCTGCTCGGCCCGAGCATCGACCGGCCCATTGCGATGGGCTACGTCACGCCCGAGCATGCCGCCGTCGGCTCGCCCGTGATCGCGCTGGTGCGCGGCAAGCCGGTGCCGATGGAGGTGGTGACCACGCCCTTTGTCCCCAATCGCTATCACCGCGGTTGATTGTTGGCCAAATCGGCTTGCAGCGCCCGCCCCACTTGCGCAATCCACTCTTTTTTTTGGAGCAACCATGACCATCAAATACACCGAAGACCACGAATGGGTCAAAGTCGAGGGCGATATCGCCATCGTCGGCATCACGCAGCACGCGCAGGATGCGCTGGGCGACGTGGTGTTCGTCGAATTGCCCGAAGTGGGCAAGACCTACGGCCAGAAAGACACCGCCGGTGTGGTGGAGTCCGTGAAGGCCGCGGCCGACGTGTACATGCCGGTCAGCGGCGAAGTGGTTGAGGTGAACCAGGCGCTGGCCGACGAGCCGAGCCTGGCCAACAGCGACCCGGAGGGCGCGGGCTGGTTCTTCAAGGTCAGGCTCACCCAACCCGACCAGGTGGCGGCGCTGATGGACGAGGCCGCCTACAAGGCTTTCGCCGCCTGATTTTCTTTCGTCATCGTGCAGGGCTTGGGGGCGCATCGATGCCGGTGCGCCCGGCCCGAGGTTTTGTCTGGAGCAGCTCGACATGTCCCACCCCCTCTCTCTGGCTCAGCTGGAAAACGCCGACGAATTCGTCCGCCGCCACATCGGCATCACGCCCGAGGACGAGCGCAAGATGCTCGCCGTCATCGGTGAAACATCGCGCCAGGCGCTGGTCGAATCCATCGTGCCGCGCAGCATTGCGCGCCAGACGCCGATGGATGTGCCGCTGGCAGCCACAGAGGTCGATGCGCTGGCCGAGCTGAAGGCCATCGCGGCCAAGAACCGCCACGAGATGAAGAGCTTCATCGGCCAGGGCTATTACGGCTGCCACCTGCCGGGCGTGATCCTGCGCAACGTGCTGGAAAACCCCGCCTGGTACACCTCGTACACGCCTTACCAGGCTGAAATCAGCCAGGGCCGCATGGAGGCGCTGGTCAACTTCCAGACCATGGTGGCCGACCTGACGGGCATGGACATTGCCAATGCCTCGATGCTGGATGAAGCCACCGCCGCGGCCGAGGCCATGACGCTGGCGCGCCGCAGCGTCAAGGCCAAGGGCTCGGTGATCGTCGTCAGTGGCGACGCGCACCCGCAGACCATCGAAGTCATGCAGACGCGCGCAGCGCCGCTGGGACTGACGGTCAAGGTCGCCAACTCGCAGCCCGAGTGGGACGCGGCCATCGCCGCCGACGACTACTTCGCCGCGCTCATCCAGTACCCCTGCAGCAGCGGCTGGCTGATGGACTGGAGCGGCGAGTCGGACAAGATCCACGCCAAGGATGCCGCCGTCATCATGGCCAGCGACCTGCTGGCGCTGACGCTGCTGAAGTCGCCCGGCGAAATGGGCGCCGACATCGTGGTCGGCAATTCGCAGCGCTTCGGTATGCCGATGGGCGCGGGCGGCCCGCACGCCGCCTTCATGGCCTGCAAGGACGCGTTCAAGCGCAGCCTCCCGGGGCGCCTGGTGGGGGTCAGCGTGGACGTGCACGGCAAGCCGGCCTACCGCCTGGCGCTGCAGACGCGCGAGCAGCACATCCGCCGCGAAAAAGCCACCAGCAACATCTGCACCGCGCAGGCGCTGCCGGCCATCGTCGCCAGCATGTATGCGGTGTACCACGGGCCGCAAGGCCTGAAGCGCATCGCCGAACGTGTGACGCGCCTGGCCAGCATCTTCACCGCCGGCATGCAGGCGCTGGGCTTCAGCGCCACGCACCACGATTCGGGCTTCGACACGGTCTGCTTCAAGACCGATGGTGCTACCGATAAGATAGCTGCACGCGCAGTCCAGATGGGCGTCAACCT
Source organism: Ottowia sp. SB7-C50 (assembly GCF_033110285.1). NCBI lineage: Bacteria > Pseudomonadati > Pseudomonadota > Betaproteobacteria > Burkholderiales > Comamonadaceae > Ottowia > Ottowia sp. SB7-C50. The sequence continues at coordinate 2,726,132 of NZ_CP136995.1, forward strand.
GCGAAAAGCATGGGATTTCTACCTGTGCGTGTCGTTCGACGAGACCAGCACGCGCACCGACGTCGAACGGCTTTGGACGATCTTCGGCGACGGCCAGCCGCAGCCCGACTTCACGCAGCTGGAAGGCAGCGCGCCGGCGCTCATTCCAGCCGCGCTGCGCCGCACGTCTGCCTTCATGACGCACCCGGTGTTCAACAGCCACCACAGCGAAACCGGCATGCTGCGCTACATCCGCCAGCTGTCCGACAAGGACCTGGCGCTTGATCGCAGCATGATTCCGCTGGGCAGCTGCACCATGAAGCTGAACGCCACCAGCGAGATGATTCCCATCACCTGGCCCGAATTCGCCAACGTGCACCCCTTTGCACCGGCCGACCAGTTGCAGGGCTACCGCGAACTGGACGAGCAGCTGCGCCGCTGGCTGAGCGCCATTACCGGCTATGCCGACGTCAGCCTGCAGCCCAACGCCGGCAGCCAGGGCGAATACGCCGGCCTGCTGGCCATCCGCGCGTGGCAGCAGGCGCGCGGCCAGGGCCAGCGCGATGTGTGCCTGATTCCCAGCAGCGCGCATGGCACCAACCCGGCCAGCGCGCAGATGGTGGGCATGAAGGTTGTCGTCACCAAATGCGACGACAACGGCAACGTCGACCTGGCCGACCTGAAGATCAAATGCGAGCAGCACGCCGACAAGTTGGCCTGCATCATGATCACCTACCCCAGCACGCACGGCGTGTTCGAAACGCATGTCAAAGAGGTGTGCCAGCTGGTGCACCAGCACGGCGGCCGCGTGTACCTGGACGGCGCCAATATGAACGCCATGGTCGGCGTGGCCGCGCCGGGCGAGTTCGGCGGCGACGTCAGCCACCTGAACCTGCACAAGACCTTCTGCATCCCGCACGGCGGCGGCGGCCCCGGCGTCGGACCGGTGTGCGTGGTCGAAGACCTGGTGCCCTATCTGCCCGGCCACCAGACGGCGGGAGATGCTCGCAAAATTGGAGCAATCAGCGCAGCCCCGCTGGGCAACGCCGCGGTGTTTCCCATCTCGTGGATGTACATCCGCATGATGGGCGGTGCGGGCCTGACGTACGCCACCGAGGCAGCGATCCTGTCGGCCAACTACATCAGCAAGCGGCTGAAGGACCACTACCCCACGCTGTACGCCAGCGCCAACGGGCATGTGGCGCACGAATGCATCCTGGACCTGCGCGGCCTGAAGGACACCAGCGGCGTGATGGCCGAAGACGTGGCCAAGCGCCTGGCCGACTACGGCTTTCATGCGCCGACGCTCAGCTTCCCGGTCGCCAACACGCTGATGGTGGAGCCGACCGAAAGCGAGACGCTCGAAGAAATCGACCGCTTCATCGACGCTATGATCGCCATCCGCGAGGAGATTCGCCGCGTCGAGCGCAGCGAGTGGCCGCAGGACGACAACCCGCTGAAGAACGCCCCGCACACCGCCGACAGCCTGCTCACCGCCGACTGGCCGCACCCCTATCCGCGCGAAGTCGGCGGCGCGCTGACCGGTCGGCTGCCGGGCAGCGTGAAGTACTGGCCGCCGGTCGGCCGTGTCGACAACGTGTACGGCGACCGCAACCTGTTCTGCAGCTGCGTGCCGGTCGAGGCGTTTGCCGACGAGGCGGTCGACGCCGCCGCATGAGCGTGGCGCCGCCGGTCGTCCGCGCGGTCGACTACCGCGACGAAGCCCATCGCACGGCGCTCGTCGCGCTGCTGGACGCGTATGCGCGCGACCCCATGGGCGGCGGCGTGCCGTTGCCGGACGACGTGCGGTCGCGCCTGTGCGACGACCTGGCGACCCTGCCCGCGGCCGCCAGCTTCATCGCCTGGCAAGGCGATGCGCCCGTTGGCCTGGCCAACACCTTCGAGAGCTATTCCACCTTCAAGGCGCGGCCTCTGCTCAATGTGCACGACCTGGTGGTGCTGCCGGCCCACCGCGCGCGCGGCGTGGGCCAGGCGCTGCTCGCGGCGTGCGAAGCCCACGCGCAGGCGCGCGGCTGCTGCAAGCTCACCCTGGAAGTGCTGAGCGGCAACCAGCGCGCGCTGCGCAGCTACCAGCGCTTCGGTTTCGCGCCCTATGTGCTGGACCCCGCCGAAGGCGAAGCCGTGCTGATGCAGAAGTGGCTGTAGGGCCCCTGCAGCGCTACTTGTCCCGCGGCGGCGCCGGCTGCGGCTGCAGCCGATAAAACCGGGGATAGCGGCGGGCCACCACCGGCCCGTTGAAGTCCCACGTCACGCACTTGCCCAGGTGCGGCGGCGGGTGCTCGGGATCGATTGGCACCACGCTCTGCACCATGGTCTGGAACGCGGCGGTGGCCATGTTGAACAGCAGCTCGCGCAGGTGGGCGCAGCCTTCGATGCCGCCCAGGTGCTGCTCGATTGAACGGCGCCAGCCGCGTGCCAGCTGGCAGCCCACCATGCGCTGCATCGGCGCCATGGCCTTGGGGCACGGGTCGTGCGGCACATGGTCCATGGCCACTTCGATGGCGTGCACCACCGTGTCGTCGTCCACCGTCAGCCGGATCGCCATGCCGTGGATCGGTTCGCCCGCCGCCCAGTCGCCCTCGCCGGCAATGGTGAAGGGTACGGTCTTGCTGTCGTGCAGTTCGGCCTCGATGTCCCACAGGCCGTCGGCACGGCGATAACCGCGGAAGACGGTACGACGATCATGCAGGTGGGTGCGTGGAGCAGGTGAAGAAAGCGGCACGGCGTAAACCCCGCGACGAAACGCGGGCAAGAAGCTGACCCGCCCATTGTCGCGGCTTCGCGCGCCCGTTGCCGGGGCGGGCGCAGGCACCGCGCCAGCGGGCGCTAACATGCCGCATCACCACTTTGCACGACACGCATGCCCCGCCAATCCGCTTCGCCCGCCGCCGCGCGCACCGCCCTGCCCTACCCCGGCAGCATCACCCAAGTGCGCGGCATCGAGGTCGGTCACTTCACCGACACGCGCCGCCCCACCGGCTGTTCCGTGGTGCTCGCCCGCGCCGGGGCATCGGGCGGCGTGGACGTGCGTGGGGCGGCACCCGGCACGCGCGAGACCGATCTGCTCGACCCGGCCAATCTGGTGGGCGTGGTGCACGCGGTGCTGCTGTCGGGCGGCAGCGCATGGGGGCTGGACGCCGCCAGCGGCGTGATGCGCTGGCTTGACGAACAAGGCGTGGGCCTGTACGTCGGCAGCGCGCCGGGCCAGGTGGTGCCCATCGTGCCGGCGGCTGTGCTGTTCGACCTGCACCTGGGCGACGCCCGCATCCGCCCTGGCGACACGGCGGGCTACGCGGCCTGCGACTCCGCCAGCGATGAGCCGCTGCAGGGCAACGTCGGCGCGGGCGCGGGCGCCACGGTGGGCAAGCTGTTCGGCATGCCCTTCGCGATGAAGGGCGGCATCGGCACCGCTTCGGTCACGCTGGACGGCGTGACCGTGGGCGCGCTGATCGCGGTCAACGCGTTGGGCGACGTGGTCGACCCCGCCACGGGCACCCCGATTGCCGGCGCGCGCACCGAAGACGGGCAAGGGCTGCGCGGCAGCGTGTCGGCGGTGCTGGCGGGCGACGCGCCGCTGTCGCTGCTGGCGGGCGTCAACACCACCATCGGCGTGGTTGCCACCGATGCGCCGCTGAGCAAGGCCCAGTGCCAGCGCCTGGCCGGCGCGGGCCACGACGGGCTGGCCAGGGCCATTCGCCCGGTGCACACCATGAGCGACGGCGACACGCTGTTCGCGCTGGCCACCGGCATGTCGGGCGGGCTGGATTTCAATGTGCTGTGCACGATGGCAGGCGAAGCCGTGGCGCGCGCCTGCGTCAATGCGGTGCGCGCGGCGCAGGGCATCCAGACCGACACGCTCAACCTGCCGTCTGCTACTGATTTAATAGCTGCCTGCGCTTGATGTATCAGCGCCAGAAGGGTTTTTGATTCATGATCGGACCGATCCGTCGCACCCTCACGCTGATCGTGCTGTCGGTGCGCGACATGCTGGCTTCGGCCGGCCCGGTGGTGTTGCTGGCCGTGGGCGTGCTGGTGGCCGCGTACTGGTGGCTCGACCCGCAGCCGCCCAAGACAGTGACGCTGGCCACCGGCCCCGAGGGCAGCGCGTATGCCGAATTTGGCCGGCGCTATGCGCAAGCGCCGGCCAGGAACCGCATCGAGGTCAAGCTGACCACCACCGAAGGCTCGCGAGCCAACCTGCAGGCGCTGCGCGCGGGCCAGGCCGACGTGGCCTTCGTGCGCGGCGGCAGCGCCGATGCGGCGGCCGATGGCGAGGCGGGCATCACCTCGCTCGGCGCGCTGTTCTATGAGCCGCTTTGGGTGTTCTATCGGCCTGCAGCGCTTGCTGGACAAGCGCGAGCAGCTCCTAAATCAGAAGCAAACAAGCCCGTGACCACGCTGGGCCAGCTGAAGGGGCTGCGCGTCAACATCGACCAACCCGGCAGCGGCGTGCCCGAAATCGTGCAGCGCCTGCTGCAGGCCAATGGCATGGACGCCAGCGCGCTCGTCACCAGCCAGCTACCGCCCGCCGCAGCGGCCGAGGCGCTCCTGGGCGGCTACCTGGACGCGCTGGTGCTGGTCACCGCGCCCGAATCGCCCGTGGTCGAGCGCCTGCTGCGCGCGCCCGGCGTGGCGCTGATGGACGTGGCGCAGGCCGACGCCTATGCGCGGCGCTTTCCCTTCTTGCAGCCGGTCACGCTGCCGCGCGGCGTGGTCGATCTGGCGGCCGATATTCCGCCGCACGACGTCAGCCTGCTGGCCACCACCACCTCGCTGCTGACGCGCGAGCAGACCCACCCCGCGCTGCGCCAGCTGTTCGCGCAGGCGGCGCAAGGGCTGCACAGCGGCGCCGGCTGGTTCCACCGGGCGCGGGATTTTCCGAACACGCGCACCAGCGAACTGCCCGTCAGCCCCGAGGGCGACCGCGCCATCAACGGCACGCCGCCTTTCTGGCAGCGCTACCTGCCGTTCTGGGCCAGCAATCTGCTGGAGCGCATGTGGCTGGTCATCGGCGGCTTGATCGTGCTGCTGCTGCCCTTGAGCCGCGTCGTGCCGCCGCTCTACACCTTCCGCGTGCGGCGGCGCGTGTTCCGCTGGTACGCCCGGCTGCGCACCATTGAGGCCAAGGTGGACGAAGGCCTGGGCGAGCGCAACGAGCTGCTGGACGAACTGGACGAACTCGACCGCGTGGCCAACGGCATCACGGTGCCACTGGCGCATGCCGAAGAGCTGTTCGCGCTGCGCAACAACATCGACGCCGTGCGGCGCCGCTTGCTGGCCAAGCGGCCGGCGTAGCGCGGCACGCAAAAAAAGCCCCGGCGATGCGGGGCTGGGCGCATCGGCGCGGCGCGCCTATTTGATGAAGCGGATCTGCTGGTTGATGCGCTCCAGGATGGGCTTCTTCTTCTCGTTGAAGATCTTCTTGTTCTCCTCAATCAGGTTGCGGCCCTTGGTGTCGATGGAGATGATGAGCGGACCGAATTCCTTGACCTTGTTGATCCACAGCGTCTCGGGCATGCCCAGGTCCTTCCACTCGGCGCCCTCGATCTTTTCGACCTGCGTGGCCGCCAGCACGGCGCAACCGCCGGGAAAGATGGCGTGCACGGCCTTGTTCTCGACGCAGCCTTCCTGTGTCTCGGCCCCCATGCCGCCCTTGCCGACGATCAGCTTCACGCCGGTCTGGCGGATGAAGTCCTTCTCGAACTTTTCCATGCGCATGCTGGTGGTGGGGCCAATGGACACCATCTCGTATTCGCCGTTGTCCTTCTGCCGCACGATGGGCCCGGCGTGGAAGATCGCCCCGCCCTTCAGATCCACCGGCAGCTCGCGCCCCTGCTCGATCAAGCGGCGGTGCGCCACGTCGCGGCAAGTGACCAGCGTGCCGGTCAGGTAGACCACGTCGCCGGCGTTGAGTGCTTCCAGATCTTCGTCCCGGATGGGTGTGGTGAGAATTTTTTTCACAGCTTGAACCCCTGGTGCGAGATGACTTCCCATGTCATGTCCGATTTGATCTTGATGCGCCCGCGCCGGTGCGCCCAGCAGCCGGTCGATACCGCCACGCCAATGGTCGAAGGGTGGCGCGCCGACGATTCGATGTTGACGCCCATCACGCTGTTGTTGCCGGTCAGGCCCTGCGGGCCCAGACCCAGCTCGTTCAGGCCGTCGGTCAGCAGTTGCTCCATCAGCGCCGCGTTTTCGTTGGGGTGGCTCGACGTGACCGGGCGCAGGATGGCCTTCTTCGACAGGCGCGCCGCGGTCTCGGCCGATGTGGACACACCCACGCCCACCAGCAGCGGCGGGCAGGCGTTGACGCCGCGCGAAGTGATGACGTCGAACACGAATTCGGCCACCCCCTCATAGCCCTGACCCGGCATCAGCACCGTGCCCTTGCCCGGCAGCGTGCAGCCGCCGCCGGCCATGTAGACGTCGATCGTCACGCTGTCGTCGTTCGGCACGATCTCCCAGTCCAGCCACGGAATCTTCGAGCCCGTGTTGGTGCCCGTGTTCTTCTCGACGAAGGTCTCAACGGCGTTGTGGCGCAGCGGGCCGTCGCGCGTGGCTCCGGCCGTGGCTTCCTGCAGGATTTCTTCCAGTTCGCCCAGCAGCGGAAAGTTGGCGCCGGCGGTCAGGAAGTACTGGATGACGCCGGTGTCCTGGCAGCTCGGGCGGTCCAGCTTGTCGGCCGCTTCCTGGTTCTGGCGCATCGATTCATACACCTCCTTGGCCAGGAAGTTGACCTCCTTCTCGCGCAGCTCGCCCAGTTTCTGCGTCACGTCGGTTGGCAGGCGCTTGCCGATGTAGGCGGTGAATTTGGACATGACATTCGTCAGGTCCGCGACGGCTTGTTCCTTGTTCATGCGGGTGCTCCGTGCCAGCGTCATTCAACGGTGATGTTGCCGGCCTTGACCAACGCACCGAACTTGGCGGTTTCGGCCTTGATCTGCGCCGCCATCTCGGCCGGCGTGTTGCCCACCGGCTGCGCGCCGATGTCGTCCATGCGCTTTTGGAAGTCGGGCGAACGGATGATCCGGGTGGCCTCGGCGCTCAGGCGGTCCAGCACCGGCCGGGGCGTGCCCGCGGGCGCCAGCACGCCGAACCAGGTGCCGATGTCGAAATCCTTCAGGCCCGCCTCCTGCAGCGTGGGCACGTCGGGCAACGCGGGAGAGCGCCTGGCCGTGGTCACCGCCAGCGGGCGCAGCTTGCCCGCCTTGATGTGGGGCAGCACCGGCGTGATGGTGTCGAACGACATGAGGATCTGGCCGCCCAGCAGGTCGGTGGCGAGCGGCCCGCTGCCCTTGTAGGGAATGTGCTGCAACCGGGCACCGGTTTGCTGCTGGAACAGCGTGCCGATCATGTGCTGCGCCGTGCCATTGCCGTTGGAGCCGTAGCTGGCATCGTCGGGCCTGGCCTTGATGGCCGCAACCAGTTCGTTCACCGTCTTGGCGGGGGTCCTGGCCGCGTTGACCACCAGCACGTTGGGCACCATGGCGATCACGGTGATCGGCTCAAAGCTCTTCTGGAAGTCGTACGGCAGCTTCTTGTACACGCTGCTGGCGATGGTGTGGTGCACCGCGCCGATCAGCAGCGTGTAGCCGTCCGGCTTGGCCTTGGCCACCGCATCGGCGCCAATGGTGGCGCCCGCACCGGGCTTGTTTTCCACGATCACCGGCTGGCCGATGGCGGGCGACAGGCGTTCGGCCAGCGCGCGCGCCAGCACGTCGGTGGTGCCGCCGGCCGGGAAGGGCACAACCAGACTCACGGGCTTGGTCGGCCAGGCCTGGGCCTGTGCGACAGGGGCCGCGCAGGCCAGTGCCAGCGCCGCCACGTGCAGCGCGGAGCGTCGGTTGAAGGGGGCGATGTCCACTGGCATGTGTCTCCTCGTGAGGTGAATGGCTGGAATGAGCCGACTCTAGGAGAGCGATGCTTGTTCGTATCGGTCAAAATCTCAAACCAGTGTTGACTTCAAGTTAACAATCTGACGCACCCACGATGCAAGGACCAGCATGAACCCCGCCATCCAGCCGGCCGATCTGGGCTTTTTCTCGGCGCTGGCGCGCGCCGGCAGCCTGAGCGCCGCCGCGCGCGATCTGGGCGTGACCACCGCCGCCGTCAGCCGCCACCTGGCGCAGATGGAAAAGCGCCTCGGCGTTCAGCTGGTCAACCGCACCACACGCCGCATGGGCCTGACGCCCGAAGGCGAGGTGTATCTGGAGCATGCACGCCGCATCCTGGGCGACATCGACAGCCTGGGCGAGCTGCTGGGCGGCGCGCAGTCGTCACCGCAGGGGCTGTTGCGTGTCAACGCCACGCTGGGCTTCGGGCGCAGCCACATCGCGCCGCTCATTTCGCGCTTTGCACGGCGCTTTCCGCAGGTGGAAGTGCAGTTGCAGCTGTCGGTCAATCCGCCGCCGATCACGGACGACGCGTTCGACGTCTGCATACGCTTCGGCACGCCGCCCGACGCCCGCGTGATCGCGCGCTACATCGCGCCCAATCGCCGCCTGCTGTGCGCCGCGCCCGCCTACCTGAAGCGCCACGGCATACCGCGCACCCCGAGCGAACTGGCGCGCCACGCCTGCATCGGCATCCGCCAGGGTGAAGAAGCCTACGGCCTGTGGCGCCTGAGTCCCGCCAAGGGACGCGCCGGCCGCGCCGAGTCGGTGAAGACGCGCGGCCCGCTCAGCACCAACGACGGCGAGATCGCCGTCAAATGGGCGCTGGACGGCCACGGCATCCTGCTGCGCGCCGAATGGGACGTGAAGCCGTTCCTGCAAAGCGGCCGGCTGGTGCAGGTGCTGCCGCAGTACGTGACGCCCGACGCCGACATCTACGCCGTGTATCCACAGCGCCACCAACTGGCGGCGCGCGTGCGCGTGTTCGTCGACTTCGTGTCGCAGGCCTTTGAGCAGCTGGCGCCCGCCTGAGGGCGCGGCTTTTTCAATACCGGTCGAAGATCGCCTGCACGCCAGAAGGCGCTGACGTGCGCGTGAGCGCCAGCGCCGCCAGCAGGCGCGCGCGCGGCGGGTTCTGGTCGTCCGTCACCACGCTGCCGCAGGCGTCGTCGTCGAAGTTGGCGTTGCGGATGACGGCCCCGGCGCCCACGCGCGAAGCGCGCACGACCAGCACGCATTGGGCGCACAGCGCGGCCAGCACGGGCTTCAGGTAAGCGGGCACCGTGCCGCCGCCGAAGCCCGCGTGCACGATGGCGCGTGCGCCGGCGGCCACCCACGCGTCGTAGATGTCGCGCCGCATCTGGCCGTGGCTGGTAACCACGCCGACCAGCGGCAACGTGTCGATGGCGGCGATGTCGAATTCACTCGACATGGTGTGCGGCCGCGCCACCGCGCGGTACCACCGCGGCGCGCCCTCCACCACCGCGCCCAGCGGACCGTGCGGCGACGCAAATGCGTCCAGCCGCATGGCGTTCACCTTGGCCACGTCGCGCGCGCTGTGCACCTCTTCGTTCATCACCACCAGCACGCCGCGCCCGGCCGACGAGGCATGCGCCGCCACGGCCATGGCGTGCAGCAGGTTGGCGGGGCCATCGGCGGCCAGCGCGGTGCCGGGCCGCATGGCGCCGGTCAGCACGATGGGCTTGGCGCTTTGCACGGTGAGATGCAGGAAATAGGCGCTTTCCTCCATCGTGTCCGTGCCATGCGCGACCACCACGCCGTCGATGTCGTCGCGTGCACACAGCGCCGACACGCGGCGCGACAGCGCCAGCAGCTGCTCGTCGGTGAAGTCGGCCGAATCGATCTGCATCAGCTGCTCGGCCTGCAGGTCCGCCACCTGCGCCAGGGCGGGAATGCGGTCGATCAGGTCGCGGGCCGTCACCACGGCCGACTGGTAGGCCGCCGACGTGGCGCCCGCCTGCGCCGGGGCCGCGCCGGCAATGGTGCCGCCAGTGCCCACCAGGGCAATGCGCGGGCGTCGTGCATGTGTCGTCATGGGGGTGGATTGTCGGGCACAGTCCGCACGGCCCGTTGGCGACCAGCCTTGCCAGCGGCCGGCGAAGCTCATTACACTCCGATACAGACTTGTCTGGGCCCTTCGAAATGACGCACCCGCTTTCTTCCGTCCTGCTGATCGCCGGCCTGCTGCTGGGCGGCAGCGCGCTGGCCGCGCCCAGTGCGCAAAACTCCGATCTGGTGCCGCCCAACTCGCCCCTGAAGCCGCTGGGCTTCCCCGACGCGGGGCAGTTCAACCCCAACGACGATGGCGCGCTGCAGGGCCTTGCAGCGACCCGCGTGGCGCCGGCCGCCGCCACGTATTACCCGCCGGTCATCGTGCTCGACGTGCCTGCGCCGCGGCCCTATGCGCTGGTGGCCGCGCCCACGCTGCCTTGCGCGCCGGCCTATTGCCCGCGCCTGCGTCCGCGCCGCGACCGCCACTGACAGCTTGCCGATGCAGGCGCCTTGCGTCCGCACGGCCCGCTGACACGCCGCGCCCTTGACGCGTTCGTGTTCTCCCCTCGACCTGACCGCCGCGCTGCTCAACCCGGCGTGAACTGATCCGACTCGGCTTTTCCGCCTACGTGGCGCAAAGGCGGTTTTCCGACAACCGCCGCGGCAGCACCTGCTTAAGCTCAGTGACATTCAGTCACATCGTCACGCGGCCGGGTCCGGTGAACGCCATGAGTCAGATCGAACACAACCCCGACGCCACGCCACAGAACCCCGCAGCGCCCGTGCAGACCGGCACGGTACCGCCCGCACGCGACCGCCAGCGACCCAGCTTCGACTTCTTTTCGCCCCACGTGTGGCGCCGCTTCTGGGCGATTGCGTCGCCGTACTGGCGCGAGGGCGAGCGCCGCAAGGCCTGGGGGTTTCTTATCGTCTTGATCGTCATGCTGCTGGCCGAGACGCAGATCTCGGTCATGCTCAACAACCAGGCGGGCGAGATGACGTCGGCGCTGGCCGCGCGCGATGGCGACCGCTTCTGGCACGCCATCATGATCTGCCTGATCGTGGTGGCGGTGTTCGTGCCCACGCGCTCGCTCTACTACTTTGTGCGCGACACGCTGGGCAACCACTGGCGGCGCTGGCTGTCCGAGCGGCTGCTGGGGCGCTACTTTCACAACCAGCGCTTCTACGAGCTGACGGGCGACAACAGCATCGACAACCCCGACCAGCGCATCGCCGAAGACGTCAACACCTTCACCCAGCGCTCGCTGTACTTCCTGCTGATCGGGCTGGGCTCGCTGATGCAGCTGGTGGCGTTCAGCTGGGTGCTGTGGCAGATCTCGCACATGCTGGTGTACGTGCTGGTGGTGTACACCGCGGTCGGCACGTGGCTCACGGTGAAGGTGTTCGGCGCGCCGCTCATGCGCCTGAACTTCTTTCAGCTCAAGCGCGAGGCGGACTTCCGCTTCAGCCTGGTGCGCGTGCGCGAGAACGCCGAATCCATCGCCTTCTACCGCGGCGAGCAGGCCGAGCTGAAGCAGGTGCGCGGCCGCTTCAAGGGCGCGCTGCGCAATTACCAGCGCCTGCTGCGCCAGCAGCTCAACCTCAACTTCTTCCAGCAAGCGTATAACCAGATCGCCATCATCCTGCCCAACATCCTGATCGCCAACCTGGTGCTGTCGGGCGACCTGGAAGTGGGCCAGGCCATCAAGGCGGCGGGCGCCTTTCTGGCGGTGCTGGGCGCGGTGTCGATCATCATCGACAACTTCGAGGGCCTGTCCCGCTTCACCGCCGGCATCGAACGCATCCACGGCCTGCTGACCGCGCTGCCGCCCAAGCCGGGCGAAGCCAGCGAAGTCGCCGCCGCCGAGCCCGCGCCGCTGCCGCGCCGGCGCCGCCACACCATCCAGACCAGCGAGGCGCCCACGCTCAGCCTGCAGGGCGTCACCCTGAACACGCCCGACGGCAAGCGCGAGCTGGTGCGCGACCTGAGCTTCACGCTGCAAAAGGGCGATGGCCTGCTGATCGTGGGCGAAAGCGGCAGCGGCAAGAGCTCATTGCTGCGCGCCATCGCAGGGCTGTGGCGCGCGGGCCAGGGCAGCATCCGACGCCCGCCGGTGGCCGACAGCATGTTCCTGCCGCAGCGGCCGTACATGCAGGTGGGCAGCCTGCGCAGCCAGCTGCTGTACCCGCAGTTCGACCGCGACATGGACGACGAGACGTTGCTGCAGGCGCTGCGCGACGTGAACCTGCCCGAACTGGCCGAACGCAGCGGCGGGCTGGACGCCGAGGTGGACTGGGCCAAGACGCTGTCGCTGGGCGAACAGCAGCGGCTGGCGTTTGCACGCGTGCTCATCACGCAGCCGCGCTTCGTCATCCTGGATGAAGCCACCAGCGCGCTCGACCGCAGCAACGAGGCGCGGCTGTACCAGCGCCTGCTGGACGCCGACGTGACACTCATCAGCATCGCCCACCGCGCCGCTGTGCTGGACTACCACACGCACGTGCTGGAGCTGACCGGCGGCGGCCGCTGGCAGCTGCACGAGGCCGAGCACTTCAACTTCGATGAGGGCGATGTCGCCGCTCCTGTGCCCGAAGCGGGTCCGCAACCCTTGCCCGCGAGGGCGTGACGCACGTCCCTCGCATGGCAGCGCTAATATCGTGCCGCTGCGCCCACCCGGCCGGAGACTGCCATGACCCGCCTTTCCTTGACGCTCTTGCTCGCCGCCAACTTGTTTCTGCCCGCCGCCGCATGGGCCGCGTTGAAGCCCGGCGATGCCGCGCCCCCGTTCAAGACACCCGCCGCCCTGGGCGGCCAGGCGTTTGACTTCGACCTGGCGGGTGCGTTGAAGAAAGGCCCGGTAGTGCTCTACTTCTTTCCGAAGGCCTTCACGCGCGGCTGCACGGTCGAGGCCAACGCCTTTGCCGAGGCCACGCCCCAATTCGCCGCCGCCGGCGCGACCGTCATCGGCATGTCGCACGACGGCATCGACACGCTCAAGAAGTTCTCTCGCGAGGAATGCCGCGACCGCTTCGCCGTCGCCTCCGACCCGGACGCGCGCACCATCAAGGCCTACGACGCCGGCTCGCTGATGCCCGGCATGGCCAGCCGCATCTCGTACGTCATCGGGCAGGACGGCAAGGTCGCGTTCACGCACGAAGGCAGCAACCCGCTGCGGCATGTTGAAGAAACGCTGAAGGCGGTGCAGCAGCTCAACCGCCGGCGCTGAGCCCGGCTTTGGGAAAAATCTCGCGCGATGCGCTGCAGGCGCTTCGGATGATGCTACCGATTAGATAGCATTCATGCCGTCGGCGCGGCGCCCATCTGGCGCCAGGTGTCGATACAGTGCGCAGCCAGCGCGGTCACCCAGTCCGGCTCGGCCGGCACAAAAGCCAGCCCCAGCCGCGGGCTGACCAGAAAGCCCGCACGCGCGAACACATCGCCGTCGTGCGCCTTCACGTACGTCGCCAGGCGACCGAAGGGCACGTCGGCCACGGTGCCCTGCCCCACCAGGTACAGCATCGGCGCACGGCGCGTCACCTCTTCCAGCCGGCCGGTGCTGTCCTGAAAGCGGAACACCACGTCGCCGTAGTCCAGCGCGGTCAGGCCGATCGGGTCGTGGTCCACCCGCGGCGCCGGGCCGCGCGCACGCTCGATGTCGGCCCGCCGGGCGTCGAACGGCGTGTCGTCCACGCGATGAAACGGCTCCAGCCTCATGCGGTGTCGCTCGCCGCTGGATCGTGGCGCAACGCTCGCCGTTCCAGCGATGCGTGCACGGTCACTCGACCGGCAACGGTGCGAGGGTGAGCGCTGGCACAGCGGGCGATTTCAACAAAAAAACCCTTCCAGCGCTTGTCGATCAAGCGCGTGCAGCTATCCAATAAATAGCATCCTTCAGGTGCCCGCATCGTCCCTCGCCTCCGGCGCAGGCGGCGGCAGGCCGCGCGACGAATCGCGGTTGCGCAGCACCACGGTGATCTGGCCGTTGGTTTCGATGGTGGCGCGTTCCACCTCGTGCGTGTGCAGGCAACCGGCGGCGCGCAGGGCGGCGTGCACGTCGTCGGTCGTCAGGCGCTCGCCGCGCAAGGTGGCTTCGTCCAGCGTGCCGCCGCGGATCAGTACCTGCGGCTTGCCGTCGATCAGCCGCGCCAGCCGGGGGTAGCGCCAGGTCAGGTGCGCCAGCAGCACGTGGCAGCCAATCAGCGTCAGCGCCGACACCAGGCCGCCGAGCAGCGAGTTGTCGCCCGCGTTCATCGAGTTCTGCACCGCGTTGGACAGGATCAGCAGCAGGATCAGGTCGAACGGGTCGTACTGCCCGATCTGCCGCCGCCCCGTGATGCGCAGGAAGAACAGCAGAAACACATACACCACGACGCCGCGAACGACGAATTCCCACCAGGGCACGGACATGGCAAACATACGGGCCGACTCCACACGGATGAAGCCGCCATTGTGGGCCCGCGCCGTGTCGCCGCGGGCCGCGCGGCCCGGCGTCTGACACGCGGCGTGCATGTCCGCCCACACGCCTCACGCGTTGCCGGCGCGCAAGATCAGCGGACCACGGGCGGCCCACCCCGCGCCGCCTTCACCTGAAGGAGTCCGCCATGTCCCTGTCTGCCCGCCCATTGACGTTTGCCCCCGCGCTGATCGTCGCGGCCGCCCTGCTCGGCGCCTGCGGCCAGAAAGACGCCGCCACCCCGTAAACCCCCGCGCCGGCGGGCGAGGCCCTATCCAAGGCCATCGAAGCAGAAGGCGCCGCCAAGGGCGCGGCCGCCGCCACCCAGGCGGCCGCCAGCGCCGCGCAAGACAGCGCCGCCACCGCCGGCGCCGCCAATGCCGATGCCCGAAGCGCCGCCGATGCGGCCGCTACAGCCGCGGCCGCCGCCGCGTCAGCCGCCAGCCACGCCGAGTCGGCGACCGCGGCAACCGCGCCGTCGGCGACCGCGAGCCAGTGACGCTAGAAATCGTCATCTAGGAAAAATCGTGATCTGACCCCGTTTTCCTGGTGTGACCCCGATTGGTGCCGCAAAGGGATTGGTCAGCGTTGACAGTCCGCGGCGACGAGGCCGTAGCGAATTCATCACCCCATCGGCGGCGCTGTGCCGTCGCGCGGTCAGCGCACCGTAATGCAGGTGCCACGGGTGCCTGCACGCAAGCCGGCCTTAAGCCAGGCGGTCTAGATTGCGCCCATCGCTCCCGCCGTTCCATTCATGCTGTCACAAACCCAATTCATGTACATGGCCGTGCCGGCGCTGGTGGCGCTGGGCGGAGGCGTGCTGGCGCTGGTCTGGAATCCTTCGCATCAGGCGCGCAGCCTGGTGCAGCACTTCGCCGCCGGCGTGGTGCTGGCGGCACTGGCCGTCGAACTGCTGCCCGAAATTTCGCGCGAGCACGCGCCGCCCGCCGTGCTCATCGCCTGCTTCGCGCTGGGCAGCCTGTTCATGTACGGGCTCAAGCTGTGGACCGAACACATGGAGCACCAGGACGCGCTGCGAGGTGGCAGCGCCGTCGCGCTACCGCGTGGTCTGCTGGCCGCGACGCTGATCGACATCGCGGTGGACGGTTTCATCATCGGCGCGAGTTTCTCGACCGGCGGCAGCACCGGCCCCATCCTGGCCGTGGGCTTGTCGGTCGAATTGCTGTTTCTGGGGCTGGCGCTCGCGTCCGAGCAATTGCGCGGCTGGCGCATCGTGGCGCTGTGCGCGGTGCTGGGGGCCGAAGTGCTGCTGTTCGCGCTGCTCGGCAACTGGCTGCTGGCGGGCGCATCGCACGCCGTCATCGGCGGCGCGCTGGCCTTCAGCGCCGCTGCCCTGCTCTATCTGGTGACCGAAGAACTGCTGATGGAAGCACACACCGTCAGTGAACGACCCATATCGACGCTGGTGCTGTTCGCGGGCTTTCTGGCGTTCTGGACGATTCAGTTGCTGGGCGGCGAATAGGGCTCGGCCCGGTTGCTACAAAAACGCAAGCGCGCCCGGCGCGATGAATGGGCGCTCGGGGCGTGATTCGCCCACAGCCTCATCCATCGGGCGAGCGATCCGGGTTACTTCAGCGCCTTGTAACGCACCCGGTGCGGCCTTGCGCCGTCTTCGCCCAGGCGCTTGACCTTGTCGGCTTCGTACTCGTGGAAGTTGCCGTCGAAGAAGACCCACTTGCCTTCGTCCTCGGCCGCCAGGATGTGCGTGCAGATGCGGTCGAGGAACCAGCGGTCGTGGCTGATGACCATGACGCTGCCGGCGAATTCGAGCAGCGCGTCTTCCAGCGCGCGCAGGGTTTCGACGTCGAGGTCGTTCGACGGTTCGTCCAGCAGCAGCACGTTGCCGCCCTGCATCAGCGTCTTGGCCAGGTGCAGACGGCCGCGTTCGCCGCCTGACAGCATGCCAACCTTCTTCTGCTGGTCCTGCCCGTTGAAGTTGAAGCGGCCGGCGTAGGCGCGGCTGGGCATCTGGAACTTGCCGACGGTGATGATGTCCAGCCCACCCGAGATGTCTTCCCACACCGTCTTGTCGGACGCCAGCGCGTCGCGGCTCTGGTCGACGAAGGCCATGCGCACGGTCTGGCCGACCTTGATTTCGCCGCTGTCGGGCTGCTCCTTGCCGGCGATCAGCTTGAACAGCGTGGACTTGCCGGCGCCGTTGGGGCCGATGATGCCGACGATGGCACCGGCTGGCACCTTGAAGCTCAGGTCGTCGATGAGCACGCGGTCGCCAAAGCTCTTGCTGACGTTCTTGAACTCGAACACTTCGTGGCCCAGGCGCTCACCGACGGGGATGAAGATCTCCTGCGTCTCGTTGCGCTTCTGGTATTCGTAGTCGCTCAGTTCCTCAAAGCGGGCCAGGCGCGCCTTGCTCTTGGCCTGGCGTCCCTTGGGGTTGGCGCGCGCCCACTCCAGTTCCTTCTTCATGGCCTTGGCGCGGGCGTCTTCGCTCTTCTGTTCCTGCTTCAGGCGCGCCTCTTTCTGCTCCAGCCAGCTTGAATAGTTGCCCTTGTACGGAATGCCGTGGCCGCGGTCCAGTTCCAGAATCCACTCGGCCGCGTTGTCCAGGAAGTAGCGGTCGTGCGTGATGGCGACCACGGTGCCGGTGAAGCGCTTCAGGAAGATTTCCAGCCACTCGACGGATTCGGCATCCAGGTGGTTGGTGGGTTCGTCCAGCAGCAGCATGTCGGGCTTGGACAGCAGCAGCTTGCACAGCGCCACGCGGCGCTTTTCGCCGCCCGACAGCTTGCCGATGACGGCGTCCCACGGCGGCAGGCGCAGCGCGTCGGCGGCAATCTCCAGTTGGTGCTCGCTGTCGGTGCCGGCGGCGGCAATGATGGCTTCGAGCTTGCCCTGCTCTTCGCTCAGGGCGTCGAAGTCGGCGTCTTCTTCGGCATAGGCGGCGTAGATTTCTTCCAGCCGCGACTTGGCGGCGTTGACTTCGCCCATCGCCAGTTCCACTTCCTGGCGCACCGTGTTGTCGGGGTTGAGCTGCGGCTCCTGCGGCAGGTAGCCGATGTCCAGGCCGGGCATGGGGATGGCCTCGCCCTCGATCTCCTTGTCGATGCCGGCCATGATCTTCAGCAGCGTGGATTTGCCCGAGCCGTTGAGGCCCAGCACGCCGATCTTGGCGCCCGGAAAGAAACTGAGCGAAATGTCCTTCAGGATCGCACGCTTGGGCGGCACGATCTTGCTGACATGGTTCATGGAAAAGACGTACTGGGCCATTCGTTTACTCTTGAATTGATAGCTGTCCACGCAGCAGCAACCAGCGCTGCAGGCCGAATAGACATGAAAAACGGGAGCGGTGGCGGCGTCCATGCCCGCGGGGGCGGGCGGCGCGCCGGTCAGCAGCGATTATCGGCGCTTGCCGCGGCGCACGGCGCGCGGCCCTTCAGGCGCCGGGCGGCGGCGCGGGCGCATCGCCCCCATCGCCCGTGGCGGGCGGCACCACCAGCAACGCGCCCAGGGCCGGCGGCAGGTAGCTGCGCGTCAGCCAGTCGGGCAGCGGCGCCCAGTCGGCCCAGTCGGTGGTGCCCAGCACGATGTGCAGCCCGCGCAGCCAGCGGTGCAGGCCCACGCGGCTGAGCAACAACTGGCGCTGCCCCGCCGACGTGTGAAACGCCAGCACCGCCTGCACGCCGTCGTCGCGCAGATCGACCTGCGTGCACAGCACGGCGCTGGCCAGCTCCGGCGCGTCGCTGGCTTCGCGCCCCATCTGCAGCGCACGCGCCGGCTCGCCGGGCTGCGCACGGTTGAGCGACGCGTCGTGGTCGGCCGCGGCCCGCTCGGCGGGCGGGCGCGTGTCGGCGTCGTGCGCGCCGGGGGGGCGCTTTTTCCAGCGCGGTGGCCACCAGCTGCACGATGCCGCGCGCCATGCGCCGGGTGATCCAGATGCGCTGCGGCCAAGCGGTGCAGCTGATCCACACGCGGTCTTCGCCCGCGTGATAGCCGAAAGTGGTCGAAGCGGTCATGGGGCCCATCAAAAAAAGGTGTCGGCGCCCTAAGAGTCTGCGCGGCAGAAGGCGTCGAAGCGAAACGCACGAAAAACGAGGACAGCGTGGTGATACCGACCAGCCCATAGCCAGGCTATGGGCGCCGGAGGTAGCGCCGCGATGGACCGTTTTCTCGCGCGTTGCAGCCGACGCATCTTCTGCCGCGCAGACTCCTAGCCGGCTGCGTGCGATAATAGGCTTGCTTGCGGGCCACCAGTTTTCCGCAAGCCAGCCCTTCCGCTGGGGCGCCGCCGGCCACCCTTGGCCCACACGCCCACCCAAAGAAGAACCCGCTGCAGCCTTCAACTGGCCCGGCCCTTGCCGGATCAGGCCCGCAGCTCAGGCGCCGACGAGAGACCGGCGCATCCACTTTGATGAACTTTGACCAACTGAACCTGGCCCCCGCCATTCTGCGGGCTGTGCAAGAGCAGGGCTACACGACGCCCACCCCCATCCAGGCGCAAGCCATTCCCGTGGTGCTGGAAGGCCACGACCTGCTGGCCGGCGCACAGACCGGCACCGGCAAGACGGCCGGCTTCACGCTGCCGATGCTGCAGCTGCTGTCGGGCCGGCCGGCGCGCCAGCCCGGCGCCATCCGCGCGCTGGTGCTGACGCCCACGCGCGAGCTGGCGGCGCAGGTCGAGGAATCGATCCGCGTCTACGGCAAATACCTCGACCTGACGTCAACCGTGATCTTCGGCGGCGTCGGCATGAACCCGCAGATCAACCGCATCGCGCGCGGCGTCGACATCCTGGTGGCCACGCCGGGCCGCCTGCTGGACCTGGAAGGCCAGAACCACATCGACCTGTCCAACGTCGAGATCCTGGTGCTGGACGAAGCCGACCGCATGCTGGACATGGGCTTCATCCACGACGTGAAGAAAGTGCTGGCCCTGCTGCCCAAGGACAAGCAGAGCCTGCTGTTCAGCGCCACCTTCAGCGACGAAATCCGCGAGCTGGCCAACGGCCTGCTCAAGTCGCCCAAGAGCGTGCAGGTCACGCCGCCCAACACCACGGTCGAGCGCATCGCGCAGGTGATCTACCCCGTGGGCCGCAACCGCAAGAAAGACGTGCTGGCGCACCTCATCGGCGAAAACGACTGGAGCCAGGTGCTGGTGTTCACCCGCACCAAGTTCGGCGCCAACAAGGTCGCCGACTTCCTGAACGACAAGGGCATCAAGTCCATGGCGCTGCACGGCAACAAGAGCCAGAGCGCCCGCACCCAGGCACTGGCCGAGTTCAAGACCGGCGACCTGCGTGCGCTGGTTGCTACGGATATTGCAGCGCGCGGCATCGACATCGACGAGCTGCCGCACGTCGTCAACTTCGACATTCCCAACGTGTCGGAAGACTACGTGCACCGCATCGGCCGCACCGGCCGCGCCGGCGCCAGCGGCGAAGCCGTCAGCCTGGTCTGCATGGACGAGGAAGGCTTCATGCATGAAATCGAGCGCTTCACCAAGCAGCAGATCCCGGTGCGCGTGCTGGACGGCTTCGGCCCCGAGGAGGGCGAGCGCGCCGAGCCCATCGCCATGGGCCGCCAGACGCTGTGGGGCGGCCTGGGCAAGCCGCCCAGCCGCGAAGTAATGGCCGCCGCGGCCCGCGCCGCGCGCCAGGAGATGATGCAGCGCATCCGTGAAAACAAGGCCGGCCAGGGCCCGCGCGGCGCAGGCCGTGGCCCGCAGCCGGCGCGCAAGCCCCAGCCGCAGCGTGCCGCTGCCGATGGCCTGCCGCCGGTGGACGGCGCCGTCGAACTGGGCGCCGACGGCCTGCCGATGAACGGCGGGGCCGCGCAAGGCGATCGCCCGTCCGGCGAACGCAACGGCCGCAACCGCAACCGCCGCCGTGGCCGCGGCAACGGCGCCGGCCCCAACGGACCGGGCGCCGGCCAGCAGCCGCGCCCGCAGGCATCGGCCCAGCCACGGCCCACGCGCGAATTCGGCTTTGACGACGAGGACGAGCGCGACATCGACCATCTGCCGCGCCACATCGACCCGCTGCAGACCAACCTGCACGGCCGCCGCAACCGGCCGCAAGGCCCCAGCCACGGCGCCGTCGGCCAACCCGACCCGATGCGCACCAGCATCGACCTGATGGGCAAGGGAGGCGGCGGTGGCGGACGCAATCGCAACCGCGGCGGTGGCGGTGGCGGCGGTGGCTACGGCGGCAACCGCAGTGGCGGTGGCGGCGGTGGCAACCGGCGCGGCGGCGGCTACGGCCGCTGATGCTGTCCTTCGAGCCTTGATCTGATCGCCGCGCAGCCGTGACGGGCAAGACCGTGCTGCTGGCCGGCGCGACCGGCCTGGTCGGCCGTGAGTTGCTGGCCGCCCTGCTGGCGGACCCGGCCGTCGCGGCCGTGCATGCACTGGGGCGCCGCGCGTTGGACGTGCAGCACCCCAAGCTGACGTCGCACGTGGTGGATTTTGCGGCGCTGCCGTCCTTGCCCCGCATCGACGAAGCCTATGTCGCGCTCGGCACCACCATCAAGGTGGCGGGCAGCCAGGCTGCCTTCCGCGCCGTGGATCTGGATGCCGTCACCGCGGTGGCGCGCGCCGCTCAAAGCGCCGGCGCTACCAAATTAGGAATCGTCAGCGCCATGGGCGCCGACCCGTCGTCGCGCGTGTTCTACAACCGCGTCAAGGGCGAGATGGAGCAGAAGGTGCGTGCGCTGGGCATCGACACCACCGTGTTCGCGCGGCCCTCGCTGCTGGAAGGCGACCGCGCCTCGTTGCAGCAGCCCCGTCGCCCGGCCGAGCGCTGGCTGCAGGCGGCCATGCGGGCGCTGCGTCCCGTCACGCCCGCCAACCTGCGCGCCATTGCCGCACGCGATGTGGCGGTGAGCTTGATCGAAGCCTTGCGCACGCGGGCGCCGGGCGCGCACGTGCTGCTGTCGGGCGCGCTGCAGCGCCGCTGAGCGGCCCCAGAAATCGCGTCGTCAGGCGCGCACGAACAGCGTCACCAGCGGCTCATCGCCCAGCAGGCGGCTGCGGTGGCCGTGCCGCGCGGCGTCGAAGGTCGCGCCCGCCGGCAGCGTGTCGTTGGAATAAAAGCCCTCCCCCGGCCCGAACACGCGCACGCTGTCGTCGCGCAGGCCGATTTCCATGCGCCCCTGCAGCACCAGCAGCCATTGCGGCGTGGTGGTGCAGTGAAAGTCGCTGGCAAAGCCCGGCGGGCTGCGCCGCATCTGCCAGCCGCCGGAAGGCGCCAGCGCCGACAGCCGCGTCATCGGCGTGCCTTCGGTCAAGGCCACCGGCCGGTCGCGAAAGCGCGCCACGCCATCGACGTCGGTGTACAGCTCAGGCAGGGTCAGCGCGGTGTCGGTCGAAGCAATCATGGTGGCCGATGGAGGACGGAAGGCGCCGAGCGTAGCGCACCGCGCGCCCTGTGCGCCGCTCACCATGGCAGCGCATGGGCGGCAAGGGTGCGATGATGGTGGCTCTGCGTCTGTCTGCAGTGCGCCCATCGCTTCAATATTGATAGCTAAAGGCGCTGATGCATAGAGCGCACCGACCGTTTTTGACATTAATTTTCTTTTGCCGAATGAACGCCTCGCCCTCCCCCATCTCCTTCGGCCTGCAGGGCCGTGTCGTCATCGTCACCGGCGGCTCGCAGGGCATCGGTGAAGCCTGCGCACGCCGCTTTGCGCGCGAAGGCGCGCACGTGGTCATCGCCGACGTGGCCGACGAGCGCGGCCGCGCGCTGGCGGGCGAACTGGGCGCCCGCTACGTGCATTGCGACGTGGGCGACAAGGCGCAGGTCAACGCGCTGGTGGCCGACGCGCTGCAGGCCCATGGCCGCATCGACGTGCTGGTGAACAACGCGGGCATCTTCCGCGCGGCGGATTTCCTGGACGTGACCGAGGAAGACTTCGACGCCGTGCTGCGCGTCAACCTGAAGGGTGCCTTCCTGGTGGGCCAGGCGGTGGCGCGCGAAATGGCGCGCACGGGCGGCGGCAGCATCGTCAACATGAGCAGCGTGAACAGCGTGCTGGCCATTCCCAACATCGCCAGCTACAACGTCAGCAAGGGCGGCATCAACCAGCTGACGCGCGCCATGGCGCTGGCCCTGGCGGACCAGGGCGTGCGCGTCAACGCCGTCGGTCCCGGCACCATCGGCACCGAACTGGCGGCCAAGGCCGTGCTGACCAGCGAGGAAGCCCGAAACAAGATCATGATGCGCACGCCCCTCAAGCGGCTGGGCGAGCCGAGCGAGATCGCCGACGTGGTCGGCTTTCTGGCCAGCGACGCGGCCAGCTACATCACGGGCGAGATCATCATGGTGGACGGCGGCCGCATGGCGCTGAACTACACGGTGCCGGTGTAACGCCGGGCGCGCGGCGGCCAGGCGGGCGCCGCGCAACGCCCAAGGCGCGGCCTGGATGACACACCGACCGCCCGCGCCGCGCGGATTCTTCGATGCAGTGAGAACTTTCGCACACTGTGGGCGCGCACAGCGCGGCAGACGGTGTCGAGTCCGCCCACAATGGCGGCTTCTCATGCTGATCGCCCACCTCACCGACCCGCACATCGGCCTGGACCCTGGCCCGCTGGCGGGCCGACTGGCACCGGAAGCGTCGCTGCGCCGCGCGCTGGCGCATGTGCGCAGTCTGGGCACGCCGCCCGATGTGCTGCTGCTGTCGGGCGATCTCACCGAATCGGGCCGCGAGGCAGACTACGGCACGCTGCGTGCGGCCTTCGACGAAGAACTGCCCGGCCATCAACAGGGCCTGCCCCGCGTGCTGGCCGTGGCCGGCAACCACGACCTGCCGGACCGCGCCCGCCATTGGCTGGGCGACTGGATGCCGCTGCCGGCCGATGCGCCTGCCGGGGTGGCCTGCGTGCAGGCCGAGCGCGGCGGCGTGCACTTCATCGGGCTGGACACGGTGGTGCCCCGGCAGCCCCACGGCGAACTGTGCGCCGCCCAGCTGGACTGGCTGGCACGCACGCTGCGCGCGCTGGCGGGGCAGCCGGTGGTGCTGTTTTTGCACCACCCGCCGCTGACGGCCGGCATGGCGGCCATGGACGAATGCGGCCTGCGCACGGGTCGCGACGCGCTGGCGCGGCTGGTAGCCGAGCATGGCGGCGTGCTGCTGATCGCGGGCGGGCATCTGCACCGGCCAATCCTGGGGGCGCTGGGCGGCGCGCCGGTGGTGGTGGCGCCGTCCACCTCGCACCAACTGGCGCTGGACCTGCGGCCGGGCGCGCCGCTGGCGCTGCAGCTGGAGCCGCCGATGATCGGCCTCTACCGCTGGACACCGCAGGACGGCCTGGCCTGCCACTTCAGTCACGTGCAGCCGTTCGACGGGCCGTATCCCATCTGACGTCGCCGCGCGCAGCCCCGCGCGCACCCCCCGCAACCCGATTCCCGCAGAATCGACAGCGCCGCCACATCACACAAGGACACCGCATGAGCCTGGCCCACCTGCTGACGCGCCAAGCCCGCCAACGCCCGGACGCGCCCGCCATCCTGGAAGGCCGCCGCGTGCACGCCACCCACGGCCAATGGGCTGCGCGCTGTGCGGGCATGGCGGCGCGCCTGCGCGACGCGGGGTTGCAGCCGGGTGACCGCGTTCTCATCTTCGCCCGCAACCACCCGCGCTATCTGGAGGCGCTGTGGGGCCTGTGGTGGGCCGGGGTGGTGGCCGTGCCCGTCAACGCCAAGCTGCACCCGCGCGAAGTGGAATGGATCGCCGCCGACTGCGGCGCGCGCTGGGCCTTCGTGACGGCCGACGTGGTGCCCGCACCGCTGGCGGGCATCGAGCGGCAGATCGACCTCGAATCGCACGAAGCAACCGCGCTGCTGGCCGAAGCACCCGACGCCTTCGCCGTGCCGGTGACCGAGCGGACCTTGAGCGACACCGCGTGGCTGTTTTACACCAGCGGCACCACCGGCCGCCCCAAGGGCGTGATGCTGACGCACCGCAACCTGATGACCATGGGCATGGGCTACCACGTGGACGTCGACGCCGTGTCGCGCGACGATGCCATCGTGTACGCCGCGCCGATTTCGCACGGCGCGGGCATCTACGCCATACCGCACCTGATGGCGGGCGCGCGCCACGTGGTGCCCGCATCGGGCGGGGTCGATCCGGCCGAGCTGTTCGCGCTGGGGCGCAAGGTCGGCCCGCTGTCGCTGTTCGCGGCACCCACCATCGTCGGCCGGCTGGTCGACGAGGCAGAGCGGCAAGCCCTGTCGGCTGATGACTGCGCGCAGTCCTTCAAGACCATCGTGTACGGCGGCGCGCCGATGTATGTGGCCGACATCCAGCGCGCGCTGCGCGTGATGGGCCCGCGCTTCGTGCAGATCTACGGCCAGGGCGAAACGCCGATGGTCGGCACCTTCCTGTCGCGCGCCGACCTGGCCGATGCGGCGCACCCGCGCTACCTGCAGCGCATCGCCAGCGTGGGCGTGGCGCAGACCCCCGTGCAAGTGCGCGTGACCGACGCGGAAGGACGGGACATGCCGCTGGGCGAGGTCGGCGAAATCGTCGTCAAGGGCGACAGCGTGATGGCCGGTTACTGGGGCAACCCCGACGCGACCGCGGCAGCGGTGAAGGACGGCTGGCTGTTCACCGGCGACATGGGCGCGCTGGACGCCGACGGCTACCTGACGCTGAAGGACCGCAGCAAGGACCTCATCATCAGCGGTGGCAGCAACATCTACCCGCGCGAGGTGGAAGAAGCCCTGCTGCACGCCCCCGGCGTGGCCGAGGTGGCGGTGGTCGGCGAGCCCGACCCGCAGTGGGGCGAGAACGTGGTCGCCTTCGTCGTCGCGCAACCCGGTGCGGCGCTGACCGAGGCCGCGCTGGATGCACACTGCCTGGCCCAGATCGCCCGTTTCAAGCGCCCCAAGCGCTATCTGTTTGTGAGCGCGCTGCCCAAGAACAACTACGGCAAGGTGCTGAAGACCGAGTTGCGCGCGCGACTGCACGCCGGCTGAAGGCCGCGCACAATGCGCGCTTCGCCAGACCCACCCTTCTCCGAAAACGACATGACCCACAACCACCTCGACCAATGGCTCGCCGACGAAAAGGCCGTGCTGGAGCGCATTGCAAAAGGCCCCGGCCCGGGCGTTGCCCGCATGGACCAGATCGCCGGCATGACCGGGCTCGAACTGATGCAGGCCATATTGGACGGCAAGCTGCCCTACGCCGCCATCGCCAAGACGCTGGATTTCGGGCTGGTGGAGGTCGGCAAGGGCCGGGCGGTGTTCCAGGGCACGCCGGGGCCGCAGCTGTTCAACCCCATGGGCACCGTGCACGGCGGCTGGTTTGCCACGCTGCTGGATTCGGCGCTGGGCTGCGCCGTGCACACCATGATGCCGGCCGGCCGCGCCTACACCACGGCCGAACTGGGCGTGAACCTGGTGAAGGCCCTGACGCCCAAGGTGCCGCGCGTGCGCGCCGAAGGCAAGGTGATCCACTGCGGTCGCCAGCTGGCCACGGCCGAGGCGCGGCTGGTGGGGCCGGATGGCACGCTGTACGCGCACGCCACCACCACCTGCCTGGTGTTCGATCTGCCGACGGCCTGAGCGCGACGCTGTTTTGCTATATTTACGATAGCTGTTCGCGCTTTCCAGGCTTGCGCTGCAGGCCGAAAAATCATAAAAAAAGCCGCTGCACCCGCAGCGGCTTTTTCTTGCGCGGGCACTGGGCCCGCCGGTCACTTGGGCGCGTATTTCTTCAGCAGCGCCTTGGCTTCCTCGATCAGCTTCTTGCCGTCGCCGCCCTTGGCCGCCACGTCCTTCAGCCAGATGTCGTCGACGCCGGCGGTCGCCTTTTCCCAGCGCGCCAGTTCGTCCTTGCTGATGACGGCGATGGTGTTGCCGCGGTCGCGCGCCAGCTTGGAATAGGGCTCGACGATCTTGTCGAAGCCTTCCTCGCCCGCCCAGGCCGAGGCGGCCAGGCCGGAGTTGTCGTCGATCACCTTCTTCAGCTTGGGCGACAGGCCGTCGTACTTGGCCTGGTTCATGCCAAAGATGAAGATGGTGTTGGCAAAGCGCGGCGAGCCGAGCGGCGCATCCAGGTGGTACTTGACGATCTCGTGCAGCTTGGTGGCGGGGATGGCTTCCCACGGCACCAGCACGCCGTCGACCACGCCCTTGGACAGCGCGTCGGCCACCTGCGGCAACGGCATCTGCACCGGCGTGCCGCCCATGGCCGCCATCATGCGAGCGCTGATGCGGGTGGCGGTGCGGATCTTCTTGCCCTTCAGGTCCTCCAGCTTGGTGATGGGCATGTTCGAATGCATCACGTAGCCTTCGGTGGTGTGCATGAACAGGGGCTTGATGCCCTTGAACTCGTCCAGCGCGTGCTTCTGCGTGTATTCCCACAGCGCCTGCGAACCCTGCTTGGCGTTGACGGCCATGAAGGGCAGCTCGAACACCTCGGTCTTGGTGTAGCGGCCGGCTGAATAGGTGGGCACCGACCACACGATGTCGGCCACGCCGTCACGCACCTGGTCCAGCAGCTGCGGCGGCGTGCCGCCCAGCTGCATGGCGGGGTAGATCTGGCATTTCAGCTCGCCGCCGGATTCCTTCTCGACCTTGGCGCACCAGGGCGCGATGATCTTCTGGTGCGAGCTGGAGCCCGAGGGCAGGAAGTGGTGCACCTTGAGAATGGTTTGGGCCGAAGCGGCGCTGCCGGCAAAAGCCAGCGCGGCGGCCACGGTCAGTCGGGTCAGGATGGATTTCATGTCAGTACGTCTCCTAGAAAAAAGCGGAATCAGGTCAACAGCCGCACCAGCCAGAGCGTGATGCCAGGGAACAGGATCAGCAGCGCCAGGCGGATGAAATCCCAGGCCAGGAAGATCATCACGCCCTTGTAGGTCTCGACCATGGGCACGTCCTTGGCCAGCCCGTTCATGATGTACACGTTCAACCCCACGGGCGGAAAGATCATGCCGATGGCGCACACGGTGAGGATCAGCACACCGAACCACAGCGCCTTGTCGGACACATTGAGCCCGTAGAAGTCGAGCCCCATGATGACCGGGAACAGCACCGGCACCGTCAGCAGGATCATCGACATCTCGTCCATCACGCAGCCGAGGATGACGTAGAAGATCATGATCGCCGCCATCACCACCACCGGCGGAATGGCGGCGTGCGCGATCACGTCGGCCAGCTGGTTGGGCAGCTGCGACAGCGCCAGCGAGGCGTTGATCATGTCGGCGCCGATGAAGATCATGAAGATCATGCCACTGGTCACCGCCGTGGTGCGGATCGACTCGATGGTCTTTTGCAGCGTCAGCTGGCGCTTGAGCAGCGAGATGACGAAGGTGAGCGTGGCGCCGATGGCCGCGCCCTCGGTGGGCGTGAAGATGCCGCCGTAGATGCCGCCGAACACCGCCACGAAGATCAGCGCGATGGGCCACACGCCGCCGGCCGCCTGGGCGATCTCGCTGGCGCTGGCGGCACGCGCGTCGGGCGCGTGCTCGGGCCTCAGGCGCACATAGATGGCCACCACCGCGATGTAACCCGCCGCCGCCAGAAAGGCCGGCACGTAGGCGGCCAGAAAGGTCTTGGTGATGTTCTGCTCGGTCAGGATGGCGTACACCATCAGCGTCACCGAAGGCGGCAGCAGCACGCCCATGGTGCCGCCGGTGGCCAGCGCCGCCGTGGCCAGGCGGCCGGAATACGCGATGCGCCGCATTTCGGGATAGGCCACCTGGGCGATGGTGGCGGTGGTGGCCACGGTCGAGCCCGAGATCGCCCCAAACGCCGCGCAGGCCAGGATGGCCGCCATCGCCATGCCGCCCTTGAAGCGCCCGAGCAGCGCGTTGGCAAAGTCGAACAGCGCCTTCGACAGCCCGCCGTTGACGGCAAAAGCGCCCATCAGCATGAACAGTGGGATGACCGACAGGTCGTACACCGACACACGGCCATACACCGCGCCGCGCAGGTGCGCCATCAGCGGGTCCCAGCCCGACAGCAGCACGTAGCCCACGGCGCCGGGCACGAACATGGCGATGGCGATGGGCACGCGAATCGCCATCAGCACCAGCATGGCGCCGAACAATGAAAGGCCGATGGCCATGGTGCTCATGTAGCGCTCCCCGGCTCGGTGTCGCTGGCGGTCCAGTACTTGAAGGCCTGGTAAAGCCCCACCACGGTGCACAGCACGAAGCCCGGCACCATCAGCGCGTACGGAATCCACAGCGGCAGGTTCATCAGCATCGACGCTTCCTGGTTCTCATGGCTCATCACGCTGCCGGCGTAGACCCGCCAGGCGATCAGCGCGGTGCAGCACGCGTACAAAAAGGCGCCCAGCCCGTCCATCCAGCGCTGGGTGCGCGGCGCGGCGTTGGCGGTGAAGAAGTCGACGATGATGTTGGCGCTGCGAAACTGCGTATACGGCAGGAAGGTTGCCACGCACACCGCCAGCCCCAGCTGCACCAGCTCAACGTCGCCCAGGATGGGTGAATTGAAAAACGTGCGGCCGATGACGCTGACCACCGTCATGGCGGCCATGCCGATCAGCACCACGCCGCCGATGACGGCACAGATGTCGCACAGCACGTGCAACAGGCGGCCCACCGGGCCTTCGCGCATTCGCAGATCGGCGCTCATGGACGGCCGCCTTTGCCGAACGCGCGCCCTACGCCCGGTCTGGGCGCGGCCACCTCAATGCCCGTGCCGCTTGGCACCAATGGCTTGTCACCCATGGGGCTGGTCTCCTCAGTTCGCTCATCACGGCCCCGAGTCTGTCAGCGCGCCCGCGCGCCGGCTACAGGAGCTTCCCTCAATGCATCATGATGCATCTTCGGGCTCCATTGTAAGCAATATGCTGCATGAATTGCGGCGCGCACGCCATTGTCACGTGCGGGCGGCACAATGGACCCCATGCGAATCCTTCACACCATGCTGCGCGTGGGCGATCTCCAGCGCTCCATCGACTTCTACACCCAGGTGCTGGGCATGCAACTGCTGCGCCGGTCCGAAAACCCCGAGTACAAGTACTCGCTGGCCTTCCTTGGCTTTGACGGCGGCAACCCCGGCCAGGCGGAGATCGAGCTGACCTACAACTGGGGCACCGACCGCTACGAAATGGGCACCGCCTACGGCCACATCGCCATCGGCGTGCCCGACGCCTACGCCGCGTGCGACCGGATCAAGGCCGCCGGCGGCCAGGTCACGCGCGAAGCCGGCCCGGTCAAGGGCGGCACCACGGTAATCGCCTTCGTGACCGACCCGGACGGCTACAAGATCGAGCTGATCCAGCGCGGTGACGATGCCGGCACCGGCCAGGGCCTGCGCTGACCTGCGTGGCGGGATGAAGCCGTGAGCCGTCGCCCCCGCGCCCCGCTGGCCACGCCGTCCGCCGGCCACGACACCGAAATCGAGCTCAAGCTGGCGCTGCCGGGCGCGGACGCGCGCACCATCGCCGCGCAGGTGGCTGCCCTGCCCCTGCTGGCCAGCCTGCCTGCGACCGAGCAAACGCTGCGCAACATCTACTACGACACCCCGGCGCAGGACTTGCGCCAGCACCAGTCCGCCCTGCGCCTGCGCAGCCAGCGCCAGGGCAAGGGCAAGGCGCGCTGGCTGCAGACTTTCAAGACGGCGGGCGAATCCGCCGGCGCCTTCAGCCAGCGCGGCGAATGGGAAGCCGCGGTGCGCGCCGGCCAGCCCGACCCGATTGCCCTGCAGGCCACGCCCTGGCCCGCGCTGGACCCGGACGGCACGCTGCTGCCGCAGCTGGCGCCCTGCTTTGAAACCGACAGCGCGCGCACCCTGCGCCTGTACACCGCCGACGACGGCAGCCGCATCGAGGTGGTGCTGGACATCGGCGCCGTGCGCGCGGGCGAGGCGCACGCAGCGCTGTGCGAGCTGGAACTGGAGCTGCTCAAGGGCCCGCCCGACGCGCTGTTCGCGCTGGCCGACCACATTGCCCAGCATCTGCCGGTGCTGCCCGCCCCGCTCAGCAAGGCCGAACGCGGCTGGCGCCTGGTCGATGGCACGCTGCAGCAGCCGCGCCGTGCGCGAAAGCTCAATCTGGCACCCGACGCGCCGGTGCTGGACGCAGCGCAGGCGGTGCTGGGCGAGATGCTGGGCCAGTTCGTCGAGAACCTGGGTGGCATCGTCGAATCCGACGGCCCCGAGCTGGTGCACCAGGCGCGCGTGGGCTGGCGGCGCTGGCGCAGCGCGCTGTGGCTGTTCAAGCCGCTGCTGGCCGAACCGCACCCCGCGCCCGACACGGCCGCGCTGCGCCCGCTGCTGAACGCACTGGGCGCCATGCGCGATCTGGACGTGGCCGCACTGGAAACCCTGCCGCCGTGGGCCAACGCCTTCGTCGCCGGCAGCGCCGAGCGCGCGCAAAACTGGCAGACCATGGAGGCCGCCCTCACCGCCGAGCGCCGCATCCGCCGCGCGGGCCTGCTGGCGGCGCTGCAATCCCCCGCCACGGGGCGCGCCCTGCTGGCGCTGGAGCGCTGGTTGCACGCGCTGCCGCAGGCCGCCTGGACGCCGGACCTGGCTGGTCGCGGCATAGGCGACTGGTCGGCCGCCCGCACCCGGCGCCTGCGTGCGCGCCTGGCCGCCGAGGTGCACGAACTGTCCGCCGCCGACCTGGACACCGCCGAAGGCGTGGAGCACCAGCACAACGTGCGCCTGCTGGCCAAGCGCACCCGCTACGTGCTGGAGGCCCTGCGCGCCGTGCTGCCCAAGCAGCGCACCCGCCGCTGGCAGGACGAGGCGACCGATCTGCAAACCCGCATCGGCGCCGCGCGCGACCTGATGCTGCTGGCCACGCTGCTGGAGCCGCTGGGTATCGATCCGTCCATCCTGGGCTTTCTGCGCGGCGTGGCGGCGGCGCGTGCGGCGGATGCGTGAGCGCCTGATTCAGCAATAAAACGCGTGCCTGCGCTGGCCAGACAAGCGCATTCAGCTATCATTAATGAAGCAAAACGACACGCGTCGGCCCGCGGCGTCGCTGCCTGCTTGACGCGCCAGGCGCTGACCTGCGCGCTCAAGCCCGTCGCCGCACACACAAAAAAGCCCGGGCACGCCGGGCTTTGATGCGCTGACAGGGCCGCGGGCGATGCCTCGCCGCGCGGCAGGGGCGGCGCTTATTCCAGCGTCACTTCCACGCGGCGCGCCTCGGCGTTGCTGCCGGTGGCCGTGGTCACCACGGGCTTCTTCAGCTCCATCTTGTCGTCGCCGATACCCAGCGCCGACAGGGCGCCGCGCACGGCCAGCGCGCGCTGCTTGGCCAATTCCTCGTTCTTGGCCGGGTCGCCCGTGGCGTCGTGATAGCCGCTGATGACGGCTTTCTTGCCCGCCGCCACGCCCTTGACCACGTCGCCCAGCGCCTCGGCCGCGCCCGGAGCCAGGTCGGCGCTGCCGCTGCCGAAGTAGAACTTGACCACGCCGTTTTCGACCCGGACGCTCGGGCCGTCCGCCACCACCGCGGCAGACGCCGCACCCGTGGCCGTCGCCGGCACGCCACCCGCCGGGGCCGTGGCACCCGCCGCCAGCCCGGCAGCCGCACCGCCGGCAGCACCGGCCGCGCCCGCCAGGCCTGCCGTACCGGCCGTCGCCCCGCTGGCCGTTGCGCGCGCGCCGGACGCGCCCTTGCTGGTGTGGTGCAGCGCCACGCCAATGCCCAGGCTGATGGCCAGCAGGATGATGCCTGCCAGCACCGCCAACACGATTCCACGTTCTTCGTTGTCTTGATCGCTCATGAGTTCGCTCCAAATGAATGGGTGCAATTGTATAAAGTCCCGCCATGCCGCCCGACCGCGCCTCTGCCTTCGCGCCCTACACCGCCCTGCGCCCGCCCGGACGCGACCCCGAGCGCATGCTGGCGCAGGCCCGCGCCGACTGGCATCGGCACGCGGGCGCGCACCCCGACCTGTGGGTGTTCGGCTATGCGTCGCTCATCTGGCGGCCCGACTTCGACTACACCGAACGCCACGCCACGCGCATCCACGGCTGGCACCGCGCGCTGGCCATGTGGAGCCGCGTCAACCGCGGCACGCCCGAGCGGCCCGGCCTGGTGTTCGCCCTGCTGCCCGGCGGCAGCTGCCAGGGCGTGGTCTACCGCATCCCCCGGCACGACGCCGACGCCGTGTTCGACACCCTGTGGGCGCGCGAAATGCCCAGCGGCGTGTACGACCCGCGCTGGCTGCCCTGCGCCACGCCGCACGGCACGGTGCCGGCGCTGACGTTCACGCTCTCGCGCCGCAGCCCGTCCTTCACCGGCGAGCTGGCGCCGGAGCAATACCGCCACATCTTCCGCCACGCCACGGGCCGCTATGGCACCACGCTGGACTACGCGCGCCAGACGCTGCACACGCTGCGCGAACACGGTATCCACGACCGGCGTCTCAGCGCGCTGCTGGCGCTGGCGGACGACCCCGACGCCTGACCTTCACACTGCACCCATGACCCAAGACATCGCCCACCTGCGCAAAAGCTACGAGCGCGCCGAACTGTCCGAAGACGCCAGCCACGCCGACCCGATGCGTCAGTTTGGCCAGTGGTTTGACGAGGCGCGCCAAAGCGAAGTGCCCGAGCCCAATGCCATGACCCTGGCCACCGTGGCCAGCGACCTGCGGCCCAGCACGCGCATCGTGCTGATCAAGGACTTCGACGAGCGCGGCATCGTCTGGTACACCAACTACCAGGGCCGCAAGGGGCTGGAGCTGGCCGGCAACCCGTACGCGGCGCTGCAGTTTCACTGGGTCGAACTGGAGCGCGTGGTGCGCATCGAGGGCGTGGTCGAGAAGGTGAGCGACGCCGAAAGCGACGAATACTTTGCCAGCCGCCCGCTCGACAGCCGCATAGGCGCCTGGGCCAGCCCGCAAAGCCAGGTCATCCCCGGCCGCGCCTGGCTGGTGGCCGAGGCGGCCAAGTACGGCGCCAAGTTTCTGCTGAACCCGCCGCGGCCGCCGCACTGGGGCGGCTATCGGCTGAAGCCGGATCGGTGGGAGTTCTGGCAGGGACGCAAGAGCCGGTTGCATGACCGGCTGCAGTACCGGCGCGAGGGCGACGGCTGGATTCGAGAGCGCTTGTCGCCTTAAAAATGATAGCTGCATGCGCTTGTCGGGCGGGCGCTGGAGACCGATTGAACGCGGAATTCTTGAACGCAAAGGGCGCAAAGGTTTCGCAAAAGGCGCAAAAGATTTCTTGAGGTGAACGGGCCGAGCGCAGCGATGGCCCGTGCGGATTTCAACTCCCCTCTGGCCGTGCCGAGAAGCGCAGGGCGTGGGGCGGGCGCGCAGCGCAGCATGCGCGCTTCGTGCTCTGACTCGCTGCGGATGTCTGAGCGGCGCGCCGCAGGCGCAAAGCGAGTTCCGCAGCGCCGCCCCGCGCCCGAGCATCGCAGGTTGCCCCGCAGGGGACACGGCCAGTGGGGCCGCCTTTTCTTTGGTTACTTTCTTTTGGCGGAGCAAAAGAAAGTGACTGCGCCGCCGGGCGCACATCCCGGCCAACAGCGCACCCAACCCAAACCCCACCTACCGCAACACCGCCATCACCACCGAAATCGTCCCCACCGCCATCACCGTAGACACCGCCACGCTCGCCGTCACCAAATCCTCCGCCTTCTTGTACCGCTGCGAAAACAAGAACACGTTGGCCCCCACCGGCAGCGCGGCGGCGACCACCATCACCTTCATGGGCACGCCCGACAGACCCAGCGCCCACGCCGCGGCCCACATCAGCAGCGGGTGGATCACCGTCTTCAAGAACGAGATGGCCAGCGCGCCCCTCAGGTGGCGCCCGATCGCCGTCTGCGCCAGCGTCACGCCGACCAGCACCAGCGCCACCGGGCCGAACGCATCGCCCAGCAGCTTCAACGGCCGCTCCACCACCGGCGCCAGCCCCCAGCCGGTCAGCGAATACAGAAAGCCCGCGATGATCGGCAGCGGCACCGGGTGCAGCACGGCGTTCTTCACGGCCTGAGCGACGGTGACGGCGATGTGCCGCGAAGGCGCGGCGCCGCTGGCGACCTGCTCACGCGCCACCAGCAATTCGAGCACGATGGTCGCCAGCGTCAGCAGCACCAGCGCGTGCATCGAGATGAGCGTGAACAGGTGGACCAGCGCGGCTTCGCCATAGGCCAGTTGCACCAGCGGCACGCCAATCATCAGCGTGTTGCTGAAGATGGCCGCCAGCGCGATGACGGCAGAGCGGCTGCGCAGGCCCTGCACCAGCAGCAGGGCAAAGAACATCGCGCCGGCGACCAGGTAGTACAGCGCCACGGAACGCAGGTCCAGCCGCTCCAGGTGCGCGGTCGCCATGGTGCGAAACAGCAGCGCCTGCACCAGCACCAGGAACACCAGGTTGGACAGGTCGCGCACGCCCTCGCCGCGAATCAGCTTGAGCCGCCCGGCCACAAAGCCGATGCCGATCAGCAGCACAACCGGCAGCAGCGATGAAACGACGGGGTGTTCGAGCGTCATGGGCGGGCCGATTATGCGGCGGCGCGGCGGGCGGCGCGGTCGCGTGGTTTTGCAAGTCAAATCGGCCGTTTGCGCTTGACAGACAAGCGCAATCAGCTATCAAAATAAAAGCAATGCGCAAGCCGCCAACCACCGCCCGCCACCCCGCCGGCAGCGGCGGGCGCCGCAAAGCAGGGATAATCCCGCTTTTGCCGACGCGGCCCCCGCGCGGCGCCGTTCTTTACAGGTGTGCCCCTCGGCGCACGGCGGCGCCTTCGCGGCGCCCAGCACTGTGATGAACGCCCTGCCCACCCCCAACGCTCCCGCTTCCTGCGCGATTTCGCCGGTCGAAGAGATCGTGGCCGAGCTGCGCGCCGGCCGCATGGTCATCCTGGTCGACGAGGAAGACCGCGAGAACGAAGGCGACCTGATCCTGGCCGCCGACCACGTGACGCCCGAGGCCATCAACTTCATGGCGCGCTTTGGCCGCGGGCTGATCTGCCTGACGCTGACGCGCGAGCGCTGCGAGCGCCTGCGCCTGCCGCCCATGGTGGCGCGCAACGGCACCAAGATGGGCACGGCCTTCACCGTCAGCATCGAGGCCGCCGAAGGCGTGACCACCGGCATCAGCGCCGCCGACCGCGCCCGCACCGTGCAGGCCGCCGTGGCGCCCAACGCCTGCGCCGAAGACCTGGTGCAGCCGGGCCACATCTTTCCGCTGCAGGCGGTCGATGGCGGCGTGCTGATGCGCGCCGGCCATACCGAGGCCGGGTGCGACCTGGCCGCCATGGCCGGCTGCTCGCCCTCTGCCGTGATCTGCGAGATCATGAAGGACGACGGCACCATGGCGCGCCTGCCCGACCTGCAGCAGTTCGCCGCGCAGCACGGGCTGAAGATCGGCACCATCGCCGACCTGATCGAACACCGCAGCCGCACCGAATCGCTGATCGGCAAGATCGCCTCGCGCCCGCTGCGCACCGTGCACGGCGAATTCGTGGCGCACGCCTACCGCGACCAGCCCAGCGGCGAACTGCACCTGGCGCTGGTGGTGGGTCAATGGCAGCCGCAGGACGTGGTGCCCGTGCGCGTGCACGAGCCGCTGTCGCTGCTGGACGCGCTGGAAGTCGACCGCGGCATGCATTCGTGGAGCGTGGACGCCGCGCTGCGCCGCCTGCAGCAGGAAGGGCGCGGCGTGGCCGTGTTCCTCAACTGCGGCGAAAACGCCGACCAGCTGCTGGCGCAGTTCACCGGCGTTGCGCGCGTGTCGCACGCGCCCGAAAGGGGCCGCATGGACCTGCGCAGCTATGGCGTGGGCGCGCAAATCCTGCGCGACTGCGGCGTGCACCGCATGCAGCTGCTGGGCACGCCGCGCCGCCTGCCCAGCATGGCCGGCGGCTACGGACTGGAAGTGACCGGCTACCTGTCGCCC
Organism: Ottowia sp. SB7-C50; assembly: GCF_033110285.1. Classification (NCBI taxonomy): domain Bacteria; kingdom Pseudomonadati; phylum Pseudomonadota; class Betaproteobacteria; order Burkholderiales; family Comamonadaceae; genus Ottowia; species Ottowia sp. SB7-C50. The sequence continues at coordinate 2,762,318 of NZ_CP136995.1, forward strand.
GCCGAGCCGCGAGCCTGAAGTCGTCCGTCACCCGCAACCACCACCCCTTTCCTGGAAATTCACCCGATGCTCGACGCCGACAAAGGACAAACCCCCACGCTCGATGGCAGCCGGCTGCGCGTCGGCATCGTGCAGGCGCGCTTCAACGAAGGCATCACGAATGCGCTGCACACGGCTTGCCTGGCCGAGTTGACGGCGCTGGGCGTGCGCCCTGAAAACATCACCCACCTCACCGTGCCCGGCGCGCTGGAAGTGCCGTCGGCCCTGCAATGGCTGGCGCGCCGTGGCGACGTCGACGCGCTGGTGGCGCTGGGCTGCATCATCCGCGGCGAAACCTACCACTTCGAGCTGGTCGCCAACGAGTCGGGCGCCGGCGTCACGCGCGTGGCGCTGGACAGCGGCATCCCCATTGCCAACGCCATCCTCACCACCGAAGACATGCCGCAGGCGCTGGCGCGCCAGGTCGACAAAGGCTGCGACGCCGCGCGCGTGGCGGTGGAGATGGCGCTGCTGAAAGCGAGCCTGGCATGAGCACGGCAAAGAAGGCCGCGCCGGGCAGCGCCGGCACGCGCAAGTCGTCCACCAAGTCACCGCGTTCGCGCGCGCGAGAATTCGCGCTGCAAGGCCTGTACCAGCACTTCGTCGGCGACAGCGACGTGGCCGCCATCGACCCGTTCACGCGCGAGCTGCAGGGCTTCGCCAAGGCCGACGCGGTGCATTTCGACGCCCTGCTGCACGGCTGCATCGACCTGAAGGACGACCTGGACGCGCTGATCGTGCCACTGCTCGACCGCGACCTGGGCCAGATCTCGCCCATCGAGCACGGCTGCATGTGGATCGGCGCGTATGAATTTTTGAAATGCCCCGACGTGCCCTGGCGCGTGGTGCTCAACGAATGCATCGAACTGGCCAAGGACTTTGGCGGCACCGACGGCCACAAGTACGTCAACGCCGTGCTCAACGGCCTGGCCCCGAAGCTGCGGCCGCACGAAGTCGAGGCCGACCGCGCCAAGCTGCGCCAGGCCAAGGCCTGACGCCGCTGGCCGCACCACGGGCGGCGCGGCAGCGGCCTGCCCGCAAGATTTCAAGCCTTTCTTGCCGCTGGCGCTTGCCCCATCTGCGCCAGCAGCTATTGAATCAGGAGTATCCTGACGCCATGAGACTCTCCGCACGCGCCCAGCGCATCGAGCCGTTCTACGTCATGGAAATGGCCAAGTCGGCCGCCGCCATTGCGCGCGAAGCCGCTGGCTCCGACAAGCCGATGATCTACCTGAACATCGGCGAGCCCGACTTCACCGCGCCGCCGCTGGTACAGGAAGCGGCCGAAAAAGCCATTCGCGACGGCCGCACCCAGTACACCCAGGCCACCGGCCTGCCCGCGCTGCGCGAGCGCATCAGCGACTGGTACCGCCAGCGTTTCGGGCTGGACGTGCCGGCGCGGCGCATCGTGGTCACCGCCGGCGCGTCGGCCGCGCTGCAGCTGGCTTGCCTGGCGCTGGTCGATGCGGGCGACGAGGTGTTGATGCCCGACCCCAGCTACCCGTGCAACCGCCAGTTCGTCAGCGCCGCCGAAGGCCGCGCGGTGCTGATTCCGTCCACGGCGGCCGAGCGTTTTCAGTTGAGCGCGGGCAAGGTGCACGACGCCTGGGGCGCGCACACGCGCGGCGTGCTGCTGGCCTCGCCGTCCAACCCCACCGGCACCTCGATCCACCCCGACGAGTTGCGGCGCATCCACGACGTGGTGGCCGAACGCGGCGGCATCACCGTGCTGGACGAGATCTACCTGGGCCTCTCTTACGAAGACACCTACAGCCACAGCGCACTGGGCCTGTCGGACCAGATCATCAGCATCAACAGCTTCAGCAAGTACTTCAACATGACCGGCTGGCGCCTGGGCTGGCTGGTGGTGCCTGACAGCATCGTGGATGTGGTCGAGCAGATCGCGCAGCACCTGTTCATCTGCGCCAGCACGGTGTCGCAATACGCGGCGCTGGCCTGCTTCGAGCCGGACAGCCTGGCCGAATACGAGCGCCGCCGCGCCGAGTTCAAGGCGCGGCGCGACTGGTTCGTGCCGCAGCTGAATGCGCTGGGCCTCACGGTGCCCGTCACGCCCGACGGCGCCTTCTACGCCTGGGCCGATTGCAGCGCCGCATGTGACAAACTGTTCGGCCCACACAGTGCCGCCCGCTCCGAATACAATAGCGGCATGCAGACTGCGGGCAGTTGGGATTTCGCGTTCGAGCTGATGAAACGCGCGCACCTGGCGGTGACGCCGGGGCGCGACTTTGGCCATGCCGACACGGCGCGCTACATCCGCTTTTCGACCGCCAACTCGATGCCCCAGTTGCAGACGGCCGTCGGCCGCCTGCGCGAGGTGTTGGCGTAACCGGCCGGGCGGATGGCGTTCGAATTCCCGATCCGCATCTACTGGGAAGACACCGATGCCGGCGGCATCGTGTTCTACGCCAACTACCTGAAGTTCTTCGAGCGCGCGCGCACCGAATGGCTGCGCAGCTTAGGGCTAGACCAGCGCGCGCTGCGCGAGCAGACGGGCGGCATGTTCGTCGTCACCGAATCGGCCGTCAAATACCTGCGTCCGGCGCGGCTGGACGATGAACTTATCGTCACCGCGCGGCTCGAATCCTGCGGTCGTGCGGGCATCTCGATCCTGCAGCAGGCCTTTCTGAAAGGGGCCGATCGCACGCTGCTGTGCGACGGCCGCGTGCGCGCCGGCTGGGTGGATGCCACCGCCATGAAACCGGCGCGCATGCCCGCCGCCATCCTAGAAAAGTTGAATCCATGAACCAGGACATGTCCATCATCCAGCTGGTGCTGCACGCCAGCTTCGTGGTCCAGATCGTCATGCTGATCCTGCTGGCCGGCTCCATCGCCAGCTGGGCGGCCATCTTCCGCAAGCTGCGGGCCATCAAGGGCATCCAGGCGCACAACGAGGAATTCGAGCGCGACTTCTGGTCCGGCACCAGCCTGAACGACCTGTACGCCACCGCGGCGCAGAACGCGCGCCACGGGGGGGCCCATGGAACGCATCTTCGCCAGCGGCATGCGCGAATATCAAAAGCTGCGCGAGCGCCGCATCGCCGACCCGGGCACCCTGCTGGACGGCGCGCGGCGTGCGATGCGGGCCAGCTTTCAGCGCGAGATGGACGCGGCCGAGGTCAACCTGTCGTTCCTGGCGTCGGTGGGCTCGGTCAGCCCTTACGTGGGCCTGTTCGGCACCGTGTGGGGCATCATGCACGCCTTCATCGGCCTGGGCGCGCTGCAGCAGGTGACGCTGGCCACCGTGGCCCCCGGCATTGCCGAGGCGCTGGTCGCCACCGCGCTGGGCCTGTTCGCCGCCATTCCTGCCGTGGTGGCCTACAACCGCTTCGCGCGCGACATCGACCGCATCGCGATCCAGCAGGAGACCTTCATCGAGGAGTTCTCCAACATCCTGCAGCGCAACCTGGGCGTGCAGGCCACCACCCCGCATTCGGCCACCCCCACCGGGTACTGACGCCATGCCCAACGTCTCATCCCGTGGCCGCGGCCGACGCGCCATGAACGAAATCAACATGGTGCCCTTCATCGACGTGATGCTGGTGCTGCTGATCATCTTCATGGTGACCGCCACCGTCATCACGCCGGGCGCCATCAACATCCCGCGCGCCGGCCAGTCCAGCAAGGCGCCCGACCAGCCGGTGACGGTGATGATCGACGCCGCCGGCGCCGTGAGCGCCGATGGCGGCAAGAACGGCCCCGACCTGAAGGGGCGCAGCGAAGGCGACATCTTTGCCGCCATCAGCGACGCCGCCAAGTCCAACCCCGACCTGGCCGTGATGGTGGCGGCCGACAAGGACATCGCCTACCAGAAGGTGATCGACGTCACCACCCGGCTGCGCCAGGCCGGCGTCGGCCGCGTCGGCCTGGCCGTCCGTTGAGGCCCATTCGCCCGGCATGAACGCTGTCGCCATCGAACGCAACGAATTCGCGCCACCGCCAGCCGGTGGCGTGGGGCGCGCCGTGGCGCTGGCGCTGCTGGCGCATCTGTTGCTGATCCTGGCGCTGACCTGGGGCCTCAATTGGCAGCGCGAGGCGCACGACGAAGCGGTCGAGGCCGAGCTGTGGTCGCCCTCGGTGCAGCGTGCCGCGCCCAAGGCCGCGCCGCCACCTCCGCCACCGCCGCCGGCACCAGCCGTCGAACGCACGCCACCGCCGCCGCCCAAGCCACAACCGGCACCCAAGCCCGAACCCGTGGTCAAGGCGCCGCCGCCGCCCCCGCCGCCCAAGCCGCAGGTGGACGAGGAACGCGACGCCGAGATCGCCCTGGCGCAGAAGAAAAAGCAGGAAGAAGCCCGCAAGGCCGCCGTCGCCAAGCGCGAGCAGGAACGCCGCCGCGAACAGGAGCGCCGCGAGGCCGAACTGGAAAAGAAGCGCGAAGCCGAGCTGGAGAAAAAGCGCGAGGCCGAACAGGAACGGCGCGAACTCGCCCAGAAGAAAGCCGCCGAGGAAAAGCAGCGCAAGGCCGACGAGCAACGCAAGCTGGCCGAGAAGAAGAAGGCGGAAGAAGCCGAGCAGCGCAAGCTGGCCGCCGCCGAAGCCAGGAAGAAGGCCGAGGCCGAAAAACGCGCCCTGGCCGAGGCCGAACGCAAGGCCGAAGCCGACGCCCGCGCCAAGGCCACCGCCGACGCCAAGGCCAAGGCCGCCGCAGAAGCGAAGGCCCGCAGTGCGGCCGACGCCCGCGAGTCCAATGAGCGCCGCAAGGCCGAGCTGGCGCGCCTGTCCAAACTGGCAGGCACCGGCGACACGGACGGCGGCAGCGCCGCGGGCAAGGGCAAGGCCGCGGGTGGCGCAGACGGCGGCGCCGAGCGCGAAGCCGGCCCATCGGCCAACTACGCCGGCCGCATCCGCGCCGCAGTGCGGCCCAACATCGTGTTCACCGAAGACGTGCCGGGCAACCCGGTGGCCGAAGTCGAGGTGCGCACTGGCCCCACCGGGCAGATCATCAGCCACCGCATCACCAAATCCAGCGGCGTCAAGAGCTGGGACGACGCCGTGCTGCGCGCGCTCGACCGCACCGAGAAACTGCCGTCGGACAACGGCCGCTACTGGAACCCGATGCTGATCACCTTCCGGCTGCGGGGCTGACGACGTGCCACACCGGCGCGACCGGTCAGCGCCCGATTGCTATAGTTTAGATAGCTTTCTGCGCAATCCCAGAAAGCGCAAGCGGCCTTTTTGATTCAAATTCTGACGCGCGCCGCCATCACTCATAGACGATGGCCGCGCGCCCTTCATCGGCCTGCGCCATCCAGCTGGCCAGGGCCGCATCGCTGGGGAAGAACCGGGCTTCGTCGCCCAGTTGCAACTGGGCCATCACGCCGCCCTTTTCTGCCCGGCGCTCCACCAGCAGGCGCACCGGCAGGCCGCGCAGCAGGTCGCCGTGCTCGGTGTGTTCGACCTGCGGCGGGTATTCGGTCAGCAGTCGGCGCACGTCGGGCGACGGACCGTTCACCGCCACGCGCAGGAACTTGCCGAAGCGGCAGCGTGCGGTGGGCAAGTCCCAGATCTGCGTGATGTTGAGCTGCATGCCGCCCGAAAAGCGATCGGGCATGGCCTTGGCCATGACGACGATGAACTCGTCGTCCTTCAGCAGGTTGCGGTGCTGCTGGATCAGGCCTTCTTCGGCACGGGCGTCGATGCTGGCCGACTTGTCGTCCAGCTTGAACAGCGCCAGCCGGCCGCGCTGGCCGTTGATGACGCGGAAGTCGCCCACGATGCCCGCCAGCAGTTGCGGCTCGCGGCTGTCGACCAGGTCGTCGATGCGCCGCTTGACGAACTGGCGCACCTCGCGCTCGACTTCGTCAAACAAGTGACCCGACAGGTAGAAGCCGATGGCCGTCTTTTCAAGCGACAGGCGTTCCTTGACGCCCCACGGAATGACGTTGGGCAGCGCCGGTTCCTGCGCGCTGGAGCCATGGCCGTCGTCCATCAGGTCGAACAGGCCGCCCTGGTTGGCGTTGGCTTCGTTGGCCGCGGCGTAGTCGAAGGCCAGGTCCAGCGCGGCGGCCAGCGCCGCGCGGTTCATGTGCAGCGCATCAAACGCGCCAGCGCGAATCAGCGCTTCGACCGTGCGCTTGTTCACGCGCGTGCGGTCGATGCGGCGGCAGAAGTCGAACAGGCTGGTGAACGGGCCACGCTCATCGCCCGCCGCACCGCCGCCGCGGCCTTCGCGCGCAGCGACGATGGCTTCGATGGCCTGCTGCCCCGTGCCCTTGATGGCGCCAAGGCCGTAGCGGATCAGCGTGTCGCTGACGGGCTCGAAGCGGTAGCCGCCGCGGTTGACGTCGGGCGGCTCGAACGTCATGCCTTCACGCAACGCGTCCTGGTGCAGCACCTTCAGCTTGTCGGTGTTGTCCATCTCCACCGTCATGTTGGCGCAGAAGAACTCGGCCGTGTAATGCACCTTCAGCCAGGCCGTGTGATAGGCCAGCAGCGAATAGGCGGCGGCGTGCGACTTGTTGAAGCCGTAGCCGGCGAACTTCTCCATCAGGTCGAAGATTTCGTCGGCCTTGCCTTCGCTGATGCCGTTTTTGGCCGCACCCTCGCGGAAGATCAGGCGGTGCTCGGCCATCTCCTCGGGCTTTTTCTTGCCCATGGCGCGGCGCAGCAGGTCGGCGCCCCCCAGGCTGTAGCCGCCCAGGATCTGCGCGGTCTGCATCACCTGTTCCTGATAGACCATGATGCCGTAGGTCTCGCTCAGCATGTCGGCCACCAGCGGGTGCGGGTATTCGACCGGCTCGCGCCCGTGCTTGCGCGCGACGAAGCTGGGAATCAGGTCCATCGGGCCGGGGCGGTACAGCGCGTTGAGGGCGATCAGGTCTTCGAGCCGCGTGGGGCGCGCGTCGCGCAGCATGCCCTGCATGCCGCGGCTTTCAAACTGGAACACGGCTTCGGTGCGGCCGTCCTGGAACAGCTTGTAGGTCTTGGCGTCGTCGAGCGGAATGTTCTCGAAGGCAAAGTCCGCCTGCCCCGGGTGGCGGCGCACGATCAGCTCCTTGGCGATTTCCAGGATGGTCAGCGTGGCCAGGCCCAGAAAGTCGAACTTGACCAGGCCCACCGCCTCGACGTCGTCCTTGTCGTACTGGCTGACGGCAGAGTCGCTGCCGGGCTGCTGGTACAGCGGGCAGAAGTCGGTCAGCTTGCCGGGCGCGATCAGCACGCCGCCGGCGTGCATGCCCACGTTGCGCGTCATGCCTTCGAGCTTCTTGGCCAGCTCGATCAGCGTCTTGACCTCGTCTTCCTTGGCGTAGCGCTCGGCCAGTTGCGGCTCGACCTTCATCGCGCCGTCGATGGTGATGTGCTGGCCCGGCTTGTTGGGGATGAGCTTGCTGATGCCGTCGCAGAACATGTAGCTCATGTCCAGCACGCGCCCCACATCGCGGATGGCGGCGCGCGCGGCCATGGTGCCGAAGGTGGCGATCTGGCTGACGGCGTTCTTGCCGTACTTGTCCTTCACGTAGTCGATGACGCGGTCGCGGTTGGCCTGGCAGAAGTCGATGTCGAAGTCGGGCATCGACACGCGCTCGGGGTTCAGGAAGCGCTCGAACAGCAGCTTGTATTCCAGCGGATCGAGATCGGTGATCTTCAGCGCATATGCCACCAGCGAGCCGGCGCCCGAGCCGCGCCCCGGCCCGACCGGGCAGCCGTTGTTCTTGGCCCAGTTGATGAAGTCGCCCACGATCAGGAAGTAGCCGGGAAAGCCCATCTTCAGGATGGTGGCGATCTCGAACTCCAGCCGCTCCACGTATTCCGGGCGGCGTGCATCGCGCACCGCCGCGTCAGGAAACAGGTGCGCCAGGCGCTCTTCCAGCCCGTCCAGCGACGCCTGGCGGAAATACGTGTCGATGGTGTGCCCCGCGGGCACCGGAAAGTCGGGCAGCTGCGGCTTGCCCAACACCAGCGTCAGGTTGCAGCGCCGCGCGATCTCCACCGCGTTGGCCAGCGCCGAGGGCACGTCGGCAAACAGCGCCTGCATCTCGGCGCTGGACTTGAAATACTGCTCGGGCGTGAAGCGACGCACGCGCCGTGGGTTGCCCAGAATCTCGCCTTCGGCGATGCAGACGCGCGCCTCGTGCGCCTCATAGTCGTCGCGTGTGGCGAACTGCACCGGGTGCGTGGCGACGACGGGCAGCTTCAGGCGCGCGGCCAGTTGCACGGCGGCGGCCACGTGCGCCTCGTCGTCGGGGCGGCCGGCGCGTTGCAGTTCCAGATAGAAGCGGTGCGGAAACAGCTCGGCCAGCCGCAGCGCCATGTCGCTGGCCTGCTGCAGATTGCCCTGCAGCAGCGCCGGCCCCAGCGGGCCCGCCTGCGCGCCCGACAGCAGAATCAGCCCTTCGGACAGCTCGGCCAGCCAGTCCCACCGCACCACGGCCTGCGCCTTGACCACCCCGCGCGTCCAGGCGCGCGCCAGCAATTCAGACAGGTTCAGGTAGCCCGGCGTGCCGGTGGCCAGCAGCAGCACGCGCGAGGGCGCCTCGGCGTCGCCGTCGCGCCCCTCCAGCAGCACTTCGGCGCCGAGGATGGGCTTAACGCCAGCGCCGCGCGCGGCCTTGTAGAACTTGATCGCCCCGAACAGGTTGTTCAGGTCGGTGATGGCCAGCGCCGGCTGCTGGCCCCGCGCCGCCGCGGCCACCATGTCGTCCACACGCGTGGCGCCATCGACGACGGAGAACTCGGTATGCAGGCGGAGATGGACGAACATGGGGACAACAGAGATCAGGGCTTCGCCATCGGGCGATTCAAGAGAACCGTCATTCCCGCGAAGGCGGGAATCCAGGTCAACCTCATGTGGGCGTGCATGGATTCCCGCCTTCGCGGGAATGACGATGGACTTGCACGAAAGGGATGAAACCGCCCCGCCAGGACGGCGCTACGGCAGTACAGCCAAAGCAAAATATACCGCCTTTCACCCGCTGGACGAGCCGCTTGCACCACGCCGCGCGCTCAGCGATTGACGCATGGCTTGCGTGGTGCTGCGGCTGCGCCCTCAAAGACAAATCCCCGGTCAAGCCGGGGATCTGTCAGGCGCATCACCATGCGCCATGGACTACAAAAACGATAGCTAACTGCGCTGATCAGGCAAGCGCTGACGCTGAAAATCGACTACCGATGCGTCACCGATTGGCGCCGCGCCTCAGCCGCGCCGGCGCCCGTCCAGGCCCAACGCGCCGCCGCCCAGCGCGGCGATGGCGAGCAGGCCGCCGGCGATGCCCAGGTTCTTGTTGAACATCAGCTTCTGCATCATGACCTGATCGGCCGGCACGCCCCAGTAGTTGTGGAAGAACACCGCCGCCATCAGCGTGAACAGGGCCAGCAGCAGCGCGGCCCAGCGGGTCTGGAAGCCCACTAGCAGCGCAATGCCCGCGCCGATTTCAACCAGGATCGCGGCCACCGCCATCACTTCGGGCATGGGCAGCCCCTTGGACGCGATGTAGCCGACGGTGCCGGCAAAACCGGCGCCCAGCTTGCCGATGCCGGCGGGAATGAAAAGCCAGGCCAGCAGGATGCGGCCGATCAGGGCGAGGGGATTGGAAATGGCGTTCATGGTGAATAAGTCCTTGCGTGGGAGTGAATGAAACGGGGATGGCGCCGCCCCGGCAGAACCGGCGGCGGCGCGGCTTGAAAGGGGTTACGGCGCCAGATCGAACACCAGCACTTCGGCGTCCTGGCCCTGGCTGAGGCGGATGGCGCTTTCGTGCTCGATCAGCGCCGCATCGCCGCCGGCCAGGCGCAGTCCGTTGACGTCGAGCGAGCCGCGCACCAGATGCACGTAGGCCTTGCGCGCCGGGTCGATGGCCAGCGTGGCCGACTCGTCGCCGTCGAACAGGCCCGCATACAGGGCCGCATCGGCGTGGATGCGCACGGCACCGGCGTCGGGCGAGCGAGCGGCCAGCAAGCGCAGGCGGCCCCGCTTGTCGGCGGTGGGGATGGTCTTCTGCTCGTAGCCGGGGGCCACGCCCTGCTGGTCGGGCAGGATCCAGATCTGCAAAAAGTGCGTGGTCTGCCCCACGGCGTGGTTGAACTCGCTGTGCGTGACGCCGGTGCCTGCGCTCATGCGCTGCACGTCGCCCGGCGGAATGCCCGTGACGTTGCCCATGCTGTCGCGGTGGGCCAGGTTGCCGCTCAGCACGTAGCTGATGATTTCCATGTCGCGGTGGCTGTGCGCGCCAAAGCCGGTGCCGGGCGCGATGCGGTCTTCGTTGATGACGCGCAGGTTGCCCCAGCCCATGTGCGCGGGGTCGTGGTAGTCGGCAAACGAAAAGCTGTGATGCGACTGCAGCCAGCCGTGGTCGGCAAAGCCGCGTTCGCCGGAAGGGCGCAAAGTGATCATGCGTGAACTCCTGTGATGACCCCGACTGTAGGCGCGGCTGGCGCTTCTGTGGGTGAATCGGGTTGATGGCATCATTCAAAAACATTGAACTAAAACCACCCCCCCTGCCATGGCCGAACCGACCGACGTGCTGACCCCGGACGCCTTTCGCATCCTCAACGCCATCGCGCAGGCGGGCAGCTTTGCCGGCGCCGCGCGGGCGCTGGGCCTGGTGCCCAGTGCGCTGACCTACCGCGTGCGGCAGATCGAGGAAGCGCTGGACGTGCTGCTGTTCGACCGCCGTTCGCGCCAGGCGCGCCCGACCGCCGCCGGCGCCGAGCTGCTGGCGCAGGCCGAACGCCTGCAGCAGGAAATGGACGCCGTGGTGCAGCGCGTCAAGCGCGTCGCCACCGGATGGGAGCCCGAATTGACCGTCGCCGCCGACGGGCTGATTTCGCATTCGGCGCTGATGGACCTGTGCAGCGAATTCTTCGCGCAGGACCCGCCCACCCGCCTGCGGCTGCGCGAGGAAATTTTGAGCGGTACCGTGGGCGCGCTCACGTCGGGCAAGGCCGACCTGGCGCTGGGCGCGATCCTGGAGCCGTCGAGCGCCGCCAACCTGCGCGCCGCGCCGCTGGGCCAGGTGCGCTTCGTCTACGCCGTGGCGCCCACCCACCCGCTGGCGCGCGCACCCGAGCCGCTGCGCGATGCCGAACTGCTGCGCCACCGCGGCATCGTGGTGGCGGATTCGGTGCAGACCGGCGCCACGCAATCGTTCGGCCTACTGGAAGGGCAGCAGACGCTCACGGTGTCCAGCCTGCGGGCCAAGCTGGACGCGCACCTGCGCGGCCTGGGCGCCGGCTTTCTGCCCGAGCCGATGGCGCGCCCGTGGCTCGCGTCCGGCCAACTGGTGGCGCGCCGGGTTGAGCGCAGCACCCGCATCGCGACGCTGAGCTATGCCTGGCGCGCCGACAGCGCACCCGGCAAGGCGCTGGCGTGGTGGCTGGACCGCCTGGCGCGCCCCATCACGCGGCGCGCGCTGCTGGAGGAGCACCCGAGCGTGTAGAGTTGCCGCATGAAACGCACCCAGCGCCCGCCCAGAACGCCCTCGTCCCGCCGCATCGCCGTCATCGGCGCAGGCATCGCCGGCCTGGCCTGCGCGCGCACGCTGCAGCGCGCCGGCTGCGACGTGCAGGTGTTCGAAGCCGCCGACGAACCCGGCGGCCGGCTGGCGTCGCAGGACTCGCCCTTTGGCACCTTCGACACCGGCGCACAGTACTTCACGGTGCGCGACGCCCGCTTCACCCAGGCGCTGCAGGCCACCGCCGCCGACGTGGTGCGCCCATGGAGCGCCAATGCCGTGCGCGTGCTGGACGAGCATGGCCGCGTCGTCGAAGCCGCACTGCCCGCGCGCGAAGCGCACTGGGTCGCGGTGCCGTCGATGAACGGGCTGCCCCAGCGCTGGGCCGCGCCTTTGCAGGCCGCCAGAGCCTTGCACCTGGGCACACAAGTCGAACGCATCGCGGTGCACCCGGCCGGCTGGCAGGTGCAGGCGCGTGACGCGTCCGACCCGCACCGCCCCCCCGGATGGCTTTGATGCCGTCTTGCTGGCCGTGCCCGCGTCTGGAGCGCGAGAGCTGCTATCGAAGGTGGAGCACCTGGCCCCGCTGGCGCAACGCGTGGAAGGCGTGGATGTGGCGCCCTGCTGGACGCTGATCACGGCCTTTCCGCACGCTGCGCAGCCCACGCTGAACACGCTGGGGCCGCAATGGAATGCGGCGCGCAGCACGCACCACCGCGTCGCCTGGCTGGCGCGCGAATCGTCCAAGCCCGGCCGCACGCTGATCGAGCGCTGGACCGTTCAGGCCAGCCCCGGCTGGTCGCGCGAGCACGAAGGCGACGACCCGGCGCGCGTCAGCGCCAAGCTGCTGAAGGCCTTCGGCGAAATCACCGGCATCCGTGCCACGCCCACCTTCGCCGAAGCCCGCCTGTGGCGGCAGGCACAGACGCTGGTGCCGCTGGGCGAGTCTTTCGTGTGGGACGCCGCGCTGGGCGTCGGCGTGTGTGGCGACTGGTGCATCGGCCACCGCGTGGAAGACGCCTTCGTCTCGGGGCTGGAGCTGGCGCTGCGCGTCATCGGCGATTGACCGCGCTGGCGGCGCCGCGTTGGCGCCGTTGACCGCTTTGCCATGTACATCGGCAGATTCGCGCCCTCGCCCACCGGGCCCTTGCACGCCGGCTCGCTGGTCGCCGCGCTGGCCAGCTGGCTCGACGCCCGCGCGCACGGCGGCCGCTGGCTGGTGCGCATCGAAGACGTGGACACGCCGCGTTGCGTGCCGGGGGCGGACCAGTTCATCCTCAGCCAACTGGCCGCCTGTGGCCTGATGCCGGACGAAGCGCCGGTGTGGCAGTCACAGCGCACCACCCACTACCGCGCCGCGCTCGACCGACTCGTCGCCAGCGGCCATGCCTACCCCTGCGCCTGCTCGCGCAAGGACATCGAAGCCGCGCAGGCCGCGCGCGGCACCCTGCGCCAGCGCGGGGCCGAGCTGCCCTATCCCGGCACCTGCCGACCCGAGCACGGCGGGCTGAATGGCCGCGCCCCGCGCGCCTGGCGCCTGCATACCGGAAATTTTTCATTCAATGACGCGCCAGCGCATAGCCTGTCAGCGGAGTCAGCTACCAACTCAATAGCAAACGTCACTCCATTGCGCTGGCATGACCGCCGTCTGGGCACCCAGCACCAGCACGTGGAGCAAGCGGTCGGCGACTTCGTCCTGCTGCGCGCCGACGGCCTGTGGGCCTACCAGCTCGCCGTGGTCGTGGACGACGCCTTGCAGGGCATCACGCACGTCGTGCGCGGCGAAGACCTGGCCGACAACACGCCGCGCCAGATTTTGCTGCAGCGCGCGTTGGCTGTGCCTACGCCGCGCTACCTGCACACCCCGCTGGTGCTGGCGAAAGACGGACAGAAGCTGAGCAAACAGAATGGAGCCCAGGCGCTGGATGTGAGCCAGCCGCTCGTCGCCCTCACCCACGCGGCGCAAACGCTCGGCCTGTCTGCGCCACCGGCAGGCACCGTCGGCCTGGCGTTGGCTGCTTGGCGTGACGAATGGGCGCGCCGGTGGGCGGCCGGGTCCGGCTGAGCGTGGCAGCCGGTGCCAGCATGGCCCGGGGGCCGATCACACGCGTTGCTTGAACGAACAGCCAACAAAAAACCCGACACGAAATCACTCGTGTCGGGCTTGATGATTGGTAGGCGCGATTGGACTCGAACCAACGACCCCCACCATGTCAAGGTGGTGCTCTAACCAGCTGAGCTACGCGCCTGAAATCGATTCGAACTTCGAATTATAGCACCGCGCCAAGCGTTTAGCGTCGCCGGGCTGCGCGGACGCCTGTCACGTCCTGGACTTGGCTCAGCACATGGGCAAGGCGCTGCGTGTCGCTGACTTCGACGGTGAAGGTCATCCACGCCCATCCCTTGACGGACTGGGTCTGCACGCCGATGACGTTCATCTTCTCGCGCGCGAATACGTCCGAGATATCGCGCAGCAGGCCCTGGCGGTCAAGCGCCTCCACAGCCACATCGACGGGGTAGGCCGGCGCCTTGCCGGTCGCCGGCGTGCCCCAGCCGACCTCGATCACCCGTTCGGGCTCGCGTGCCTGCAGGTCGCGAAAGCTCGCGCAGTCGCGCCGGTGCACGCTGACGCCGCGTCCGCGCGTGACGTAGCCGGCGATGTCGTCGGGCGGCGCGGGCTTGCAGCAGCGCGCGGGTTGGGTCAACAGCGAATCGAGCCCCACCACCAGCACGCCGCCGCGACCGCCGTGGTTCGGCGTGGGCTTGCGCAGAAACGCCTGTTCGTCGGCGGCGGGCGTGGGCGCCGGGGGGGCGCAGCACGACTTCGATGGCGTGCATCGACAGTTCGTCCTTACCCACCGTTTCGAACAGCGCATCGGGTGTCTTGAAGCCCAGCTCTGCCGCCAGGTGTTCCAGCGACAGCGCGGTACGGCCCTCGCGCTGCAGCAGCTTTTCCACCATTTCACGGCCGCGCGCAATCGTCTCGCGGGTGTGCTGCGCGTTGAACCACGCGCGCACCTTGCTCTTGGCGCGATTCGACGCCAGGAAGTGCAGGTCCGGATTCAGCCAGTCGCGCGACGGCCCGCCTTCCTTGGCCGTGATGACCTCCACCGTCTGGCCGTTTTTCAGCGGCGTGTGCAGCGGCACCATGGCGCCATCGACGCGCGCGCCACGGCAGCGGTGACCCAGTTCGGTGTGCAAGGTGTAGGCAAAGTCGACCGCCGTCGCGCCGGCCGGCAACTCCACGATGGCAGCGTCCGGCGTCAGCACGTAGATGCGGTCGTCAAACAGCCCGTACTGCGGCGCAGCGCCCGACAGGTCGCGTTCCCACGCCAGCAACTGGCGCAGCACCGCAATCTTGGCGTCGTAGTCGCTCGCGGCGCTGACGCCGGCGTATCCCTGCGTGCCCGCCTCCTTGTACGCCCAGTGCGCCGCGACGCCGTGCTCGGCATGTTCGTGCATCTGCGTGGTGCGGATCTGGATTTCCCACGGCCGGCCTTCGGCGTCGCGCACCACGGTGTGCAGCGACTGGTAGCCGTTGGGCTTGGGCCGCGCGATGTAGTCGTCGAATTCTTCCGGCACCGGCGTGAAATGCTGGTGCACCCAGGCCAATGCGGTGTAGCACTCCACCACCGACGAGACCAGGATGCGCAGGGCCCGCACATCGAACACGCGATCAAAATCCAGCCCCTTGCCGCGCATCTTGCGCACGATGCTGCTGATGTGCTTGGGCCGGCCCGTCACACTGGCCTGGATGCCTTGCGCCCGCAGGTCGCGTTCGATCTGCGAGCGCCGCGCCTCCAGCGTCTGTTCACGCTCGACGCGTTTTTCATCGAGCAGTGACGCCACCAGCCGGTAGGTGTCGGGCTCCTGGAAGCGGAACACCAGGTCTTCCATCTCCCACTTGATCTGCCAGATGCCCAGACGGTTGGCCAGCGGGGCAAAGACCTCATGCGACTCGCGCAGCAGCGTGGGCGACGGCGGTTTGCGCGCCGCGGCGCACCAGCGCAGCGTCTGCAGGCGCGACGCCAGGCGCAGCAGCACCACGCGCAGGTCGCGGCTGAAAGCCAGCAGCATCTTGCGCACGAATTCGGTCTGCTGGCTGGCCTGGTCGGAATCGCCCGACAGGTCCTGCCGGCTGGCGCGCGAGCGCTGCTGCACGCGCTCCAGCTTGGACGTCTCGATGGCGAGCCGCGCAAAGCCTTCGCCGAAGGCCTTGCCGATCACCTCGTCCGGCCGGTTGAGCTGCGCGCTGGCGTAGCTGAGGTACACCGCCGCCTGGATTTCGTCGGAGCCGCCGATGCCCGCCAGAATGTCGGCGGTGTGGTCCGCATGGGCCAGCACATTCTCGCCGGACGACGTGACTTCGCCCGCCAGCAAGGGCTCGGCAAAGGCCCGCGCGCGGGCGCGCATTTCAGCAGTGCCGGCCACACCGCCCCCGGTGGCGATCACCACGTCGGCGACCCCCGCACGGGTCGGTTGGGGCGGCAGCGCCAATGTCTTCATCGCGCCTCGCCGGGTCGCGCACCGGGGTCGGCCGGCAGCAGAAAGTCGACGACCGCATCGCGCTGATCGGGTGCGACCAGCGTGGGCGCGTGGCCGACCCCTGCAAAGTCGATGCGGCGCGGCTGGGGGCCGCGCTGCTGCATGGCCTGCGCGGTGGCGGCGGACAGCAGGTCGGAATCCGCCCCGCGCAGCAGCAGGGTGTCCGCGGTCACCTGGTCGTACAGCTGCCACAGCGCCGCCTCGCCCTGCGCTGCGGCGGCCTCGGTGACCTGTGCATAGGGTACGGCAATGGCCGGGTCATAGTGCATGCGCCAGCCGCCTTCAGACGCTGGCCGCAGCATGGGGCGCGACAGCGCCAGCCATTCTTCGTCGCTGTGCGGGCCGAAGCCAGCCGAAATATCGCGCATGCGCGCCGCCGCCGCTTCGACAGACGGCGCGGTGCCGAAGCGCCCAAGGTACTGGCCGATGCGCGCCAGCGCCTGCCATTCGATCACCGGACCGACATCGTTAAGCACCAGGCGGCGCACGGGCGCGGGCAGCGGCAAGTCGGGCATGCCGGCCAGCGTCAGGCCAATCAAGCCGCCCATGCTGGTGCCGACCCAGTCCAGCGTGGTGATGCGCGCCTGCTGGTGCAGAACGCCCAGCAGCGCCAGCATGTCGGCCACATAGGTCGGAAACTGATAACCCATCGGGTCGGCCAGCCAGTCGCTTTCGCCTCGGCCCACGACGTCGGGGCACACCACGCGCAATGCCCTGCCCTGCGCGGCGGCACGTGCCAACAGCGCGCGCGCCAGCACGTCAAAGTCGCGCCCCTGGCGCGACAGCCCGTGTACGCAGACCACGCTATGCGGCGCGCCGGCGTCGCCCCATTGCCAGTACGCCATCCGATGTCCGGGGCCCGCGTCGGGGCAACTGACGTGGTGCAGAACAGGCTCGGACATGAAAGGCTTTCCGTGGTGGACGGCCGGCGGGCACCCGCGCCCACCGCCTGACGGTCATGGTAATTGAAACGTGTGGCGCGCGCTGTCGCGGCGCGCCAGGCGGCCGGCGGTCAGCGTGCCTGCACCGTCCCCGACACGATGACCTGCACGGTGCTCTTGCCCGGTTCGACCGGCACCGGCGCGTCGGCCACCATGGCTTGCGCCTTGGCCATGCCATAGGCACGCGGCATGGGCACTTCGGCATCGCCGCTGATGGCCACTTCGCGCAGGCTGTAGCCGGCAAACCCGAAGGCGCGGGCGATCTCGGCCGCGCGGGCCTTGAAGCGCTCGATGGCGATGGCCTGCGCCTCGCTCTCCACCCTGGTGCGCTGCTCGCGGCTCAGGCCGAACGACACATTGCCGATGGTCATGGGGGTGGCGCGCGCGGCCGCCTGGGTGATGCGGGGAAAGTCCCTGCCTTCCAGGATCAGTTCGGCCCTGCCCTGCCAACCGTTGATCTTGCCGTCGCGGTTGTAGCGCGGGTGAATGCTGAAGTCGCCGGTGCGCACGTCCATCTGGCCGGGTTGGGCGGTGGACTTGACCTGGTTCAACGCGGCGTCCAGCGCCTTGCGCAACTCGGCCTGCACGCTGGCGGCATCGGCGCCCTCGCGCGTGGTGGTCAGCGACAGCGTCAGCAAATCCTGCATCGCCTCGACCTGCCCGGTGGCAGACAGTTGCAGCACATTCTGGGGCGCGGTGAGGGTCATGGTGGCGGGTGAATTGGGCACCTGGGCGTGGGCCGGCGCGGCGACACACGCCGCCGCCAGCAGGGCCAGCGTGCCCCAACGGGAGATAGGATGTTTCATGGCAAATAGCGATGCGTTCAAGATGAAACGCTGCCGCGCATTATGGGCAGCGCCGCGCGCCGCCCTTGTGGGACAAGCGCGCAATCGGCACGCCGGTCAGCGCCCGCCGGGCGGCGTGGCGAGCCTTGGCGGCGCCATCTCCGTCCGCACCGATGCGCGCCGCACCTGGTCGCGCAACTGCTCCCGCTGCTCGGCGGTGAGCCGGTGGTCAGGCCCCGCGAACCCTTCGCGCCGGTGATGGACGGCATTGACCGCTTGCCAGACACCGCTTCGGCGCAGCACGTCCGCTGCAGCCGCCGCCGCCACAGCCGCGCCCGGCCCCATGTCGGGCGCTTCGCCACTGGGCTGCGCGCGGGCCACGCCCGGCCCCAGCGCCAAGGCCAGCCCTAGCCAGCCCGGCGCGCTGAAAAGTCGTTGCTTCATGGGAACCGGACGATGCCTCATCCCACCGTGTGCGTCCTTCACATTGCCCAAGGACGGGGCAACACTTGTAACACTGTGAAAGTCGGCTGGGGTTAACCCGGTATTCCCGGCCGATCAGGGCCACAATGGCTCTGTTACAAATACGTCAGAAAGGTTTTGATGAACCAGGCAAGCCACCGCACCGACAAGATCGTCGTCGTTGACGACGATGCGCGCATCCGCGACCTGCTGCGCCGCTATCTGGCGCAGGAAGGGTTCGAGGTCATCCTGGCCGAGGATGCCAAGGCCCTCTCGCGCATCATGCTGCGCGACACCATCGACCTGATCGTGCTCGATCTGATGATGCCCGGCGAGGACGGCCTGTCCGTGTGCCGCCGCCTGCGGGCCGCCGGTGACCGCACACCCATCATCATGTTGACGGCCAAGGGCGAGGACGTGGACCGCATCGTCGGCCTGGAAGTCGGTGCCGACGATTACCTGGGCAAGCCGTTCAACCCGCGCGAATTGCTGGCGCGCATCCACGCCGTGCTGCGCCGCCGCCCGCCGCAGGAAGCGCCCGGCGCACCCTCGGCCGAAAACGAATCGGTCAGCTTCGGGCCCTTCCACTTCGACCTGGGCGCCCGCACGCTGCGCAAGAACGGCGAGGAAATCAACCTGACCACGGGCGAATTCGCCATGCTCAAGGCGCTGGTGCGCCACCCGCGTCAGCCGCTGTCGCGCGAAAAGCTGGCGCAGCTGGCGCGCGGGCGCGAATTCGAGCCCTTCGACCGCAGCCTGGACGTGCAGGTGTCGCGCCTGCGCAAGCTGATCGAGCAGGACGCCGCCAGCCCGCGCTACATCCAGACCGTGTGGGGCGTGGGCTACGTGTTCGTGCCGGACGGCACCGGCTGATGCGTCCTGCGCCGCCTGCCGTGCCCGCCCCTGAAGGCGCGGCCCCCCCTTCGATGAGCGCGGCGGCCCCCGTGCCGGACAGCCGGCGCAGCAGTGCGGCCGCGCGCGCCGGCCAGGGAGGGGATTCGTCCGCCGACGCCGCGCGCTCGGCGCGCCGCCCGCTCGGGTTCAGCCTGTTCTGGCGCACCTTCATCCTGCTGGCGCTGCTGCTGCTGGGCAGCTCCATCGGCTGGTACCAGATGTTCCGCACGCTCGAATACGAGCCGCGCGTCCTGGGCAACGCGCGCCAGGTGGCGTCGCTGGTCAACCTGTCGCGCGCGGCGCTGGTGCACTCGGACGCCATTGCGCGCGTCTCGCTCATCAAGACGCTGGCCGACCAGGAAAAGGTGCGCATCGCCACGCACGAGCCGGGCGACAAGTTCGACCTGTTCAACCAGACCGAACTGGAGCGCCGCATGAGCGCCGAAATCGTCGCCCGCCTCGGCCCCGGCACCGTGGTGGCCAGCCGGGTCAACGACGAACCCGGCCTGTGGGTGGGCTTTGCGATCGAAGGCGATTCGTACTGGCTGCTGACCGACCGCTCGCGCATCGGCGCACTGCTGGGCGGCAGCGCCTGGCTGGTGTGGCTGGCCATGCTGGGCGCGCTGTCGCTGGTGGGCGCGGCCTTGCTGGCCGGCTTCATCAACCGGCCCTTGCGCCAGCTGTCGATTGCCGCCGCCCACGTGCGCGAAGGCGACTTCGAGCGCTGGCGGCTGGACGAGTCGGCCCGCTCCAGTGAAATCCGCGCGGTCAATGTCGGCTTCAACCGCATGGCGGAGCAGCTGTCGAAAATCGAGCAGGACCGCGCCGAGATGCTGGCCGGCATCTCGCACGACCTGCGCACGCCACTGGCGCGGCTGCGGCTGGAAACCGAGATGAGCGTGCCCGACACCGAGGCGCGCGACCACATGGTGGCCGACATCGGACAGGTCGACACCATCATCGACAAGTTTCTCGACTACGCCCGGCCCGGCCACCTGGAGCTTCACGCGCTGCCGCTGGCCGACATCGCCGCAGCGGCGGCCCAGCCGTTCACGCTGGGCGACGACCTGCAGGTGCAGATCGACATCGCGCCCGAGCTGCGCGTCATGGGCGACGACGTCGAGCTGTCGCGCGTGCTGGCCAACCTGCTGGAGAACGCGCGCCGCTACGGCAAGACCGAGGGCAGCGCCGTGGCGCACGTGCACATGACGGCCGCCGCGCGCGACGCCTGGGTGACGCTGCGCGTGCGCGACCACGGCCCGGGCGTGGCGCCGCAGTTGCTGCCCAGCCTGACGCGCCCGTTCTTTCGCGGCGACCGCGCGCGCACCGCGGCCACCGGCGCCGGCCTGGGCCTGGCCATCGTCGCCAAGATGGTGCAGAACATGGGCGGCTTTCTGGAGCTGGAAAACAGCCCCGACGGCGGCCTGATGGCCATCGTGCGGCTGCGCCAGGCCGACGAACCCAAGGCCGGGGTGTCGCTGCTCAAGAAGCGGCGCTGACGCAAAAAACGCTAATCAGGCCACCAGCGCTTGCTGCAACGGCGCAGTTCGCTACTGAACCAATAGCACCACCGCGCGCGCCTCGATCGACGCGCCCTGCCCCACCGCGCCCAGCCGTTCGGCCGTCTTGGCCTTGACGTTGACCTGGGCCTGGGTGATGTCCAGCGCTTCGGCGATGCGCGCACGCATGGCGCCAATGTGCGGCGCCAGGCGCGGCCGCTGCGCCACCACGGTGCTGTCCAGGTTGCCGACGCGCCAGCCCGCGGCCTTTACGCGCCGCGCCGCCTCGACCAGCAGCGCGTGCGAATCGGCCCCGGCAAAGCGGTCGTCGCTGTCCGGGAAGTGCGTGCCGATGTCGCCCAGCCCCGCCGCGCCCAGCAGCGCATCGGTGATGGCGTGCAGCAGCGCGTCGGCATCCGAATGGCCCAGCAGCCCCTGGGTGTGCGGAATGTGCACGCCGCCCAGCACCAGCGGCCGGCCCGGCACCAGCGCGTGCACGTCCCACCCTTCGCCGATGCGGAAGGCGGGCATGCCGGTGTGCTTTTCTGTCATGCGTCTCGGCTCCTCAAAACGGCCTCGGCCAGCGCGAAGTCTTCGGGATACGTCACCTTGATGTTCTGCGCACTGCCCATCACCAGCAAGGGGGCGTGGCCGGCGGCCTCCATGGCGCTGGCCTCGTCGGTGATGCCGGCAAAGCCGCCGGCCGCATGGGCCGCGTAGGCGTCGCGCAACGCGCCAACGCGGAACATCTGCGGCGTCTGCGCCAGCCATTTGCCGGCGCGCTCGATGGTCGCCGCCACGCGACCGGCGCGCTCGCTTTTCAGCGTGTCTGGCAGGGGCAGTGCCAGCAGGCCGCCGACGGCGTCGGGCAGGCAGGCGTCGATCAGCCCGTCGATCAGCGCGGGCGTCACCAGGCAGCGCGCGGCGTCGTGCACCAGCACCCAGTCATCGGGACGGGCGCCGTCGGCCAGCATGCGTGTCAGGCCATTGAAGACGCTTTCAGCGCGCGTGGCGCCTCCGCAGTTTGCTATCGAATATATAGCCTCTTCGCGCTTCAGCCCATCGTCGCCAGGCGCGACGACCACGTGGATCTGGTCGATGCGCGGCACGCGCGCCAGGGCGGCCAGCGTGTGGTGCACCATCGGCTGGCCGGCCACCGGCTGGTATTGCTTGGGCACCACCGTGCCGGCACGAGAGCCGGTGCCGGCGCAGGGCAGCAAGGCGTGGCAACGGGCGGGGGGCATCACATCAGGCATGGGCTGGCCCGCATTGTAGTGAGCCGCAAGGGGCCATTTGCTCCTTTTATGCTAGCTACCAGCGCTTTACAGACAAGCGCCAACGGCCGAAAGCACGCAAAACGCAGGCGGCGTAAAATTCAGCCCTCACCCCCCGCCCCTGCCGGCCGGGGGTTTTTGTCGTTTCCAGCGCCCCGCTTTCATGGACCTGCCCAAGCTCATCCCCGGCAAACGCCACGCCCTGCCCGCCCCGCCCGCCTCCAGCGACGCGCTGCTGCTTGCCCAGCTGGCACAGCGCGAAGCGGGCCAGGGCCGGCTCACGGCCATCGTCACCGCCGATGCGGGCGACGCGCGGCGGCTGATGGACGAAATCGCCTTCTTCGGCCCCGGCCTGCGCAGCGTGATGTTCCCCGACTGGGAAACGCTGCCCTACGACACCTTCAGCCCGCACCAGGACCTGATCAGCGAGCGGCTGGCCACGCTGTGGGCCATTCGCCAGCGGCAGGCCGACGTGGTGCTGATTCCCGCCACCACGGCCTTGTACCGCCTGGCGCCGCCCGGCTTCATGGCGGGCTACACCTTCCACTTCAAGCAGGGCCAGTCGCTGGACGAGGCCGCGCTGAAATCTCAGCTGACGCTGGCCGGCTACACGCACGTGACGCAGGTGGCGAGCCCCGGCGAATACGCGGTGCGCGGCGGGCTGATCGACCTGTTTCCCATGGGCAGCGCGATGCCGTTCCGCGTCGACCTGTTCGACGACGAGATCGACTCGATCCGCGCCTTCGACCCCGACACGCAGCGCAGCCTGTACCCCGTGCCCGAAGTCCGTCTGCTGCCGGGCCGCGAATTCCCCATGGACGACGCGGCACGCGCCAAATTCCGCAGCCGCTGGCGCGAGCTGCTGGAAGGCGACCCGACCAAGAGCCGCATCTACAAGGACATGGGCAACGGCGTCGCCACCGCGGGCATCGAGTACTACCTGCCGCTGTTCTTCGACGACACGGCCACCGTGTTCGACTACCTGGGTGACAGCGCCACGCTGGTGCTGCACGGCGACCTGGAAGCCGCATTCCAGCAGTTCGCGCAGGACACGCGCGAGCGCTACCGCCTGGCGCAGGGCGATCCCGAGCGGCCCGTGCTGCCGCCCGAGGCGCTGTTTCTGGACGCCGAGCAGTTTTATGTGCGTGCCAAGCCGCATGCGCAACTGGCGGTGCGCGGTGTTGTTCCTCCCCCCGCTGGGGGCGGCGCGCAAGACACCAACCCCTTCGCCGAATTCGACCACCTGCCCGACCTCACGGTCGTGCGCGGCGCCGACGATCCACTGGCGCGCCTGCAGGCGCATCTGCGTGCCAGCCCGCACCGCGCGCTGGTGCTGGCCGAAAGCGCGGGCCGGCGCGAGAGCCTGCTGGACTTCCTACGCGCGTCCGGGCTCCATCCGCCCGCCTTCGATTCGCTGGCCGAATTCCAGGCCAGCGACGAGCCGACGGGCATCGCCACGGCTGCGCTGGCGCGCGGGTTTGCCTGGGTCGAGGGCGGCATCGACTTCGTGACCGAGACCGAGCTGTTCGCGCAAGGCAGCACCACGCGCCGGCGCCGCAAGCAGGAACAGGTCAGCGACGTCGAAGCGCTGATCAAGGACCTGAGCGAGCTGAACCTGGGCGACCCGGTGGTGCACGCGCAGCACGGCATCGGGCGCTATCGCGGGCTGGTGAACATGGACATGGGTGCGAAGAACGCCGACGGATCGCCTGCGCTGCAGGAATTCCTGCATCTCGAATACGCCGCCGACGCCGTGCTGTACGTGCCGGTGTCGCAGCTGCACCTGATCGGCCGCTACACCGGCGTCAGCGCCGACGAAGCGCCGCTGCACAAGCTGGGCAGCGGCCAGTGGGACAAGGCCAAGCGCAAGGCGGCCGAACAGGTGCGCGACGCGGCGGCCGAGCTGCTCAACATCTACGCCCGCCGCGCCGCGCGCGAGGGCCATGCGTTCCGCTACAGCCCACACGATTACGAAACCTTTGCGGCCGACTTCGGCTTTGAAGAAACCGCCGACCAGAAAGCCGCCATCCACGCCGTGGTGCAGGACATGATCAGCCCGCAGCCGATGGACCGGCTGGTGTGCGGCGACGTGGGCTTTGGCAAGACGGAAGTCGCCCTGCGCGCCGCCTTTGTCGCGGTGACAGGCGGCAAGCAGGTGGCCTTTCTCGCGCCCACCACGCTGCTGGCCGAGCAGCACTATCAGTTGATGGCCGACCGCTTTGCCAAGTGGCCCATCAAGGTGGCGGGCATGAGCCGCTTCAACTCAACCAAGGAAGTGAACGCCACGCTCAAGGGCATTGCCGACGGCAGCGTCGACATCGTGGTGGGCACGCACAAGCTGCTCAGCGACAAGACGCAGTTCAAGAACCTGGGCCTGCTCATCATCGACGAGGAGCACCGCTTTGGCGTTCGCCACAAGGAGGCGATGAAGCAGTTCCGCGCCGAGGTGGATGTGCTCACGCTCACCGCCACGCCGATCCCGCGCACCATGGGCATGGCGCTGGAAGGCCTGCGCGATTTGAGCGTGATCGCCACCGCCCCGCAGCGCCGCCTGGCCATCAAGACCTTTGTGCGCAACGAGGGCACGGGCGTGATCCGCGAAGCCGTGCTGCGCGAATTGAAGCGCGGCGGGCAGGTCTACTTCCTGCACAACGAGGTGGAAACCATCGAGAACCGCCGCCAGGCGCTGGAAAAGATCCTGCCCGAGGCGCGCATCGCCATCGCCCACGGCCAGATGCCCGAGCGCGAGCTGGAGCGCGTGATGCGCGACTTCGTGGCCCAGCGCTACAACCTGCTGCTGTGCTCCACCATCATCGAGACGGGCATCGACGTGCCCACCGCCAACACCATCGTCATGAGCCGCGCCGACAAATTCGGCCTGGCGCAGTTGCACCAGCTCCGCGGCCGTGTGGGCCGCAGCCACCACCAAGCCTACGCCTACCTGATGGTGCCCGAGATCGAGGGGTTAACGAAGCAGGCGGCGCAGCGGCTCGACGCTATTCAGCAGATGGAGGAGCTGGGCAGCGGCTTCTACCTGGCCATGCACGACCTGGAGATTCGCGGCGCCGGCGAGGTGCTGGGCGAGAACCAGAGCGGCAACATGATGGAGATCGGCTTTCAGCTCTACAACGAGATGCTGGCCGAGGCGGTGAAAGCCTTGAAGGCCGGCAAGGAGCCCGACCTGCTGAGCCCCATGCAGGCCGTCACCGAAATCAACCTGCACGCGCCCGCCCTGCTGCCGGGCGACTACTGCGGCGACGTGCACCTGCGCCTGTCGTTCTACAAGAAGCTGGCCACCGCCAAAACCAGCGAGCAGATCGACACGCTGCTGGAAGAAATCGTCGACCGATTCGGCAAGCTGCCGCCGCAGGCGCAGACGCTGGTCGATGTGCACCGGCTGCGCGTGCTGTCGCAGCCCTACGGCGTGCAGAAGGTGGACGCGGCGCCGGGCGTCATCCACATCGCCTTCAAGCCCAATGCGCCGGTGGAGCCCATGGCCATCATCCAGATGATCCAGAAGAACAAGCACATCAAATTGGCCGGCAACGACAAGCTGCGCATCGAAAAAGCGCTGCCCGAGCCGAAGGACCGCGCGCAGATGGTGCGCGACGTGCTGCGCGGCCTTGGCCAGCCGGTGCCCGCGCGGAAGGAGGCCGCGCTGACCTGACAAGCCCCGCCGCGCGCGTCCTACACGCAGCGTCGCCGCACCACTACCCCGTCGGCACGGGCTGATGCGTACATTCGTTTGCAAGCCTCCACGCCCACGTAACTCCGGTTATCGAACGTGCATGGTGTCTTACCCAAACCACTGTCCATCAACCCTCTGAAAGGGAGCACGTAACATGAAAAAGCTCACCACAGCCGCGATGCTTGCCAGTCTGGTGTTGTCCGGCGCCGCCTTCGCGCAGAATGACCCGCGCCAGAGCGCGCAGAACAGCGACGCCTCCAAGCCCAATTCGCCGCTGAAGGAAAAAGGTCAGCCTGACGCCGGCCAATTCAACCCCACCGGTCGTGCCGCTGTGCCAGTGGCCCCCGCTCCGGTTGTCGTCCCGGCACCGGCGCCCGCGCCTGCGGTCGTGGTGCCGCCTGCCCGTCCGGCTCCGGCGCCTGTCGTAACGCCGCCCCCGCCGCCGCCCCCTGCGCCGGCCCCCGCACCGCTGCCTCCGCGCCGCGACCGCGGCTGACGGTAGCCAGCCACGCACTCCGGTTTGCGGAGAAACGAAAAAGCCTCGTTCATCGAGGCTTTTTCGTGTCAACGACGAGCGCGGCGCCGTCTGCGTTCACAATGTCTGTCGATGTCTTTTTGCCCTGCCATGCCGCACAAGCTTCAAATCGTGCCCCCTTCCTTCCGTGCGTTGACGGCGGCGTTGCTGCTGTCGTGGTCGTCGTGGGCCGCACAGGCCGCCACGCTCGACGCGGCGGCCACCGCGGTCGATTCACCGGCGCCGCTGGCGGGCTTCGCCGGTGCGACGGAGGACGCGGCCGAGCGCATCCGCCGCCTGGCGGCCGATGTGCGGCGTTCGGGCGATGCCGGGGGGCGGGCCTTCGCCATCATCGACAAGCCGGGCGCCACACTGTGGGTGTTCGACGCCCAGGGTCGTGCCGTGGCACAAAGCCCGGTGCTGGTCGGTCAGGCGCAGGGCGACGTGGCGCCACCCGACATCGGCAATCGCCCGCTGTCCAAGGTGCGCCTGCACGAAAAAGTCACCATGGCCGGCCGCTACCTGACCGAGCCGGGCCGCAACCACCAGGGCGAAGACATTGTCTGGCTCGACTACGACTCGGCCCTGTCGATGCACCGCGTGCGCAACGTGCCGGGCGAAGGCCGCCCGCGCCGCCTGCAGACGCCCGGCGTGCAGGACAACCGCATCTCGTTCGGCTGCGTCAACATTCCGCCCAGTTTTTACGACCGCGTGATCGACCCGATGTTCTCGCGCTCGCAGGGCGTGGTCTATGTGCTGCCCGAAACGCGCTCGGTCGCCAGCGTGTTCCCGTTTGCCACCGACGCCGACACGCCGGCGCTGGCCCGCGCGCCGTCGACGCCTGCGCGCTGAGCTGCCGTCACCGCTACCGCTGACCACGTGGCGCCCCGCGACCGGCGGCTGCGTGGATAATTGCAGTTTTCGAGCCTTTTTGACCGCTGGCGCTTGCCCAAACTGCGCAGGCAGCTATCGAAAACGAAGCAAATGGACACCTCATCCTCTTCCCCGCACGTGCGGGAAATCAGCCCCGGCCTGAGCGTGCGCGGCCTCGCGCTGCCGCTGTCCCTGCGTGACTACAAGCTGATCGCGTTCGACATGGATTCGACGCTGATCAACATCGAATGCGTGGACGAAATCGCCGACGCCGCCGGGCGCAAGGCCGAGGTCGCCGCCATCACCGAAGCCGCCATGCGCGGCGAAATCACCGATTACAAGGAAAGCCTGCGCCGCCGCGTGGCCATGCTGGAAGGGGTGCGCGAAGAACAGCTGGCGCAGGTCTACCGCGCGCGGCTGCGCCTGAACCCTGGCGCGGCCGAACTGGTGCTGGCCTGCAAGGCCGCGGGGCTGAAGGTCCTGCTGATCTCGGGCGGCTTCACCTACTTCGCCGACCGCCTGCGCGACCGCCTGGCACTGGACTTCGCCCGCAGCAACAAGCTGGACATCGTCGATGGGCAACTCACCGGCCGCATCCTGCCGCAAAGCTGGGGCGACATCTGCGACGGCGACATGAAGCGCCAGACCGTGCTTCGCGTGTGCAGCCTGCTCGGCTGCGACCCGGCCCAGGCCATTGCCATGGGAGACGGCGCCAACGACCTGGAAATGATGGGCGCCGTCGGCCTGTCTGTCGCCTACCGCGCCAAGCCCCGCGTGCGCGAGCAGGCCAAAGTGGCGATCGACATGGGCGGGCTGGATCGGCTGCTGGAAGTGTTCAGCGAAGCCGATCGCTGACCCGCGCCTTCAGGCCGGTACCGCCGGCAAGCCCGACAGCGCCTGGGCCAGTTCCTTCTCGTCGTAGCTCTGGTCGGTCAGTTCGCCGGCAAAGTACTTCTGGTAGCTGCCCATGTCGAAGTGGCCGTGGCCGCTCAGGTTGAACAGGATGGTCTCGGCCTTGCCTTCGCGCTTGCAGCGCAGGGCTTCCTCGATGGCGCCGCGCACGGCGTGGTTGGCTTCAGGCGCGGGCACGATGCCTTCGGCGCGGGCAAAGGTGACGCCGGCTTCAAAGCATTGGTTCTGCGTGTAGGCGGTGGCTTCGAGCAGGCCCAGTTCCTTGCAGTGGCTGACCAAGGGCGCCATGCCGTGGTAGCGAAGGCCACCGGCGTGAAAGCCCGGCGGGGTGAACGTGCTGCCCAGCGTGTGCATCTTGGTCAGCGGGGTCATGTGGCCGGTGTCGCCGAAGTCGTAGGCGTATTTGCCGCGCGTGAGGCTTGGGCACGCCGCCG
Organism: Ottowia sp. SB7-C50; assembly: GCF_033110285.1. NCBI lineage: Bacteria > Pseudomonadati > Pseudomonadota > Betaproteobacteria > Burkholderiales > Comamonadaceae > Ottowia > Ottowia sp. SB7-C50. The sequence continues at coordinate 2,790,589 of NZ_CP136995.1, forward strand.
GCTCGACGGCCACGATGCGCGGCTTGGCGCCGCCGCGCAGGCCATAGCCGATGAACGGGAACGCGATGCCCGCGAAGTTGCTGCCGCCGCCGGTGCAGCCTACGATGACGTCGGGCCAGGCGTCGGCCATGTGCATCTGCTCCATCGCTTCCAGTCCGATGATGGTCTGATGCAGCAGCACGTGGTTGAGCACGCTGCCCAGCGCGTACTTGGTGTCGTCGCGCTGCGCCGCGATCTCCACCGCTTCGCTGATGGCGATGCCCAGGCTGCCCGGGTGGTCGGGGTTCTCGGCCAGCACGCGGCGGCCGTATTCGGTCTCGTTGCTGGGCGATGCCACGCAGCGCGCGCCGTACGTTTCCATCAGCGCGCGACGGTAGGGCTTCTGGTCATAGCTGACGCGCACCTGGTAGATCGTCACGTCCAGGCCGAACAGTTGCCCGGCCATGGCGAGCGAGCTGCCCCACTGGCCGGCGCCGGTCTCGGTGGTCAGCCGCTTGATGCCGGCCTGCGCGTTGTAGAAGGCCTGCGGAATGGCCGAGTTGGGCTTGTGGCTGCCGGCGGGGCTGACGCCTTCGTATTTGTAGAAGATGCGCGCCGGCGTGCCCAGGGCTTTTTCAAGACGGTGCGCGCGAAACAGCGGCGCCGGGCGCCACAGGCGGAACACTTCGCGCACGGGTTCGGGGATTTCGACCTCGCGCTCGGTCGTCACCTCTTGCTGAATCAGCGACATCGGAAACAGCGGCGCCAGGTCGTCCGGGCCGATGGGCTGCAGGGTGCCCGGGTGCAGCACCGGCGGCATCGGCTTGGGCAAGTCGGCCTGGATGTTGTACCAGAACTTGGGCATCTGGCTTTCTTGCAGCAGGTACTTGGTTTGGGTGCTCATGGCTGTTTCCTCCAGCGTTGGTCTAAAGTGCCAGTATGCCAGCGGCGCGGACACCCCCTTCATGAATCGAGCGCAAGCGCCCGCGTGGGGCCGATGGCGCTCGCACCTCGTCACGCTGGCGATGGTGCTGGCGGTGCTGGCCGGCGCGCACCTGTGGCAGACGCGCCATGTGCCCAGTGGGCCGGCGCCCGACTTCGAGGCACTGGCCGTGAGCGCACAGGACGGCGCCGTGCTGAGCCTGGCGCAGTGGCGCGCCGCGCACCCCGGCCGGCCCGTGGCGCTGCATTTCTGGGCCGACTGGTGCACGATCTGCCGACTGGAGCAATCCAGCATCACGGCCGTCGCCGCCGACTGGCCGGTGCTGACCGTGGCCATGCAATCGGGCGACGTGGCCGCCGTGCGCCGCGTGCTGGCGCAGCGCGGCCTGGCCTGGCCCACCGTGATCGACCCCGACGGCGCGCTGGCCGCGCGCTACGGCCTGGGTGCCGTGCCGGCGTTGGTCGTCATCGACGCTGGAGGCCGCATTCGTGCCAGTAGCGTCGGTTACACCAGCGAAACGGGCATGCGGCTGAGGTTGTGGTGGGCTGGGCTTTAGGGCACGAGTTGCAATTTCAATTCACCGACAGCGCTTGCCCATCAAACAAAAGAGCTATTAAAACAGGAGCAAAACCGTCTCCGACACTCATGTGTTCGCCCCACTCATACACGGCATAGCGCACTTTCTAATTGACGGCGACGACAACTGTATTGTGATGCGCTCCACAACACCGAAAGACTTTTGCCTCTCCCCAAGGCGACGGACAGGGGCGGCAAGAGCCCGACGCACCACCGCCCTTATCGACGTTGGCGACGCCAACCGGTAACGCCGGCCGTCAGTGCCAACAGCAACAAGCTCCAACCTGACAACGTCGGTACCGCAACTGGCGCCTGAGGTTCCTGGGCACGCGGCTGCGTCCACTTCACCTCCAGCGTGTTGGAAGGAAGCGACCCATTGCCGGAATCCACGGTAGCCTGCAGCACGTCCATCCCCAACCCACCGACACCCGGGTAGCTGAACACGGCCACGCCGTTCGAATCGGTCTTGACCACCAGATACACGTTGTCAACGTTCGGGCCGCTGGCGAGGGTGAGCGTTACATCAACGTTGGGCACAGGCTTGCCATTGGCATCGGTCACGGTGGCCTGTGCCTGGTGGGTTGCGCCCACCGGGTGAGAATTGACCGCCTGTGTCAAGCTGATCGCCGCTGGCGGGGGGCCCTTCACTGTCACCGTGGCCTTGGCCGTAGCGCAGTTGGTCGGATGCGAAATCTGGCAGATCTTGTAATCCAGTGAATAGGTCCCGGGCGGCGTGTTGGCTGGGACATTGACTGCTCCCGTAGCGGTATCCAGGGTGATAACGAAGCCAGCTGGGGAGGTGTTGGATCCCGGTACCTCGCTTACCGTGACAAAGGTGCCCAGCTGCGGCACCACCTGACCGTGCAGCCCTCCCGGATTCATGTCGTCGTTGCTCAATACGTTGGCAATCGCTTGGCCGCCAGTCGCAAACACCGATCCTGAATCGTCCACGGCCAGCAGGTTGGCCGGACAACTGGACGGTCCCGACGCTGAAAGGAAGTTTTGCAGATTCTTGATGAGCTGAATGTTTTGTGAGGTCTGCGTCGAGGGTCCGAGATTGCCCACGTCGCCAAAGAAGGAGATCCGGCCCTTGCCACCGACCATGTCAGCTTCGTCGAACGCAGCGGTATTGGTCACGCCGGACATACTGGCGAGATCGCCCTGATAGGCGACGCGGTTGCGCGCAGGAATGTTGCCCAACAAACCGCCGCCATTGTCAAAACCGATTTGACTGGGCTGTGGGCTGCCAAGCGGAAAAGGCACCGCATGAACGCTCGCGATGGAAGCCGGATTCAACTCCCAAGTTCCCCCTTGCATCGAGGTCGAATACGTGACCGAACCTCCGCCAGAGGCCGGGAGCAAGCGGGTGTTCATGATGTCCAGCATCCACGCTGTGTACGCTGCAGACATGGACATCTGTCCCTCGGGGTATTCGCCGCTGAAATGGACGCTGCCGCCACCCGCCAGGTAGGTCTTGATCGCGTCACCATCCGCAGCCGTCGGCGTGTAGTGGTTCACCCAGTGCAACCAGATCAGGCAGTACTGGCCCAGATTGGCATTCGGCCCTGACAGATAACCCGACAGCCCAGTCAGGGTCTCCGTGGCAACCACATCGTAACCATCCAGAACCAAAGCCTGAGCGGATACGTAACCAACAGAGCCGTGAAAAAGCACCTTGCAATTGGCCGCGTGTGCGTGCTGAACCGCGGAAAGGCTCAGGAGCATCGCCACAGCAACCGCCAGCTTTGCCCAAGCGCGCAGCAGCGCAGTAACCACATTTCCAGCCATTTTTCCCCCTATTCCTGAGTTTTGCACTGCGCCAGCATGACCACCGGTTCAGTCATACCCCATTGGTAATCAAAAATGATTATATGGACGCGCGCACGCCAGTTCAGGCAGTGGCCCCATGCCAATGAGACCATCTGTTCATGCAGCGCCCTCAAGCCTCCGGCGCCATGTGCTCGCCCCACTCGTACAGCGCCTCCAGCACGCCCTGGGCACGCTCGTCGTCGGCGCTTTCGGCCAGTTGGTCGACGCGGTCGAACAGCCCTTGCACCGTCAGCGCGCCGCCTTCGCCATGCAGCAGGCGCGCGGCGCGGTGCTGCAGCCAGCGCGCCTGCTCGGGGGCGCTCAGCGTGTCGGGGAAGTTGCGCGCCCGGTAGCGGAACAGCAACTCGCCCAGGCGCTCGTCGTCGAAGCCGGTGCGTGACGTGGCCAGCTCCTGCGGAGAGAGCTTCAACAACCCGTCCAGCCGGCGGCGGTCGGCGTTGCCGACGAAGGCGCCGTACAAATCCTCGTCCACGTCAACCGGCGTGGTCGCGGCCGGGCGCGCATAGACCTGCGGCCACAGCGCGCTGAGGTCGGGCAAGGCGCGCAGGCGGTCGAAGTGGCGCTCGGCCAGCCCCAGGTCGATGCCCCAGCGCTTCATCAAGTCGGGCTGCTTCTGCAGCATGGCCACGCCGCCGATGACGATGGGCGACTTGTTCAGGTGCACGCCCTTGATGGCCAGCCGCGTGACGCCTTCGGGCAAGTCGGCGGTGGGCGTGAACAGGCGCTCGCGCACGGCGTCGGGCTTCAGATCGGCCAGCTCGGCCGGGTCGGCCGACAGGTCCCACGCCAGCAGCTCGTTCTTGTTGGTCGGGTGCATGGCCAGCGGCGCCATCAGTGCCAGGCAGCCGCGCGCGGCGCCGAACATGCCGCTGATGTGCACAAACGGCCGCGCCTCGCGCAACGTGGTCGGCAGGCCCAGTTCCTGCGCGACGCGCTCTTTTTTTCGTAGCGACAGGCAGAAGTCGAACAAGCGCGGCTGGCGCGCTCGCAGCAACCGCGCCAGCGCGATGGTGGCGCGCACGTCGGACAGCGCGTCGTGCGCTGCGTCGTGCGCCAGGCCGTTGGCGGCGCTCAGCTTTTCAAGCCGGAAGGTGGTGTGCCCGTCGTCACCGCGTGGCCATTCGATGCCATCGGGCCGCAGCGCGTGCGCGGCGCGCACCACGTCCAGCAAGTCCCAGCGGCCGCAGTCGTTCTGCCACTCGCGCCCATAGGGTTCACGCAGGTTGCGCCACAGCAGGTGGCGCGTCACCTCGTCGTCGAAGCGGATCGAGTTGTAGCCCACGCCGATGGTGCCCGGCTCGGCCAGCAGCGCGTGGATACGGGCGGCAAACTCATGCTCCGGCACGCCCTTGGCCGCGCATTCCTGCGGCGTGATGCCGGTAATGAGGCAACTCACCGGGTCGGGCAGCACGTCGGGCGCCGGTTGGCAGTACAGCATCACCGGCGCGCCGATTTCGTTCAGGTCGGCATCGGTGCGGATGGCGGCGAACTGCGCCGGGCGGTCGCGGCGGGGGTTGGCACCGAAGGTTTCGTAGTCGTGCCAGAGGAAGGTGGGCGTGCTCATCGTGGCGCCAGCATAACGGGCGCCACGGCGGCGCGACGGTCGCAGCCGCTTACTGCGGCTTGGCCGGGCGGTGCAGGCCGCAGATCTTGTGGCCGTCCGGGTCGCGGAAGTAGCACAGGTACAGCCCCGCCGGGCCGCCGCGCCAGCCGGGCGGGTCTTCGATGGCCACGCCGCCGTGGGCCAGGGCGGTGGCGTGAAACTGGTCGACCTGCTCGGGGCTGGCCAGCGCGAAACCGACGGTCGTGCCGTTGCCGCCGGTCGCGGCCTGGCCGTCGATGGGCTGGGTGACGCTGAAGGTGCCGCCGTTGGCGCGCCAGAACACACGATGGCGGTCCAGCACGCCGGGCTTGGCGCCCAGGACGGCCAGGACGGCGTCGTAGAAGCTGCGGGACTTTTCGAGATCGTTGGTGCCGATCATGATGTGGCTGAACATGGGTCTCCTCGTGAGTGGGCTGGAAATTTGCCGCCACATGATAGTGCGCGCGCCCACAAAAAAAGGCCGGCTGCGCAGGCAGCCGGCCCCTGTGGACGACGCGAAGCCGTCAGTCCGCGGCGACTTCCTCTTCCGGCTCGGCCGGTTCGGCGCCGCGGCTGCGCTCGCGCTTGGGCAGCGGGGTGATGTCGAGCGTCACCTCGTCCTTGTCGTCCAGGTCCACCGTCAGGCGACCGCCTTCGGTCAGGCGGCCAAACAGCAGCTCGTCGGCCAGCGCCTTGCGGATGGTCTCCTGGATCAGGCGCTGCATCGGGCGCGCGCCCATCAGCGGATCGAAGCCCTTCTTGGCCAGGAACTTGCGCAGCTGGTCGGTGAAGGTGACCTCAACCTTCTTCTCGGCCAGTTGCTGCTCCAGTTGCAGCAGGAACTTGTCGACCACGCGCAGGATGACCTGCTCGTCGAGCGGCTTGAAGCTGACGATGGCGTCCAGCCGGTTGCGGAACTCGGGCGTGAACAGGCGCTTGATGTCGGCCATCTCGTCGCCCGCCTGACGCTGCGTAGTGAAGCCGATGGTGCTCTTGTTCAGCGTCTCGGCGCCCGCGTTGGTCGTCATGATGATGATGACGTTGCGGAAGTCGGCCTTGCGCCCGTTGTTGTCCGTCAGCGTGCCGTGGTCCATCACCTGCAGCAGCACGTTGAAGATGTCGGGGTGCGCCTTCTCGATTTCGTCGAGCAGCAGCACGCAGTGCGGCTTCTTGCTGATGGCCTCGGTCAGCAGGCCGCCCTGGTCGAAGCCGACATAGCCGGGAGGCGCGCCGATCAGGCGGCTGACGGCGTGGCGCTCCATGTATTCCGACATGTCGAAGCGGATCAGCTCGACGCCCATGATGTAGGCGAGCTGCTTGGCCGCTTCGGTCTTGCCGACGCCGGTGGGTCCGCTGAACAGGAAGCTGCCAATCGGCTTGTCGCCCTTGCCCAGACCCGAGCGCGCCATCTTCACGCTGGCGGCCAGCACTTCGAGCGCCTTGTCCTGCCCGAACACGACCGACTTGAGGTCGCGCTCCAGCGTCTGCAGCTTGCTGCGGTCGTCGTTGCTGACGCTGGCCGGCGGGATGCGGGCGATCTTGGCGACGATCTCCTCGATCTCGTGTTTGCCGATGGTCTTCTTGCGCTTGCTGGCCAAGGCGATGCGCTGCGCCGCGCCGGCCTCGTCGATCACGTCGATGGCCTTGTCGGGCAGATGCCGGTCGGTGATGTACTTGGCCGACAGCTCGGCCGCGGCCTGCAGCGCAGCCGTGGCGTACCTCACACTGTGGTGCTCCTCGAAGCGGCTCTTGAGCCCCTTGAGGATCTCGATCGTCTCGGGCACCGTAGGTTCGACCACGTCGACCTTCTGGAAGCGCCGCGACAGCGCCGCGTCCTTCTCGAAGATGCCGCGGTATTCGGTGAACGTGGTCGCGCCGATGCACTTGAGCTGGCCGCTCGACAGCGCGGGCTTGAGCAGGTTGGACGCGTCCAGCGTGCCGCCCGACGCCGCGCCGGCGCCGATCAGGGTGTGGATCTCGTCGATGAACAGGATGGCGTTGGGCTTGTCCTTGAGGCTTTTCAGCACGCCCTTCAGGCGCTGCTCAAAGTCGCCGCGGTACTTGGTGCCCGCCAGCAGCGCGCCCATGTCGAGCGAATACACCGTGGCCTCGGCCAGAATCTCGGGCACCGAGCCTTCGGTGATGCGCCAGGCCAGGCCTTCGGCAATGGCCGTCTTGCCCACGCCGGCCTCACCCACCAGCAGCGGGTTGTTCTTGCGGCGGCGGCACAGGATCTGGATGGTGCGCTCGACCTCGTATTCGCGGCCGATCAGCGGGTCGATCTTGCCGTCCTTGGCGTTCTGGTTCAGGTTGACGGTGAACTGCTCCAGCGGCGACTGCTTCTCGTTCTTTTCGGTGGCCTCCTCGGCCTCACCGCTGGCGCCGGGCTGGCCTTCGGCCGGCTTAGGCTGGTCGGGCGGGTCGCTCTTGCGGATGCCGTGCGCGATGAAGTTGACGACGTCCAGGCGCGTCACGCCCTGCTGGTGCAGGTAGTACACGGCGTGCGAGTCCTTCTCGCCAAAGATGGCGACCAGCACGTTGGCGCCAGTGACTTCCTTCTTGCCGTTGCCGGTGGACTGCACGTGCATGATGGCACGCTGGATGACGCGCTGGAAACCCAGCGTGGGCTGGGTGTCCACGTCGTCGGTGCCGGCGACCTGGGGCGTGTTGTCCTTGATGAAATTGGTGAGCGACGAGCGCAGGTCGTCGATGTTGGCCGAGCAGGCACGCAAGACCTCTGCCGCGCTGGGGTTGTCCAGCAGGGCCAGCAGCAGGTGCTCGACCGTGATGAATTCGTGGCGCTGCTGACGGGCCTCGACAAATGCCATGTGGAGGCTGACTTCCAGTTCCTGGGCAATCATGGTGTGTTTCCTTTAGCGCCTCAAGCTTACGAATTTCCAGAGGCTTCGACTGTGACAGTTGGGGGAGGTTCAGTGATATTCAACGCCATGTCGCCTGCTGTGGCTCGCCGGGAAAGCCCTAGTCGACAGGCTCGCTGACGCACTGGAGCGGGTGCCCCGCCTGGCGCGCCGCGTCCAGCACCTGCTCAACCTTGGTATGCGCCACGTCGCGCGTGTACACGCCGCATACGCCCTTGCCGTCCAGGTGGATCTTCAGCATGATCTGGGTGGCGCTTTCGCGGTCCTTGCCGAAGAACTCCTGGATCACGACCACCACGAACTCCATGGGCGTGTAGTCGTCGTTCAGCATCACCACCTGGTGCATCTGGGGCGGCTTGACTTTCTGCGGCACGCGCTCAAGCAGCACTTCGCCGCCACCACCACCGCCGGGCTGCTTCACGGGTGCGATCGGGCCCGGCGGGGCGGGCACTTTCGGTTGGGATGTCGCCATGAAAATCATTCTATAAGGCCGCCGCGCACGGGTATCGAGGCTGGCCGCCGGTTAAGCAGATGGGGCCGAGTCAGCCGGCTGCAAGCTGGATCGGCGAGCGTGGAGTCCGCGCGTCTACAACAATGCAGCCCGGTTGACAAGGGCAAAGTGGTTCCGCGACACTCCCAGCCGGGTGGATGGATGTAACAAAAAAGGAGAGACCCGCATGCCCAACGGTAAAGTCAAGTGGTTCAACGACCTCAAGGGGTTCGGCTTCATCGAGCCGGACGAAGGCGGGCCCGATGTGTTCGCGCATTTTTCGGCCATCGACATGGACGGCTTCAAGACGCTCAAGGAAGGCGCCCGGGTGAGCTACGAGGTCGATCAGGGCCCCAAGGGCCTGCTGGCGCTGAAGATCCGCACCGTGGAATCGGACGGCGCCCTGGCCGGCAACCCGATGCCGGCCCCGGTGACGACCGAGTCGTCAGCGCTGCCGAACTGAAAGTTCGCACGAAACCAAAAGCCCGGGTCGCCCCGGGCTTTTTTTGTGGGCGCGGCGGCCGCGTCACATGCGGTCGATCATCGCCTGGCCAAACCCCGAGCAGCTGACCTGCGTGGCGCCCTCCATCAGGCGCGCGAAATCGTAGGTCACCCGCTTGCTGAGGATCGCCTTTTCCATGCTGTCGATGATCTTGTCGGCCGCCTCGGTCCAGCCCATGTGGCGCAGCATCATCTCGGCGCTGAGGATTTCGGAGCCCGGGTTGACGTAGTCCTTGCCGGCGTACTTGGGCGCGGTGCCGTGGGTGGCCTCGAAGCAGGCCACGCTGTCGCTCATGTTGGCGCCGGGCGCGATGCCGATGCCGCCCACCTGCGCCGCCAGCGCGTCGCTGATGTAGTCGCCGTTCAGGTTGAGCGTGGCAATCACGCTGTATTCGGCCGGCCGCAGCAGGATTTGTTGCAAAAACGCGTCGGCAATCGAGTCCTTGACGATGATGTCACGACCCGTCTTGGGGTTCTTGAACTTGCACCACGGCCCGCCGTCCATCAGCTCGGCGCCGAATTCGCGCTGCGCCAGCGCGTAGCCCCAGTCGCGAAAGCCGCCTTCGGTGTACTTCATGATGTTGCCCTTGTGCACCAGGGTGACGTTGGGCTTGTCGTTATCGATGGCGTACTGGATGGCCTTGCGCACCAGGCGCTCGGTGCCCTCGATGGAGACGGGCTTGACGCCGATGCCCGACGTCTCGGGAAAGCGGATCTTGCGCACGCCCATCTCGTCGGTCAGGAAGCGGATCAGCTTCAGCGCCTGCGGGCTGCGCGCTTCCCATTCAATCCCGGCGTAGATGTCTTCCGAGTTCTCGCGGAAGATGACCATGTTGACCTTTTCGGGCTCTTTCAGCGGCGACGGCACACCGCGGAAGTACTGCACCGGCCGCAGGCAGACGTACAGGTCCAGCTCCTGCCGCAGCGCCACGTTGAGCGAGCGGATGCCGCCGCCCACCGGCGTGGTCAGCGGCCCCTTGATCGACACCACGTAGTCGCGCACTGCGTCCAGCGTCTCCTGGGGCAGCCACTCGTCGGGGCCGTACAGGCGCGTGGATTTTTCGCCCGCGTACACCTCCATCCAGTGGATGCGGCGCTTGCCGCCGTAGCACTTCTCGACCGCCGCGTCGACCACCTTGATCATCACCGGGGTGATGTCGACGCCGGTGCCGTCGCCCTCGATAAAAGGGATGATCGGGTTGTCGGGCACGTTCAGCGTGAAATCGGGGTTGACGGTGATTTTCTGGCCGTCGGCGGGCACCTGGATGTGCGACGTCATGGGGCGGAGTCTCCGGAAAAAAGCTGAGGGGCCGGCAAAGCGGCGAGATCGTTTTTCATTCTAGGGCCTGTTCTGGGGCCTCCCGCGCCAATGCGCCGCTGCGACAATGCGAGCCGCACGACCGCCGCGGGCAGAACCTTTTTCAGGCCGCGCGGGTCATAGCCTGTTCCTGATCCGGTCTTTCGCCATGCACCAGAAACTTCGTCGTCCCTTGCTGATAGCCTTTGTTACGCTGGCCTGCACGCCTGCGTTCGCGCAGCGCGCGGCCGACGGGCAGCCCCAGCTTGACCTGCCCCGCACCACGCTGACCGCGGGCATGCACCGCATCGAGGTGCAGCTGGCCACCACGCCGGTCCAGCGCCAGATCGGGCTGATGCATCGGCGGGACATGCCGGTGCATGAAGGCATGCTGTTCGCTTTCGAGCAGCCCGGCGTCCAATGCTTCTGGATGAAGAACACACTGATCCCGCTGACGGCGGCCTTCGTGGCCGACGACGGCAGCATCGTCAACCTGGCCGACATGAAGCCGCTGGACGAGGCCAGCCACTGTTCCACCAAACCGGTGCGCTACGTGCTGGAGATGAACCAGGGCTGGTTCGAGCAGCGCCACATCAAGGCAGGCGCCAAGCTGCGCGGCAAGCCGTTCGACGGCGCGCGCTAGGGAAGCTCTGCGCAATGCACATTGAGATGTGCTGATGGCGTCCAATCGATCTGAGATGCTGCTTCGAGCCGCTGCGTAGTGACATCGCGGCCGTCGAGGGCCGGTTTTGAGGCCTTTCGGCCACCTGCAGGCGGACTCATGCCTGCAGGCCCATCAAGGCTTTGCGCGCCATCCACAGATTGGACAGCGCAAACAGCGTGTGCAGTTGCGCCGTGTTCTTGGCCAGGCCCCGATAGCGCACCTTCACATAGCCGAACTGGCGTTTGATCACCCGAAACGGGTGTTCGACCTTGGCCCGGATGCTGGCCTTGATGCGTTCGAGTTGCTCGGTCAACTCGTCTTTCAGGCGGCCGTGATCCAGCAATTTGCGCTTGCCCGGGCGCATGGCGATGTTCCAGCGCACGCCGGCCTTGGCATCGGGCCGTTTGTCGGCGCCCAGGTAGCCGGCATCACCCCAGGCTTGCACTTCCTCGCCGTGCAGCAAGGTGTTGGCCTCAACCACATCATTGACGCTGCCCGCCGTGCCGCGCACGGTGTGCACAAGGCCTGAGTCGGCGTCCACACCGATGTGGGCCTTCATGCCGAAATACCACTGGTTGCCCTTCTTGCTTTGCTTCATCTGCGGGTCGCGCTGGCCCGAGGCGTTCTTGGTCGAACTCGGGGCGGCGATCAGCGTGGCGTCCACCACGGTGCCGGCGCGCAGCAGCAGGCCCTTGGCGCCCAGCAGTTCATTGACCAGCGCCAGGATCTGGGCGCTGAGCTTGTGGTCTTCGAGCAGGCGGCGGAATCGAAGGATCGTGGTTTCGTCGGGTACGGCCGTATCCCAGTTCAGGCCCGCGAACTCGCGAAACAGCGGCACGTCGTGCAGCGCTTCTTCCATGGCTGGATCACTCAAGCCGAACCATTGCTGCATGAAGTGAATGCGCAGCATCGTCTGCACGGCAAAGGGCGGGCGACCCCGTCTGCCTTCAGGTGCGTAGGGCGCGATCAGTTCCACCAACGCCGCCCACGGCACCACGCGTTCCATCTGCGCCAGGAACTCGCGCTTGCGCGTGCGCTTGGTGGTCAGGTTCAGACCCAGCTCGGCTTGCTTCATGGCGGCGATTGTGGCTCGAAATCGCAACGCTCAGCACATCGCAGGACGAATTACGCAGACCTTCCCTAGCTTTCCAAATAAAAATAGCCGCTTGCGCTTGTCAGACAAGCGCGAGCAGCTATCATTTTTGAATTATCGCTGGGCGCAGCGATCTTCGTGCGAAAGCCGCAAAAGACGCGAAAGAAGTCATTCAAAAAAACTTCCGCGCCTTTTGCGCCACCTCTGCGCCCTTTGCGTTCAAAGGCCTTCAAGGGCTTTCAAGGGCGCTCCAACCCTCAGGCCGCCACCTTCGTCAAGGCATCGTTGAAGGTCTTGCTCGGGCGCATGACCTGCGCCAGTTTGGCCGGGTCGGGCTGGTAGTAGCCGCCGATGTCGACCGGCTTGCCCTGGATGTCGGTCAGCTCCTTGACGATGGCCTGTTCGTTGTCGGCCAGGGCCTTGGCCAGCGGCTTGAAGCGCGCGGCCAGGTCGGCGTCGTCGGTCTGGGTGGCCAGTTCCTGCGCCCAGTACAGCGCCAGGTAGAACTGGCTGCCGCGGTTGTCGAGCTGGCCGGTCTTGGGCGACGGGTTCTTGTTGTTGTCCAGCAGCTTGCCGGTGGCGGCGTCCAGCGTCCTGGCCAGCAGCTTGGCCTTGGCGTTACCGGTCTTCAGGCCCAGGTCCTCCAGCGACACGGCCAGCGCCAGGAACTCGCCCAGCGAATCCCAGCGCAGGTGGTTTTCCTCGACCAGCTGCTGCACGTGCTTGGGTGCCGAGCCGCCCGCGCCGGTTTCGTACATGCCGCCGCCCGCCATCAGCGGCACGATGGACAGCATCTTGGCGCTGGTGCCCAGTTCCATGATGGGGAACAGGTCGGTCAGGTAGTCGCGCAGGATGTTGCCGGTGGCGCTGATGGTGTCCTGGCCGCGCACCACGCGCTCCAGCGTGTAGCGCATGGCGCGCACCTGGCTCATGATCTGGATGTCCAGGCCCGTGGTGTCGTGCTCGTGCAGGTACATCTTGACCTTGGTGATGAGCTGGTTCTCGTGCGGGCGGTACGGGTCGAGCCAGAACACCACCGGCATGCCCGAGTTGCGCGCGCGCGTGACGGCGAGCTTCACCCAGTCGCGGATAGCGGCGTCCTTCACCTGGCACATGCGCCAGATGTCGCCGGCTTCGACGTTCTGGCTCATCAGCACCTCGCCCGTGGCCAGGTCGGTGATGTTGGCCACGCCGTCCTCAGGGATCTCGAAGGTCTTGTCGTGGCTGCCGTATTCCTCGGCCTGCTGCGCCATCAGGCCGACGTTGGGCACGGTGCCCATGGTCTTGGGGTCGAAGTTGCCGTGCCACTTGCAGAAGTTGATCATCTCCTGGTAGATGCGGGCGAAGGTCGACTCCGGCATCACCGCCTTGACGTCCTTCAGGCGGCCGTCGGCGCCCCACATCTTGCCGCCGTTGCGGATCATGGCGGGCATCGACGCGTCGACGATCACGTCGTTGGGCGAATGGAAGTTGGTGATGCCCTTGGCCGAGTCGACCATGGCCAGCTCAGGCCGGCCCTCGTGGCAGGCGTGCAGGTCGCGCTTGATCTCGTCCTGCTGGCTTTGCGGCAGCGTGGCGATCTTGTTGTACAGGTCGACCATGCCGTTGTTGACGTTGACGCCCAGTTCGTCGAACACCTTCTGGTGCTTGGCGAACGCGTCCTTGTAGAAAATGCGCACGCAGTGGCCGAACACGATGGGGTGCGACACCTTCATCATGGTCGCCTTGACGTGCAGCGAGAACATCACGCCGGTCTTGTAGGCGTCCTCGATCTCCTTCTCGTAGAAGGCCATCAGCGCCTTCTTGCTCATGAACATCGAGTCGATCACCTCGCGGTCCTGCAGGCTGACCTTGGGCTTGAGCACGATGGTCTTGCCCGACTTGGTGATGAGTTCCATCTTCACGTCGCGCGCGCGGTCCAGCGTCATGGACTTTTCGCCGTGGTAGAAGTCGCCCGAATGCATGTGCGAGACGTGGCTGCGCGAGGCCTGGCTCCATTCGGCCATGCTGTGCGGGTTCTTGCGGGCGTATTCCTTGACGGCGCGCGGGGCGCGGCGGTCGGAGTTGCCTTCGCGCAGCACCGGGTTGACGGCCGAGCCGATGCACTTGTTGTAGCGCGCGCGGATGTCCTTTTCCTTGTCGTCCTTGGGATTTTCAGGAAAGTCGGGCACCTTGTAGCCCTTGTCCTGCAGCTCCTTGATGGCGGCCTTCAGCTGCGCCACCGACGCGCTGATGTTGGGCAGCTTGATGATGTTGGCTTCGGGCTTGAGCGTCAGCTTGCCCAGCTCGGTCAGGTTGTCGGGCACGCGCTGCGCTTCGGTCAGCACTTCCGGAAACTGGCCCAGGATGCGGCCCGCCACCGAAATGTCGCTGGTGGTGACGTCGATGCCAGCCGGCGCCGTGAAGGCCTGGATGATGGGCAGGAACGACGCGGTGGCCAGCAGGGGCGCTTCGTCGGTCAGCGTGTAGACGATGGTGGATGGCTTGTCGCTCATGGTGGTCTCTCCAGTGGTCTTCTTTATGGGCATGCCGCAGCACAGCGCGCCGCGCCAGCTTGGCATGGTGGCATGTCTTCCTGACACCGCGCTCACGGCAGCAAGCGCAGGGGCAAGGCGTATTCTGACAAATCGCGGCGGCCGCGCCCGGACGGCCGCCGCGGGCTGCCCGCTGGGTTTTCAAGCCTTTTCGGCCACTTGCCCATGCCAGACAATCGTCTGCAGCTATCAAATCTGAAGCGTTTGCAAGCGCTTCACCAGTAGCCCAGCACCTTCCACCACGCGCCGCCCACCACCAGCCAGATCAGGATCAGCACCACGCTCATCACGAAGCCCGTCTTCCACCATTCGCCCAGCGTGGCGTAGCCCGAGCCAAAGATGACCGGCGAGGTGCCGGTGGCGTAGTGCGTCAGCGTCATCATGATGTTGGAGGCGGCGGCCATCATCAGCGCGAACGGCAGCGCCGGTGCGCCCAGCGCCAGGCCGGCGCCGTAGAAGGCGGCGAACATGGCCGTGATGTGCGCCGTGGTGCTGGCAAAGGCGTAGTGCGCGTACAGGTAGGCCAGCATCAGCAGCGCGCTGGCGCCCATCCAGCCCAGGCCCAGCTGGCCGATGCCGCCTTCGATGCTCTTGGCAAACCAGGCGATCAGGCCCAGCTTGTTCAAAAAGGTGGCCATCATCACCAGCGCGCCAAACCAGACGATGGTGTCCCAGGCGCTTTTTTCCTTGATCACGTCGTCCCAGTTCAGCACACCGGTGATCAGGCACAGCGACAGGCCGATGAAGGCGGTGGTGGTCGGGTCAATCGCCGCGCCGGGGCCGAACACGAAGGCCGGAATACCCGCCCACAGCCCCAGCAGCACGCCAAACACGCCCAGCATGATGAGCTCGCCGCGCGTCACCGGCCCCATCTCGCGCAGCCGATCGCGCGCGAACTGCGCGGCGTTGGGCGTGCTCTTGATCTCGGGCGGGTTCAGCCAGTAGACGATCAGCGGCATCAGCGCCAGCGCCACCAGGCCCGGCAGCAGCATGGCCAGCGCCCAGGTGCCCCAGGTCAGGCTGATCTTGGCGCCCGTCACGTCAGCAATGAGCTTCACAACCAGCGGGTTCGGCGCCGTGGCGGTGATGAACATGGCCGAAGTGATGGGGTTGGCGTGGTAGTTGGACAGCGCCAGAAAGCGGCCGATGCGCCCTTGCGTGCCATGTTCCGGGTCAGAGTCGTAGCTGCCCGCAATCGCCCGCATGATGGGGTGGATGATGCCGCCGCCGCGCGCCGTGTTGCTGGGCGTGACGGGCGCCAGAATCAGCTCCGACAGCGCCAGCGAATAGGCGATGCCGATCGTCTTCTTGCCCCACACGGCAATGAACAGGTAGCCGATGCGCGCGCCCAGCCCGGTCTTGATGATGCCGCGCGAGATCATGATCGACACGCCAATCAGCCAGATCAGCGGGTTGGCGAAGCTGGACAGCGCATCGGCGATGGCGTTGGCCGGCTTGTCGCTGGTCACGCCCGTCAACGCCACCAGCGCGATGGCCACCATCGACAGCGCGCCAATCGGCATGGCCTTGCCGATGATGGCGGCGATCGTCGCCACGAACAGCGCCAGCAGGTGCCAGGCGTTGGCGGTGACGCCCGCAGGCACCGGGATGGCGAACCAGATGAGCAGCCCGATCGCGATGGCGATGGCGGCGGGAAGCGGCTTGAAGCCCATGTGGTGTTCCTTTACTTGTCGTGGGTGCGACGCGCATCGGGCACGTGCCGCGTGACGGCGGCATGACAGCATCGCCTTTGGAAATCGTCCCACCCTGGCGGCGGGCGTTTCTTGATCGGCGTCAAGCTGTCGTCGGCCATTGACGACGCCCGCCTACATCGCACTGCCCGGGCGCGCGCCAGAATCGCCCGATGGACGCGCTGCTGCTCTCCCGCATCCAGTTCGGGTTCGTCATCTCCTTCCACATCCTGTTTCCGGCCTTCACCATCGGGCTGGCCAGCTGGCTGATGTTTCTGGAATGGCGCTGGCTGCGCACGCGCGAGGGCGTGTGGTGGGACCTCTACAAGTTCTGGAGCAAGGTGTTCGCCATCTCCTTCGGCATGGGCGTGGTGTCGGGCATCGTGATGAGCTTTCAGTTCGGCACCAACTGGGCGGTGTTATCTGAGCGCGCCGGCAACGTGCTGGGGCCGCTGCTCAGCTACGAAGTGCTGACGGCCTTCTTCCTCGAAGCAGGCTTTCTGGGCGTGATGCTGTTTGGCGCGCAGAAGGTGCGGCCGGCGGTGCATTTCTTCTGCACCTGCATGGTGGCCATCGGCACGCTGATTTCCACCTTCTGGATCATTGCCGCCATCAGCTGGATGCACACGCCACAGGGCCATGTGCTGAACAACGGCGTCTTCGCGCCCGGCGACTGGTGGCAGATCATCTTCAACCCGTCCTTCCCCTACCGTCTGGCGCACATGGTGCTGGCGGCCTTCATCACCACCTGCTTCGTCATCGGCGGCACGGCGGCCTGGCATTTGCGGCGCGGCGTGCAACCCGAGATGGCACTGAAGATGCTGAAACTCTCGGTCGCCTTCGGCGCCATCGCCGTGCCCGCGCAGGTGCTGGTGGGCGACCAGCACGGGCTAAACACGCTGCAGCACCAGCCGATCAAGGTGGCGGCGATGGAGGGCCACTGGCACGCCGGCGAGCCCGGCGCCGGCGTGCCCTTGCTGCTGTTCGGCGTGCCGCGCCAGGCGCAGGAGCGCAACGACTACCAGATGGCCATCCCGCGCCTGGGCAGCCTGATCCTGACGCACAGCCTGGACGGCGAGATTCCGGCACTGACCAGCGTCCGACCCGAAGACCGGCCGCCCGTGCTGCCGGTGTTCTTCGCCTTTCGCGTCATGGTGGGCATCGGGCTGCTGATGCTGGCGGTGGTGCTGGCCTCGGTGTGGGCCTGGTGGCGCGGCCGGCTGGCCGAATCGGTGTGGACGCTGCGGGGCTGGCAGCTGCTGTCGGGATCGGGCTTCGTCGCCCTGCTGGCCGGCTGGTATGTGACCGAAATCGGCCGCCAGCCGTGGGTGATCTACGGGCTGCTGCGCACCGCAGACGCGGTCAGCCCCCACCTGCAGCCCGGCATGGTGATGGCGTCGCTGGCGGGCTACGCGTCGGTGTATTCGGTCATCTTCGGCGCCGGCATCTGGTACCTGTGGCGCCTGCTGAAGAAGGGGGCGCAAGTGGGCGAAACCCCGCCTGAATTGGGCACGCCGGGCGCCGGCGCCAAGACGCCCGCGCGCCCGCTGTCCGCGGCCGACGAGGCCGATATCGCCCAAGGAGCCCGGCCATGAACCCCGCCGACCTGGTGCTGACCGCCGCCGACGGCACCGCCTTCTGGCTGCCCGTGGCCTGGCTGGGCGTGATCGGCTTTGGCGTGCTGATGTACGTGCTGCTCGACGGCTTTGTGCTGGGCCTGGGCATCCTGGCGCCCTTGTCGAAGGACAGCGACCAGCTCGACCACATGATGAACACCGCCGCACCCATCTGGGACGGCAACGAGACCTGGCTGGTGCTGGGCGGCGCGGGGCTGATGGCGGCCTTTCCCAAGGCGTATGCGCTGGTGCTGTCGTCGCTGTATCTGCCGGTGCTGGCCATGCTGCTGGGGCTGATCTTTCGCGGCGTGGCGTTTGAATTCCGCTTCAAGGGGCGCGGCATCGCGCGGCGCGCCTGGGGCGCGGCGTTCAGCCTCGGCTCCCTCGTGGCGGCGTTCAGCCAAGGGGTGATCCTGGCGGCGCTGGTGCAGGGCCTGCCGATGGAGGGCGGGCACTACAGCGGCGGCGTCTGGGGATGGTTCAGCCCCTTCTCCGTGATGACCGGCCTGGCGCTGGTCTGCGGCTACGCGCTGCTGGGCGCGGGCTGGCTGATCCTGAAGACGGACGGTGCGCTGCACCAGCAGGCGCGCGGCTGGGCGCGGCCGCTGGTGGTGGCGGTGCTGGGCTTCATGGGGCTGGTGAGCGGGGCGCTGCCGTATCTGGATTCGCGCGTGATGGGGCGCTGGTTCGAGGGCGGCAACTTCTGGTGGCTGGCGCCGGTGCCCGTGATGACGCTGGCCGTCGCCTGGCTGCTGTGGCGCGACGCCGCGCTGGGCCCGCGCCACGCGCGCCCGCACGATGCGCGGCCGTTCTTGTGGACGCTGGCGCTGTTCGCGCTCGGTTTTGCCGGCCTGCTGCTGGGCATCTGGCCCTATCTGGTGCCGCCGCACCTGACGATCTGGGGCGCCGCGTCGCCGCCCGAATCGCAGGGTTTCGTGATGTGGGGGCTGGTGTTTCTGCTGCCGCTGATTCTGGGCTACACCGGCTGGTCGTACAGCGTGTTCCGGGGCAAGGTGGCGGCGGACGCGGGGTATCACTGACCCCCCCCTCTGGCGCTGACGCGCCTTCCCCCCGAGGGGGACAACGCTGGCGCGCGGGGGGAGCCCGCACGCGGCGTTCTCGAATGGCCTGCCCTGCGGCCTTTGGGGGTGGCTTGCGGCGCAGACACTCTTATTTCGATAGCTGCTTGCGCTTGACAGGCAAGCGCTGGCGGCTGATTTGACACATGAAAAAAGCCACCTCGCGGTGGCTTTTTCATTGAAGCGCTGAACGACTGGATCAGCCGAAGTTCTTCGCCGCGAAATCCCAGTTGGCCAGTTTGTCGAAGAAGGTTTCGACGAACTTCTGGCGCAGGTTGCGGTAGTCGATGTAATAGGCGTGCTCCCACACGTCCACGGTCAGCACGGCGGTGTCGCCGGTGGTCAGCGGGGTGCCGGCGGCGCCCATGTTAACGATGTCGACGCTGCCGTCGGCCTTCTTGACCAGCCACGTCCAGCCGCTGCCGAAGTTGCCCACGGCGCTGGTGACGAAGGCTTTCTTGAAGTCGGCGAACGAGCCCCACTTCTTGTTGATCGCGTCGGCCAGCGCGCCGGTCGGCTCGCCGCCGCCGTTGGGCTTCATGCAGTTCCAGAAGAAGGTGTGGTTCCAGATCTGCGCGGCCTGGTTGTAGATGCCGCCGCTGGACTTCTTGATGACGTCTTCGAGCTCCATGTTCTCGAACTCGGTGCCCTTCTGCAGCTCGTTCAGCTTGTCGACATAGGCCTTGTGGTGCTTGTCGTGGTGGTATTCCAGCGTTTCCTTGCTGTAGGCGGGGGCCAGCGAGTCGTAAGGGTACGGCAGCGGGGGCAGGATGCGTTCCATGATGTTGTCCTCGTTATGGTGGAGTGGTGAATAGTCGGAACGACCATGATAGGCCGTCCGGCGCCGGAGCATTGTAGGAAGTCAGGCCGAACGGCGCGCGGCCACGGTCAAATCCACCTGGCCGTCGGCCAGCGTGGCGGTCAGCGCGTCGCCGGGCGACGCCTGGGCGGCACGCGTGACGGGGCAGCCAGCCTCGTCCTGCAGCCAGGCGTAGCCGCGCTCCAGCACGCGTTGCGGGTCGAGCGCCCCCAGCCGCCAGGCGGCGCGGTCGAGCTGCCCGGTGGCGCCGGCCAGCCGGTCTTCGACGGCAGCGGTCAGCCGCTGGGCCAGCTGGTCCAGGCGGGTGCGGCGCGCGGCCAGCGGCGCGGGCAGGCAGCGAGGCAGGCGTTCGGCCAGCCGCGCCAGACGGGCGCGTTCGCGTTCCCACCGCAACGCCTGGGCGTGGTCCAGCCGCGCCTGCAGGCGATCAAGCCGCCGCTGCTGCCCCGCCACGGCCTGCGACGGGCGGCCCAGCCGCGCCGCCACCCAGTCGAGCCGCTGCGCTTCGGCGTCCAGCCGGCGCCGCAAGGCGGTGGCCAGCCGCGCGTGCTGGGCGTCCACCCCTGCCAGCCACTGGTCGCGCGGCGCACTGACCAGTTCGGCGGCGGCCGTGGGCGTGGGCGCGCGCAGGTCGGCGGCGAAATCGGCGATGGTGAAATCCGTCTCGTGCCCCACGCCGCTGACCACGGGCACCGGGCTGGCGACGATGGTGCGGGCCAGCTGCTCGTCGTTGAAGGCCCACAGATCCTCGATGGAGCCGCCACCGCGCACCAGCAGGATCAGGTCGATGGGCGGGGCTGCGGCGTGGAGTGTCTTTTCGGCCCCTGGCGCGCTCTGGACCTGCGCCAGCCGATACAGTTTTTGTAGCGCTGCGCACAATTCGACGGGCGCGTCGGCGCCCTGCACCGCCGCCGGCGCCAGCACCACCGGTATGTGCGGCACGCGCCGCGCCAGCGCGCTCAGCACGTCGTGCAGCGCGGCCGCGCCCAGCGACGTGACCAGCCCGATGCCGCGCGGCATGGCTGGCAAGGGGCGGCGGCGCTCGGGGTCGAACAGCCCTTCGGCCTCCAGCCGGGCCTTCAGCCGCAGAAACTGCTCGAACAGCGCGCCCTGGCCGGCCCGCTGCATCGACTCGACCACCAGTTGCAGGTCGCCGCGCGGCTCGTACACCGTCAGGCGGCCGCGCACTTCGACCTGGTCGCCGTCGCGCGGGGCAAAGCCCAGCAGGCCGGCGGCACGGCGGAACATCGCGCTGCGCAACTGGCCGCGGTCGTCCTTCAGCGTGAAATAGCAATGCCCGCTGGCCGCGCGCGTAAAGCCCGACACTTCGCCGCGCACGGCGACAGGGTTGAAGCGCGCGTCCAGACTGTCCGCCACGGCGCGGGTCAGCGCCCCGACTGCCCAGATGCGCGGCGCCAATGCTGGGCTCGTGACGCCAAAGCCAGTGTTCATGCGGCTTCGCGGCCGGTTTCGGGCTGGCGAGCGGCGCCGCTGCGAGTACTCCACAGCGGGGCGCCAGCGACAGCGGCGGGCACCCGACCATGCGCGAGACCGCAAGAGTAGGTGCAAGTGACTGTCATCAAAGGATTTTTTGCTGCCTGCGCATTCATCAAACTGTCAAGAACCCTGATCTGGCGGGGCGTGCAGCCCGGGCGGCGCGGAATTTCCACAAAGTTATCCACAGAATCTGTGCATCGCCGGTGGCGGTTTGAAAACCGCCCATCCGGGCGGTCCGACCGGCCGCCGCGGACGTTGCCTGGACAGTGCCGCGGCTGCACCATAATCGCGCCCATCGGCGTTGAAACCGATGGTTACCAGGTGCGACGCCCCAGACAGAGAGAAGACCTTGCTTTCGATCATACAAGCCGCTGGCTGGCCGATATGGCCGCTCATCCTGTGTTCCGTGCTGGCCCTGGCCTTTGTCATCGAGCGCTTCATCCAGCTCAAGCCCGGCCGCGTGCTGGGCCGCAACCTGGTGGACGAAGCCATCGGCGTGTCGCGCCAGTCGGTGCCCGCACCCGAGACGGTGAACCAGCTGGCAGAGCATTCGGCGCTGGGCAGCGTGCTGGCCGCCGGCTGGCGCGCCATCAACCTGAACCCGCGCTGCAGCCCCGGCGAAATGCGCGCCGCCATGGAAGCGGCCGGCCGCGAAGCCGCCCACCGGCTGGAGCGCTACCTGCCCGCGCTGGCCACCATCGCCAGCGCGGCGCCGCTGCTGGGGCTGCTGGGCACGGTGATCGGCATGATCGAGATCTTCGGCTCGCAGGCGCCGGCCGGCTCGCTGTCGGGTGGCAACCCGGCGCAGCTGGCGCACGGCATTTCGGTGGCGCTGTACAACACCGCGTTCGGGCTGATGATCGCCATCCCGACACTGATCTTCTGGCGCTACTTTCGCGCGCGGGTGGACGGCTACGTGATGACGCTGGAGCTGGCCGCCGAGCGCTTTGCGCGCCACCTGGAGCCGCTGTGCCCCGGCGCGGCCGACGCGGCAGGAGCGGCGCGGTGAAGTTCCGCCCCCGTCCGCCCGATGAGCCCGAGATCAACCTGATCCCGTTCATCGACGTGCTGCTGGTGATCCTGATCTTCCTGATGCTCACCACCACCTACAGCAAGTTCACCGAACTGCAGGTGACGCTGCCGACGGCCAACGCCGACGCCTCGCGCGACCGGCCGAAGGAGATCGTGGTGGCCGTCGCCGCCGACGGGCGCTACGCCGTCAACAAGCAGCCGCTGGACGCGCGCAGCGTCGAAGCCGTGGCCAGCGCCCTGCGCGCCGTGGCCGCCCAGGACAGCGTACTGATCATCAGCGCCGACGCCAGCGCGCCGGTGCAGGCCGTGGTGACGGTGATGGATGCGGCGCGGCGTGAGGGGCTGACGCAGATCACCTTCGCGGCGAAAACAGGCGCATCCCCCTGAGCGCCTGACGGCGCTTCCCCCTTCTTTGCCGCGCTGCGCGCGGGAAGGGGGACAACGCCAGCGGGCGGGCCAAGCCCTTCCGCGGGTGCCTGCGCTTGGCCTGCTCCGCGGCCGTTTGATCGTGAATCAAGTGTTGCGGTAGAACGGGCTATGCTTGGCCCGCACGCCGCAACGCGCCACTCGCATCCATCTCAATGCAGGGCTATGTCGACGCCACCGAAATTCCGTCATTCCCGACTGCGCGGGAATGACGGAGATGGACGCTTAATTCTGAAATCGGAACAGATGCCCCGCGCCTTCCTCGAACACCGTCTGCGCGCCGCCTGGCAGCGGCGCGGGCCGGTGGCTGTGCTGCTGTGGCCGTTGTCGCGGCTGTACGGGGCGCTGGCGGCGCGGCAGCGGGGTCGCGACGATACCGTGGCGGTGCGCCTGCCGGTGCCGGTGGTGGTGGTGGGCAACGTGGTGGCGGGCGGGGCCGGCAAGACGCCGACGACGCTGGCGATGGCGCAGCACCTGCGGTCGCGCGGCTGGCGGCCGGGCATCGTTTCGCGCGGACACGGGCGGGTGGGCGACGACTGCCGTGAGGTGCTGCCGGACAGCGACCCGCGCGAGGTGGGCGATGAGCCGCTGCTGCTGCGCCAGCGCGCCGACGTGCCGGTGTTCGTGGCGCCGCGCCGCGCCGACGCCGGGCGTGCGTTGCTGGCGGCGCACCCGGACACCGACATCCTGCTGTGCGACGACGGGCTGCAGCACCGCGCGCTGGCGCGCGACGTGGAAGTGTGCGTGTTCGACGCGCGCGGCGTGGGCAACGGCTGGCTGCTGCCGGCGGGGCCGCTGCGCGAGCCGTGGCCGCGCCCCGTCGACCTGGTGCTGTGGACCGAAGCGGACGCCGCGGCGACACCCCTGCCGCCGGGCCAGGCCACGTTCACCGCCCACCGACGGCTGGCCGACCACGCGCTGCGCGCCGACGGCACGCACGTGCCGCTGGCCGATCTGCGCGGCCAGCCGCTGGCGGCGCTGGCCGGCATCGCCCGGCCCGAAGCCTTTTTTGCCATGCTGCGCGCCGCCGGGCTGACGTTGGCCGACACGCTGGCGCTGCCCGACCACTACAATTTTGATAGCTTCAACCACTTATCTGGCCAGCGCAACGGGCTGATTTGCACCGAAAAAGACGCCCTGAAGCTGTGGCGCCATGCGCCCGACGCGCTGGCCGTGCCGCTGCAGCTGGACGTGCCGGCCGCGTTCTTCGACGCGCTCGACCAGCGGCTGGCGGCGCGGGGCTATCATCCGCGCCAACCATGATCTCGCACATCGACCACATCGTTCTCACCGTCGCCGACATCGAGCGCTCGGTGGACTTTTACGTCCGCGTGCTGCGCATGGAGCCGGTGACCTTCGCCGGTGGCCGGCGTGCGCTGAAGTTCGGCAACCAGAAGCTCAACCTGCAGACCCTGGGCCAGGAGCCGCGCAACCACGCGGCCGTCGGCTCGGGCGACCTGTGCCTCATCACGCGCTGGCCGCTGGCCGATGTGATGGCGCACCTGGCGGCGCAGGGCGTGCCGCTGCTGGAAGGGCCGGTCGCCAAGTCGGGCGCGTGCGGGCCGATCGAATCGGTCTACTTCAACGACCCGGACGGCAACCTGGTCGAGGTCAGCGTCTACCCCGGCGCCGCCGCGGCATGACGCATGCCTGGCTGCTGCTGGCCGGCGCCATCGTGGCCGAAGTCGTCGGCACCAGCGCGCTCAAGGCCAGCGACGGCTTCACGCGGCTGGCGCCTTCGCTGCTGGTGGCGGGGGGCTACGGCATCGCCTTCTACCTGCTGGCGCTGACGTTGCGCCACATGCCGGTCGGCGTGGCCTACGCCGTGTGGTCGGGCGCGGGCACGGCGCTGATCGCGCTGGTCGGCTGGGCGGTGTTCGGCCAGCGCCTGGGCCCCACCGCGCTGGCGGGCATGGCGCTCATCATCGCCGGCGTGGTGCTGATGAACCTTTCTTCGACATCGTCAGGACATTGACATGGACCCCAAACTGCTGGAACTGCTGGTCTGCCCCGTCACCAAGGGCCCGCTCGACTTCGACCGCGACAAGGGCGAACTGATCTCGCGCTCGGCCCGCCTGGCCTACCCGGTGCGCGACGGCATTCCGATCATGCTGGAAGGCGAGGCGCGCCCGCTGTCGGCCGAAGAAGTCGAACAGATGCCGCCCCGCACGCCGCTGGCGGGCTGAGCGCACGCTCACCACTTGAGACTTGTGGGCGACGCGGCTACGATGGCCCTCGGAGACCCCCCCAACACCACCGAGGAGCACGCACGCATGCGACCCATCACCCGATTCGCCTGGCTGGGCGCCGCCGCCATGGCCACCACGCTGATCCTCAGCGGCTGCGGCAGCAGCGGCTCTGACCCACAGAGCCGGACCACGCAATACGGCGACGTCGAGGGCGTCAACGACAGCGCCGCCTCGGGCACGTACTTCTGGAAGGGCCTGCCCTACGCCAAGCCGCCGGTCGGCGCGCTGCGCTGGAAGGCGCCGGTCGCCCCGGCGTCGTGGACCCACACGCTGCAGGCCAAGACCTTCGGCGCCTCGTGCATCCAGAACCCGCGGCTGTACAGCCCCGGCAACAACAACACCTTCGACGCCACCGTCGGCGACAACCTGGTGTCGGGCAATACGCCGGGCAGCGAGGACTGCCTGTCACTCAACATCTGGCGCCCGGCCACGGCCGACAAGAACCTGCCGGTCATCGTGTTCATCCACGGCGGCAGCAACATCACCGGCTATACCGCCGACCCGATGTACGACGGCGCCGCGCTGGCCCGGAAGGCCAACGCGGTGGTGGTGTCGGCCAACTACCGGCTCGGCCAGCTGGGCTTCTTCCGCCACCCGGCGCTGCGCGACAAGACCGTGGACCCGACGCTGACGGCCGAAGACCAGTCGGGCAACTACGCCGTGCTCGACATCATCCAGGCGCTGAAGTTCGTGCAGGGCAACATCGGCGAATTTGGCGGCGACAAGGGCAACGTCACGCTGACCGGCCAGTCGGCAGGCGCCATCAACATCCTGGCTGTGATGACGGCGCCGGCCAACCGCGCCGCCGGGCTGTTCCACAAGATCGCGCCGCTGTCGGGCGGCATCTCGGTGGCCACCAGCCCGGGCTTCCCGCAGCCACCCAACAACCTGGCGGGTAACAACGGCTACATCCCGGCGCTGAACCCGGTGGCCACCTACGAGGCGCTGTCGAACATGCTGCTGATGAAGCTGCTGATCGACGACGGCAGCGCCGCCGACGTCGCCAGCGCCACGGCCTGGGTGCAATCGCATTCCAACGCCGACATCGCCGCCTACCTGCGCGGCAAGCCAGCCAGCAAGATCCTGCAGGTGGGCGTCAAGACCGTCGGCGGCCTGGGCAACACCACCGGCTCGGGGCCCATCCCCGAAGGCACGGTGGTCGCCAGCGACCCGATTGCCGCCATCGTGGCCGGCAACTACGTCAAGGTGCCCGTGCTGTCGGGCCTGACGCACAGCGAATCCAAGCTGCTGTCCAGCTTCCTGCCGCTGGTGGGCCGCCCGGTCGGCATCAAGCTGCCAGATGCGCAGCTGTTCCCGATCCTGTTCGACGCCACCAAGGCGAAGAACGCCACCTTTGGCGACATCATCAACCCCGCGTATGCCAATGGCGCCGCCTACGACGCCGCCATTGCCGAGCTGGACGCCAAGTTCTTCATCGCCCTGCGCGACAACTACATGAACGCGCTGATGGCGCAAACGCCAACACAGATCTGGAGCTACCGCTTCGACTGGAAGCAGGAGGCGGCACCCTGGAACGACGTGTACGGCGCGGCGCACGCATTTGACCTGCCCTTCCTGTTCGGCAACTTCGGCCCGTCGCTGTACGCCAACGTGATCGGCGGCACGGCCAACCAGACGGGCCGGCTGGCGCTGTCGGACGCGATGATGAGCACGCTGGCCGCGTTTGCGCGCGACGGCAACCCCAACAACGCCACGTTGGGCGTGACCTGGCCCAACTGGCCCAAGGTGCTGCTGTTCGACGCCACGCCGACGGCCAAGCAGATCTCGGTGCAGTGACCGGCGCGGCGCCCGTGCGCGCCGCTGGCAGCCCCGGCCGATGGGGCGACCGGGCGGTGGGTTAGGCTTCAACCCTTTCCCCGCCGCCCTGCCCTGTCCATGAGCTTTACCGTCATCATCCCCGCGCGCCTGGCGTCCACCCGGCTGCCCGACAAGCCACTGGCCGACATCGGCGGCAAGCCGATGGTGGTGCGGGTGGCCGAACAGGCCGAGCAATCGGGCGCAGCGCAAGTGGTGGTCGCCGCCGATGCGCCCGCCATCCTCGACGCCTGTGCCGCGCACGGCGTGCGCGCCGTGGCCACGCGCGCCGACCACCCCAGCGGCAGCGACCGGCTGGCCGAAGCCTGCCAGCTGCTGGGGCTGGATGGCGACGACCTCATCGTCAACGTGCAGGGCGACGAGCCGCTGATCGACCCGGCACTTATCGACGCCGTCGCTGATTTGTTGCAAAAACAACCGCTGGCGCAGATGGGAACAGCGGCGCATGCTATCAAAAATATAGAAGACTTCACCAACCCGAACGTCGTCAAGGCGGTGACCGACGCGCGCGGGCTGGCCCTGCTGTTCAGCCGCGCGCCGCTGCCGTGGTGGCGCGACGGCTTTGCGCAGGGCGTCACACAACTGCCCACGTCGCCCGCGCCGCTGCGGCACATCGGCATCTACAGCTATCGCGCGGCGTTTCTGCGCGCGTTTCCGTCGCTGCCGCCGGCGCCGCTGGAGCAGTGCGAGGCGCTGGAGCAGTTGCGCGCGCTGTGGCACGGCCACCGCATCGCCGTGCACGTGACGCCGCACGCGCCCGGCCCGGGCGTCGACACGCCCGAAGACCTGGCGCGCGTGCGCGCGCTGTTCGACTGACGGGCGCGCCGGGCGTCTGCGCGGCAGAAGCCACGCTGTCAGCCTGACGCAGGCCGCTGCGTGCTATTCTTGATTCGACATCCACCACGCCCGCGCCACGCATCGGCGCCTAGACAGGCACCGCCATTCCAACCGAGGAGCACACTTGAAACTCATTCTTCTGGGCGCCCCCGGCGCCGGCAAGGGCACGCAGGCGGCCTTCATCTGCCAGAAATACGGCATCCCGCAAATCTCCACCGGCGACATGCTGCGCGCCGCCGTCAAGGCCGGCACGCCGCTGGGCCTGCAGGCCAAGAGCGTGATGGAGTCAGGCGGCCTGGTCAGCGACGACCTGATCATCAACCTGGTGAAGGAGCGCATCGCCCAGCCCGATTGCGCCAACGGCTTCCTGTTTGACGGCTTTCCGCGCACCATTCCGCAGGCCGAGGCCATGCGGGCAGCCGGCGTCAAGCTGGACTACGTGCTCGAGATCGACGTGCCCTTCGACGCCATCATCGACCGCATGAGCGGCCGCCGCAGCCACCCGGCCAGCGGCCGCACCTACCACGTCAAGTTCAACCCGCCCAAGGTGGAAGGCAAGGACGACGTCACCGGCGAGCCGCTGGTGCAGCGCGACGACGACAAGGAAGACACCGTGCGCAAGCGCCTGGAGGTGTACGACCAGCAGACGCGCCCGCTGGTGAGCTACTACAGCAACTGGGCCGCCCAGGAGCCCGCCGCCGCGCCCAAGTACCGCAAGATCAGCGGCACCGGCACGGTCGACGAAATCACGGCGCGCGCGCTGCAGGCGCTGGCCAGCTGACGCGCCGCGGCGTCACGCCGCGCTGCGCACCTCAACGCCCCGCTGGCCGGGGCGTTGTGCTTTCCGGGTGCCGGGTGCTGCTGGGAATGTGGGCGGCAGAAGGCGTCGAAGCGAAACGTGCGAAAAACGAGGATAGCTTCGGTGTACCGACGAACCCATAGCCGGGCTATGGGCGCAGGCGGTAACACCGCGATAGACCGTTTTCTCGCGCGTTGCAGCCGACGCACCTCTGCCGGCCACACTCCTAGGGCGTGCCGGCGGCGCGCCCCAGCACCATCACCCAATGCTCGCCCCAGGGCGAGCGTGCATCGGACGCACAGGCCACGCCCACGTCGGTGTATTCCGGCGCCGCCATGTTGACGCAATGCGGCGGGCTGTCCTGCCACAGCGCCAGCACCGCGCCCGCCGACGACACGCCGGCCGCGGCGTTTTCGCCCACGCCCCAGGCAGAAAAGCCGGCCTCGGCCACGCGTTGCGCCACGCTGCTGCCGTCGCTGCCCACGTGCGTCACCGCACCCATGGCGGCCGAATCGGCCGCGTGGCGCGCCGCCGCCGCGGCCAGCCGGTCGTCCCAGCGCAACGCCGCCACCGGCGCCTGCGCCACCCCGGCGCACGACGCGCCCTGCGCGCGCCATGAGTTGAGCAGCGCCGCCACGGCACGGCCTGCCTGCGCATCGCCGCAGGCGGTCTTTCCCGTCGAAACCAGGGGCGGTTGCACGACCCCCGTGGTGGGGGTCGCCGCCGCCGACGTGCTGGTCGAGGTTGCATCGGATGCCGCTGCCGGCGCGCTGGTCGCCTGGTCGCTGGCCGATACCGCGGTCGGTGCCGCGGGGCTGGCCGTACTGGAGGTGACGTCGCCGCCGCCCCCGCAGGCGGCCAAAAACCCCACCAGGCACAGGCCTGCGCCTGCCCAACCCCTCCGTCGTACGCCGGATCGCTTCATCTCGTTCGTCACTCGCACCCCAGTCCCAAAAACCGAAAGCCGCGACCATAGCGCCCGCCGGCGCCTTGGCCCGCGCCCATCGGGCTTTGGCGTGGCAAGAAGCTGTAAATGTCGTGACCGCCGCAGCGCCCCACCCGCAGTGACCTGACGCCCATTGCTTTCAATTTCATAGCAACAGAGTCTTCGTGCAAAAGGGCCGGCGCCCCGTTCACAAGACACTTGCGCATTGCGTTAAACTGGTTAAAAATACAGTTACTGGATATCAACACAGGCCTGCCCTGCACCGCCATGACCGATACGCCCAAACTCACCGCCCGCCAGCAGGAAATCCTGCAGCTGGTGCAGCACGCCATTGCCCGCACCGGCGCACCGCCCACGCGTGCCGAAATCGCGGCCGAGCTGGGCTTCAAGTCCGCCAACGCCGCCGAAGAGCACCTGCAGGCCCTGGCCCGCAAAGGCGTGATCGAGCTGGTCAGCGGCACCTCGCGCGGCATCCGCCTCAAGGGCGCGGGCCGCACCGGCGTGCGCACCGACGCCTTCAGCCTGCCGCTGCCCGGCATGGCGCAACTGGCGCTGCCCCTCATCGGCCGCGTGGCGGCCGGCTCGCCCATCCTGGCGCAAGAACACGTCGACCAGACCTATCACATCGAGCCCGGCCTGTTCCCGCAGCGGCCCGACTACCTGCTGCGCGTGCGCGGCATGTCCATGCGCGACGCCGGCATCATCGACGGCGACCTGCTGGCCGTGCAGTCCACGCGCGACGCGCGCAACGGCCAGATCGTCGTGGCGCGCCTGGGCGACGATGTCACCGTCAAGCGCTTTCACCGCCACAAGGACCAGATCGAACTGCACGCCGAAAACCCCGACTACCCCACCATCGTCGTGCGCCCGGGCGAACCGTTCGAGATCGAAGGGCTGGCGGTCGGCCTGATCCGCAACAGCATGCTGATGTAGCCCTGCTTTCCCGCGCCGCCGCAGGTGGCGGGCGTGCAGACGATGGGCCGCCCCGGCGCCGTCGTCCACACCCTGCGGCAGCGCCCCGCCTGGCTCGGTCGAGCCGGGCCGCATCAATCTCGCCTGTGTCCAACCTGTTTCTGTCCTGAAAGGTTTTACATGGGAAACAAAGTCATTCACCTGGCCGACTGGGCCGTGCCCAGCTATCGCCGGCAGCGCAGCGCCGCACCGCGCACCGTCACCTCGCCAGCGGGCGGCTGGAGCGACATGGCCCGCCAGCGGGTGGCGCAGCGCCACGCGGGCGCGCAGGGCGGCCCCACCAGCCTGTCGCTGGTGCCCAGCGCCGAAGCGCCCGGTGCCGCCCCCATCGTCACCGGCGCGCCCGCCGTGCGGGTGACCCGCCCGTTGGACGCGCGCCATGCGGCAGACGCCAGCGGGCGGCTGCGCATTTCGGGGCGGCTCATCGACGTGTGCGCCGAACTGGAACGGCTGGCCGCCGCCGAGGCGCAGGCCGCGTTGCCGCGCCGGGCTTGAGCGTGGCCGCGCCGCGCGGGGGCGCCGCGCCCATCCCGGTAGATGGGCGGCGTTGACGGGGCGCACCGCCCTGGGTGCGAAGCCGCCCGCGCCAGCCATCTGCGGTGGCGTGCCCGGGCGTGATGGCTGGCAGCACACGGCACTTTTCGCCCGCTGGCGCTGGCCCATCAACGGCGAATTGCTCCTGAATTCGAAGCAAAATGTCGGGCGCCAGCGCGCGTGCCCGGCGCGGCGCAAGCCCATCGACGCGGCGTTCCACGCCTTGCTTTCGCATCGCGGCGCATGCCGCCTGGCCGCGGCGCTGCGGTACGACCATGCCCAAAGGCACAATGCGGGTCATGAATATCGTGATCCTCGACGACTATCAGGACGCCGTTCGCAAGCTGCCCTGCGCGTCCAAGCTCGAGCCGTA
Organism: Ottowia sp. SB7-C50; assembly: GCF_033110285.1. NCBI lineage: Bacteria > Pseudomonadati > Pseudomonadota > Betaproteobacteria > Burkholderiales > Comamonadaceae > Ottowia > Ottowia sp. SB7-C50. The sequence continues at coordinate 2,821,664 of NZ_CP136995.1, forward strand.
TCCCGCCAAGGTCTACACCAACACCGTCAAGGGGCTGGGCCAGTTGTCGGTGCGCCTGCGCGATGCCGAAGTGATCGTGCTGATCCGCGAGCGCACGCACATCACGCGCCAGCTGGTCGAAAAGCTGCCCAGACTGAAAATGATCTCGCAGACGGGGCGCATCGGCAGCCATGTCGACGTGGTGGCCTGCACCGAGCGCGGCATCGCCGTCGCCGAAGGCGTGGGTTCGCCGGTGGCACCGGCCGAGCTGACCTGGGCGCTGATCATGGCGGCCGCACGCCGGCTGCCGCAGTACGTGGGCAACCTCAAGCACGGCGCGTGGCAGCAGTCGGGTCTGAAGTCGGCGTCGATGCCGCCCAACTTCGGCCTGGGCACGGTGCTGCGCGGGCGCACGCTGGGCATCTGGGGCTACGGCAAGATCGGCCAGCTGGTGGCCGGCTACGGCCGCGCCTTCGGCATGCGCGTGATGGTGTGGGGTTCGCCGGAATCGCTGGCCCGCGCGCGCGCCGACGGGCACGCCGCGGCACACGACAAGGCCGACTTCTTCGCCAACGCCGATGTGCTGTCGCTGCATCTGCGGCTGTCCGACAGCACCCGCGGCATCGTGCGCCTGGACGACCTGAGCCGCATGAAGCCGACCGCGCTGCTGGTCAACACCTCGCGCGCCGAACTGATCGAGCCCGACGCGCTGGTCAGCGCGCTCAACCGCGGCCGGCCCGGCATGGGCGCCGTGGACGTGTTCGAGACCGAGCCGATCCTGCAGGGTCACGCGCTGCTGCGGCTGGAGAACTGCATCTGCACGCCGCACATCGGCTACGTGGAACAGGACAGCTACGAGCTGTACTTTGGCGCCGCGTTCGACAACGTCGTCAACTACCTGCGCGGCACGCCGACCAACATCGTCAATCCGGGCGCGCTGCAGGTGCGTCGCTGACAGGCATGCCGGCCGTCGCCGGTTCATGACCTGACAGGCCCTCAGCGCTGAATGGACAATCGTCTATAGCTATTAAAATCATAGCTATTCGGTGCCAGACGCTTCGCCGTCGCCCCCGCCCGGGGCTTTCAGCAGCCAGTCGATGACCCCTGGCAATACTTCCCGCGCGGCCTGCGGCGAATGCAAGATGCTGGCGTGGCCATACGCATGGCCGTAGCCGGTGGCTGGCCCGCACACCGCAAATTCGCCCTCGACGTGGCCGCCGAACCGGCGCCAGAAGCGGCGGCACGCCTCTGCCGGCGCGATGAAGTGGTCTGCCTGCCCCGCCACCGCCATGACGGGTATCGCGATGCGCTGTTGGTGCAAGCCGTAGTCAAACCCATCGTCACCCAGAAACGCCTGCGAGAGGTTCCAGCGGAACCACGGCGCCATCATGGCGTGCGATTCATCCTGTACCCCCAGGCGCAAGGGGCGGGCCGGGATGCGCCCCGCCAGGCGCGTCAACGCGGCCGCCCCCGCCAGCCGGGCGCGCCGCCAGGGCGTGTGGCCCGCGTCGCAGGCCTGGCAGGCGAACAAGGCCATGCGCTGCAGGTGTGCGGACCACGCGGGCTGGCGCAGCAGCGCCATCGTCAGCGCCAGGCCCCCGCCGCTGTGCGTGGCCGCGCACAGCGGGGCGCCGGGGTGGCGGGCCTGCAGGTCCTGCAAGGCCGCGGGGATGTCGCGCAGGGCCACGGTCTCCATGTCGTACGGCCCGGTGACGCGGTCGCTGCTGCCGTGTCCGCGCCATTCCAGGATCCACGCCACATGCCCCTGCCGGGCCCAGGCGCGGGCCAGGGTCATGCAGACGCGCCGGTCAGAAAACGTGCCGTGCGTCAGCAGCAGGTGCCGCGGCTCGGCTGCGCGCTGTTCGGCGTCCATCAAACGCCACCAGCCCAGCCCCACGCCGTCTGACGCGCGCAGGGGCAAGGGGTCGCAGACGATCACAGCGCTGGCTCACCGTCAGGGCGTCGGGCTGCAGGCGCCGGCTTCAGTGACCGGCCGGATCGGAATGCGGACCGGGCGGGCCGCCTGCTGCGCCGATGCCGCCTGCAACGCCAGCACGCGCGGCTGGGCCATCAGGCTCTGGATCAGCGGCACGTAAAAACTGCCTTCGGCGCTGAGTTGCCATGTGCGGTGGCGCACGCTGGCCCAGCCGCGCTGTTCCAGCACCTCGGCCACGCCCGCAAAATCATCCACAAACTCGGTGCCGAAATGGGCGTGGTATTTGTCCAGCCCCACCGCCATCTCCTGCAGCGACTGAAACAGCCACAGCAGACGCACGTCCTCGTCGGTGTGCACATGAAAGCGCTCGACCGGCATGCGACCGGCCTGAACCGATTCGGCATAGCGTGTGAGCGAGCGCCAGTTCATGCTGGACACCGACGGATCGCCGACCGACGAATGGTGCACCCGCACATTGACCGCGGCGTGGCCAAACCCGCACATGTAGCGCCGCGCCTCGGGGTCGGTGGCATCCAGTCCATCGCGCAGATTCTGCTCGTAACGGTATTCCGCCGCCTTCAGCCCGCTGGGCAATGCGACGGCCTCGGGGCGCTCCCAGTCGTACACGGTGCGCTGCACAAAGCCTTCCGACTCCAGGTACGCCTTGGCCTGCAAGTACATCTCCAGCTTCTGCGCCACGCTCGGCACATGCTGCTTCTGGCGCTGTGCGAAGTCGGAACGCCCGGCGATATTCAGCTCGTAATGCGTGATGTGGCGAATGCCCGAGGCCACGACGGCGCGCAGGCCTTCCAGCATGTCCTGCACCGTCTGCTCGGGCCACGCGTAGATCAGGTCCACGTTGCAGGCCAGGTCGTGCCGAGCGAAGGAAGCAATGGCGTCGAACACCTGCCGGTTGGTCTGCCGGCGGCCGCTGTAGCGAATCAGGCGCTCGTTCAACTGCTGTACGCCCATGCTGACGCGGTTGAACCCCGCCGCCTGGATGGCGCGGATCTTGTCTTCGGAAAACAGTTGCGGAATGCCTTCCAGCGTTTTTTCGATGCCCTGCGTCTGCCCCGGAAATAGCCCCTCGGCCAGTTCCATCAGGCGGCCGTAGTCGCCCGGGTGCAGCAGGTTGGGCGTGCCGCCGCCGACGTAGAACGATTCGAGCTGGCTGCCCCGATGGACGTCGCGCTGCAGTTCGATCTCGCGCGCCATCAGCTCCAGGTAGTGGCTCGCCGCCGTCTTGCCGCGATAGTCTTCGGTGGGAAACAGGCAGAAGCCGCAGTGCGGGGGATCGGTGGGCAGGCAAAACGGAATGCTGAAGTACAGGTTGACCCGGGCAGGATGCCGGGGCTGCGCCGCCCACGAACTGCGCAGGGCTGTTGCATCGGCGGCATCGCGCCAGAACGCCGGCGACGGGTGGCCGTGCAGCACCTTGTTGGACGTGTGCCGGTCCTGATGGCGCGACAGGAACGACAGCACCTCGGCGGGGCTCATGATGGTGCGGGAGGGTGTCATGCGGTGTCAGTGGGTAGGCAACGGTGGCGGCGCCACGACCAGGCTGGCGTTGATGCCGCCAAAGGCAAACGAGTTGGACAGCACAGCACCCCGGCGCGCCAAGGGCCGCGGCCCATCGCGCACAAAGTCCAGCGCGGCGGGGGCCGGCTCGGGCGTCTGCAGGTGGCGGGTATGCGGCACCTGGTGGTGCTGCAGCGCGGCCACGCAGGCGGCCAGTTCGATCGCACCCGATGCGCCCAGCAGATGGCCGTGCAGCGATTTGGTGGAACTGATGGGCACCCGATGCCCTTCGAACACGCCGCCCACGGACTTCATCTCCACCGCGTCGCCCACAGGCGTGCCGGTGCCGTGGGCGTTGATGGCCACGATGTCCTGTGGCCGGCAGCCCGCATCGGCCAGGGCGGCGCGCATGGCGCGCTCCTGGCCGTCCGCGCTGGGTTCGGTCCAGTGATGCGCGTCGTTGCTGCAGCCGTAGCCTTGCAGGACCGCCAGCGGCGCGGCGCCGCGCGCTCGCGCGGCCTCGGCCTGCTCCAGCACGAAGAACACGGCGCCCTCGCCCAGCACCATGCCCTGCCGCGACGTGTCGAACGGCCGGCAGGCGTGGCCGAGGTCATCGTTGGTGGCCATCACGCGCATGACCTCCCACGCCTTGAGCGTGCCGCCGCCAAAGGGCGCCTCGCTGCCGCCGGCCAGCATGCATGTCGCGTAGCCGTGGCGGATGGCGCGCATGGCCTCGCCCAGCGCCATGGCGGACGAGGCGCAGGCCGTGGTCACCGTCTGCACCGGCCCTTGCAGTCCCAACTCCATCGCCACCGCGCTGGCCGCCGCCGACGGCAGGCAGCGCAGCAAGGTCAGGCCGGGGACGCGCTGCGTGGCAAACAGGCGCTCATACGCGCTGTGGCTGGATTCGGTCGGGCCGCACCCATTGCCCACGTAGACGCCACAGCCGTCCAGGATGTCGCGCCGTCCGGGCAACCCCGCATCGTCGATGGCCCGTTGCGCCGCCAGGATCGCCAGCTGACCCGTGCGATCCAGGTGCGACGGCCACGCGCGCGACAGCAGCTCGGGGTCGTCCACCAGCGCCGCGGGCACCGGCCGGACCATCGGCTTTTCCAGGCGCACAAACACGCTCTGTGCGGTGAACAGCTGCTCGGCGAAGGCTGCCGGCGTGCAGCCGAGCGGGGTTGAAAATCCCCAACCCGTGATCCACACGGCATGCCCCGCTCGGGGTGCAGGCGCCGGGGCGGCAGAGACCGTCAAGAAGCCACCTTGGCGCCGGCCTTGGCCTGCTTTTCGGCGCAGAGGCGCTCCACCACCGTGGCCAGATCGCCCACGCTGCGCGCGTCCGCCAGATCGGCGTCGCTGATGGCGATGCCGAACTCGGCCTCGACGTCAGCCAGGAAGTCCACCATGTCCAGCGAATCACCGACGGCATTCAGCGGCGTATCAGGCTGAATCGCGGCCTGGTCGATCTTGAAGAAGCGTTGCGCGAGTCTGAGCAGTTCGTGCGCCACAGGGGAGGTCATGGTCTGTCCTGAATCGTGGTGGAGGGGACGCGGCGGCAGGGCTGCAAGGGGTGCGCCATGACACGTCAGCGCGTTCATTGTGAATTCCGCATTCACATTGGACCTAACCATTATGGGGTATGGATATTTAAAGGATTCGACTTGTCGCCGAATTTTTTTTGGGACGCCGCTGCCACCCCCAGTGCGATCCAGAACCGGCCTGCCCGGTCGAGACGCATAATCTCCGTCCATGGAGACACCTGAATTCAAGACCGTCGGCATCGTCGGCACCGGCGCCATGGGCCGGGGCATTGCCCAGATCGCCGCGCAAGCCGGCAGCACCGTGCTGCTGTTCGACACCCAGGCCCAGGCCATCGCCAAGGCCAGCGAATCCATTGCGGCGCAATGGGACAAGCTGGTCGAAAAAGGCCGCCTGTCGCGCGAGGCGGCCGACGCGCAGAAGGCCCGCCTGCGGCCTGCGGCAGCGCTGGCCGACCTGTCGGCGTGCGATCTGGTCGTCGAGGCCATCGTCGAGCGGCTCGACGTCAAGCAAAAGCTGTTCGGCGAACTGGAAGGCATCGTGCAGCCGTCCGCCGTGCTGGCCACCAACACCTCGTCGCTGTCGGTGACGGCGATTGCCGCGGCGCTGCAGCGCCCGGCGCAGTTCGCGGGCTACCACTTCTTCAACCCGGTGCCGCTGATGAAGGTGGTCGAGGTCATTGCCGGCCTCAAGACCGACGCCGCCGTGTGCCAGCGCCTGGCTGTGTACGCGCGCCAGATGGGCCACACGCCGGTGCAGGCCGAAGACACGCCGGGCTTCATCGTCAACCACGCCGGGCGGGGCTATGGCACCGAAGCGCTGCGCATCGTGAGCGAAGGCGTGGCCGACTTCGCCACCATCGACCGCATCCTCAAGGACCAGGTGGGCTTCAAGCTGGGGCCGTTCGAGCTGATGGACCTGACCGCGCTCGACGTCTCTCACCCGGTGATGGAATCCATCTACCGCCAGTATTACGACGAGCCGCGCTACCGCCCGAGCGTCATCACCGCGCAGCGTCTGGCCGGCGGCGTGGTGGGGCGCAAGGTGGGCGAAGGCTTCTACCAGTACGCCGATGGCGCCGCCCAGATCGCCGCCGAGCCGCCCGTGCCGCAGGTGGCTGAAATGCCGCCGGTGTGGGTGTCGACCCGCGCCGCGCGCCGCGCCGAGCTGTACCAATTGCTGAAGGACCTGGGCGCCAAGATCGAGACCGGCCAGTCGCCGTCGATGAATGCCCTGACCCTGGTGGCGCCGCTGGGCTTTGACGTGACCACGGTCGCCGTCGTCGAGCGGCTCGACCCGGCGCGCACGGTGGGCATCGACATGCTGGTGGACGATGCGGCCACCAAGCGCCGCGTGCTGGCCACCAACCCCGCCACGCGGCGCGACATGGCCGACGCCGCGCACGCGCTGTTCGCGCGCGACGGCAAGGCCGTCAGCGTGATCCGCGACTCGGGCGGCTTCGTCACGCAGCGCGTGGTGGCCACCATCGTCAACATCGCGGCCGACATGTGCCAGCAGCGCGTGTGCAGCCCCAAGGACCTGGAAACGGCGGTCACCCTGGGCCTGGGCTACCCGCTGGGCCCGCTGGCCATGGGCGACCGCTTCGGTCCCGCCAATGTGCTGGAAGTGCTGTTCAACATGCAGACCGTGTACGGCGACCCGCGCTATCGCCCCAGCCCGTGGCTGCGCCGGCGCGGCGCCATCGGGCTGAGCCTGATGCATGAAGAGGAGTGACGCCCTGAGTCGCTGGGCGCCTCCCCAAGCGGGAAAGACGCCAGCGCCCGGGCCAGGCCTGCTCCGTCGCCCCTGACTGGCGCATCAGCCAGAAAATGGCGTTTTGCGCATAATGGATAAGCGCAGTGCGCTATTCAAACAGTAGCAATCAGGAGTCCGCATGACCACACCCCAAGACGGCGACTTCAAGGCCCCCGCAGGCTCCGGCCAGCCGCCCGCCGCGGCGCCCCAGGGCATCATCGCCGACCCCAACGCCCTGCTGCAGGCCGAGATCGACCGCGTCGTGCTCGAACAGACCGGGCGCAGCGCCGAAGAATTGCGCGAGCTGGAAGCCATGGAGCAATTGCCGCCGCTCAGCGACGAGGAGCTCGCCCGCCAGGCCGAGGCCGACCCCGGCGCCGACGGCGATCCGTCCACCCCCGAATAAGCCCCGACCCGCCATGGCCGCCGAACTGCGCAGCACCTTTGAAGGCAGCACCATGGTGCTGACCATCAGCAACCCCGAGCATCGCAACGCGCTCAGCCCCGAGATGTACGCCGCGGGCGTCGAGGCGCTGAACGTTGCCGAGACCAACCCCGACGTGCGCTGCGTGGTGCTGACGGGCGAAGGCGAAGTCTTCTGCGCCGGCGGCAATCTGCAGCGCCTGCTGGGCAACCGCCAGAAACCGCCGCAGGTGCAGGCGCAGAGCATCGAGCAGCTGCACAGCTGGGTCGAGGCGATCCGCGCCTTTCCCAAGCCCATCATCGCGGCCGTGGAAGGGCCGGCGGCCGGGGCGGGCTTTTCGCTGGCGCTGGCGTGCGACCTGATCGTGGCGGCGCGCAATGCGGTGTTCGTCATGGCCTACAGCTCGGTGGCCCTGTCGCCCGACGGCGGCGGCAGCTGGAGCCTGTCGCACCTGCTGCCGCGCCAGCTGGTGAACGAGCTGCTGATGGGCGGCGAGCGCATCGGCGCCCAGCGGCTGCATGAACTGGGCGTGGTCAACCGCCTGTGCGACGCCGGCCAGGCGCTGGGCACGGCGTTTGAATGGTCGGGCAAGCTGGCCGCGCGCGCGCCCAACGTGATGGCCAGCATCAAGGAGCTGGTGGGCGACGCCGCCAGCCGCACGCTGCCCGAACAGCTGGCCGCCGAGCGCGACCATTTCGTGAAAAACCTGCACCATCCGAACGGCGGCATCGGCATCTCCGCTTTTCTAAACAAGCAGACCCCGCGCTACGAGTGACAGCGCGCTGCGCCGCGCCCTGGCCCCAGGGCGTGTGCGCCCATGCGGCACGCGCACGCGCGCACGGCCGTCCCCCGAGCGACAATCCCCACTGCGCAAGTCACTCACACGACAGAACATGGACGACCCCATCCTTACGATGGAAGAACGCACGGCGATCAACAGTGGTCGCTGGTTTTCTTCTCTTTCACCTTCGCTGCGACACGACATCCTCCGATGCGCCCACGTCAAACGCTATCAGGACGGCGATCTCATCAGCAGCCGGGGCGATCCGGCCGAGCAATGGATCGCCTGTGCGCGCGGCTCGGTGCGGGTGTGCTCGACCACGCTGACGGGCAAGCAGATCACGCTGACCTATGTCGAGCCGGGCATCTGGTTCGGCGATGTGGCGCTGTTCGACGGCGACCGGCGCACGCACGACGCTTATGCGCACGGCCCGACCACCATCGTGGTCATCTCGCGCACGGACTTCCAGAAAATCCTGACCCATCACCCCGAGTTGTACGAGGCGCTGCTGAAGCTGCACGCGCGGCGCATCCGTCTGCTGTTCGGCCAGGTGGAAGACCTGAATACGCTGCCGCTGCGCGCGCGGCTGGCCAAGCAGCTGGGGCACCTGCTGCGCAGCTATGGCACGCCGACGGGCACGGGCGACGACGAGGTGCGCATCACCCTGCAACTGGCGCAGGAAGAGCTGGCGCAACTGCTGGGGGCCTCGCGCCAGCGCGTCAACCAGGAACTCAAGACCATGGAACGCGAGGGCGTGCTGCGCATCGAGCCCAGCGGGCTGGTGGTGCGCGATCGTTCGGCGCTGCAGCGCATCGCCGTCGCGGAGGAATGACATGACCCAGACCGAACAATTCGTCGGCACGCGGCCGGTGTCCGAGGCACATGCCTTCGACGTGCAGGCGCTTTCCCAATGGCTTGCCGACCACCTGGACGGGTTCGAGGGTCCGCTGTCGGTCGAGATGTTCAAGGGCGGCCAGTCCAACCCCACCTACAAGCTGATCACGCCGCGCCAGAGCTACGTGATGCGCGCCAAGCCCGGCCCGGTGGCCAAGCTGCTGCCGTCGGCACACGCCATCGAGCGCGAGTTTGCCGTGATGAGCGGCCTGGCCGGCACCGACGTGCCCGTGGCGCGCATGCATGCGCTGTGCGAGGACGAATCCGTCATCGGCCGCGCGTTCTACGTGATGGAGTTCGTGCAGGGCCGCGTGCTGTGGGACCAGACCCTGCCCGGCATGACGCACGAGCAGCGCGGCGCCATCTACGACGAGATGAACCGCGTCATCGCCGCGCTGCACAAGGTCGACTACCAGGCGCGCGGCCTCGCGAGCTACGGCAAGCCGGGCAACTACTTCGAGCGCCAGATTGGCCGCTGGAGCAAGCAGTACCTGGCCAGCGTCACGCAGCCCATTCCCGAGATGGATCGCCTGATCGAATGGCTGCCCACGCACATTCCCGCCGCCGCCCGGGACGAAAGCCTGACGTCGATCGTCCACGGCGACTACCGGCTGGACAACATGATCTTCCACCCCACCGAGCCGCGCGTGCTGGCCGTGCTGGACTGGGAACTGTCCACGCTGGGCCATCCGCTGGCCGACTTCAGCTACCACTGCATGGCCTGGCACATCCCGCCGGGCGCGTTTCGCGGCATCGGCGGCGTGGACGTGCAAAGCCTGGGCATCCCGACCGAGGGCGAGTACATCCGCCGCTATTGCGAGCGCACCGGCTTTGCCACGCCCGAAGCGCTGGCACCGGACTGGAACTTCTATCTGGCCTACAACATGTTCCGCATCGCCGCCATTCTGCAAGGCATTGCCAAGCGGGTGGAAGCCGGCACCGCCAGCAGCGCGCAGGCCCGGGCCAGCGGCGCGGGCGCGCGCCCCATGGCCGAACTGGCCTGGGGATTTGCGCAAAAAGCATAGCAAGCTAGCCAGGCGCAGCAAGCGCCGGGCACCGTTTTATTCTGATTCGTAACGCCAAGGAGACACGATGGAATTCGACTACAGCCCCAAGGTCAAGGACATGCAGGCCCGGCTGCTGGCCTTCATGGACGAGCACGTGTACCCGAACGAGCGCGTGTTCTTCGAGGAAATCGCTGCCAACCGCGCCAAGGGCAACGCATGGGTGCCCACCAAGATCGTGGAAGAGATCAAGCCCAAGGCGCGCGCCGCCGGCCTGTGGAACCTGTTTCTGCCCAAGTCGCCGCGCGCGCCCGAGGGCCTCTCCAACCTGGAATACGCGCCGCTGTGCGAAATCATGGGCCGCGTGCCCTGGGCGCCCGAGGTGTTCAACTGCTCGGCGCCCGACACGGGCAACATGGAAACCATCGAGCGCTACGGCTCCGAGGCCAACAAGGACGAATGGCTGGAGCCGCTGCTCAAGGGCGAAATCCGCTCGGCCTTTTTGATGACCGAGCCGGCCGTGGCCTCGTCCGACGCCACCAACATTGAATGCAGCATGCGCCGTGAAGGCGATGAATACGTCATCAACGGCCGCAAGTGGTGGTCGTCGGGCGCGGGCGACCCGCGCTGCAAGGTCTACATCGTGATGGGCAAGACCGACCCCGAGGCGCCGCGCCATTCGCAGCAGTCCATGATCCTGGTGCCGGCCGATGCCAAGGGCGTCACCGTGGTGCGCCCCTTGAGCGTGTTCGGCTACGACGACGCACCGCACGGCCACATGGAAGTGGTGCTGAAAGACGTGCGCGTGCCGGTGGGCAACCTGCTGATGGGCGAAGGCCAGGGCTTTGCCATCGCGCAGGGCCGCCTCGGCCCAGGCCGCATCCACCACTGCATGCGCAGCATCGGCGCCGCCGAGCGCGCGCTGGAGCTGATGTGCAAGCGCCTGAACCAGCGCGTGGCCTTTGGCAAGCCCATCAGCACGCAAGGCGTGTGGCGCGAGCGCATTGCCGAGGCGCGCTGCATGATTGAACAGGCGCGCCTGCTCACGCTGAAGGCCGCCTACATGATGGACACCGTGGGCAACAAGGTGGCGCAGGCCGAGATCGCCATGATCAAGATCGTGGCGCCCAACATGGCCTGCCAGATCGTCGACTGGGCCATTCAGGCGCACGGCGGCGGCGGCGTGAGCGACGACTTCCCGCTGGCCTACGCCTACGCCCACCAGCGCACGCTGCGCCTGGCCGACGGGCCGGACGAAGTGCACCGCAACGCGCTGGCCAAGCTGGAACTGGCCAAGCACATGCTGAACCCGAAGGAAGTGGAAATGCCCATCACGCGCGGCAGTTGATGGCGCTGCGCTGTGGGCCCAATCGACCTGTGGCACTCGTCTTATCTGCGTAGCTTGCTATTTTTTTAGCAGCAAACACGACCCGCCACCCGGCGGGTTATTCTTTGGTGACGCCCAGACTGGGTTGCAGCGTGAACTGTGCAACCTCCCCCTCAAGGAGCCCGACATGATCGACGTCTATTCCTGGCCCACGCCCAACGGCCACAAGGTACACATCATGCTGGAGGAATGCGGCCTGCCCTGGCGCGTGCACGCGGTCGACATCGGCCAGGGCGATCAGTTCACACCCGACTTCCTGGCCATCAGCCCCAACAACAAGATCCCCGCCATCGTCGACCACGATGGGCCGGATGGCGCGCCGATCTCCCTCTTCGAATCCGGCGCCATCCTGCTTTACCTGGCGGGCAAGACCGGCCGCTTTCTGCCGGCCGACGTGCGCGGCAAGTACGACGCGCTGCAGTGGCTCATGTTCCAGATGGGCGGCGTCGGCCCCATGCTGGGCCAGGCGCACCACTTCCGTATCTACGCGCCTGAGCGCATCGACTACGCCGTCAACCGCTACACCAACGAAGCCAGGCGCCTGTACGGCGTGATGGACCGCCAGATAGCCCACACCGGCGCCTACATCGCCGGCGCTGAATACAGCGTGGCCGACATCGCCATCTACCCCTGGCTGCGCAGTTGGCAGAACCAGGGCATCGACTGGGCCGACCACCCGCACCTGAAAAGCTGGTTCGACCGCGTCGGCGACCGGCCCGCAGTGCAGAAAGGCGTGCAGGTTCTGGCGGATCGCCGCAAACCCACTCGCACCGACGCCGAAAAGGAAGTGCTGTTCGGCCAAACCCAGTACCAACGCCGCTGACGCCGCCACAGGTTAGAATTCGCCTTTCGTCGGAGCGTAGCGCAGCCTGGTAGCGCATCTGCTTTGGGAGCAGAGGGTCGCGAGTTCGAATCCCGCCGCTCCGACCATTTCATACACAATGAAGGCCCGCATCGTCGGGCCTTCATTCTTTCTGCCCGTAGCTCAACTGGATAGAGCAGCTGCCTTCTAAGCAGCAGGTCGGGGGTTCGAGTCCCTCCGGGCAGGCCATCCACACCCCGGTAGTGCACTGATCCCACATCAGTCACCACACGTTCATGCGTGGTCGCTGACGGCGTTACGCGCACACTGTATTTCAGTTTGATGACAGTCACATGTCCACGGTAGCAGCGAAAGCGCCGTTGCGCTAGGATGCCGCGCGTTTAGACGAGCCATTCAGCCTGTGCCGCGCGGTCCACGAATTGATCGCGCAGGCGCGGCCCGATGCGTGGGCCAACCCTGCGGCTCGCAACTGTCGCCGTATTCACACCATAGGACCTGCCGCCATGCGCGCCATCAAAGAAGCCCGTAAATACATCGAGCGCAAGCCCGACGACGCCCGCGCCAAGACACTCTCGCGTCTGGTGCTGGCGCTCGAATCCGAGGCCGATTTCCCCATCGCCGATCTCTACAAGCTGGACCTTGCCCGCTTCAAGCTGGCGCTTGAAATCCTGGACGAATGGCGCCTGGATCGTCACTACGCCAGCAAGGCGAAGTTGTTCGATGTCTCGCTGCAACTGGCGGTGCTGGGCCCTGTCGAGTCGACTGCGACGGACGATGCTGCCTCCAAAGGGGCAGGCGAAAGTGCCGACAAACCGGGCAAGCCGCCCAAGGACAAATAAGAAGGCGCGGTTAACCGATCACGGGCGTGCGTTGCCACGCGCGCATGGCGCATGCCGGTGTCGCCATCAAAACCGGTCGTGACCGGCCACCACGGCGCGCAGACACAGGTCATCGCCGACGGGCCGAACCTCGCGCCACTCCAGCGTCACCGCTTCGCTTAGCTGCGTGAACGGGCCCATCGCCGCGATGCCGGCCCCCTCACCCAACAGTTTCGGCGCTTGGTAGAGCAGCAACTCGTCGACCAGGCCCTCGCGCAGCAGCGACCCATTCAGTTTATGCCCCGCCTCGACATGCACTTCGTTGACTTCACGGCGGGCCAGATCCTTCAACATGGCCGCCAGGTCCACCTTGCCCTGCGGATTGGCCAGGGTGACGACTTCGGCGCCCAGCCCTTGCAGTGCCTGCCGGCGCGTTTCATCGTCCACCGCTGCATACACGTGGATGGGCCGCTGCACCGCCGACCACAAGCGTGCTGAGGGCGGCAGTTCGAGCCGGCTGTCGACCACCACCAGCGCAGGCTGGCGCGCCACCTGCGGCAAGCGCACGTTCAACAGCGGGTCGTCCTCCAGCACCGTGCCGATGCCGGTCAGCACCGCATCGGCACGCGCGCGCCATCGATGGCCATCCTCGCGCGCAGCTCCAGAGGTGATCCACTGACTCACACCGTTAGGCAGCGCCGTGCGCCCATCCAGCGAACTCGCCGCCTTCATGCGAACCCAGGGCGTGCCGCGCACCATGCGGCTGAAGAACCCCAGATTGAGCGCTCTCGCGGCTTCGGCGCCTGGGCCTACATCGACCACGACGCCGGCAGCACGCAACCTGGCAAATCCCTGCCCGGCGACCCGGGGGTTGGGGTCTTCGAGCGCTGCGACGACCCGCGCCACCCCGGCGGCAATCAAGGCATCGCAGCAGGGCCCGGTGCGTCCGTGGTGGGCGCACGGCTCCAGGGTGACATAAGCGGTCGCGCCATGCGTCGTATGGCCGCGCCGGGCAGCATCGCGCAGCGCCATCACTTCGGCATGCGGCTGGCCCACCGGCTGGGTGTGTCCCTCGCCAATCAAGGACCCATCCGCGCCGACCAGCACGCAGCCCACGGCCGGGTTGGGCGGACAGATCAGCCGCGCCTCTTCAGCCAGCGCCAAGGCGCGGGTCATGAGTTCCGTGTCGGCCAAATGGGGCGTCATGCCATTCAAGTCATCTGAAAGCAAAAAAGCCTGCTACTGTAAACGTAGCAGGCTTCGCTTGTCTGTGGCGGAGAAGGAGGGATTCGAACCCTCGATACGGTAAACCGTATACCGGATTTCGAGTCCGGCGCATTCGACCACTCTGCCACCTCTCCTAGGTTCGTGTGGAACCGCAAATTATATCAGCCGTCAGGCCGTCAGAATTTCCCTGCCGTCCAGGTAGGGCTGAAGTGCCTTGGGGATGGTGATCGAGCCATCGGCGTTCTGGTGGTTTTCCAGCACGGCCACCAGCGCGCGCCCGACCGCCAGTCCGCTGCCGTTGAGCGTGTGCACCAGTTCGTTCTTGCCTGCCGCCGTCTTGAAGCGGGCCTGCATGCGGCGCGACTGGAAGGCCTCGCAATTGCTGACCGACGAAATCTCGCGGTAGGTGTTCTGCGCCGGCACCCACACTTCCAGGTCGTAAGTCTTGGTCGCGCCGAACCCCATGTCGCCAGTGCACAGCAGCACCACGCGATACGGCAACTCAAGCTTCTGCAGCACGGCTTCGGCATGGCCCACCATTTCCTCCAGCGCCTCATAGCTCTTGTCGGGGTGGGTGATCTGCACCATCTCGACCTTGTCGAACTGGTGCTGGCGAATCATGCCGCGCGTGTCGCGGCCCGCGCTGCCGGCCTCTGAGCGAAAGCACGGGGTGTGCGCGGTCAGCTTGACGGGCAATTCGGCCTCGGCCAGTATTTCACCGCGCACCAGGTTGGTCAGCGACACTTCGGACGTGGGGATCAGGTACAGCGGGTCGCCTTCGCCTTCCTGGCCGCCCTTCTTGGCGGCAAACAGGTCGGCTTCGAACTTGGGCAACTGCCCCGTGCCGCGCAGCGTATCGGCGTTGACGATGTAGGGCGTGTAGCACTCGGTATAGCCGTGCTGACGGGTCTGCAGGTCCAGCATGAACTGCGCCAGCGCACGATGCAGCCGCGCCACCGGCCCGCGCATGAAGGAAAAACGCGTGCCGGCCAGCTTGACACCGGCCTCGAAATCCAGGCCCAGCGGCTCGCCCAACTCCACGTGGTCGCGGACAGGAAAGTCGAAGACGCGCGGCGCCAGTCCATGCGGCGCCCAGCGGCGCATCTCCTGGTTGGCGTGCTCGTCAGCGCCGACCGGCACGCTGTCGTGCGGCAGGTTGGGCACCGCCAGCAGCAGCGCCTGCATCTCGGCCTGCAGCGCGTCCAGCCGGGTGGCAGAAGCATCGAGCTCGTCCTTGATGCTGGCGACCTGCGCCATCAGCTCGTCCGCCGACTCGCCCTTGGCCTTGCGCTGGCCGATCTGCTTGCTGGCTGAGTTGCGCTGCGCCTGCAGTTCTTCGGTGCGGGTCTGCAATTGCTTGCGCTCGGATTCAAGCGCCTGGAACGCCGCTACGTCGAGAAATGGCTGCGGATTCTTGCGGGTTTGCAGGCGCGCGACAACGCCATCGAGATCTTTGCGGAGCAGGAGCGGATCAAGCATGTACCGATTGTAGGCGGCGCCAGCCGCACGGCCACCGGCCCGCCAATGATTGAAAATTAGGGCGCCAGCGCTTGTCTCATGAGCGCCCGAAGCTATAAAAACAATAGCTTCGTTGCTTCAACGCAAGTGCGCCAGCCTGTCCTCGGCCGCCCCGTCCAGCTTCAATCCCTTGGGCAGCGGAAATTTCACCGTTTCCTCGATGCCGTCGAGCGTGCGCACCGACATGGCGCCCAGCGCGCGCAGGCGCTCGATCACCTGGCGCACCAGCACGTCGGGCGCCGAAGCGCCCGCCGTCAGGCCGATGCGCGACTTGCCGTGCAGCCATTCGGGCTGGATCTCGTCGGCCCCGTCCACCATGTGGGCGTCCACCCCCAGCTTGCGCGCCACTTCGCGCAGGCGGTTGCTGTTGCTGCTGGTCGGGCTGCCGACGACGATGACCACGTCCACCTCGCGCGACAGCAGCTTGACGGCGTCCTGCCGGTTCTGCGTGGCGTAGCAGATGTCCTGCTGCTTCGGCTCGCGGATGGCCGGAAAGCGCGCCCGCACGGCGGCGGTGATTTCGGCCGCGTCGTCCACGCTCAGCGTGGTCTGCGTCACCACGGCCAGCTTGTCGGTCTGCAGCGGCTGGATGCGGGCCACGTCAGCCACGTCTTCCACCAGGTGAATGCCGCTGTCGAGCTGGCCCATGGTGCCCTCGACCTCGGGGTGGCCCTTGTGGCCGATCATGACGAATTCGTAGCCTTCGCGGTGCAGCTTGGCCACTTCGACGTGCACCTTGCTGACCAGCGGGCAGGTGGCGTCGAACACGCGAAAGCCGCGCCGTTCGGCCTCGCGCTCGACCGACTTGGGCACACCGTGGGCACTGAACACCAGCGTGGCGCCCGGCGGCACGTCGGCCAGGTCTTCGATGAAGATCGCGCCCTTGGCCTTGAGGTCTTTCACCACGTAGGTGTTGTGCACGATTTCGTGCCGCACATAGATCGGCGCGCCAAATTTGGTCAACGCGCGCTCGACGATCTCGATGGCGCGGTCGACACCGGCGCAGAAGCCGCGCGGTTCGGCCAGCAGGATGTCGCTCATCACAGCACTCCGATGATCTCGACCTCGAAGGTCACGGGCTGGCCGGCCAGCGGGTGGTTGAAGTCGAGCTTCAGCGCCCCGTCTTCGCGCAAGGCCTGCACCACGGCGGCAAACTGGCCCTGGCCGTCCGGCGTGGGCAGGTGGATGACTTCACCGACGTCATACCGCTCCTGCGGATCGCCCATGCTGTCCAGCTCCTTGCGTGCCAGCCACTGCACCATGTCGGGGTTGCGCTCGCCAAAGGCGACGCCGGACGGCAGATCGAATGTGGCGTGCGCGCCCTCGGCCAGGCCGAGCAGGCGCTCTTCGACCGCCGGCGACAGCTCGCCCGCGCCCAGCGACAGCGTGGCCGGCTGGCCGCCAAAGGTGTTGACGATGTCGCCCTGCGGTCCGGCCAGGCGGTAGTGCAGGGTCAGAAAAGAATCGGGTTGGACGTGGGCCATGGTGTTCGGTCGAATAGCGGATTCTAGGAAACCCGCTATGGCCCCGCCGACCGGGGGGGCATGGGCGCGCCACGCGGGCGCGGCGCGGCCCCACATGCCCGGCGTTCTAGTTCCGTCGCGGGAACGGCACGTCCCGCCGATCCCGCCATTCACGCGACGTGACGGCGCGGCCGGGATAATCGGCACAACGATTGTAGAAAGCCCGTTGCGTGAACCTGAAAGCCCTGCCGCCCGACGCCCGCCCGCGCGAGAAGCTGCTGGCGCGCGGCGCTGCTGCACTCAGCGATGCCGAGCTGCTGGCGCTGTTGCTGCGCACCGGCACGGCCGGTCGCGGCGTGCTGCAGATGGCGCAGGAAGTGCTGGACGCGTTTGGCGGCCTGGCCGGCCTGCTGCACGCCGGTGCGGACGACCTCAAGCGCATCAAGGGCCTGGGCGGCAGCGCCAAGCGCGCCGAGCTGGTGGCCGTGCTGGAGCTGGCGCGCCGCGCGCTGGCCGAGCAGCTGCGGGAGCGCGCGGTGTTCGATTCGTCCGCCGCGGTGAAGGACTACCTGCAGCTGCAGCTGGCCGCGCGCCCGCATGAAGTGTTCGCCGTGCTGTTTCTGGACGCGCAGCACCGGATGATCGCGCTGGAAGAGCTGTTTCGCGGCACGCTGACGCAGACCAGCGTGTACCCGCGCGAGGTGGCGCTGCGGGCGCTGCACCACCACGCCGCCGCCGTGGTGCTGGCGCACAACCACCCGAGCGGCGGCGTGCAGCCCAGCCGCGCCGACGAAGCGCTGACGCAGAGCCTGAAGTCGGCGCTGGCGCTGATCGACGTGCGGGTGATCGACCACGTGATCGTCGCGCCCGGCCAGGCGCTGTCGATGGCGGAAAAGGGCTTGGTATGACCTGCGACCCTGAGTGGACATGAAGGCCAAGTCTTTCCAGGAGCTGAAGGCCATCCGCGCGCGGTTGGCCGAGGCCGAGGCGCGCGCCGCCCAGCAAGCCGCGGCCCGCGCCGCCGCCGCGAAGAAGGCACAGGCCGACCAGAACCTGTTCGCCCGCGCCATCGGCGCCACGCAACCGCTGCGCGCACATGGCCGCGTGGTGCATGCGCCCTCGCCCACGCCGCCCGAGCCACGCCAGCGCGCGCTGGACGAACGTGCCGTACTGCGCGAAGCCATCTCCGACGAGTTCGACGCCAGCACATTGCTGGAGGTGGACGAACACCTGAGCTTCCGCCGCCCCGGCATCGGCCCCGATGTGGCGGCACGGCTGCGGCGCGGCCACTGGGCGGTGCAGGGCCAGATCGATCTGCACGGCCTGCGCACCGACGAGGCGCGCGAAGCACTCGGCGCCTTTCTGCGCGACGCGCAGCGCGCCGGCCTGCGCTGCGTGCGCGTGGTGCATGGCAAGGGCCTGGGCTCGCCCGGCCGGGCGCCGGTGCTCAAGGCCAAGGTGCATGGCTGGCTGGTGCAAAAGCAGGAAGTGCTGGCCTTCGTGCAGGCCAAGCCGCTGGAAGGCGGCGCGGGCGCCTTGCTGGTGTTGCTGGCAGGCGCGGGCACTCGGTCCTGAGGTCTTCGGCGCCATCGCTTTCAGCCACCTGCGCGGGCAGGCGTGGCACGCCCCATCAGCGCGCCGGCTGGGCCTCGCGCGACGCCTGCACCGCTCGCCAGGCCAGCAGGGCCAGCGCCAGCATCGCCGGCGCGGCCAGCGCCGCAAAGGCCACGCGGTAGCTGCCCGACGCGCTGGCCAGCGCGCCGAACGCGGGCGAGCCGCACACCACGCCCATGAAGGTGAACATCAGCGTGCCGCCCGTCGCCGTGCTGGCCTGCCCCGGCGGCGCCTGGCGCGCCACCGTGGCCAGGTACACGCCGTTCCAGCCGATGGCCGACGCGCCCAGCAGCGCCACCACGGCCCAGATCAGCGCCGTCGGCCACGCCGGCTGCAGGCCCGCGGTGAGCAGGCTGCCGACGATCATCAGCGTCGCCAGCAGCATCAGCGTGTTGCGCGGGCCCAGCCCCCGGTCGGCCACCGCGCCCCGAGGCGATGCGACCCACCACGCCGGCCAGCTGCGACACCGACAGCGCCGCGCCAGCGGCCAGCAGCGTCATGCCCAGCGACTCGTGCAGGTAGGTCACCATGTACGCCGTCACCGACACCTGCACCGCCGAAAACAGGAACGAGCACGCCGCCAGCACCGCCAGCGAGCGGTGCCCCAGCACCATGCCCACCGGCTTGAACAGCGCCGCCAGCGCCAACGGCTGATCGGGCTGGCGGTCGGCATCGAGCGGCGCACGCAGCGGCTGCGACGCCACCGCGCACAGCAGGCAGGCAGCGGCGACCACCGCCAGCGCGCCCTGCCAGCCCACCCACAGCGACAAGCCCGGCACCAGCGCACCGGCCAGCATGCCGCCCGCGGGCACGCCGGTCTGCTTGACGGAAAACACCAGCGCCATGCGATGCGCCGGCGTGGTCAGCACCAGCAGGTGCGAGCTGGCGGGCGTGATCGGCCCGTAGCCGGCGCCAATGAACAGCGCACCCAGGGCCACCGCGGGCCACCACGGCAGCGCGCACAGCAGCAGCCCCACCGTGCAGCACAGCAGGCCGACCTGGCTGACGCGGATCGCGCCCCAGCGCCGGACCAGCGTGCCGCCCACCAGGCTCGACAGCATGGCCGCCAGGTAGCACAGCCCCACGTACACACCGACCAGCGCTGCCGGCACGCCCAGCCCGCGCGCCACCGTGGGCGCCATGGCGGGCAGCGTCAGCAAGGCCATCGACACCATGGCCTGGATCGCCGTGGTGATGCCCAGGCTCCACCAGCCGCTGGGCGCGCCGGGCGCCAGCCCGGGCGGTGACGTCATGAATGGCCCCGACGCGAAGCCAGCAACTCAGCCACCCCGGTTCCTCATCCAGTCGGCGGTCTGGAAGAAGCTGCGGTTCAGCCGCTCGCGCAGCGCCGGGTCCACGCCGGTTTCGTGCATGGCCTGGTCCATGCAGGCCAGCCATTCGTCGCGCTCCTGGATGCCGATGGAAAACGGCAGGTGGCGCATGCGCAGACGCGGGTGGCCGAAGCGCTCGACGTAGTAATCGGGCCCACCCAGCCAGCCGCACAGAAACCAGAACAGCTTCTGCCGCGCGTCGTCCAGCGTGCTGCCGTGCGTGCCGCGCACGGCAGCGTAGCCGGGCTCCAGATCCATCAGGTCGTAAAAGCGCTCGACCAGCGCGCGCACGGCCGGTTCGCCGCCCAGGCGCTCGAACGGAGTGACGGACTCGGTTTCTTGATTCAATTCGGGCTCCTGCCCTTGTTCAAAGCCAGTTTTTAGCTACGCAATTTATAGCATTCGGCATCGCGTGCGCCAGCGCGGATTCTAGGGACAAGCGGGCGATGGCGCTGCGGCGTGCGCAGCACTTAATCCTGCAACGAATGGAGCTCAGCGCCCGGCGCCGCCTGGGCCGCCCGCACCGCTGCGTCGGCCGCGGCATCGGCCTGGGCGGCGGCATGCGCCTGCTCGTCGGCCGACCACAGGGCGTAGGCCGGCGGCGCGTCGGCCGCCGTATCCGCTTCCCCCGCGTCGTCGGACGGCGCGGGCTCGAACTGCAGCTTGAGCGGATCACCGTAGTCGCGCCGCAGATTCACCGAACTGCCTTCGCCGACCGTGGCCCAATGGCGTTTCAGCCAGCGCCGCGCGCTGTCCTGGCCCAGGGTGAACAGCTTTTCCACCGTGGCGGGGCGCGGCGACAGCTTGCTGGCCGCAGGCATGGCGGCCAGTTCCGCCCCGCCGTCGATGCGGTGCATGTGGATCGGCTTCAGGCCCTCGCTGACCAGCCCGCGCGCCAGGCCGTCGTTGATGAGCGCGATGGTGCGCATCTGGGCGATCAGGCTGGCGTTGAAGGTCAGGTCGTTCACGCGGTCGGTGATCTGCGCGTCGCTGGTGGGCGGATCGGACCGCCGCAGCGGGTTGATCTGCACCAGCAGAATGTCGCTGGTTTCGCCCAGTTCGACCAGCGGCCCCAGCGCCGGGTTGGCCGAATAGCCGCCGTCCCAATAGGGCTTGCCGTTGATGACGGGCGCCTGAAACAGCTGCGGCAGGCAGCACGAGGCCATCACCGCCTGCGCGGTCAGGCGCTTGCCCGAGAAGATTTCAGCCCGGCCGGTCGCCACGTCGGTGGCGGCCACGAACACGCGCGGCGCCTTCAGCCGTGCCAGCCGGTCGAAGTCGATCTCGCGCTCCAGCAGCGCGCGCAGCGGGTTGTGGTCGAGCGGGTTGGTCTGGTAGGGCGACAGGCGCGTCAGCGCACCGGGCAGCACACCGGCCATCAGCCGGCTCAGCCGCGCCGCGCCTTCGCCCAGGGCGCCCATGTCCATCACCTTCTTCCACAGGTGCGCCAGGCTGGCGCGGGCGCCTTCCGCCGGGTCCTGCCCCTGGTCCTGTGCCAGCGCCCAGCCGTGAGCCAGCGCCACGGCATTCACGGCGCCGGCGCTGGTGCCGCTGATGCCGGCCAGGCCCACGCGGCCGTCCAGCAGCAGCGCGTCCAGCACGCCCCAGGTGAACGCGCCGTGCGCGCCACCGCCTTGCAGGGCCAGGTGAAGGGTTTTGGGTGTATCCACACGATCTGTCATGCCTTCAGTGAACCATGAACGGACGACAAGTTCGCGGCCGGCACGCGTCAACGGCGTGTTGGCCTACAGAGAGCAAACTCTAATTTCGGCGGCCTGCGGCAGGTTATAGGCGCCGCGTGCGGCAGCTTGCGTGCCCTGCGCGCGATGTTGATAAAAATGCGTGGCAGCGCTGGCTTGGCAACGCTATGAAGCTATCATTTAAATAGCATTTATGCGTGATGGAACACGCGCAACCCGCTATTCCGACGCGCGCCGCAAGGTTTCCACCACCGGGCGGCGCAGCACTTCGCGCAGCCCCCACCAGCCCGCGGCCAGCGCCAGCGTGGCGCCGACGACGCTGCCCATCAACAACACCCAGGGCGAGGCAGTCCAGTTGAAGTCGAACACGTAGCGCGCCATGGCCCAACCGACGCCAATGGCCACCGCGCTGGCCAGAAAGCCGGCCAGCAGCCCGACGCCGGCCAGTTCGGCCCGCTGCACATTGCCCAGCAGGCGTTGGCCCGCGCCCAGCGCCCGCATGATGGCGAATTCGCGCGCGCGTTCTTCGCGCGTGGCGCTGACAGCGGCAAACAGCACGATCAGCCCCGACGCCAGCGTGAAGCCGAACAGGAATTCCACCGCGCGCACCACCTGGTTCAGCACGCGCTGCACCTGCGCGATGGTGCTGCTCATGTCGACGTTGGTGATGTTGGGAAAGCGCCGCACCAGAGCGTTGTCGAAGCCGGCCGCGCCATCGCCGGGCCGGCCCAGGCTGGCGGGCACCGTCTCGGGTGCCCGGTAGGCGGCGATGTAGGTGACGGGCATCTCCGGCATCTCGGCCAGCGGAAACATGACGAAGAAGTTGACGTGCATCGAAGCCCAGTCCACCTTGCGCAGTGACGTGATGCGCGCCTGCGCCTGCATGCCGGCCACGTCGAACGTCATCGTGTCGCCCAGCTTAAGGCCCAGCGTCTTGGCCAGACCTTCCTCGACGCTGACCGCGCCCGCCTCGCCTGCCTGCCAGCGGCCGGCGGCGATGTCGTTGTGCGGCGGCTTGTCGGCGGCGTGCGACAGGTTGAATTCGCGGTCCACCAGGCGCTGCGCGCGTTCGTCGGTGAAGTCGGACGGCTCCACCGCGCGGCCATTGATAGCGATCAGCCGCCCACGGAACATCGGGTACCAGTCAAGCCGGGTGACCCCTGCCTCCTTCAGCGCTGCCCGGAAGGCATCGCCCTGGTCCGGCATCACGTTGATGACGAAGCGGTTCGGCGCGTCGGCCGGCGTGGCCTGGCGCCAGCTGTCGATGAGGTCGGTGCGCAGCAACACCAGCAGGATGAGCGCGAGCAGGCCCACCGCCAGGCTGCTGATCTGCACCACCGCGTAGGCCGGCCGTGCCGATATCTGCCGCGTGGCCAGCACCATCCAGCGCGGCGCCGTCTGCTCGTTGACGGCGCCGCGCAGCAGCCGCACCACCCCCCCACGACAGCAGCGCGAAGACCGCCACCGCGCCCGCAAAGCCGCCGACCGCGATCGCCCCCAGTTTCAGGTCGGAGCTGACGGCCAGCAGCAGCGCCGCAAAGCCCGCCACGCCCAGCGCCAGCACCGCCAGCGATGCCGGCTTGAGCGCACCCACGTCGCGCCGCATCACGCGCAGCGGCGGCACCTGTGCCAGCTGCAGCACCGGCGGCAGCCCGAAGGCGACCAGCAGCGTCAGCCCGATGCCCATGCCGAACACCACCGGCCACGCGCTGGGCGCAGGCAGCGTCGATTCGACCAGCCCCGCCAGCATGACCACAAACACATGGTGCAAGGCGTAGCCGATCAGCACCCCGGCCGCGCTGGCGGCCGCGCCCACCAGCAGGAATTCGACCGTGTAGGCGCCGGCGATGCGGCGCTGCGGCAGGCCCAGCACGCGCAGCATGGCCGATGCGTCCAGGTGGCGCGCCGCAAAGCCGCGCGCCGCCAGCGCCACCGCCACCGCCGACAGCAGCGCCGCCAGCAGCGCCACCAGGTTGAGAAACTTGCCGGCGCGGTCGAGCGTGCGCGTCATCTCGGGCCGGCCGCTGTCCAGCGATTCCAGCCGCACGCCATGCACGCCGGGCTTCTTGAGTTCGGCGTCGGCCCAGGCGACGTACTGCCGCACGGCCGCGTCGTCGCCCGCCACCGCCAGGCGGTAGGTGATGCGGCTGGCCGGCTGCACCAGCCCGGTCTGCGCCAGGTCGGCGGCATGCAGCATCACGCGCGGCGCGAGGGTCATGAAGCCCGAGCCGCGGTCCGGCTCCTGTGCGATCAGCTGGGCGATGCGAAAGGCTGTGTCGCCCAGCAGCAGCGTATCGCCCGGCTTCACGCCCAGCGCCTCCAACAGCGCCGGATCGACCCACACCGTGCCGCGCTGGGGGATGTCGCTGGTTGGCACGCCATCGCGGTCCTGCGCGTCGCGGGCCAGGCGCAACTGGCCGCGCAGGGGGTAGCCCGCGTCCACGGCCTTGAGCGCCACCAGCCGCGTGGCGCCGCCCTGCGCATCGGGCGCGCGGCCCATGGTGGGAAAACTGAGCGTCAAGGCCTGCTGCAGATTCAGCGCGCGGGCCTGTTCGGTCCACGCGGCGGCGGGCGGGTTGTCGCTGACCACCACCACATCGCCACCCAGCAGCTGCCGCGCATCGCGCTGCAGGCCGCCCTGCAGCCGGTCGGAGAAAAAACCCACGCTGGTCAGCGCGGCGACCGCCAGCGTGACGGCCACCATCAGCAGGCGCAACTCGCCCGAGCGCAGGTCGCGCCACAGGCTGCGCCAGCCCAGGGTCCATGAGGTGATGGGGTTCATCGTGATGTCGTGCGCCCCTGCGGGGTGCGGTAAAAAAGAAAGCGCACGCCGGCGCCGGGCCATGCCGGAGCGCGTTCGGTGCGGCGGATGCGCGCGTCCCTCATGGCTGGCCGGATCGACATTCGTAGCTGGCGGCGCGCGCGGCGTCGCCGCCCACGTAATGCGGGTACGCCGGATAGCGGCACATCGGGCGCTCGGCCAGCCGCGCAAAGGCAGGCGCGGGGCCGTGCGCGGTCTGCACCAACGCATCGGCGGGCGCGCGGCCCTGCGTGACCCAGGCATCGAGCGGATCCAGCAAGTCGACCATCGTCGGCACCGGCGCACCGGTGGTGACGGAACGCGCGTTGCCGCTGTGCGTCGAGGCGGGCGACACGTACAGGCGCAGCGAACGCTCGACCGCCGCCGCGCCCAGCCTGTGGGTGACGGCCTGCACGTAGGCTACACCCATCTGCGGGCTTTGCGCGCGGTCGGCGGCGTTCTCGCGCACGATGAGCTTGCCGCCGCGTGCAAAGAAGGCCGAGAGGTCGGGGTTGGTGGAATCCATCAGCGCCGACGTGCGCTGCACGCGGGCGGCAAAGGCTTCGGGGCGGTAGGCGCGCACGTCGTAAGCGGCGTCGCGCGCGATGGCGTAGCGAACCCAGTTGCTGCCATACAGCCACTGCGTGGCGGCGGTGGCCGGCGCCGGCGGCACTGTGGGCGCGGCGGTGCCGGTCACCCAGCGCACCAGATTGAGCGCGCTGGGGCCGTCCAGGCTGTCTTCGTGGCCCCACCACCACGCCGGGTATTGCGTCAGGCCGTTGGCCAGCGGAAAGCTGAAGGTGTAGGGGCCGTGGATGGCGCCCAGCGTGGCCAGCTCGGCATCCGACAGGCATTGCGCGCCGGCGTCGCTGCCGCCCGCGCAGCGCAGCGCAGCCAGGTTCACGCGGCGCTGGCAGGCCAGGTAGTGGTTGACCACGCCGTCGGCCAGGCCGTCGAGCGCGTCGCAGGCCTCGGCCACCGCGCGCGAAATGCGGGGCGCCTTGCCGGCGTCGAGCCAGTCGCCGAGCTGCGGCAGCTGGTTGCGCACGAAGGCGTGGAACAGGCCCGTCCAGTGGATGACGGGCACCACGCTGACGATGCCGTCGTAGTCGCGCGGAAAGCGCTGCGCCATCGTCAGGCCCTCGCGCCCGCCTTCCGATCCGCCGAAGTAGTACACGCGCTGCGGCGCACGGCCATAGTGCGTGCGCGCCAGGTGCACCGCCACGTCGCGCACCTTCTTGTACGACGCGAAGGCAAAGTTTTCGAGCATCTCGTCGTGAAGTGCAAACGCGCCCGGCTCGCTGGGCGGAAAGCTGGCCGCCTGATGCCCCGAATCGGTGCCGAAGGTGAGGTAGCCGCGCGCAATGGGCAGTGCGTCGGTGGGCGCGGCATCGCGCAGCGGCGTCAGCCCCGTGACCAGCACGCCGTTGTAGCCACCACCCCCGTATTGCAGGGCTTTGCCGTTCCAGGCCGTGGGCAGGTTGATCTGGAAGTGGATCGCCTGCGCCGCCGCATCGCGCGGGGCGATGCGGCCCAGCACCTTGCAGAATGCGGGCACAGCCGCCGCGCCTACGCCGGATGGCGCTACGTTTTCTGAAGCATCCACGCGCGCATCGCCGCTGTGCAGGCCCATCTGCGCGGCGGGAATGACCAGGCCGTTCAGGCCGGCGCAATCGGTGCGCGCGGCCTCGGTGCGCGGCGCGGGAACGGTGCCGCAGCCCGCCAGTGCCACGAGGCCAGCGGTCAGTGCAAGGGATCGGATGAGCGTCATGGTTCAGGCCTTGTGCGGTGCGACGTCTACGGCCATTGTGCCCGCGGCCGAATCGCCGTACCGGCCGCACCGGGTCGGCCCGTGCATTAAATTGGCAGCACCACCAGACCCCACCCGCAAGGAAACCCATGCCGACCTACAGCACCCTGCTGATCGAACCCGACGCCGACAACCCACGCGTGGCGCGCCTGCGGCTGAACCGGCCAGAGCGGCTGAACGCCATCAACAACGAGATGCCGCGCGAGATTCGCGCTGCGGTGGAATGGGCCGAGAGCCAGGCCGCCATCCACGTCACCGTGGTGGAAGGCGCGGGCAAGGGCTTCTGCGGCGGCTACGACCTGGCGCAGACGGCCCAGGAGCACATCGAGCACCCCTGCCAGCAGGAAAGCCAGCCCTGGGACCCGATGGTCGACTATGCCTTCATGAAGCGCAACACCGAGGACTTCATGAGCCTGTGGCGCTGCGCCAAACCGACCATCGCCAAGGTGCACGGCGCGGCCGTGGCGGGCGGCAGCGACATTGCGCTGTGTTGCGACCTGCTGGTGATGGCGGACGACGCGCGCATCGGCTACATGCCGACGCGCGTGTGGGGTTGCCCCACCACGGCCATGTGGACGCACCGGCTGGGCCCCACGCGCGCCAAGCAACTCATGTTCACAGGCGACATCATCAACGGCCGCACCGCCGCCGACTGGGGCCTGGCCAACCTGGCCGTGCCTGCGGATGAACTGGACGCCGCCACCCTGCGCCTGGCCACGCGCATTGCCAGCGTGCCCAGCGGCCACCTGCGCATGCACAAGCTGGTGGTGAATCAGATCATGCTGACCATGGGGCTGGAGCAGGCGCAGACGCTGGCCACCGTGTTCGATGGCATCACGCGCCACAACCCGGAAGGCCTGTGGTTCCGCCGCCATGCGCAGGAGCATGGATTCAAGTCGGCCATCGAGTGGCGCGACAGCGGACGGCCGATTCCGGAAGGCGACGAGGCACGGGCGCTGATCCGCGCGATGGAGGGCAAGCCTTAGGCCGCCGGCTCGGCGCGCGCCGCGGCCAGCTCGGGCTGCCACAGCAGCCGCTCGGGTGCGCTATAGCACAAAAAGCGGCGGTTCAGCGCCCGGCCGATGGCGCACAGGCCCAGACGGCGCGCCACGTACAGGCCCATCTGCGTGATGCCGCTGCGCGACACCACGATGGGCACGCCCATCTGGGCCGACTTGATGACCATCTCGCTCGTCAGGCGGCCCGTGGTGTAGAACAGCTTGTCGTCACCGCGCTGCGTGTCGGCGTCCTGCAGTGCCATCCACCCAGCTATGGTATCAATAGCATTGTGGCGGCCTACGTCCTCGACGAAGCGCAGCATGTGCTCGCCACGAAAGAGCGCGCAGCCGTGCACCGAGCCGGCCGACTTGTACGTGCTTTCCTGCAGGCGGATGGCGTTCAGCACGCCGTACAGCTGCGCCTGCGTGAGCGTGGCGTCGCCCAGCTGGATGCGGTCGACGTCGGCCATCAGGTCGCCGAACACGCTGCCCTGCCCGCAGCCAGTGGTGACCACGCGCTGGGCGGTGCGTTCCTCAATGCGCTCGATGCCGCGCCGCGTGCGCACGGCCGCCGCGCCGATGTCCCAGTCGACGGTGATGGAGTCGATCTCGTCGGC
Organism: Ottowia sp. SB7-C50; assembly: GCF_033110285.1. Taxonomy (NCBI): domain Bacteria; kingdom Pseudomonadati; phylum Pseudomonadota; class Betaproteobacteria; order Burkholderiales; family Comamonadaceae; genus Ottowia; species Ottowia sp. SB7-C50. The sequence goes on from NZ_CP136995.1 coordinate 2,849,606, forward strand.
CCCGCCGATCAGGCGTTGGTTCAGCAGGTAGCCCAGCACCAGCCATTCGGGGTGCGCGCCCAGCGTCATCAGCGTGACCAGTTCGCGCTTGTCCACGTACAGCGTGAGCGCGCGCTCAGCGGGAATCGACACCTGCTGGCGCCGGCCATGCTCGTCCACCACCTCGACCTCGTCGGTCAGGGGTGCGCTGGCATGGGTCAGGCGCGGCAGGGCTGTCAGGGCGATGGTCCAAATAAAAAGGCGATGCGCGACGCAGCGCTCGCCTGGGAGTGGCGAGCCACAGGGCGAGGGATGGGGGGGCGCGGGCGGCACCAGTCTACTGCGCCGCGATGACGCTGCCGGCGGCAGCGCCTGTCGTGTCAGCGCTTCGGCGTCGCGGCAACCGACGCCGTGGACGCCGCCGGAGCCACGCCGGACGCGGCGGTGGCCACGGGCGGTGCCGAGGCCGCCGTGGCGGGGCCAGCGGAAGTCTTGGCCTCAGCTTGTGTCTGCGGCGTATTCACGGGCGGCGCGGCCGCCGTGGCCGCTGGCGAATGCGCACCAGCCTGCTCCAGCGGCTTGGTCTCAGCCGGCGTGTAGACGAACGGGCCGGGATCGGTACACGCCGCCGTGTTCACGGCCGGGCCGGGCGCGGGCCGATTGGCCGGAACGTGGGCGCGGTAGTAGGCAGCCACCCGGTCCTGCGCCTGGCACAGCTTGTAGCCATCGACCTTGCCCTGCCAGGCCGTCTTGGCGGCGGCTTCGTCGGCCTTGGCCTTGGCCTCGGGACTGAGCGGGGGCAGCTTGGCCAACGCCGAGCCGCACAGCGCGGAGGTCGCAAGAAGAAGGAGAACGCGTTTCATGGATTCAAGACCTCGCTTCAGGCAGATGCGGCGGGCACGGCCGGGGACCTCGGCTCGGGCGGCGGGTTCGACCGCTGGGCTGGAATCTTGCCAGCCACGATGTCGTCGTACCACAGCGCGTGGTGCTCCTTGGCCCACTGCTCATCCACCCAGCCGGTGCGCATGGCCTTGTAGGCCCCACGCACACCCAGCGTGCCCATGTAGATGTGGCCCAGCAGCATGGCCATCATGATGACGGTGGCCGTCAGGTGGATCATGTGCGCCACCTGCATCTGGCCGCGCGTTTCGCCCCAGCCGGGAATGAGCTTGTCGAGAATGAGGCCCGAGCCCACGGCGATAAGCCCGGGGAAGAACATGCCCCACCAGTACATGCCTTTCTCGGCCGGGTTGAAGCGGTGCGAGGGGACCTGCTCGTTACCCAGCATGCCTCCGCCGCTCATGAGCCACTTGAAATCCCAGATGCTGGCGATGTTGTCCTTCATGAAGGTGATCAGCACGATCACCAGCGACACGGCGAACAGCGGCCCGGCAAAGTTGTGAATGTTCTTGAGCAGATACGTCAGCCAGCCGAACAGATGCAGGCCGAGTACCGGCTTCAGGAAAAACTGGCCGAACGCGATGACGATGCCCGACACGGCCAGGGCCACAAAGGCGATGGCGTTGGTCCAGTGCGCCGCGCGCTCGAACGGCGTGAAGCGCTCGATGACCGGCGTGCCGTCGTTGTTGGCGTGACCCAGCTTGCCCTTGGCAAAGAAGAACAGCACCAGCGCCAGCAGCGCAATCACGATCAACGAGCCACCGTACGGAATCAGCCAGTGGTTGCGCACCTGCCGCCAGGCTTCGCCCGCCGTGGTGAAGCGCGAGCCGGGGTACTGCACCATCGGCTGGATCAGGTTGCCGGCTTCGGGCGCTTCGGACTTGGGCAGGCTGCTGTAGCCCGTCACGCCGCTGCCGACCGCACGCCACATGGGCGCGTTGTTGCCGGGCTGCACGCGGGCGCGCTCGCCGTTGGTCTGGTTGGCGTAGTTGGGGTCGGACGCGGCGTCGGGCGCCAGTTCGAACACGTTGGCACTTTTGATGCCGGGCATGGCGGCAGCGGGCGCGGCCGCAGCGCTGGCCGCCACCGCAGGCGCCGGAGCAGATTGCGCCCAGCCCGTGCCGGACGCGGCAAGCGCCAGCAAGGCGGCGCCGAAGAGGGTCATGCAACGCATGGCAAGTGCCCTCACTTGTGGATGATCCGGGTGTATTCGTTCTGGCCGTACTGACCGCGCGCGCGCAATTCCTGCGACCAGCTCTGCGCATCGCCCGCCTTCCAGCCCGGCGACGTGAACGATGCCACGCCCGTGCCGTTGTACGCCGGCGCGGCGACACCCGATGCGCCGCGCAGGTCCTGCGACTTCTCGCCACAGGCAGCCAGCAGCAAGGCCGCCGCCGCGGCAGACAGCACCATCATTCGCGTCTTCATGACTTCGCTCCGTTCTTGGCGTTGCCATAGGCCGTGCCCCAGCCCCACACCTCGGCGCCCTTGCCGCGCTGGATCACGCGGGTGCGCAGGATGTCGGCCACCATGTCGCCGTCGCCGGCCAGCAGCGCCTTGGTCGAACACATTTCGGCGCAGGCGGGCAGCTTGCCTTCGGCCAGACGGTTGCGGCCGTACTTTTCGAATTCGGCCTGGCTGCCATGCTTTTCAGGGCCGCCAGCGCAGAACGTGCACTTGTCCATCTTGCCGCGCAGGCCAAAGGTGCCATTGCTGGGGAACTGCGGCGCGCCGAACGGGCAGGCGTAGCTGCAGTAGCCGCAGCCGATACACACGTCCTTGTCGTGCAGCACCACGCCTTCTTCGGTGCGATAAAAGCAGTTGACCGGGCACACCGCCATGCAGGGCGCGTCGGAGCAGTGCATGCACGCAACCGAGATCGACTTCTCGCCCGGCACGCCGTCGTTGAGCGTGACCACGCGGCGGCGGTTGACGCCCCATGGCACCTCGTTCTCGTTCTTGCAGGCGGTGACGCAGCCGTTGCATTCGATGCAGCGCTCGGCGTCACAGATAAATTTCATGCGGGCCATCTTTGGAGTCCCTTACTTCAATACGTGATCGGGAAGGCGCGGCGCATAGAGCGTGCGCGACCTGTCGGGAACACCGCAGAACCGGCTTTGCCGAGCCGCTGGTGTTGTCCCTTGAGGGAAGGACGGCTGCGCAGCAAGCCGGCCACAGGGTGGACGTGACTCATGCGCGCTCGACGTTGCAGATCGTGGTCTTGGTCTCTTGCATCATGGTCACGCTGTCGTAGCCATACGTGGTGCCGGTGTTGACCGCCTCGCCGCGCACCACGGGGTGCGCGCCCTCAGGGTAATAGGCCAGCATGTCGGCGCCTTGCCAGCGGCCCGAGAAGTGGAACGGCATCCATGTCGTGTCGGGGCCCACGCGTTCGGTCACCAGGGCCTGCACGTTCATGCGGGCGCCGGTGGGCGTGACGACCCAGCAGCGGTCGCCGTTGCGGATGCCACGCTCAGCCGCCGCCTTGGGGTTGATCTCGATGAAGCACTCCTGCTGCAATTCGGCCAGCCAGGGGTTCGAGCGCGTCTCTTCGCCGCCGCCTTCGTATTCGACCAGGCGACCGGACGTGAGGATGAGCGGGAATTTCTCGTACAGCTTGTCGGCGACGTTTTTCTCCTGCACCGTCTTGAACAGCGTGGGCAGGCGCCAGAAGGCCTTTTTGTCGTCGTGCGTGGGGTACTTGGCGACCATGTCAGGGCGCGTGCCGTACAGCGGCTCGCGGTGCTGCGGAATACCGTCGGGGAAGTTCCACACGATGGCGCGCGCCTTGGCGTTGCCGAACGGGTGGCAGCCATGGTTCTTCATCACCACGCGGATGATGGCGCCGGTCGGGTCGGTCTTCCAGTTCTTGCCTTCGGCCTTGGCCTGCTCTTCGGGCGTCAGTTCGCCCCACCAGCCCAGCTTCTTCATCAGCACGTGGTCAAACTCGGGATAGCCGGTGGTGATGTCGGCGCCCAGCGAGTGCGAGCCGTCTTCAGCCAGCAGGTTGACGCCGTCCTTCTCGACCCCGAAGTTGGCGCGGAAGTTGCCGCCGCCATCCATCACGTGCTTGGACGTGTCGTACAGGTTGGGCGAGCCCGGGTGCTTCAGCCCCGGCGTGCCCCAGCAGGGCCACGGCAGGCCGAAGTAGTCGCCGGTCAGGTCGTAGCCGGTGTCCTTGTCCTTGACGTTGCCCTTGGCCTTGAGCGTCTTGATGTCGAACGCGCCCATGTTCTTCATGTGCGCCTTCAGGCGCTCGGGGCTCTGGCCGGTGTAGCCGATGGTCCAGACGCACTTGTTGATTTCGCGCAGGATGTCCTCGGGCACGGGCTCGTCCATGCCCTTGACCTTCTGCATCTGGTAGTTCTTGACCAGCTCCTTGTCAAAGCCCAGCTTCTGCGCCAGCTGGTACATGATCATGTGGTCGCTGCGGCTTTCCCACAGCGGCTCGATGCATTTTTCGCGCCACTGGAGCGAACGGTTGGACGCCGTGGCCGAGCCGCTGGTCTCGAACTGCGTGCAGGCCGGCAACAGGTACACGGCGCGGTTGGGGTTGAGGTCGCCCGCCTGTCCCGGCATGGCGGCCATGGCCGCCGTGGCCGACGGGTACGGATCGACCACCACCAGCAGGTCCAGCTTGTCCATGGCCCGCTTCATCTCCAGCCCGCGCGTCTGCGAGTTGGGCGCATGGCCCCAGTAGAAGACGGCGCGCAGGTTGTTTTCCTGGTCGATCAGGTCGTTCTTTTCGAGCACGCCGTCGATCCAGCGGCTGACGGTGATGCCGCTCTTGGTCATCATCGCCGGGCTGGCGTACCGCTTCTTGATCCACTCGAAGTCAACGCCCCAGGTGTTGGCGAAGTGCTTCCACGAACCTTCAGCCAGACCGTAGTAGCCGGGCAGCGAATCGGGATTGGGGCCGACGTCGGTGGCGCCCTGCACGTTGTCGTGACCGCGGAAGATGTTGGCGCCGCCGCCCGACACACCGATGTTGCCCAGCGCCAGCTGCAGGATGCACGAGGCACGCACCATGGCGTTGCCGATGGTGTGCTGCGTCTGGCCCATGCACCACACGATGGTGCTGGGGCGGTTCTTGGCCATCGTCTCGGCCGCCTTGTACAGGTCGGCCTCTTTGGCGCCGCTGGCTTCCTCGACCTTGTCGGGCGTCCACTTGGCCAGCACTTCCTCGCGCACTTTTTCCATGCCGAAGACGCGGTCGTTGATGTACTTCTTGTCTTCCCAGCCGTTCTTGAAGATGTGGTACAGGATGCCGAACAGTACCGGGATGTCGGTGCCCGAGCGGAAGCGGATGTACTGGTCTGCCTTGGCCGCCGTGCGCGTGAAGCGCGGGTCGGCCACGATCATCTTGGTGCCGGTTTCCTTGGCGTGCAGCATGTGCAGCATGCTGACCGGGTGCGCCTCGGCGGCGTTGGAGCCGATGTACAACGCGCACTTTGCGTTCTGCATGTCGTTGTACGAGTTGGTCATGGCGCCATAGCCCCATGTGTTGGCCACACCCGCCACGGTGGTGGAGTGGCAGATGCGCGCCTGGTGGTCGCAGTTGTTGCTGCCCCAGAAGCTCATCCACTTGCGCAGCAGGTAAGCCTGTTCGTTGCTGTGCTTGGAGGAGCCGATGACGTACAGGCTGTCCGGGCCGCTTTGCTTGCGCAGCTCCAGCATCTTGGCGCTGATCTCGTTCAGCGCCTCGTCCCAGCTGATGCGCTGGTATTTGCCGTTGACCAGCTTCATCGGGTAGCGCAGGCGGTATTCGCCGTGGCCGTGTTCGCGCAGCGAAGCGCCCTTGGCACAGTGCGCGCCCAGGTTGATGGGCGAATCGAACACGGGCTCCTGGCGCACCCAGACGCCGTTCTCGACCACGGCGTCCGACGCGCAACCGACCGAGCAGTGCGTGCACACGGTGCGCCGCACCACCACGGTGCCGCTGCCGTCCAGCGTCTTGGCGCCGTCGGCTGCCTTGACCTTCTTGACCAGCATGAGCTGCGAAGCCGCCAGGCCCGCGCCCACCCCCAGGCCCGAGCGGCGCAGGAAGGCGCGGCGGTCCATGGTCGGCACGGCCTGCGACAGGCCATGGCGCAGCCGGTGCACAAACGACGACGACACGGGAGCACCGGCCCCGACACCCGATTTCTTGGTCAGCAACATGGCGACTCTCTTCTGGGAAATACGAAAGACGACGCGATCAGACGCGCGCGGAACGGTAGTAGTGCTTGACGTGCTCGCTCAGCACGTAGCCACCGCCCCGCTCGGGCGGCTGGCGCGGCGCCTCGGCCACCGGCGCGGCGGGCTGCACCGCCGGCAACGCGGCAGCCACGGCGGCAACCGCCCCTGCCGTTCCCGCACCGGCGAACAGCACGCGGCGCGAAAGCTTGTGATCATTTTTGGGCGTGTTCATGGGGGCACTCCAAGGCCGACAACCTAAGTAAGCGACTGCATAAGTCGACACCTTGATCATATGTCAGCGTTCGGCGTACAGCCAAAGGGATAACCCCTGCGCACCGGCGGAATTAGCCAATGGCACGATCCATTATTGATAGCAAAACCCATCGGTCGAGCACGCGCCCGGCGCGCCGGCCGCGGCGGCTTACTCCAGCAGGTCGAACCCCTGTGCCTCGACGCCCATGAACGCGTGGGTGAACTGCGCCACCGCGCGGTAGAACCGGGCCGCCGGATGGGCGCCGATGTCGTCGCACAGGCGCTGCACCCAGGGCTGCAGGTGCACCGCAAAGAAGCGCTGCTGCTGCGTCAGGTTGGCCACGGCCACGTCGTCGCCGGCGATCAGGTAGCGCATGACCTCGCACAGGTACGCGATGTGGTCCTCGGTTTCGGCGCTGGCCTCGTCGCGGCCCAGCCCCAGCGCGGCCAGGTCGCCGCGCAACTGGGCCAGCGGCTTGTCGTGCAGAAAGCCGCTCAGGTAATGCGAGCCGTAGGGCAGCACGTCCGGCTTGCCCACGCCGCCAAACAAGGCGTCCCATTCGGCGGCGATGTCGGCGTCGCTGCATTCGCGCGCCTGGCCCACCACCTGCCGCCATGGCTCCTCGAGGAATCCGCCCGGCACGGGCGCCTCGGTCACGGCCAGGCGCAGGTCGGCCAGCAGTTCGGGCGACGGCGGCGCATGAAACAGCTGCGCCAGCACGCCGTAAACCTCGGCACGGGCGGTTTCCTCGTCCAGTCCGCTGTCGGTCAGGCTCAGTTCGCTCATCGGTGTTCGCTCCCCGGCAGGCGGCTTACGGCCGCCAACCCTTCATGTGGCGCCCGTCGGCCACCTGGTCGATGGTGACCTCGTCGGTCGCCGTGTAGATGTCGATCACGCGGCAGTCGCCGCACATCTTCAGACGCTCCAGCGCCGCACCCTGGAACATGGCGTGCCCCGCCAGCCGGCCAAGCATGGCCTCGATGGCCTGCACCGTGCCAAACGGCTTGCCGCAGCGGATGCAGCCATAGGGCTGCGCCGCGTTCAGCACGCGCGGCTGCGCGCGCTGCGGGGTCAGCAGCAGGCGCGCCTGCAGCGTGATGGCGTCCTCAGGGCAGGTGGTGGCGCACAGGCCGCACTGCACGCAGTTCTTCTCGATGAAGCGCAGCTCGGGGCGCTCGGCGTTGTCCAGCAAGGCGCCGGCCGGGCACGCGCCGACGCAGGACAGGCACAGCGTGCAGCGGTCCGCATTGACGTTGACCTGCCCCAGCGGCGCGGCGGCCGGCAAACCGATGGCCTCGGGCCGCTCGCTGTCCTTCAGCGGCGACTGGGCGATCAGGTGATCGAGCGCCAGCCCCAGCGTGGCGCGCTTGTCGTTCAGCGCGGCAAAGCGGGCCGCCGGGCTGACGCCCCGCTGTCGCGTCTGCTTCAGAAGTTGCAGCTCCGCGTCCAGGTCCAGCGCCGACGCGGCGCGGATCAGCTTGAGGTGCGTGCCGCTGTAGCCCAGGCCGTTGAGCAGCGTCTGCGCCACGTCCATCTGCGCCTGCAGGCCGTCCAGGTATTGCGGCGCTTCTTCGTCGGTGGTCAGCACCACCACCTGCTGCGCGCCCCAGGCGATGGCGCCAAGCCACAGCTCGATGCCGACGCTGGCCGTGTGCCACAGCGGCACCGGCAGCACGGCGTGCGGCACGCCGTGCGCCAGCTTCAGCTGCGCGGCGCGGCCCAGTTCGTCGACCAGCGCCTGCCCGCGCCCCTGGCTGTGCAGCAGCAGCGTGGCGCCCTGCCCGCCCGCGCTGGCGTAGGCGCCCAGCAGCGTGCGCAGGCGCGCACCCAGGTCGGCCGGGCGCGGCGCGGCGTAGCCGATGGCACCGGTCGGGCACACCGTGGTGCAGGCGCCGCAGCCCACGCACAGGTGCGGCTCGACGTGGATGCGCTGCTCGTCCTTGCGGCTGGTGATGGCCTCGGCCGAGCAGATGTCGATGCAGGCGCGGCAGCCCACCTGCTCGTTGCGGGCGTGGGCGCAGATGCTTTGCTTGTAGTCGAAGAACTTGGGCTTTTCGAATTCGCCCACCAGATCGCGCAGCCTGAGCAACGCCGCGGCGTCGCTGCCGTCCCAGCGCACATAGCCCTGCGGCAGCGCATGCTGCAGGAAGGTGGGCGTCGCGTCGGGCGCGCGCAGGTCCAGCACCAGGTCGAAACGCTCGTCCTGCACGCTGGCGGCGCGGTCAAAGTCGATGGCGCCGGCCGACGCGCAGGCCGCCACGCAGGCGCGGTGCGAGCGGCAGGCGGCCAGGTCAATCTGGTAGTCCAGCCCGATGGCGCCTTCGGGGCATACCGCCACGCAGGCATTGCAGCGCGTGCACAGGTCCAGGTCGATCGGGTTGGCGGCCGACCATTCGACGTCGAACGCGCCCAGCCAGCCCTTGATCGATGTCAGCCGCCCGCCCAGCACCGGCCAGCGCCGCGCCTGCGCGCCGCCCGCCTCGCCTGGGCCGGTGGTGAAAATCGTCACGTCCAGCACGTCCTGCAGCAGCGCCGCGGCGCGCTCGGCGGCGTCCAGCGCGCCAACGATCAGCACGCGGCCGCCGCTGCGGTAGCTCACCGCCGCCACCGGCTCGGGGTCGGGCAGCCGCGCGGCGGACAGCAGCGCCGCCATCTTGGGCGTGGCCTGTGCGGCGTCGCGGCTCCAGCCGCCGGTTTCGCGGATGTTGACGAAGCGGATGACCGAGGTGCGCGCGCCTTCGGTCTGCTCGGCCAACTCGGTGAACAGGCGCTGCTCCTGCGTGCAGGCCACCACCACCGGCTCGCCGCCCTGCAGCGCGCGCTGAAACGCCGGCGCCTCGCGGCGGCACAGCGTGGAGTGCAGCGTCAGCGATTCATCCAGCGCCTGGCCGATCCGCTGCGCGTCCAGCGGCATCGTGCGATTGCAGTCGCAGATCAGCGTCGTCATGGCGTGGTGCCGCGCCGGCGTCGGCCGCCTGCGGAAGGGGTAATTCGTTGCATGGCGCCGATGGTGCCACATCGGCAGAGTCCGGGCCCGGTTCAGGGGCGGCCGCCATGGCCGCCGAATCGGCTGTCGGCGCCGCATCCGCGCCCGCCGCTTGCTCACATTCCTGTAGCGCCGGCGCGCCGGCCGCGCATGCGACCGCTTCTTCCTGCGGCTCGTCGACCAGCTTCAGAAAGCGTGCGCTGGCCATCTGCGCCAGCATGCTGGCGGGCAGCGGGTCGGGCCGGGTGTAGTCGTCGATGTAGATGTCCAGCCCGTCCATCACGTTGAAATGCGGGTCGGTGAACAGCTTCCTGAAAGCGGCATTGCGCACCTCGGGCGCCACGCTGCGCGCCACGAAAGGCTGAAAGTCCGATTCGAGCGTGAGCGACTTGACGTCGTCAAGCGTCAGTGTGGCCGCTTCGTTTTCAGTAGCTGCCTGCGCTGTATCCGCGGGCGCCGGGGCGGTATCTGGCACCCACTGCACGGCGTCGGGCACGCCCGCGCCCACCCCAGCGGGCACCGCCGGCGCGGGCGGCTCGGCCAGCGGTTGCCCGGCGCGCGCATGGGCCTTGCGGCGCGACCAGCGCCCCAGAAATCCGTCGTTCGACTCGTCGCTCATGGCATCAATGTCCTCCACCGCCGCGCCGCTTTTCCTCGGTCGACACGCGTGCCGGGTTGCCGAAGCGGTCGGTCAGCGGTTCGAAGCTTTGAGGCCGCTGGCGGCGCTTGGGTTCCGGCGTGTAGTGCGCCTGGGCGAAGGCGCTGATCCACGCCACCACCTCAGCGGTGGCCGGCACCTGCTCGACTTTTTCCTGCGCATCCAGCCAGCGGCCGGCGTCGTGGTAGCTGAGCGACACCGCCTCGGGCTGCGGCGGCGTGTCGTCGTCCGCGCCCTCGGGCATGCGCCACAGCACGAACCAGCCGGGCGAGGTCGTCGTCGCGTTCAGGTAATAGCCTTCCGCGTCGTCGCGAAACAGCTCGACGGTGAAGCCGGGAAAGATCCAGCAGGGGCCGCTGTCGTTGTCGTACAGCCGTGAAGGCGCGTCGCCGTGGTGCGGCTGCTGCGGCACCACGTCTTCCAGCGCCCAGCGCCACGGCTGCCAGCGCGCGGCCACGCCGTGGTTGGGCACGCGCCGCATCAGCACCGACACGCGCATGGCGGGGCGCGCCGATGGCCCGGCGCTGGCGGGGGGCGAAAGGTCTGGCGTGGTCACCCGGGCATTATCCGGCGCGCTGCCATCACCTGCGCCGCGCCAGGGCAAAGCCGCCCGTTGGCGACCATCGCCCCGCGCGTGCGCTGCCGGTTGACGGGCATCAACCCCCCTGTCGCCGCCATGCCGCTACCCTGCCCCGCCATGACATTCGACCTTCTCATCAGCGGCGCAGGCCCGGCCGGGCTGTGCCTGGCGCAGGCGCTTTCGGGGCAGGGGCTGTCCATCGGCCTCGTGGAGCAGCAACCCGCGTCCGCCCTGGCCGCCCCGGCCTTCGACGGACGCGAGATCGCGCTGACGCAGCCATCGGCCGAGCGCCTGCAGCGCCTGGGCCTGTGGCACCGCATCCAGGCGTACGACCCGGCCGCGCTGTCGCCGCTGCGCGATGCGCGCGTGATGAACGGCCCGTCGCCGTTTGCGCTGGTGATCGGCCACGGCCTGACGTCGCGCAGCGAACTGGGCTGGCTGGTGTCCAACCACCTGATCCGCCGCGCGGCCTGGGACGCCGTGCAGGACAGCATGGCCCGGCATGGCGACATCACGCTGCTGGCGGGCGACGCGGTATCGCAGGTCGATGTGGCTGCCGACGCCGCGCACGTCACGCTGGCGAGCGGCGCCCGCCACACCGCGCGCCTGCTGGTGGCGGCCGACAGCCGCTTTTCGCCCACGCGGCGCGCGGTGGGCATCGGCGCCGCCATGCACGACTTCGGCCGCAGCATGCTGGTGTGCCAGATGACGCACCCGCAGCCGCACGACCACGCGGCGTGGGAATGGTTCGGCCACGGCCAGACGCTGGCGCTGCTGCCGATGAACGACGACCCCGCCACCGGCGCGCACCGCGCATCCGCCGTGCTGACGCTGCCGCACCAGCAGATCGAGCCGCTGCTGACGCTGGACGAAAACGCCTTCAACGACGACATGACGCGCCGCTTCGAGCAGCGCCTGGGCGCCATGCGCCTGGCCAGCACGCGCCACGCGTACCCGCTGGTCGGCGTGTACCCGCACCACATGGTGGCGCAGCGCTTTGCCTGCGTGGGCGACGCCGCCGTGGGCATGCACCCCGTGACGGCGCACGGCTTCAACTTCGGGCTGCTGGGCGTCGACACGCTGGCGCGCGAGCTGCAGGCCGCCCACGCGGCGGGGCGCGACGTCGGCCTGCCCGAACCGCTGGCGCGCTACCAGCGCACGCACCGGCTGGCCACGCGGCCGCTGTACGAGGCCACGCGCCTGGTGACCACGCTGTACACCGCCGAAGCGCCGCCCGCGCGCCTGCTGCGCGACGCCGCGCTGCGCGTGGCCGAGCGGGTGACGCCCTTCAAGCGCGCCATCGCATCGCAACTGGCGGGCGGGCATTGACGCTATCTATTCGATAGCGACATGCGCTTGCCTGACCAGCGCGTGCAGCATAAAACGCTCTGATTTCTGCCGCCGGATCAGTCCGCGCCCACCAGCGCGCCCTGCGCATCGTCGGGCGGCAGCAGCGGCGTGGCGCGCGCCAGCGCCATCCAGACATGGAAGGGCAGGCGCTCCACCGGCCGGCGCGGTGCCGGGCGCAGCACGGCCAAGCGGTCGCCTTCGCCGCACTGCATCACGCCGCATTCGGGCGGCACTTCGTCGGGCTGCGCAATGGGGCGGCCGCGCGCGTCACGCCCCAGCACATACCAGCACGCGCCGCCCATCTGCAGGTAGGCGGCGCGCTTGTCGGGGCGCTTCAGGTCGCCCAGCAGGTCGGCGCGGCTGACCTTGACCTCGTGCACCACCGGTTCCAGATAGGCCTCGACGCTGGTGTGGCGCAGCGAGAACACGTCGGGGCAGGCCACGAGCCAACGCGCGCGCGGCGCCGCGCTCGGGCAGCCCGGCTCGTCTGCTACGCATTCAATAGCTGCCTGCGCCGGTTGCGCATGCGCTGGCGCGGCATTTTGATCCGCCACCGGCGGCAGCGGCACGCGCAGACCGAGCCCGCGCCACACGATGCGCCCGGCGCGCGACAGCTCGGCCGCCACGCGCTGCACCAGCGCCTCGTGCGCCGACAGCGCGGCGCGGTGGCCGTTCGCCGACGCGCTGATCGCGGCGACGCCCGCGTCGGTCACGCGCAGCCGCTCGCAGCCCACGTCGGCGCGCTCGCGCTCCAGCAGGCCGGCGGCCAGCAGCTCGGCCTCCAGCACGTCCTGAAACGGCCAGCCGGCCGACCGGAACATCTGGCGCAGGCGCTGGGTGTGGCGGCGGGTGATCTGCATGAGGGCGGAATTCTCGCGCAGCGCCGCGTGCGCCAGCCACCCGCTGCGATATCGCACGGGGTAAACCAAGGCGTTGGCTGACAGCGCGGCGAGGCGGGCATGGCCAAGATAGCCGCATCGTTTTCAGAGCCCAGGACTGACCCATGAAACACGCACGCTCGCCGATGCCGCTGGTCGCGGCCTTCGCCCTGGCGGCCATGACCGCGCCCGCGTGGGCCGCCTCGCCCGGCGCCTGGAAGCAGCACGACAAGGCCGTGCTGAAGGCCTGCACCGAGGCCAGCCAGTTGAAGGGGACGAAGGTGGTCGGCAGGCCAGCGCTGTTCAGCGGCGACGTCGGCCACACCGCGCTGCTGCTGCAGGGCCGCTACCCGCAAAAGCACATGAAAAACCGGCTGGGCCGCGAGCTGTGCCTGTTCGAGCGCCGAAGCGGCACCGCGCACGTCACCGAGGCCGACGCGTTCGGGCGCTGAGGCCCGTGCGCCCTCAAGCCGGCGCCACGCGCACCGCGCAGTACTTGAACTCCGGAATCTTGCCAAACGGGTCGAGCGCGGCGTTGGTCAGCAGGTTGGCGGCGGCCTCGCGGTAGGCGAACGGAATGAACACGCTGCCGGGCGGCGTGCCGTCGTCGCGGCGCACCGCCAGCGTCACTGCTCCGCGGCGCGATTGCACGCGCGCGTGCCCGCCCGGCGCCAGGCCCAGCCGCGCCAGATCGTCACCGTGCATCGACACCGTCGGCGCCGGCTCAAGGGCGTGCAGCACCGCGGTGCGGCGCGTCATGGAGCCGGTGTGCCAGTGCTCCAGCTGGCGACCGGTGATCAGCACCATGGGGTAGTCGGCATCGGGCCGTTCGTCGGGCGGGATGATGTCGGCCGGCACCAGTTGCACGCGGCCGCTGGGCGTCGGCACGTCGTCGATGAAGACGATGGGCTGGCCGGGGTCGTCTTCGCTCAGGCACGGGTAGGTGACGCTGCTTTCGCGCTGCAGGCGATCCCACGTGATGCCGGCGATGGCACCGTGCATGGCGCGGCGCATTTCGTCGTAGACCTGGTCGACGCCGTGGTAGCTTTCCGATGGAACCGGGCTCTGGCGCTGGTCTGACATGCGCGAGTAGCTATCGTTTTCATAGCTCCAGTTCAAACCCATGCGCTCGGCCATCTGCTGGATGATCCACAGGTCGGCCCTTGCCTCGCCCGGCGGCTGCAGCGCCTGCTGGCCCAACTGCACCATGCGGTCGGTGTTGCTGACGGTGCCGGTCTTTTCAGGCCAGGCGCTGGCGGGCAGGATCACGTCGGCCAGCCACGCGGTCTCGGTGAGGAAGATGTCCTGCACCACCAGGTGCTCCAAGCTTGCCAGCGCGTGCCGCGCGTGGTTCAGGTCGGGGTCGCTCATGGCCGGGTTCTCGCCCATGATGTACATGCCGCGCACCTTGTGCGGGTCGCTGTCGGGTGCGAGCGCCTTGTGCATGATTTCCACCACGGTGTAGCCGGGCTGGTCGTCGAGTGTCGTGTCCCAGAAGTCCTCGAACCACGCGTGCGCCGATGCATCGGCCACCCGCTGGTAGTTGGGGAACATCATGGGGATCAGGCCGGCATCGCTGGCGCCTTGCACGTTGTTCTGGCCGCGCAGCGGGTGCAGGCCGGTGCCAGGGCGGCCGATCTGGCCGGTGCAGGTGGCCAGCGCAATCAGGCAACGCACGTTGTCGGTGCCGTGCACGTGCTGGCTCACGCCCATGCCCCACAAAATGATCGACGACTTGGCGGTGGCGTAGGCACGCGCCACCTCGCGCAAGGTCTCGGCGGGAATGCCGCAGATCGGCGCCATCGCTTCGGGCGAGTAGCCCTGCACGTTTTCGACCAGCGCGGCGTAGTTGTCGGCGCGGTCGCGGATGAATGCCTGGTCGACCAGCCCTTCCGTGACGATCACGTGCAGCAGCGCGTTCAGCATCGCCACGTCGGCACCCGGCTTGAATTGCATCACGCGCCAGGCGTGGCGCGCGATGTCTGTGATGCGCGGGTCGGCCAGCACGATGCGCGCGCCGCGCTGGGCAGCGTTCTTCATCCACGTGGCCGCCACCGGGTGGTTGGCCGTGGGGTTGGAGCCGATGATGAGGATCAGCTCGGCAAATTCGACGTCCTTCACCGGGTTGCTGACCGCGCCCGAACCCACGCCCTCCAGCAGCGCCGCCACGCTGGACGCATGGCACAGGCGCGTGCAATGGTCCACGTTGTTGCTGCCAAAGCCGGTGCGCACCAGCTTCTGGAACAAATACGCCTCTTCGTTGCTGCCCTTGGCGCTGCCAAAGCCAGCGAGCGACTTGGGCCCGTGCTGCGTTTTCAGATCGACCAGCTTGCCGGCGGCCAGTTGCAGCGCTTCTTCCCACGTCGCTTCACGGAACACGTCGCGCCAGTTGCCACGGTCGTCACAATGCTCGGGGTCTTTTGCCACGCCCGCGCGGCGGATCAATGGCACCGTCAGCCGATCCGGGCTGGCGACGTAGTCAAAACCAAAGCGCCCTTTGACGCACAGCCGACCTTCGTTGGCCGGGCCGTGGCGGCCGCTGACGCTCACGATCTGCTCATCGCGCACGTTGTAGGTGATCTGGCAGCCCACGCCGCAGAACGGGCAGACGGAATCGACCTGCCGGTCCACCGCCTGGGCGCCGATGTGCGTCTTGGGCATGAGCGCGCCGGTGGGGCACGCCTGCACGCATTCGCCACACGCCACGCAGGTGCTGGCGCCCATGTCGTCGCCCAGATCGAACACGATGCGCGCGTGGCTGCCGCGGCCGGCGTAGCCAATCACGTCGTTCACCTGCGCCTCGCGGCAGGCGCGCACGCAACGCGTGCATTGGATGCAGGCGGAGAGATTCACCGCCATGGCGGGGTGGCTGAGATCGGCTTCGGGCTGCCGACGCTTCAGGTTTTGCAGCGCGGGCCGCACGTGGATGGCGCGCTGCGCGGCCCATTGGGTGAGTTCGCCGTGTTGGCCGACGCCACCCTCACCCCTGCCCTCTCCCGCCCGGCGGGAGAGGGAGTTTTCCAGGCTGACGGACGGGTACGGCGCAGGGGCGGCTGTTGCTCCCTCTCCCGCACGCGGGAGAGAGCTGGGGTGAGGGTCCTTCCTCCCCCGCTGGGGGAGGGCTGGGGTGGGGGCCAGCCCCGATTCCGGCGTGACCGTGGGTTGCCCCCATCCCTGCCTTCCCCCAGCGGGGGAAGGAGCCAGATCGTCGTTCCACTTGAAGCCCTCTGCCGGCATCTCCGCCATCAGCAGTTCCAGCACCATGTCCTGGCTCTTGCGCGCGCGCTCGCTCGTGGCCCTGACCTTCATGCCCGGCTGCACCGCGCGGCAGCAACTGGGTGCCAGCACGCGCTCGCCTTCGATCTCGACCACGCAGGCGCGGCAGTTGCCGTCGGCACGCAGGCCGTCGGTAAAGCACAGGCGCGGGATTTCAACGCCGTGGCGTTCAGCAGCTTGCAGAATGGTTTCGCCGGCCAGCGCTTCGACAGCGCGGCCATCCAGTTCAAACGCCAGCGTCTGCGGCATCAGCTCGGCGGCTTTGGCGGGTGCGTTCATGGCTGGCCTCCCACTTCGTCGGGAAAGTACTGCTGCACGCAGCGAATGGGGTTGGGCGCGGCCTGGCCCAGGCCGCAGATGCTGGCGTCGACCATCACGGTGTTCAGGTCATTCAGCGTGGCGTGGTCCCACTGCGGCGATTCCATCAGTTGCGCCGCCTTGGCGGTGCCCACGCGGCACGGCGTGCACTGGCCGCAGCTCTCGTCGGCGAAGAAGCGCATCATGTTCAGCGCCGCGTCGCGCGCTTTGTCTTGGTGGCCGAGCACCATGACGGCCGCGCTGCCGATGAAGCCACCGTGCGGCTGCAGCGTGTCGAAGTCCAGCGGCACATCGGCCAGGCGCGCCGGAAAAATGCCACCACTCGCGCCGCCGGGCAGGTAGGCATACAGCTCATGGCCGTCGGCCATGCCGCCGCAATACTCATCCACCAATTCGCGTAGCGTGATGCCGGCCGGCGCCAGCTTGACGCCGGGGTTCTTCACGCGACCGCTGACGCTGAAACTGCGCAGGCCCTTGCGCCCATGCCGCCCGTGCGCGGCAAACCATTCCGGCCCGCGCTCCAGGATCTCGCGCACCCAGTACAGCGTCTCGAAGTTGTGCTCCAGCGTCGGCCGGCCGAACAAGCCCTTCTCGGCAATGTAGGGCGGCCGCAGGCGCGGCTCGCCGCGCTTGCCTTCGATCGACTCGATCATGGCCGACTCTTCGCCGCAGATGTACGCGCCGGCACCGCGTCGCAGCTCTATTTTTGGGAGCTGCTCGCGCAAGTCCGGCGAGGCCTGCAGGTCAGCAATGGCTTGGGTCAGCAGCGCGCGGCATTCGGGGTATTCGTCGCGCAGGTAAATGTAGACCGCCTCGCAACCCACCACGTGCGCGGCAATCAGCACCCCTTCCAGAAAGCGGTGCGGGTCACGCTCCAGGTAGTAGCGGTCCTTGAAGGTGCCCGGCTCGCCCTCGTCGATGTTCACGGCCATCAGTGCGCCCCCACGCTCCACCGCTTCGCGTGTTGCGCTGCCCCCCGAGGGGGGCCGACGCCTCGCTTGGGGCGGCCCTGCGCTCGGCGGCCTCGGCCGCAAACCCGCGCACGATGCGCCACTTGCGCCCGGCCGGAAAGCCCGCGCCGCCCAGGCCGCGCAGGCCGGCGTGTTCCAGCGCTTCGATCACGCTGTCGCCGCTGCGCTCTCCGCGCGCGACCGCCTGCGCCAGCGCGTAGCCGCCGCTGGCACGATAGGCCTTTATCGCTATTACTTCAGGAGCATTGTGCGCAGGCTGACCGTGCGCCAGCACCGCATTGGATGCTGCAACCAGCGCATCCGCCGTGGCGTGGCCCAGCGCGTGCGGGCCAACCAGTGCCGCCGGCGCCTGCTCGCAGCGGCCAATGCAGGGCGCGGCCACCACCTTGACGTCGGCGCCCAGCAGCGCGGGCAGCCGGCTCAGCAGCGCCTCGGCGCCCGCCAGCTGGCAGCTGAGCGACTGGCATACGCGGACCGTGAGAAGCGGCGCGGCCTGGTCGTCGCGCAGCACGTCGAAGTGGTGATAGAAGGTGGCGACCTCGTAGACCTCCGCCATCGACAGGCGCATGTCCGCCGCCAGCGCCACCAGGTGGCGCTCGAACAGTCCGTGGTAATGGTCATTCAGCCGGTGCAGGTGCTCGATCAGCAGGTCACGCCGGTGGCCGTCCGGCGGCGGCTCGCCGATCAGCGCCCGCACTTCGGCGCGGGCGGCATCGGTCGGCTGGCGACCCTTCAACTGGTGGCGCGGACGCCGGGGATGAACTTTGATGCTTGTCTCGCTCTGCATGACCTGCATTATTGTGTACTCGGCGTTACACCCCATACCCGGTGGACCATCCGACTGACATACTGGTTCCCACCATCACCACAGGAGACTCGTCGAATGATCCTCGCTTTCCATCCCCGTCGCGCCCTTCCCGTCGTCTGCGCCGTGCTGGCCCTGGCGGCTACGGCCCTGCCCGCCAGCGCGCAGACCGGCGGCACGCTGGACAAGATCCGCAGCAGCGGCAAGGCCGTCATCGGCGTGCGCGAAGCCTCGCCGCCCATGGCCTATGCGCTGGGCGCCAACAGCAACTACACCGGCTACCACGTCGAGCTGTGCGAGCGCATCATCCGCAAGCTGGCGCCGCAGGCCAAGCTCGAATACTTCGCCATGACGCCGCAGAACACCATGGTGCTGGTGCAGAACGGCACCGTGGACATTGGCTGCGGCCCGGCCACCAACAACCTGACGCGCCAGCAGCAGGTGAGCTTTGGCGTCACGACCTACCTGAGCCAGGTGCGCATGGCCGTGCGGGCCGATTCGGGCATCAGTGACTGGAAGCAGCTGGACGGCAAGAACGTCGCCGTGACCACCGGCACCACCGCCGTGCAGCTGCTGCGCAAGCTGGAACGCGACGCCGACATCAAGCTGAACCTGGTGCAGACGCGCGACAACCTGGAAAGCCTGCTGGCGGTCGAAAACGGCCGCGCCGCCGCCTTCGTGCTGGACGACAACCTGCTGGCTGGCGTGGTGGCCAACTCGCGCGACCCCAAGCTGTACAAGCTGGCCGGCACCTCGCTGCAGTCCGAGCCCATCGCCATCCTGTTCCGCAAGGACGACCCGGCCTTCAAGCAGGCGGTGGACGGCGAACTGAAGGCCATGATGGCCTCGGGCGACATGGCCAAGCACTACGACAAGTGGTTCATGCAGCCCATTCCGCCGCGCAACGTGGCGCTGAACCTGCCGCTGTCCGACGAGCTGAAGGCGCTGTTCGCCAAGCCCAACGACGAGCCGATCGAAAGCTACAACAAGCGCTGACGACCCGCGCGCACGCACGCCCGACCCACGGCGCGTGCGTGCGCGCTTGCCCTGGGGCGCGACGCCCCTGACACATCCATATGAGGACCCCCCCCGCGATGCAAGGTGATAAAAAGGCCATCGAATTCCTGCAGGCGCAGCTCAAGAACGAGCTGACCGCCATCAACCAGTACTACCTGCACTACCGCGTGCTCAAGCACTGGGGCTTCGACAAGCTGGCCAAAAAGGAATACGAGGAATCCATCGGCGAGATGAAGCACGCCGACCAGCTGATGGACCGCATCCTGATGCTGGACGGCCTGCCCAACCTGCAGGACCTGGGCAAGCTGATGGTGGGCGAGGACGTGCCCGAAATCCTGGCCTGCGACCTGAAGCTGGAACGCGCCGCTCAAGCCACCATCAAGGACGGCATCGCCCACTGCGAAAGCGTGCGCGACTATGTCTCACGCGATTTGCTTGAAAGCATCCTCGACGACACCGAGGAGCACATCGACTTTCTGGAAACGCAGATCGAGCTGATCGGCAAGGTGGGGCTGCAGAACTACCTGCAAAGCCAGATGGGGGACGTTGGCAGTTGAGGAGTGCACCGCTGGTGACGTGACGAAGGGGCCAACACAGGCCCCTTTTTTGTGGCGCAGAGCCAACCCAACAGCCGGACGCGAAGGGCGCCAAGGTTTCGCGAAGGACGCGAAAAATACCTTTTTGATTTCTTTCGCGTCCTTCGCGTTTTCTTCGCGCCCTTCGCGTCCGGATGCTGGGTTGCCTGCGTGCGGCCACCTCGATTAATGACAATCATTCTCATTTGCATATAGAATCCGCTCCCATCCCTTGCACGCCAGCGAACGGCGCGCCGCAAGCGTCCACCCCTTGCCCGCGCCCAGGTAGCCAGCCAAAGTGCTTTTCAATGCTTTGCTGGACTTCACCATGTTGGTCGACCGTGTTTTCAAGCCTGATGGGCCCGCTGCCGTTTCTGGACAAGCGCAGGCAGCTCCTGATTTCATAGCTTTCTCCGGGCCGGCGAGTCCACCACTGCTGCCGCTGGGCGCGCTGCTGCTGGCCGGATCGCTCGGCGCGCCGGCGCTGGCGCAGCAACCGCCGGACGAGGTCGCCGGCACGCTGGGCACCGTCACCGTGCGCGATGCGGGCACGGGCGACGGCTCGACGAACAGCAAGACGCAACTGCGCGCCAGCCGCACCGAGATCGGCAAGGGCAAGCAGGCGCTGCGCGACATCCCGCAAAGCGTGACGGTGATGACCGAGAAGCTGATGCAGGACCGCAACCTGGACGACTTCCGCGAAGTGCTGCGCACCACCGCCGGCGTCACCTTCCAGGCCGGCGAAACGGGCGAGGAAGACGTGCGCCTGCGCGGCTTTTCGCTGGGCACGGCGGGCGACATTTACCGCGACGGCCTGCGCGACGCGCCGCTGATCGAGCGCGACACCTTCAACGACGACCGCGTCGAGGTCATCAAGGGCTCGGCGTCGATGCTGTTCGGCAAGGGCTCCACCGGCGGCGTGGTCAATCAGGTCAGCAAGCAGCCCTTTCTGATGACGCAGCATGAAGCCGCCTTGACCCTAGGCAACGGCAACGAAAAACGCGTGCACGGCGACTTCAACTGGCAGACCGGGCAGGACGCCGCATTCCGCCTGAACGTGCTGGCGCACGACGCCGATAACTGGGGCGCGCACCAGCGCAAGCTGGGCATCGCACCCACGTTGCGCTGGGGCACCGGCACGCGCAACGAGTTCTCGGTCGGCCTCTACCACCTTGACGTGGACGGCCGCAGCAACTTCAACCACCCCTGGTTCATCCGCGACGGCCGCATCGTGCCGACGCTGCCGGCGCGCAACTTCTATGGGCTGGACAGCGACAAGCAGAACAGCGCGTCCACCTACCTCACGCTGGGCCACACGCACCGCTTTGACGACGGCGGCCAGCTCAAGACGCAGCTGCGCCACGGCCGCTACGAGCGCGACCTGTGGGCCAGCGCGCTGCGCTTTGGCACCACGCACGGCGCGGCCACCACGCTCGACAACTGGGGACCGGACACGGTCATTGTCCGCACGCCCAAGGGCCGTATCGGCCACAGTGCGCTGACGCAACTGCAGAGCGATTACAGCAACACGTTCCGCTGGGGCGGGCGCGAGCACAAGCTGATCGCTGGCGTCGACTTCTACTACGACGACGCGCGCCGCAACAACAACTTCGCCGGCGCGGCCAGCGGCCTGAACACCAGCGTCGGGACGCCCCACAACGGCGACTGGCGCGCCGACACGCGCGGCGATCCGGTCTACAACACTTTTAACGCACGCAACCTGGGGCTGTACGTGCAGGACGCCATGGCCGTCACCGACACGCTGAAGCTGGTGGCCGGCGTGCGGCTGGACCATTTCAAGGCCCGGTACGACACCGCGGTCAGCACGGCGGCCAACGGCGTGGTGACGCCGGGCTACCGCTTCGACAAGAGCGAATCGCTCTGGAGCCCGCGCCTGGGGCTGCTGTACCAGCCGAGCGCGACGCAGTCGTACTACGTATCCTATGGCACGTCGTACAACACCTCGGGCGATGCCTACCAGTTCACGCCCCCCAGCCCCAATAGCGCCCTGGCCAATACGCCAGCCGAAAAGAGCCGCAACCTGGAAATCGGCGGCAAGTGGGAGCTGTACGAGCAGCGCCTGTCGCTGGGCGCAGCGCTGTTCTATTCAGAAAAGTACAACGAGCGCAACCAGGACCCCGACAGCGCCGCCACGCAATACCTGCTGTCGGGCAAACGCCATGCGGCGGGCATGGAATTCAACGCCGCCGGCCGCATCACGCCGGCGTGGGAAGTGTTCTGGAACCACACCTGGATCCCCAGCGCGCGCATCGACCAGAGCAACCAGGTGCTGGCCGCGGGCGGCGGCGGCGCGCAGGTGCAGGGCGACCGCCCGGGCCTGACGCCGCGCCACAGCGGCAGCCTGTGGACCACGTACCGCGTCAACCCGAAGCTGCGTCTGGGCCTGGGCGCCAACTACCGCGGCAGCCAGAGCCCCGACGGCAACCGCGCCGTGAAGGCGTCCGGCTTCGTCACGGTCGACGTCATGGCCGAGTATGCGTTCACGGAGCTGACCACGCTCAAGTTCAACGTCAGCAACCTGACGGACAAGCTGTACGCCGACACGCTGTACCGCGGCTTCTACGGGCCGGGGCAGCCGCGGCGCGTGCAACTCACGCTGAAGCACATGTTTTGACCGCACCATGCTGCTGCACCTGAAAAACCTGCTCAACAAAAGCGAACTGGCGCAGGCGCGCGGGCTTCTGCTGGCCGCCGACGCGCCGTGGACCGACGGCCGCCGCAGCGCAGGCGCGCAGGCGGTGCAGGTCAAGCACAACCAGCAAATGGCGCAGGACAGCGCCAGCGCCGCCACGCTGCGCGCACTGGTGCTGGGCGCGCTCCAACGCGACGCGCTGCTGTTTTCAGCCGCGCTGCCGCGCAAGATCTTCAACCCGCTGTTCAACCGCTATGGCGGCGACGCCAACCATTACGGCGCGCATGTCGACGGCGCCGTGCTGCATTCGCGCGCCAGCGACGAGTGGGTGCGCACCGACCTGTCGTGCACGGTGTTCCTGAACGCGCCGGACGAATACGAGGGCGGCGAGTTGGTGATCCACGACACCTTCGGTCCGCAGCGCGTCAAGCTGCCGGCGGGCGATGCCGTGCTGTACCCCGGCACCAGCGTGCACGAGGTGCTGCCGGTGACGCGCGGCGTGCGCATCGCCAGCTTCCTGTGGATCGAGAGCATGGTGCGCTCTGAAGAACAGCGCCGCCTGCTGTTCGAGATGGACATGGCACTGCTGGCCTTGCGCCAGCGCGAGGGCGAAAGCGCCGAGGCGACGCGGCTGACGGGCGTCTATCACAACCTGTTGCGGATGTGGGCAAGGACTTGATTCCCCCTGTGGCGCTGCGCGCCTTCCCCCAAAGGGGGACAACGCTGGCGACCGGCGCAGGTCCGGCCGCGGCGTTCCCGCGCGGCCTGCTCCGCGGCGGTTGGTCATGGGTGACAGCGGCGCCCGTCCAGTCTGCTTGATCAGCTATCAAAATAAAAGCAATATGCCTGCATGGCTCACCTTGAACGATCTGGCTTTGACGGCCGAAGGCGCGCTCGACCCGGCCACGTGGGCCTATTTCAGTGGCGGCGCGGCGGACGAGATCACGCTGCGCGACAACGCTGCTGCGTGGCAGGCGCTGCGGCTGTGGCCGCGGGTGTTGCGGCCGCTGGCGGGCGGGCACACGCGCACGCAACTGGGCTGTCACGCGCTGCCGCACCCGATTCTGTTGGCGCCGGTGGCGCACCAGCAGCTGGCGCACCCGGATGGCGAATGGGCCAGCGCGCTGGCCGCTGCCGCCCAAGGCGCGGGCTTTGTGCTGGCCACCCAGTCGAACGTGCCGATGGAGCGCATCGCCGAAAGCGTGCTGGCCGACCCGGGGCGCGGGCCGCTGTGGTTTCAGCTGTACTGGCAGGCGGATCGCGGCTTCAACCGGGCGTTAGTGCAACGCGCCGAAGCAGCGGGCTTCGAGGCCATCGTGCTCACCGTCGACGCGCCGGTGCAAGGGCTGCGCGACCGCGAGCTGCGCGCCGGCTTCGCGCTGCCGCCGGGGGTGCGGGCGGTGCATCTGCCGCACGCGCCGCACGCCCCCACCGCGCCCGACACCTACTGCGCCGGCCTGCCCGCGCACGCGCCCACGTGGAGCGACTTGGCCTGGCTTCAGGCGCAAACGCGGCTGCCGGTGTGGCTGAAAGGCGTCCTGCACCCGCTGGACGCGCGCCAGGCGCAGGCGCTGCAGGTGGCGGGCCTGATCGTCAGCAACCACGGCGGGCGCGCGCTGGACACGGCCCCGCCCACGGCGCAGGCCCTGCCGCTGGTGCGCGACGCCGTGGGCCGCGAGATGCCGCTGATCGTCGACGGTGGCATCCGGCGCGGCACCGATGTGCTGAAGGCCATCGCGCTGGGCGCGCAGGCGGTCATGATCGGCCGGCCGGTCGTGCATGCGCTGGCGGCGGGCGGCCCGTTGGCGGTGGCCCGCACGATCCGCCTGCTGCGCGACGAACTGGAAATGGCCATGGCATTGACCGGCTGCAGAACGCTGGGCGATGCGGGGCCGGCGCTGCTGGACCCCACGCTGTCAGCCGACAACGCAAAGAAGCCCTATCACCATGATTGGGATTGACAATGAGAATCAATCTCATTTAACATTCGCATCCTTCATCCGCTGTGCTGCAAAGGCCCCGCCCCCCATGATCGTCTGCGTCTGCCAACGCGTCTCTGACCGCGACATCGTCCGCCACGCCCGCGCCGGCATGGGCTTTGACGACATCCAGCTCGAACTGGGTGTGGCCACCTGCTGCGGACGCTGCGAAGGCTGCGCGCGCGAACTGGTGGCGCAGTGCGCGTCGAGCCACCCCGTGGCGGCGCTGCACAACGCCACCACCAGCGACGGGCCGCAAGGCGCCCGCGTCTGACCATGGACGCAGTGGCCGCCGCCTGGGCCTCGCTGGGCAGCCTCGCGCTGGTGCTGGGCGGGCTGCTGTGGGTCTTTAGCGGCACCGCCCCGCGCGAACCCGCACGCTGACGCTCACCTGCCTTGCCCCCAGCGCGCCGCGGCGCGCTCGTATCATGTCGGCGACTTCGCTTTTACTCCCCGCACCTGTGTCGAACCTGGGCCGCAACGCCGCCATCGTCGGCAGCGTCGTGCTGCTGCACGGCGTGGCCCTGTGGGCGCTGCAACGGGGGCTGGTGCGCCCGCCGCCTCCGGTGGTGGTGCCGGCGCAGATCATGGCCGAGCTGATCACGCCGCCCCCTGCTCCGGCGCCTGCCCCTGCTGCGCCACCGCCCAGCCCCGCGCCGCGGCCTGCGCCACCAACGCCCGGCGTGCCCGCGCCGCCGCCCAAGCCCCGCCTGGGGCCCCCGCCGCCTGCGCCTCGCGCGGCGGTACAGCCGTCGCCCGCACCCGTCGCGACCCCTCGCGCGACCACGCCGGCACTGGCGCCAGCGCCGGCCGCAGCCGAGCCTGCGGCCGCCCCCGCACCGGCCCCGGTCGCCGCGCCTGCAGCCCCGCCCGCCGCACCGCCCGCCCCCGCTGCACCGCCCGCGCCGCCGGCGCAGCCCGTGGTGGTGCGACCGTCCACGGAGGCGGCCTACCTGAACAACCCGCGCCCCGACTACCCGGCCATCAGCAAGCGCCTGGGCGAGAGCGGCCGCGTCATCGTGCGCGTGCTGATCGGCCCCGACGGCCGCGCGCAAGACGCCCGCGTGCAGCGGTCCAGTGGCTTCGACCGGCTCGACCAGGTGGCGCTGGAAACCGCCCGCGACCGCTGGCGCTACGTGCCCGGCACGCGCGACGGCGTGCCCGAGGCGATGTGGTTCAACGTGCCGATCAACTTCGTGCTGGATTGAGCGATAGCGCCTGAACCGCTGCGCCGCCGCCTGCCGTCCCCTGACAACCCTTTCGAAAGTCCCTCCTCATGAACCCCTCATTCGGCCTTTGGCACGTGTGGTCGCAAGGCGACTGGATCACGCGCGGCGTCTTCACGGCCCTGGTCCTGATGTCGCTGGCCTCGTGGATCGTCATCGCCATCAAGGCGCTGGACGTGGTGCGCGCCAAGCGCCAGGCCGCGCGCGTCGAAGGCTTCTGGCATTCGTCGGACATGGCCGAAGGCTTGGCCAAGCTCGGCGACGACGACGCCAACCCGTTCCGCCAGCTGGCCATCGAAGGCCGCGAGGCCGCCGCGCATCACCGCGCCACCAAGGCGCAACTGCACGACAGCCTGGACGCCAGCGACTGGATCTCGCGCGCGCTCCGCAACAGTATTGATAGCACCACAGGCGAGCTGCAGGCGGGCCTGGCGATTCTGGCCTCGGTCGGCTCCACCGCGCCCTTCGTCGGGCTGTTCGGCACCGTGTGGGGCATTTATCACGCGCTGATGAAGATCGGCGCTGCGGGCCAGGCCAGCATCGACCAGGTGGCGGGGCCGATCGGCGAAGCGCTGATCATGACAGCGCTGGGCCTGGCGGTGGCGATTCCGGCGGTGTTGGGCTACAACGCGCTGGTGCGCGGCAACAAGCACATTCTGGCCATGCTGGGCCGCTTTGCGCACGACCTGCACGCCTACCACGTGACCGGCGCGCGCGTCACCACCGCCAGCGACGGCAACGTGGTGTCACTGAAACGGGGTTGAGCATGGCCGGATTCATCGCCGAAGAGCACGACGAGGTGATGAGCGAGATCAACATGGTCCCGTTCATCGACGTGATGCTGGTGCTGCTGATCATCTTCATCATCACCGTGCCGGTGATGAAGCACGCAGTCAACGTGGAATTGCCGCGCGCAGCCAACGAGAAGGAAGTCGTGCAGCCGCAGACGCTGCGCCTCACAGTGCAGGCCGACGGCAGCTACTGGGTGGGCGAAGAACGGATTGCCGACGCACAGTTGGGCGCGCGCCTGCAGGCCGAAGCCGCCAAGACGCCGCAGCCCGACCTGCATATCCGCGGCGACCGCGACGTGCGCTATGAGCGCGTGGCGCAAGCCATGGCGGCGGCGCAGCAGGCGGGGTTGAAGAAGATTGGCTTCGTCACCGAGCCGCCGCGCGCGAATTGATCAGGCCATGCGCACCGACGTCCGTACGCATCCCATGACGACCGCTTCGCCAGCCGCGGCGAACGGCACCCCGGCTGACGCAGTACCCGCTCCGGTGCCGAGCAACGAGCTGATGCGCGGCCGCCAGTTGCTGGAAATCAGCCATAACGGCGCGGTCTATCGCCTGCAGCAGACGCGGCAGGGCAAGCTGATACTGACCAAGTAGGTTCGCGTGAACCGCGCGACGCTTTGAACGCCAGAACAGCCAACAGCCATACGCAGACGCAGACGCAGACGACGCAAAGGATTCGCAGAGGAAGCAAAAAATCCTCTGCAGATGGCGGCCATCGGGCCTCGCAGCGCCCTGGCAAACAGGCGCTTACGCTCCTGATTCAATAGCTTGTTGCGCAATACCGGCCAGCGCAAGCGGCGTGGTTGACCGGTGAGCACCCCGCCGCAGTCCCGCGCGCCGCCTGGCTCAATAGGTTTCCAGGTGCAGCCGGCCTTCGCGCTTGAGGCGTGCGCCGATCTCGTCCCAGTTCTGGCCTGCGCCCTGCGCCACGTCGCGCAGCGCCAGCAACACGCCCTCTTCCATGCTCTTCAGGCCGCAGACATAGATGAAGGTGTTCGGGTCCTGCAGCAGCGGCGCGACGTCGGCGGCGCGTTCGCGCAGCAGGTCCTGCACGTATTTCTTGGGCTGGTTGGGCGTGCGGCTGAAGCCGAAGTGAATGTCGATGAAGTCCTTGGGCAGGCTTTGCAGCGGGCCGAAGTACGGCAGTTCTTCCTTGGTGCGGGCGCCAAAGAACAGCATCAGCTTGCCGCCCTCGAACTTGCCCGACTTGCGCAGGCGCCGACGCCATTCCGTCATGGCGCGCATGGGTGCCGAGCCGGTGCCGGTGCAGATCATGATGATGTTCGACCTGGGGTGGTTCGGCATCAGGAAGGTGCTGCCGAACGGGCCAATGACCTCTACCCTGTCGCCCACCTTCAGGTCGCACATGTAGTTGCTGGCCACGCCGCGCACCGGGTTGCCCTGGTGGTCTTCCAGCACGCGCTTGATCGTCAGGCTCACATTGTTGTAGCCCGGCCGCTCGCCGTTGCGCGGGCTGGCGATGGAATACTGGCGCGCGTGGTGCGGCTTGCCCTTGGCGTCGACACCGGGCGGAATGATGCCGATGGACTGCCCTTCCAGCACCGGGAAGGGCATGGCGCCAAAGTCCAGGATGATGTGGTGCGTGTCGTATTCGGTGCCCACTTCCGTCACGCGCACGCTGCCGGTCACGGTGGCGGTGATGGATTTTTCCGCCGCCCGCGCGCCGTACAGGTTGGTGTAGGCGTGCGCGGCTGACCACGGGGGCGTGGTGGCGTTCAGGCTCACGGGCGCGGCGCCGGTGCCGGGCTGCGTGGGGTCGAAAGCGGCCGACTGCGCACTGGCCTCGGCCTGCGCCAAGGTTTCATCCGCCCGTGCGCCATCGCCTGCCAGCGCGCTTTCATCGACGCCAGCGTCGGCCAGCTGCGCGGCGGTCAGTTCCTCGGGCAGTTCGTACCAGCTGAACTGCTCTTCCAGCGTGTACGGCTTGGCGCGCGCCACCATGCGCCAGCTGTCGATGGCGCCGGTGGGGCACACCGGCAGGCACGACATCTGCATGTCGCAGATGGCGGCATCGACCACGTAGTTGTTCGAATCGTGCGAAATGGCCTTGACCGGGCAGGCCGCCTCGCACGCGCCGCAGCGAATGCAGATGGCGGCGTCGATCAGGTGCTGCTTGAGGATGGCGGGTTGCTCCAGGACGGTCATGACAAATCCCGTGAAGAGGTTTCAAAGAAGATCGATGCCATAGCGCTTCAACACCCAGGCAAACAGGCCGAACGTCGCCATGGTCATCGCCACGCTGGCGGCCAGCGCGCCGACAAAGCCCCAGCGTGGCAGCACGACGGGGAAGACCAGGAACATTGGCAGCGTGGGGATGACATACCAGAACGTATACCACGCGTGGTTGGCGATCTTCTGCTGCGGCTGGCCTTCGACGTACAGCCAGATCAGCGTCAGCACCGTCACCAGCGGCAGCGCAGCCACCAGGCCGCCCAGCTTGTCGCTGCGCTTGGCCAGCTCGGTCACCAGCACCACCACAAAGGCCGTGATGAGGTATTTGGTGACCAGCCAGGCCATGCGCGGCGGCTATCCGATCAGTTGAAGCGGACGTATTCGAAATCCACCGGCTGACGGTTGATGCCCATCACCGGCGGCGCGATCCAGTTGGCGAACTTGCCGGGCTCGACCACGCGGCCCATCAGGCTGGCGACGTAGGCGCGGTCTTCGGCCGTGGGCAGCCACTCGCCCACCTTGGCCTTCCACTCCTGCTCGTTCACCACCTGGCCCTCGGGGCTGACCTTGACGCCGGCCAGCGCACCGATGTTGCGGTGGAAGGCCTTGTGCGGCACCTTCAGGCGGAACGGGATGCCGGCCTTGTCGATGATGCGGTTCCAGCGCTCAACGCCGCCAATGCTGTCCTTGATGTAGTCGTCGCGCAGCACTTCGTTCAGCGCGTTGAGCATCGGCACTTCCTTTTCGACCAGCTTGCCGTCGACCACGTTCAGCACGTGATAGACCTGCCCCTTCAGCTTGTGGTCGTCCTGGCGCTTGCCTTCTTCAAAGCGGCCCTTCAGGCCCGTGCTGTAGAAGGTGGCGGCGTTGCTCGATTCGTCGGCGCCGAACAGGTCGATGGTGACACTGAAGTGGAAGTTCAGGTAGCGCTGGATGGTCGGCAGATCGATCACGCCGGCCGCGCGCAGCTTGGCGGGGTCGTCGGTCTTGAGTTGGTTCATCATGTCCACGGTGCGCTGGATCACGCGGCCCACGCCCGATTCGCCGACGAACATGTGGTGCGCTTCTTCGGTCAACATGAACTTGGTGGTGCGGGCCAGCGGGTCGAAGCTCGACTCGGCCAGCGCGCACAGCTGGAATTTGCCGTCGCGGTCGGTGAAGTAGGTGAACATGAAGAAGCTCAGCCAATCCGGCGTCTTCTCGTTGAAGGCCTGCAGGATGCGCGGGTTGTCGGCGTTGCCGCTGCGGCGCTCCAGCAGCGCCTCGCCCTCTTCGCGGCCGTCGCGGCCAAAGTACTTGTGCAGCAGGTAGACCATGGCCCACAGGTGGCGGCCTTCTTCCACGTTGACCTGGAACAGGTTGCGCAGGTCGTACTGGCTCGGGCAGGTCAGGCCCAGGTGGCGCTGCTGCTCGACGCTGGCCGGCTCGGTGTCGCCTTGCGTGACGATGATGCGGCGCAGGTTGGCGCGGTGCTCGCCGGGCACGTCCTGCCAGGCGTCTTCGCCCAGGTGGTCGCCAAAGTGGATCTTGCGGTCTTGCTCGGCCGGGTTCAGGAAGATGCCCCAGCGGTAGTCGGGCATCTTGACGTGGCCGAACTGCGCCCAGCCCTGCGGATCGACGCTGATGGCGGTGCGCAGGTAGACGTCGAAGTTGTGGCTGCCGTCCGGGCCCATGTCCTGCCACCACTGCAGGTAGTTGGGCTGCCACTGCTCGAGCGCGCGCTGCAGCGTGCGGTCCTCGGACAGGTTGACGTTGTTGGGGATTTTTTCGCTGTAGTCGATGCTGGACATGGTGGTCTCCTTATTTAAACCGGAAGAAAAACCTTTGAACGCAAAAGGCGCGAAGGTGACGCAAAAGGCGCAGAAAAGTCACTCAAAAAAGCAATGGCTTCTTTGGCGACTTTTGCGAAATCTTTGCGACCCTTGCGTTCAAAAAATGACTGTCAAACGCGATTCATGTCGAACTGCGCCTTGTCGCCCTTGCCGTACACCTTCAGCGCGCCCTTGTCGCCCACGGCGTTGGGGCGCTGGAAGATCCAGTTCTGCCACGCCGTCAGGCGGCCGAAGATGCGGGTGAACATGTTTTCGTTCTGCGCGAAACGCAGGTTGGCTTCCAGGCCTGTCAGCGCATCGGGCGACATGGCGGCGCGCTCTTCCAGGGCCAGGCGCACTTCGTCGGACCAGTCGATATCGTCGGGGGCAGAGGTGATCAGACCCAGCTTTTCGGCTTCCTTGGGGCCCAGTGCCTTGCCGGCGGCGGCGCGCACGGCTTCCATGGGCGCGCTTTCTTCGTAGAAGCGGCGTGCCAGACGCGACTGGCCGTTGACCATGGGCAGCAGGCCAAAGTTGAAGGCGTCGAGCGTGATGCTGGCGGCGTTGTCGTCGTCCAGCATGTAGGCGCGGTCGGCGCAGAACACCAGTTCGGCCAGCGTGCCGGCAAAGCAAGAGCCCGGCTCGACCAGCGCGAACAGGCTGCGCGAGGACACGTCGAGGCGCGCAAAGGTGCGGCGCAGCATGCCGATGGTTTCGTTCACGAACCAATGGTCGCGGTGCGCTTCCATCGTCGAATCGGCGGCCAGCACGGCGGCGGCGTCGCCTTCGGTCTTGAGAATCCAGGTGCCGATGTCCAGTTCGTTGGTGCGCAGGTGCAGGATGGCGTCGTCCAGGTCGCGCGCCATGGCCAGCGGCCACCAGTTGACGCCGGCGGCTTCGATGCCGGCGATGTCTTTCGGCTGATCGCCCTGCGGCGCCTTGACCACGATCGTGGCGTTGCGCTTGCCACGGTTGATCTCGATGCTCACATTTTTATAGTTAATGGTGTCGCCGTCGATCTGGCGCTCGACCGGCGTCAGCGTCACGCCCTTGCCGCTGCCACGGTGGCTGCCGGCTGCCAGTTCGGTGGCGCGCTTGGCCACCGTGTCGTTGAACACCTGCGGCTTGGCAATCGCATCCACCAGCCGCCAATCGACAGCGCGCTGGCCGCGCACGCCTTCCACGCTGGTGCAGAAGATGTCGGCCAGGTCATGCCGCACGTGGCGCTTGTCGGTCACGCGCGTCAGGCCGCCGGTGCCGGGCAGCACGCCCAGCAGCGGCACTTCGGGCAGGCTGACGCTGCTGTTGCGGTCATCGACCAGGATGATCTCGTCGCAGGCCAGGGCCAGCTCGTAGCCGCCGCCGGCGCAGGCGCCGTTGACAGCGGCGATGAATTTCAGGCCGCTGTGCTTGGATGAATCCTCGATGCCGTTGCGCGTTTCGTTGGTGAACTTGCAGAAGTTCACCTTCCAGCCATGGCTGGACACGCCCAGCATGAAGATGTTGGCGCCGGAGCAGAACACCTTGTCCTTGGCGCTGGTGACGACCACCGTCTTGACCTCGGGGTGCTCGAAGCGGATGCGCTGCAGCGCGTCGTGCAGCTCAATGTCCACGCCCAGGTCGTAGCTGTTCAGCTTGAGCTTGTAGCCGGGGCGCAGGCCGGCGTTTTCGTCGATGTCGATGGCCAGTTGCGCGGTGTCGCCGTCAAAGCTGAGCTTGATGTGGCGGTACTGGCTGGGATCGGTGCGGTATTCAACTTGGGGGGGCGGTCATGGCGTCTCCTCGGGGGGTGGGTTGTCTCATCGGGTCGGGATGACATGAATAATAATGCACATCCTCCGAACCTGTCAATGCATTATTTTGCACGTTACGTTTTGACACCAATCACGCTGCGCACGTCCAGGCGCAGCGCCTGAAAGGCTGCGTCCTCGCCGCCGTAATCGCTGGTATTGAAGCGCAGGTCGGCCTTGGCGTAGAAGGCCGAGCGGCCGGCCAGGATGCGCTTGAGATCTTCCATGGCCTCAGGGCTGGCGGCCATGGGCCGCATGTCGCCCTGCGCCGCCACGCGGCCCATGTGGTCGGCCGGGTCGGCCTGCAGCCAGATGGTGTAGCAATGCTGCAGCAGCAGGTTGAAGTTGGCCGCATCGGCCACCAGGCCGCCCGGCGTGGCGATCACCACTTCGGGGTAGATCTGGATGGCTTCTTCCAGCGCGCGACGCTCGTAGCGGCGGTAGGCGTTGGTGCCGTACAGGTTGTGGATTTCGTTGATGCTACAGCCGGCGAACTGCTCGATTTCGCGGCTCAGCTCGATGAAGGCGTAGCCCAGGTCCTGAGCCAGCCGCTGCCCCAGCGACGACTTGCCCGCGCCGCGCAGGCCGATCAGCGCGATGCGCGTGGTGCGGGCGCGGTCGGCCGTGCCGGGGGCGTGGAACAACTCGCTCAGGTGTTGGCGCGCGCGGCGCAGATCGGCCTCGTTGCGATGCTCCAGCAACTCGCGGATCATCAGCCACTCGGGTGACGAGGTCGTCACATCGCCCAGCAGTTCGCTCAATTCGCAATGCAGCGCCTGCGCCACCTGCAACAGCACCAGGATGGAGGCGTTGCCGGTGCCGTATTCGAGGTTGGCCAGGTGCCGCTCCGATACATCCGCCACCTGCGCCACGGCCTTGCGCGTCATGCCGCGGCGCGCGCGCAGGTTGCGCACACGCTCGCCCAGCGCGACAAGGAAAGGGTGGCGCGGCGGCTCCGCCGGTGCGGGGTCTGCCAGCGGTCGTTCTTGAAGTTCAGTGCTCATGGTGAAACTGTCTTGACATGCACTTTAATGCATCTTACGATACACGCACAATAATTCATTTCACCACGCGGCCGGCAAAAGATCAATGCCGTGGACGAACGACTAGCCGTTCAACAGCCGGACGCGAAGGACGCAAAGGATTCGCGAAGGACGCGAAAGAATTCAAAAGATTTTTCTGTTTTTCTTTTGCGTTCTTCGCGTCACTTTCGCGTCCTTCGCGTCCGGTTGTTTTCACCGTCAACAAACCCGGAGACACGCCATGACCCCTGAAGTCGCCCCGCCGCCCGAGCGCTTCAACATCGCCGAACACCTGCTGGCGCAGAACGCCGGCCGCCCCGACAAACCCGCCTTCATCGACGAACAAGGCGCCGTCAGCTACGGCCAGCTGGCCGAGCGCACGCGCCGCCTGGCGTCGGCGCTCAAAAGCCTGTACCTGCGCCGCGAAGAGCGCGTGCTGGTGCTGATGCACGACAGCACCGACTGGCCCGTGGCCTTTCTGGGCAGCCTGTACGCCGGCCTGGTGCCGGTGGCCGTCAACACGCTGCTCACGGCCGACGACTACGCCTACATGCTGGAGCATTCGCGGGCGCAGGCCGTGCTGGTGTCGGGCGCGCTGCTGCCCACGCTGACGGCGGCGATGGTCAAGAGCGATCATGAAGTGCAAAAGGTGATCGTCTCGCGCCCGCTGGCGCCGCTGCATCCGTCCGAGGTGGAATTCGAGGCCTTCCTGGCCGCCCACGCCCCGGCCGACAAGCCCGCGTCCACGGGCGCCGATGACCCGGCCTTCTGGCTGTATTCCAGCGGCTCTACCGGCCGCCCCAAGGGCACGGTGCATTCGCACGCCAACCCCTACTGGACCTGCGAGCTGTACGCCAAGCGCGTGCTGGGCCTGACCGAAAGCGACGTGTGCTTTTCAGCCGCCAAGCTGTTCTTCGCCTATGGCCTGGGCAACGGCTTGACCTTCCCCATGAGCGTGGGTGCCACCACGCTGCTGATGGGCGAGCGGCCCACGCCCGAGGCCACCTTCAAGCGCTGGACCGGCCAGGTCGGCGGCTTGAAGCCCACCGTGTTCTACGGCGCGCCCACCGGCTTTGCCGGCATGCTGGCCCACCCGGCGCTGCCCGCGCGGGGCGACGTGGCCATGCGACTGGTGTCATCGGCGGGCGAGGCGCTTCCGGCCGAGTTGGGCGAGCGCTTCAAGGCGCATTTCGGCACCGACATCGTCGATGGCATCGGCTCCACCGAGATGCTGCACATCTTTCTGTCCAACCTGCCCGGCAAGGTGCGCTACGGCACCACCGGCTGGCCGGTGCCGGGCTACACCATCGAGTTGCGCGGCGACGACGGCGGCCCCGTGCCGGACGGCGAGCCGGGCGACCTTTACATCCAGGGCCCCAGCGCCGCCATGATGTACTGGGGCAACCGCACCAAGACACGCGAAACCTTCCAGGGCGGCTGGACCAAGTCCGGCGACAAGTACGTGCGCAACGAAGACGGCAGCTATACCTACGGCGGCCGCAGCGACGACATGCTGAAGGTCAGCGGCATCTATGTTTCGCCGTTTGAGGTCGAGGCCACGCTGGTGCAGCACCCGGCGGTGCTGGAGGCCGCCGTCATTGGCAAGGAAGACGCCGATGGCCTGACCAAGACCAAGGCGTTCGTGATCCTCAAGCCCGGCGCCGCCACCACCGAGGAAGACCTGAAGGCCTTCGTCAAGGACCGCCTGGCGCCCTACAAGTACCCCCGCTTCATCGAGTTCGTGGACGATCTGCCCAAGACGGCGACCGGCAAGATCCAGCGTTTCAAGCTGCGCGAATTGGGCTAGGAGTCTGCGCGGTAGAAGGCGTCGAAGCGAAACGCGCGAAAAACGAGGACAGCGTAGTGATACCGACAAGCCCATAGCCGGGCTATGGGCGCCGGAGGTAGCGCCGCGATGGATCGTGTTCTCGCGCGTTGCAGCCAACGCATCTTCTGCCGCGCAGACTCCTAAGGCGCGGCCGCGCCAGCCGTGCGCTCAGGCGCGCTTCAGCACATCGGCCCAGGTGTCGCTGCGGGCAGCGGCTGGGCCGCCTGCCCGCCGTCGGGCGTCTTCGGCCGCCACGGCCAGGCGTTGGCGCGACGGCCCGATGTCTGCGCCGGTCAAGTCCTGAAACCGGGTTTTCGCCCACTCGGTGGGCGGCGCAGCGTCGCGCGGGGCTCCGGCCAGCGGCGCCGCGGCCGCAGCCTCCCAGCGCGCCCGCATCTCGGCCGGGGGCTGCGCATAGTGCAGCGAACCCCTGAGCCGGATCAGCCGGATGCCAGCCGACTGCAGCATGGCGCGCTTTTCGTCCGCCAGCCGGTTTGCTTCGGCGATGCCGTCGCGCAGGCGCTGGTCGACGTCAAAGGCGATCCACGGCTGGCCGTCTTCTGCGCACACCAGAAAGTCGACGCGCAGCCGCGCCAGCTTGGCCCCGGCAAGGCGCCGGTCACGGCACCTGCGCACCATCAGGAAGCGCGACAGCGCAGGCTGGTACAGCACCGCCTCATGGGGAAACGCCTGCTGCAGATAGTGCAGCAGCGCGCGGTGCTCGTCAGGGATCGTGGACGTGGGCGCAAAGCGGTCGGCGCTCGCGTCATAGTCGTCGGGCGTGCGCTGCCAGCGGCGCCGCAGCACCAGGCCCAGCAGCAGCGCGACCAGCAAGGGCAACACCAGCGCCCACCACGGTACCGTCGACGCCCAGAGTCGCAGTGGCAGCAGCACGCCGTTCCAGCCATCGTCCATGGTTGTCTCCCCCGCGGCGATCCGAGGGACGGCGGCCTGCCCGACAGGCGCGCGTCCCGCACCGCTGTGGACAACAGCGTAGTGCGGCCGCGCCGTTCAGGCCATAGACGAAAGTATGAAACCTACCTCCATCGGGGTACGAAGCCGCTGCTCGGGCGACTGAGCGCGGCGGCGCGCAGGCAGGCGGCGATCAGGGAGAAAATCCGGCGCGACCGCCCGCCTGATCAGCGCCTTCAGCTATCGTTAATATAGCACTGCCGAGCGGCGGGGCCCCGCTCAGGTGTCCTGCGAAATCTTGATCGACGGGAACTTCGACGAGAAGTCCTTGGCCTTGGCGGCGATGCGGATGGCCACCTGGCGGGCGATGGTCTTGTAGATCGACGCCACCTCGCCGTCCGGGTCGCTCACCACCGTGGGGCGGCCCGAATCGGCCTGCTCGCGGATCGACATCGCAAGGGGCAGCGCGCCCAGGTAGTCGATGCCTTTTTCAGCAGCGTAGCGCTTGCCGCCCTCGGCGCCGAAGATGTGCTCGACGTGGCCGCAGTTCGAGCACACATGCACCGCCATGTTCTCCACCAGGCCGAGGATCGGCACGCCCACCTTCTCGAACATGGCCACGCCCTTGCGCGCGTCGGCCAGGGCGATGTCCTGCGGCGTGGTGACGATGACGGCGCCGGTCAGCGGCACGCGCTGCGACAGCGACAGCTGGATGTCGCCCGTGCCCGGCGGCATGTCGACCACCAGGTAGTCCAGGTCCTTCCAGTTGGTCTGGCGCAGCAGCTGGTCCAGCGCCTGGCTGGCCATGGGGCCGCGCCAGATCATGGCTTCGTCGGCGTCCACCAGAAAGCCGATGGAGCTGACCTGCACGCCGTAGTTTTCCATCGGCTCCATGGTCTGGCCGTCCAGGCTTTCGGGCCGGCCGCTGACGCCCAGCATCATGGGCATGCTGGGGCCGTAGATGTCGGCGTCCAGCAGACCCACGCTGGCGCCTTCGGCGGCCAGCGCCAGCGCCAGGTTGACGGCGGTGGTGCTCTTGCCCACGCCGCCCTTGCCCGAGGCCACGGCAATGATGTTCTTGACCTGCGGCATCAGTTGCACGCCGCGCTGCACTGCGTGAGCGATCACTTTCGTCGTCACGTTGACCGACACGTTGCTCACACCCGGCAGCCCGCGCACCGCGGCGATCAGCGCCTGCCGCAGCGCCGGGATCTGGCTCTTGGCGGGGTAACCCAGTTCGACGTCGAACGCGACATCGCCGCCGCTCACCTGCAGGTTCTTCAACTGGCGGGTGCTGACGAAGTCCTTGCCGGTGTTCGGGTCGATCACGGCCGCGACGGCTTGCAGTACGTCCTGTTCCTGAATGCTCATGTGTTCTCTTCCGGTGAAGACGCTAGTCTAGTCGCGCGGCAGTGCCCCGCCGCCGCGCAGCGGCCAAGACCTCATGCCACGCCGATGAATCGTGCCGTTCGCGCCGCCCGGCGTGGCCGCGGTGTCGGCGCGCTGCCTAAAATGACAGGTTCCTTGCCGAGAGCCGCCCGTATGACCGCCCCCCGCCAGATCTTCGTCACCACCGCCCTGCCCTACGCCAACGGCACCTTCCACATCGGCCACATCATGGAATACATCCAGGCCGACATCTGGGTGCGGTTCCAGCGCATGCAGGGGCACGCGGTCAACTTCGTGGGGGCCGACGACGCGCACGGCGCGCCGATCATGATCGCGGCCGAAAAGGCCGGCAAGACGCCCGAAGCTTTCGTGGCCGACATCGCCGCCGGACGCAAGCCGTACCTGGACGGCTTCCTGATCAGCCACGACAACTGGCACAGCACGCACAGCCCCGAGAACACCGCGCTGGCGCAGGCCATCTACAAGGACTTGAAGGCCAATGGCCTGATCGAGTCGCGCGTCATCGAGCAGTTCTTCGACCCGGCCAAGGGCATGTTCCTGCCCGATCGCTTCATCAAAGGCGAATGCCCCAACTGCCACGCCAAGGACCAGTACGGCGACAACTGCGAGGTGTGCGGTGCCGTGTATGCGCCCACCGAGCTGATCGAGCCGTATTCGGCGCTGTCCGGCGCCAAACCGGAGCTGAAAACCAGCGAGCACTTCTTCTTCAAGCTGTCCGACCCGCGCTGCATCGATTTTCTGAAGCAATGGACGACCAGCGGCGCCGTGCAGCCCGAGGTGCTGAACAAGATCACCGAATGGATCGCCCCCGGCGAAGACGGCCAGCCCAAGATGGGCGACTGGGACATCAGCCGCGACGCGCCCTACTTCGGCATCGAGATTCCCGACGCGCCGGGCAAGTATTTCTATGTGTGGCTCGACGCGCCCATCGGCTACCTGGCCAGCCTGAAGAACCTGCTGGAAAAGCGTGGCGAAAGCTACGACGCCTACATGGCGCGGCCCGATCTGGAGCAGGTTCACTTCATCGGCAAGGACATCATCACCTTCCACACGCTGTTCTGGCCCGCGATGCTGAAATTCAGCGGCCGCAAGGTGCCCGACAAGGTGTTCGTGCACGGCTTCCTCACCGTGAACAACGGCGAGAAGATGAGCAAGAGCCGCGGCACCGGCCTGGACCCGCTGAAATACCTGTCGCTGGCCATGAACCCCGAATGGCTGCGCTACTACATCGCCGCCAAGCTGTCGGGCCGCAACGAAGACATCGACTTCAACGCCGACGACTTCATGGCGCGCGTCAACGCCGACCTGGTGGGCAAGTTCATCAACATCGCCAGCCGCGCTGCAGGCTTCATCAGCAAGCGCTTTGATGGCCGCCTGGGCGTCATCAGCGCCGACGGCGTGGCGCTGCTGGACGCCTTGCGCGCCGCGCTGCCCACCATCACGGAGCTGTACGAACAGCGCGAAACCGGCAAGGTGGTGCGCGAGGTGATGGCGCTGTGCGACAAGGTCAACGCCTATGTGGACGCCAACAAGCCGTGGGAAATCGCCAAGCAGGTCGGCCAGGACGACCGCCTGCAGGACGTGTGCAGCACCTGCATCGAGGCGTTCCGCATTCTCACCATCTACCTCAAGCCCATCCTGCCCAAGCTGGCGGCCGACGTGGCCTTGTTCCTGATGGTGCCGCCCGAAGATTTCGGCGACGTGAAGACGCCCCTGGGTCCCGGCGCGCAGATCGGCGAGTACACGCACCTGATGCAGCGCGTCGACGTCAAGCAACTTGACGCGCTTTTTGAGCCGCCAGCGCCCGCCCCACAAGCGCTGGCAGCTATCGAATCAGAAGCATCGGTGGCCGTCGCCGTGCCCGGCGGCGAAGCGCTGGCGCCGGTCATCACCATCGACGACTTCGTCAAGACCGACCTGCGCATCGCCAGGATCGTCGACTGCCAGCCGGTGGAAGGATCGACCAAGCTGCTGCGCCTGACGCTGGACGTGGGCGAAACCGGCGACGACGGCCAGCCGAAGCTGCGCAACGTGTTTTCCGGCATCGCCAGCGCCTACCGGCCCGAAGACCTGAAGGGCAAGCACACCGTGATGGTGGCCAACCTGGCGCCGCGAAAGATGAAGTTCGGCGTCAGCGAAGGCATGGTGCTGGCCGCCAGCCACGGCGACGAAAAGGCCCACCCCGGCATCTTCGTGCTGGAGCCGTCGCCCGGTGCGCAGCCGGGGATGCGGGTGCGCTGACAGGCCGCGCCATGGCCCTGCTGTCCATGCTCCACTTCCGCCCGCGCCTGCTGGATTCGCTGCAGGGTTACGACCGCGCACGCTTCGCGCGCGACTTCGGCGCCGGCATCACGGTGGCGGTGGTGGCGCTGCCGCTGGCGATGGCGTTTGCCATTGCGTCCGGGCTCAAGCCCGAGGCGGGGCTGTTCACCGCCATCATCGCGGGCTTCATCATCTCGGCGCTGGGTGGCAGCCGGGTGCAGATCGGCGGGCCGGCGGGCGCGTTCATCGTCATCGTCTACGGCATCGTCGAGCGCTACGGCGTCGGCAATCTGATCATCGCCACCGCGCTGTCGGGCGTGCTGCTGTTCTTGATGGGCGTGTTCCGACTGGGCACGCTGGTGCGCTTCATCCCGGTGGCGGTGATCATCGGCTTCACCAACGGCATCGCGGTGCTGGTGGCGCTGTCGCAGATCAAGGACTTTTTGGGACTGCACGTACCCAAGATGCCGGGCGATTTCTTCGGCATCCTGGGCGCGCTGTGGAGCCACCTGCACACCGTCAACCCCTGGGCGGTCGGCGTGGCGCTGGGCTCGCTGGCCATCGTGATCGCCTGGCAGCGCTGGCTGCCGTCGCTGGGGCCCAAGGTGCAGTTCTCGGGCAAGCTCAGCTCGGTGCCCGGCTCCATCGTGGCGCTGGTCCTGGCCACGCTGGTGGTGGGCGTGTTCAAGCTGCCGGTGGAAACCATCGGCAGCAAGTTCGGCGGCATTCCGGCCGCGCTGCCGGCGTTCGAGTTGCCCAGCTTCAGCTGGGAATCGGCGCGCTTCCTGCTGATGCCGACCATCACGCTGGCGCTGCTGGGCGCCATCGAATCGCTGCTGTGCGCCCGCGTGGCCGACGGCATGATCGGCGACCGCCACGACCCCAACCAGGAGCTGATGGCGCAAGGCGTGGCCAATTTCGTCACGCCCTTTTTCGGCGGCATGCCGGCCACCGGCACCATCGCCCGCACCGTGACCAATGTCAAGAGCGGCGCCACCAGCCCCGTGGCGGGCATGGTGCACGCGCTGGCGCTGCTGGCGGTGATCCTGGTGGCGGCGCCGCTGGCCGGCTCGATCCCGCTGGCCACGCTGGCCGCCATCCTGATGTTCGTGGCCTGGAACATGGGCGAATGGCGCGAATTTGCCCGCCTGCCCACCTACCGCATGCCCTACCGCATCACGCTGGTGGCGGTGTTTTTGCTGACGGTGATCTTCGACCTGACCGTGGCGGTTGAGTTCGGCATCTTCGCGGCCTGCGTTACCTTCATCTACCGCATCTCCAGCCTGTCGCGGTCCGAGCGGCTCACGGCCACCGACCACCCCGACCTGGCCGGGCGCGACGACATCCAGGCCTGGCGGCTGTACGGCGCGCTGTTCTTCGGCGCCACCAAGCTGGTCGAGCAGATCGAGGACCACCTGCCGCCGCGCACCCTGGTGCTGGACCTGAAGAACGTGATCTACATCGATTCGACCGGCGGCGAGTCGCTCGAAAACCTGGTGCACACCTGTCGCAAGCAGGGTGTGCGACTGATCGTGTCGGGCCTGATGAACCAGCCCGCGGACATCGCCCGCCGCACGGGCCTCAAGGCCCTGCTGCAGGAACGCTCGGCCGACGACGTGCAGGCCGACGTGGCCGCCGCCATTGCCACCGCCGTGGCCGGCGCGCCCGAAGGCCTGCCCGACGCGGCCCACATGGGCTATTCGGGCGCCTGACGCGGCGCGGCTGGCGGGCCGCGTCTTGCTTCTGTTTTGATAGCTTCAGACGCTGGCCAGGCAAGCGCTGGTTGCGTTTTTATACTTTCGCCGCAAGCAAGCAACTTGATCGAACTCCGTCATTCCCGCGAAGGCGGGAATCCATGCCCCCACCGGCGGCGGCATCGGCAGACGCGCCCTGGATTCCCGCCTTCGCGGGAATGACGGGGTCAGTGGGCGCCGTTCAAGCCATGACTTTCGGATCCCTCATGCAGCCAGTGCGGCATCAACCGCCGCCGCGCATGTCCGGCCCGTCCGGGTCGGGGCCGACTTCGCTGCGGATCACGCGGTAGTCCGGGCTGAAGATGACGTTGAAGGCCTTCTTCTCGCTGGGCGGCTCGAGGAATTTCCACGTCCACACCACCTCGTTCTTGAGCGCGTAAGGCACCTGCCTGGCGGGCTTGCCCAGCATGCGGCGCACGTCTTCCACGCCCATGCCGGGCTGCACGCGGCGGAAGTTGTCGGGTGTCAGCACCTGGCGCAGCGCGCTCATGCGGCCGTCGGGGCCGATGGTGATCATGTAGTTGCGCATGCCCTCGGGCTGGCGGTTGTATTCGTAGGTCTTGGCGCCGCCGGCCTCGGGCCAGACGCGCTCGGGCTGGCCGAAGCGCTGCACCACGTCGGCCTCGGTCGAGACGCCCTCCTCCAGCTCCTTGATGGCCTGCGGATCGCAGGCGGCGATGCCCAATGCCCCCAGCAGGGCGGCCAGCCCCCAGCAGATGCGGCGCGTGATGTTCTTCATGGTGTCGTGCCCCGGTAAAATGGATCGGAACGCCCGTAACGCGGCAGCCCCCAGCGGCGCCGTCGGACGGTTCCCACATAACAAGGCACAGTGTATGTCCCTCGCACGCATCTTCCAGCGCCCGCATTACCGTTCCGACGCCACGCGCTTCATCGACGACCTCAAGCAGGCCAAGCCGCAGCTTGACGTGCAGCAGCGCCAGGGCCGCGCCCTGCTGTGGGACAAGCACATCGACCGCGACCTGCAGGCCGAGTTTCGCGCCGGCGACGTCAGGCAGAACGCCTACGTCTACCAGACCAGCCCCACGCTGTAAGCCGCGCCTTGTGGGCAAAAACCCCTCTGGTCGCTTGACCAGCCTGCGCATCGCGCTATCGTAAACGCAGCAAACATGTCGGCCGTCGATTCCGAGCCGCTGCTGGACGCGCCTGCCCAGGCGCCCCTGCCCGAGGTGGTCGACCACGTGGCCGTGGCGCGCCTGTACGGCGAGCCGCTGTTCCAGCTGCCGACCGACCTGTACATCCCGCCCGACGCGCTGGAGGTCTTTCTGGAGGCCTTCGAAGGCCCGCTGGACCTGCTGCTGTACCTGATCCGCAAGCAGAACTTCAACATCCTCGACATCCCGATGGCGGCGGTGACGCGCCAGTACCTGAGCTATGTCGACGAGATCCGCAGCCGCAACCTGGAGCTGGCGGCCGAATACCTGCTGATGGCGGCGATGCTGATCGAGAT
Organism: Ottowia sp. SB7-C50; assembly: GCF_033110285.1. NCBI lineage: Bacteria > Pseudomonadati > Pseudomonadota > Betaproteobacteria > Burkholderiales > Comamonadaceae > Ottowia > Ottowia sp. SB7-C50. The sequence goes on from NZ_CP136995.1 coordinate 2,892,432, forward strand.
CAAGTCGCGCATGCTGCTGCCGCCCCGCAAGACAGCCGAAGGCCAGGAGCCCGAGGACCCGCGCGCCGAGCTGGTGCGCCGCCTGCTCGAATACGAGCAGATGAAGCTGGCCGCCAGCCGCCTGGCCGAAGTGCCGCAGTTCGGCCGCGATTTCTTGAAGGCGCAGGTGTATGTCGAGCAGGCGCTGAAGCCGCGCTTTCCGGACGTGGAGCTGGCCGACCTGCAGTCTGCGTGGGCCGACATCCTCAAACGCGCCAAGCTGGTGCAGCACCACAAGATCAGCCGCGAAGAACTCAGCGTGCGCGAGCACATGTCCATCGTGCTGCGCAAGCTGCAGGGCCGCCGCTTCGCGCCGTTCGAAGACCTGTTCGACCCCGCGCGCGGCGTACCGGTGCTGGTGGTCACGCTGATCGCGCTGCTGGAGCTGGCCAAGGAAAACCTGGTCGAGATCACGCAGGCCGAGGCGTACGCGCCGATCTACGTGCGGCTGGCATTTACACCGTCGGATTGATCGACCGCGTAAACCTCCGAATACCGGACGCGAAGGACGCCAAGGATTCGCAAAGGACGCGAAAAACAGCCTAAAGTTTTTTGCATCTTTTGCATCTTTTGCGTCCTTTGCGAAATCTTCGCGTCCTTCGCGTCCGGCTGTTTTTTGAAGGCTTCTCATGAACACGACGTCAGCGCCCGCCCCCGCCTCACCCTACGGCACCCTGCCGCCCGCCTCCCCGCTGGCGCAGCGCAAGCCGGTCAGCCTGCCGCGTCTGGCGCAGCTGCATGCCGCGGGCGAGAAGATCACCATGCTGACGGCGTACGACGCCACCTTTGCCGCCGTGGCCGACGCGGCGGGCGTCGAATGCCTGCTGGTGGGCGATTCGCTGGGCATGGTGTGCCAGGGGCTGCCGTCCACCGTGGGCGTGTCGCTGGAGGCCATGCGCTATCACACCGAGAGCGTGTCGCGCGGGCTGCACCGCGTGCAGGGCACGGCCTGGCTGATTGCCGACCTGCCCTTCGGCAGCTACCACGAATCGCCCGAGCAGGCGCTGCGCTCGGCCACCGTGCTGATGCAGGCCGGCGCGCACATGGTCAAGCTGGAAGGCGGCGGCTGGACGGCGCCCACGGTGCGCTTCCTGGTCGAGCGCGGCATCCCCGTGTGCGCGCACCTGGGCCTGACGCCGCAGACCGTGCACGCCCTGGGCGGCTACCGCGTGCAGGGGCGCGATGACGCCGCGGCGCAAACCCTGCGCCGCCACGCGCTGGAACTGCAGGACGCCGGCGCCGCCATGCTGGTGCTGGAGATGGTGCCCGCCGCGCTGGCCACCGCCTTGACGGCCGAGCTGCCGCGCTGCGCCACTATTGGCATCGGCGCCGGCAAGGGCACCGCGGGGCAGGTGCTGGTGATGCACGACATGCTGGGCATCAACCTGGGCAAGATGCCCAAATTCGTGCGCAACTTCATGGACGGCCATGGCAGCGTCAAGGCCGCCATCGAGGCCTACGTACGCGCCGTCAAGGAAGGCCGCTTTCCGGACGACGCGGCGCACGCGTGGTAAGCACAGTTTGCTTCTAAATTAATAGCTTATTGCGCTGGCCAGATCAGCGCTGGCACCGCTTTTGATGCGTGTCTGAAGTGGACCGCCGGCCTTTGAACGCAAAGGGCGCGGAGCCTTCGCAAAAGGCGCAAAACGTCCAATTGTTTTGCATGCTATGCGCCATCCCTGCGGCTTTTGCGTTCAAAAGATGAAACCCCGCTGACTCAGAACGACCCGAACATCGTGCCCAGCGTGATCACCACCGACAGCGCGATCAGCGGGATGACGATGGTCATGGCGGCGATGTTCAGGTACGACTGCTTGTGCGTCAGCTTGCAGATCGACAGCAGCGTGATGATGGCGCCGCAGTGCGGCAGCGAGTCGAACACGCCGGCCGACATCACCGCCACGCGGTGCAGCAGGTCGGGGCTGATGCCGGCCTCGTTGGCCATGCGCAGGTAGTCGGCGCCCAGCGTCTGCAGCGCAATCGACAGCCCGCCCGACGACGAGCCGGTGATGCCGGCCAGCACGTTCATGGCCACGGCCTCGCTGATCAGCGGGTTGCTCGACACGTTCAGCACCGCGTCGCGGATGATGGCAAAGCCGGCCAGGCTGGCGATGACGGCGCCGTAACCCACCTCCGACGCGGTGTTGAAAATCGGCAGCATCGAGCCCAGCACGCCCTTGTTGATGGTCTGCTGCAGATTCGCCCAGCGGCCCAGGCTAATAAGAAGCAGCACGGTGCACGACACCACCAGCGCGATGATCAGCGCCCACATGCCCGTCTGGCGCGTGGCGTCCATGGTCGGAAAGCGCTCCTTGATGAAGCCCCAGTCCATGCCGGGGAAGATGCCGTAGGTGAACAGCGCGTTGATGCCGATCACCAGCACCAGCGGCAGCAGCGCCAGCACCAGTGGCATGGTGCGCGTGGCGTCGCCGCTCATGTCGGCCTCGCCCACCATGCCGCGCAGGCCCACGTCGCTGTCGTCGTGCGTGCCATAGCCCTCGCCGGCCGCGCGCGCGGCCTTCTCGCGCGAGCGCAGCCACAGAATGCCCAGCGTGAACATGATGGCCCCGCCGATCAGGCCCAGGCCCGGCGCCGAAAAGGTGTTGGTGCCGAAGAACTTGATCGGGATCGCGTTCTGGATCGACGGCGTGCCCGGCAGCGCCGTCATGGTGAAGGTGAACGAGCCCAGCGCAATCGCCGGCGCCACCAGCCGCTTGGGGATGTCGGCATCGCGGAACAGCGACTTGGCGATGGGGTAGATGGCAAACGCCACCACGAACAGCGACACCCCGCCGTAGGTGAGGATGCCGCAGGCCAGCACCACCGTCAGGATGGCGTGCTTGCTGCCCAGCGTGCGCTCGATCCATTGGGCGATCGCCGTGGCCGCGCCCGAGTCGGCCATCATCTGCCCGAATAGCGCCCCCAGCAGAAAGATGGGGAAAAATGCGAGCATGTAGTTGCCCAATGCGCGCATGAAGGTCTCGGTGTAGATCGGCAGCATCTGGGCGATGTCGCCCGACAGGATGACCGCCAGCGCCGCCATGATGGGCGCCAGCAACAACACCGTGTAGCCGCGGTACGCAAAGTACATCAGCAACAGCAGAGACAACACAATCGCGAACGTGCTCATGGCGCCTTTCTCCGGGCAAAAAAGGCTCGATGGTGGCAAGCCGCGCGTACTCAGAACTTACACAGTCCAAGCGAAATAACGAAAGATCCAGCGCTTTTGCCATGAAAATATGGGCAGATATTCAATTTTGGTGACCACTTGATGCAAATCGTCCATTCCATCCCCGAGTTGCGCCATGCCTTGCGCGCCACCGGTCGCCCCGCCTTCGTGCCGACCATGGGCAACCTGCACGCCGGTCACCTGGCGCTGGTCGAGCAGGCGCGCGCGCTGGGTGACGTCACGGTCGCCAGCATCTTCGTCAACCGCCTGCAGTTTTTGCCGCACGAAGACTTCGACAGCTACCCGCGCACCTTCGAATCCGACCGCGCCAAGCTGCAAGCCGCCGGCTGCGACGTGCTGTTTGCCCCGCGCGAAGCCGACCTGTACCCCGAGCCGCAGACCTTCAAGGTGGTCCCCGACCCGGCGCTGTCCAACCTGCTGGAAGGCGAATTCCGCCCCGGCTTCTTCACCGGCGTCGCCACGGTGGTGATGAAGCTGTTCATGGCCGTGTTCGCCGGCAAGCCACAGGGCGTGGCGGTGTTCGGCAAGAAGGACTACCAGCAGCTGATGGTGATCCGTGGGCTGGTGCGGCAGTTTGCGCTGCCGATCGAGATCGTCGCGCACGACACCGAGCGCGCGGCCGACGGGCTGGCGCTGAGCTCGCGCAACGGCTACCTCAGCGAGGCCGAGCGCGCCGAGGCGCTGCAACTGTCGCTGGCGCTGCGCGCCCTGGCGCGTGACGCAGTGGCCGCCGCGCATGCCCTGCCGGCGCAACTGCCGGCGCTCGAAGCCGCCGCGCGGCAGGCGCTGGCCGCGCGCGGCTGGCAGCCCGATTACCTGACGGTGCGCCGCCGCGCCGACCTGCTGCCGCCGCAGGCGGGCGACGCGGCCGGCAGCCTGGTGGCGCTGGGCGCGGCGCGCCTGGGCAGCACGCGGCTGATCGACAACCTGGAGCTGTAGGCGGGTGCGGTGCGCCCCATGCCAGATAAAAATCCCCTTGTGCGCTGTCACGGCGCCGTTCGCAGCTATTTATTTCATAGCAAGCATGGGCATCTCGCGCGCCCGGTCGTATGGGCGCCCCCCCGTTGTCACCACGCGACGCCTGCGCCAATAATGGCGCGGATGCGGCATTTCGCGCTACTTGAGCGGCGGTGCCGGTCGGCGTGCGGCGCGCCGGGGGGCGTTGCGGGTGGGCGAGAATCACGACCCGCCACGCGCGGCTTGCGTGCAGCGCGGACGGATTTCGTTCACCTTTCACTTTTATAGGAAACCTCATCATGGGTCTGCTCGATTCGGTTCTGGGTTCGGTGCTGGCGGGTCAAAACCAGCAGGGAGGCCTGGGCGGCCTGGGCAATGTGCTGGGCGGCATGCTGGGTGGCCAGCAACAGGCGCCGCAAGGCCAGGCTGGCGGCCTGAACGCGGGCCTGATCGCCGCGCTGGCGCCGGTGCTGATCGGCATGCTGGCCAACAACGGTGGCCAGGGCGGCCTAGGCGGCCTGCTCGACAAGTTCACCCGCGCGGGCGCCGGTGACGCCGCCAATTCGTGGATCGGCACCGGCCAGAACCAGTCGATCAGCCCCGACGTGGTGACGCAGGCGCTGGGCCCCGACGTGGTGGGCGACATCGCCGCCAAGCTGGGCCTGGGCCACGGCGACGCCGCCGGTGGCATCGCGCAGGTGCTGCCCGAGCTGATCGACAAGCTGACGCCGCACGGCCAGGCGCCGCAGGGCGGCCTGGGCAGCGCCGACGACATCGTCGGCATGCTGGGCCGCATGCTGCAGCAGCGCTGATCCGCACCCGCGCCCTGCTACAGGGCTGATAGCGAACCGCGCCTGCCCCTGTGGCGGCCGCGGTTCTTTTTTATGGGAAAACGGAAGACCGAAAACCGGACGCGAAGGACGCCAAGGATTCGCGAAGGGCGCGAAGGAAACAGCCAGGAATTTCCTGGTTTTTTTGCGTCCGCTGCGTCCGGCTACTTCAACGGCGTCGGGCGGGCTGCCGCGGGTCAAGGATTGCGGGAATGACGGGCGTCACAGCGGGAGAGCCGTTCAAGTGAGTGGCTTTCCGCTCCATGGGGCCGTCCGCTCAGAGCAGTTCGCCCTTCGGGTCGCGGCCCATCAGCGCGGCCACGGCTTCGACCGGCTTGAGTTGCCCGTCGAGCAGCGCCACCACGCATTCGGCGATCGGCATCTCCACGCCCAAGTGGTGAGCGCGCTGCCATACGGTGCGGGCGCTGTAGACGCCTTCGGCCACGTGGCCGAGCGACTGCACCGCCTCTTCCAGCGTTTTGCCTTCGGCCAGCAGCAGGCCGACGCGCCGGTTGCGGCTGAGGTCGCCGGTCGCCGTCAGCACCAGGTCGCCCAGGCCCGACAGGCCCATGAAGGATTCCTGCCGGCCGCCCAGCGCCAGCCCCAGCCGCGCCATTTCGGCCAGGCCGCGCGTGATGAGCGCGGCGCGCGCATTCAGCCCCAGGGTCAGGCCATCGGCCAGCCCGGTGGCGATGGCCAGCACGTTCTTGACCGCGCCGCCGACTTCAACCCCTACCAGGTCGTCGTTGCCGTACACGCGCAAGGTGGGGCCGTGGAAGGCTTCGACCAGCGCCTTGCGCACGGCCGGGTGGTGGCTGGCGGCCACCAGCGCGGTGGGCTGTCCACGCGCCACTTCCTGGGCAAAGCTGGGGCCGCTCAGCGCGCCCGCCTTCAGGTGCGGGGCCACCTGGCGCTGGATTTCGTGCGGCATCAGGCCGACGGCGTGCCCCGGGGCAGCGGCCTCGTCGGGCAGCTCGAAGCCCTTGCACAGCCAGGCGACGGGCACGTCGACGTCCTGCAACAGGTGCAGCGTGCCGCGCAGGCCCGACACCGGGGTGGCCACGACCAGCAGGTCGGCCTGCGCCGCGGCGTCCAGCAAGGTGGCGACGTCGCCGCCGCGCACGTGCAGTTCGCGCGGCAGCGGAATGCCGGGCAGATAGCGCGCGTTCTCGCGCGATTCGTGCATGGCCGCGGCTTGGGCGCCGTCGCGCGCCCACAGCACGACCTGGTGGCCGGCCGGGTTGCGGGTGGCACTGACGGCCAGCGCGGTGCCCCAGGCGCCAGCGCCGATGACTATGATTTTCATAGCTTATCGCGCTTTCTGGACAAGGGCCAGCAGCCTGAAAGACCGCTTACTGCGTGATGATGGGCGATTCGCCCTGCTGCGCCGCGGTCTGCTGCTCGTACATCGACTGGAAGTTGATCTCGGCCAGATGCACGGGCGGGAAGCCGGCGCGCTGGATCAGGTCGGCCACGTTGCCGCGCAGGTAGGGGTAGACGATCTGCGGGCAGGCCACGCCGATCACGCCGCCCATCTGGTCGTCCGGCACGTTGCGGATTTCGAAGATGCCGGCCTGCTTGCATTCGACCAGGAACACCGTCTTGTCCTTGATCTTGGTCTGCACGGTGGCGGTGACGGTGATCTCGAACACGCCGTCGGCCACGTTCTCGGCGTTGACGCCCAGGTTGATCTCGACCGAAGGCTGCTCCTGCTCCAGCAGGATGGCAGGCGAATTGGGCTGTTCGAGCGACGCTTCCTTCAGGTAGACGCGCTGGATGTTGAACACGGGATCGGTATCGGCCATGTGAAATCTCGATTCAGGGAAAGGGTAGGAGACAGTCGATCGCACCGCGGCTGCGGTGCGTGCGCGTCGGCGGCAATTATCTCAGGCGGCCTGGCCCGCCAGCAGCGGGTCGAGCCCGCCGCGCTGGTCCAGCGCCACCAGGTCGTCGTGGCCGCCCACGTGCGTGTCGCCAATGAAGATCTGCGGCACGGTGCGGCGGCCGGTGATCTGCATCATGGTCTGGCGCTGCGCGGCGTCCAGGTCGACGCGGATCTCGTCGATCTGCTCGACGCCCTTGGCCTTGAGGATCTGCTTGGCGCGCACGCAGTACGGGCAGACGGCCGTGGAATACATCTTGACGGGTTGCATGGGTGTTCAGGCCTTTTCGATGGGCAGATTGGCTTCACGCCACGACTTCATGCCGCCCGACAGCGACTGGGCGTTTTCATAGCCCAGCTTGCGCGCCACCGCCACCGCGCGCGACGAACGCATGCCCGAGGCGCACACCAGCACCAGCGGCGTGGCCTTGTTCTTGACCGCGCCGGGCAGCTTGGCTTCCAGTTCGCCCAGCGGGATGCTCTTGGCGCCGACCACGTGGCCGGCCGCGTATTCGCCCGCGTCGCAGACGTCGATGACCACCGCCTTTTCGCGGTTGATGAGTTGCACCGCGCCGGCAGGCGTCAGCCCGCCCGTGGCGCCGCCCCGCACCATGGGGGCCAGCAGCATGCCGCCGGACACCAGCGCCACCAGGATCAACATCCAGTTCGCCAACAGAAAATTCACTTCACTCGTCCTTCGTACTTGATCGACAGACACCCACCGCGGGTGGGCGACATTCGCGGCGATTCTAAAATGGCTGGTTACGGCCCGCCCGCGGCCGGTCATTGCGCCCCCCCCCGGCGCGCCCTTGTCTCTGCCCATTTAGCCATGCACAAGCTTGTCCTGATCCGCCACGGTGAATCCACCTGGAACCTCGAAAACCGCTTCACCGGCTGGACCGACGTCGACCTGACCCCCACCGGCGTCGAGCAGGCCCGGCAGGCCGGCCGCCTGCTGAAGGAGGGCGGTTACGACTTCGACGTCGCCTACACCAGCGTGCTGACGCGCGCCATCCGCACCCTGCACCTGGCGCTGGACGAGATGGACCGCCTGTGGCTGCCCACCGTCAAGCACTGGCGCCTGAACGAACGCCACTACGGCGCCCTGCAGGGCCTGAACAAGGCCGACATGGCCAAGCAGTACGGCGACGAGCAGGTGCTGGTGTGGCGCCGCAGCTACGACACCCCGCCGCCCGCGCTGGAGCCGACCGACCCGCGCAGCGAGCGCGGCGACCCGCGCTACGCCAGGCTACAGCCGGGCGAAGTGCCGCTGACGGAGTGCCTGAAGGACACCGTGGCGCGCGTGCTGCCGTTCTGGAACGAATCGATGGCGCCCGCCATTTCGGCCGGCAAGCGGCTGGTGGTGGCCGCGCACGGCAACTCGATCCGCGCGCTGGTCAAGTACCTCGACAACATCTCCGACGCCGACATCGTGGGCCTGAACATCCCCAACGGCATTCCCCTGGTGTACGAACTGGACGGCAACCTCAAACCCATCCGCCACTACTACCTGGGCGACGCCGAAGCCGCCGCCGCGGTGGCCAGCCAGGGCAAGGCCTGAGCCGCACTGTCAACGGGGCGTAAACCCCGCCCCGCACGCGGAACTTCGCCCGTCGATCCGAGCCGAAAGCATTTGCCCCGGTTATATTGAGCGCAAGCTCTCCAGGATGTCCCACACCATGAGTCAGAAAACCAAGATTGCCGGCTGGATTGCCGTGGGCGCGCTCGCTGGCGCGCTGACCACGGTGTCGCTGCAGACCGTGGCGCGCGGCACGCTGGCGCCGCTGCCGCTGGAGGAACTGCAGCAGCTGGCCGCCGTGTTCGGCATGATCAAGTCCGACTACGTGGAGCCGGTGGACGAGAAGAAGCTGATCACCGACGCCATCTCGGGCATGGTGTCCAGCCTCGACCCGCATTCGCAGTACTTCGACAAGAAGAGCTTCAAGGAATTCCGCGAAGGCACCACCGGCCGCTTCGTGGGTGTCGGCATCGAGATCACGCAGGAAGACGGCGTGATCCGCGTGGTTTCGCCCATCGAGGGGTCGCCGGCCGACCGCGCGGGCTTGAAGCCGGGCGACCTGATCACCCGCATCGACGACACCGCCGTGCGCGGCCTGACGCTGAACGAGGCCGTCAAGCGCATGCGCGGCGAACCGGGCACCAAGGTGCTGCTGACCATCCTGCGCAAGGACGAGAACCGCACCTTCCCGGTCACCATCGTGCGCGAGGAAATCCGCACCCAGTCGGTCAAGAGCCGCGTCGTCGAACCTGGCTACGCCTGGCTGCGCCTGTCGCAGTTCCAGGAACGCACGCTGGACGACTTCGTCACCAAGATCGAGGACATCTACAAGCGCGAGCCCAACCTGAAGGGTCTGGTGCTCGACCTGCGCAACGACCCCGGCGGGCTGCTGGACGCGGCGGTGGCCGTGTCGGCCGCCTTCCTGCCCGAGGGCGTGACCGTGGTGTCGACCAACGGCCAGATCGAGGAAAGCAAGTCGGTCTACAAGGCGCGCCCCGAGGACTACATGCGCCGCCGCGGCGCCGACCCGCTCAAGCGCCTGCCCGCCGCCCTGAAGACGGTGCCGATGGTGGTGCTGGTCAACGAAGGCTCGGCCTCGGCCAGCGAAATCGTGGCCGGCGCGCTGCAGGACCACAAGCGCGCCACGGTCATGGGCAGCCAGACCTTCGGCAAGGGCTCGGTGCAGACGGTGCGCCCGCTCGGCCCCGACACGGCGCTGAAGATCACCACCGCGCTCTACTACACGCCCAGCGGCAAGACCATCCAGGCCAAGGGCATCGTGCCCGACATCATGGTCGACGACACCGCCGAGGGCAGCCCGTTCGCCGTGCTGCGCATGCGCGAGGCCGACCTGGAAAAGCACCTGACCGGTGCCCAGGAAGAAAAGAAAGGCCCGGCGTTCGACAAGGAGCGCGAGGCCGCCCTCAAGCGGCTAGAAGAAGAGTCGCGCAAGCCGGCCGCCCAGCGCCGCCCGCCCGAGTACGGCAGCGACAAGGACTTCCCGCTCATGCAGGCGCTGGCCAAGCTCAAGGGCCAGCCGGTCAAGGTCAGCCAGACGCTGGTCGAGCGTAAGGAAGAGCCCAAGACAGAATAAATGGCTCCCCCTGTGCCGCTGAGCGGCTTCCCCCGGAGGGGGACAACACCAGTGGCCGGCGCGGGTCCGGCCACGGTGTTCCCGGATGGCGCTGCGCCAGCAGACCAACAGGGGTGAATGGGTGACGACATGGATGACGGGCAACTGCTGCGCTATTCGCGCCACATCCTGCTGGACGACATCGGCGTCGAGGGGCAGGCCCGGCTGCTGGCGGCGCATGCGCTGATTGTGGGCGCCGGCGGGCTGGGCTCGCCGGTGGCGCTGTACCTGGCCAGCGCGGGCGTCGGCCGCCTGACCATCGTCGACGACGACACGGTCGACCTGACCAACCTGCAGCGCCAGATCATGCACACCGAGGCGCGCGTCGGCCAGGCCAAGACGGCGTCGGCGCAGGCGGCCGTGGCCGCCATCAACCCCGGCGTGGAGGTGCGCACCGTCAACCGGCGCGCCGACGAAGCGCTGCTGACCGAACTGGCCGCCGCCGCCGACCTGGTGCTGGACTGCACCGACAACTTCGCCACGCGCCAGGCGCTCAACCGCGCCTGCGTGGCCACCGGGCGGCCGCTGGTGTCGGGCGCGGCCATCGGCTTCGACGGGCAGGTGTCGGTCTACGACACGGCCCGGCCCGACTCACCCTGCTACGCCTGCGTCTTCCCGCCGTCGCAGACGGTGGAGGAAGTGCGCTGCGCCACCATGGGCGTGTTCGCGCCGCTGGTGGGCGTGATCGGCACGCTGCAGGCGGCCGAGGCGCTGAAGTGGCTGGCCGGCATCGGCCAGAGCCTGGCGGGCCGGCTGCTGATGCTGGATCTGCGCCGCACCGAGTGGACCGAGGTGCGGGTGGGCCGCCAGCCAGACTGCCCGGTGTGCGGGCACCGGCCGCGCGCGTAGGTCTTTTCCTACAAGAGGGCGCTGCGCACACTGGCACGGCACGGCCGGTGGCGCTCCTAGACTCGGTTCCATCGCTCTTGGCTTTACGTGGGGGGGCGATGCGGGGCAGTGAGACGCCCCCTCGTCGTCTATTCTTTCCATGTCCGGTCCTAATGTAGTGCGTGCCTATTTCGTTGAAGACAACCCGACCATCCGCGACAACCTGATTGCCACGCTGGAGGAATTGGGGGGCATCGCGCCCGTCGGGTTTGCCGAAACGGAAAACCAGGGCAGCGAGTGGCTCACCCACCATACCGCGCAATGGGATCTCGCGATCGTCGACCTGTTCCTGAAGCAAGGCAGCGGTCTGGGCGTGCTGCAGGCCTGCCGCGAGCGTAAGCCCGAGCAAAAGGTCGTCGTCCTCACCAACTACGCCACCCCGGACGTGCGGGTGCGCTGCCAGCAGTTGGGCGTGGACGCGGTGTTCGACAAATCCAACGAGATCGAAGCACTGATCGACTTCTGCCTCGACCTCAAGGGTTCGGCCTGACGCCCCTATACCGCCTTCGCCGCCCCGCGCCCATGAAAAAAGCCGCCCAAGGCGGCTTTTTTGTGCGGCGCTGCGCGCCGGGGCCTGACCGATCAATCGATCAGCTTGTTCTTCAGCGCGTAGTAGGTCAGGTCGCTGTTGGAGCTGAGCCCCATCTTTTCCATCAGGCGCGTGCGGTAGGTACTGACGGTCTTGACCGACAGCGACAGCGATTCGGCGATGTCGCCCGCCGTCTGCCCCTTGGCCAGCTTGAGGAACACCTGGAATTCGCGCTCGGACAGCTGCTCGTGCGGCGCCGCGTCGCTCTTGCGGCCCAGCTGCTGCGCCAGCAGCTCGGCCACCGTCGGCGTGATGTAGCGCTTGCCCAGCGCAATGGTGCGGATGGCCTCGACGATCTCCGCCGGGTCGCATTCCTTGTTGAGGTACCCGCTCGCCCCCTGGCGGATGAGGTTCATCGCGTAATGCTCTTCCGGATAGCCGGAGAGAATCAGGATGCCCACGTCCGGCGCCTTGGCGCGGATCATGGCCAGCGCGTCAATGCCGCTCTGGCCGGGCATCGACAGGTCCATCACCAGCACGTCCATCTCGGTGGTGCGCACCAGGTCGATGGCTTCGCGGCCACTGGCCGCTTCGCCCACGACGCGCAGATCCACATGTTCCGAGAAGAACTGCTTGAGTCCCGAACGCACGATGGCGTGGTCGTCCACAATACCGATTCTGATCACGGCGCGCCTTTTCAACTGAGTTGGCCACCACACCGCGTGGCGACACAGGCGTGATTCTAGTTGCCCCAGCCATGCCCGACGCCACGCTTCAACCCACCCCACCTCCGCCCAGCAGCCGCAAGCCCCTGTCGCTGCGCATGACGCTGATCGTTGCCGCGCTGTGCGCCATCGCCATCACGTGGCTGAACGAAGGCACCTACCACCGCACGACGCAGACGCTGGCCGAAATCCAGCAGGCCCACGCCGCGCGCAGCACCGTCAACACGCTGATGCGCCAGCTGGTCGAGGCCGAATCGAACCAGCGCGGCTTCATCCTGACCGGTGACCGCGCCTATCTGGACCCGTACAACGCCGCGCTGCAGGACATCGAGCGCCTGCTGCGCAAGCTGGACGACGACGCCCCCGACGTGCTGGGCGCCAACTCGGACGCCCTGTTCGCCTTCCGCAACCAGCTGTCGCAGAAGATCGGCGAAATGGCGCTGACCGTGCGGCTGCGCGAGGAAGACCGCCCTGAAGTGGTCAACTTCGTCGTCACCTCCAACGTCGGGCTGGAGCAGATGCGCCTGTTGCACCAGCATGGCGCCGCCTTGCTGGCCCTGGCGGACAAGGGTGTGACCAGCCGCCGCGCCGAGCTGTACCGCCTGCTGAACGTGTCGCGCTTTGGCCTGGCGGCGGGCGTGCTGGCCGCGTTCTTCGCCTTCTTCCTGTACGTCAACCAGACGCGCGCATTGCGCCAGTCCGACGTGCGCCGGAAGCAGCAGCTGGAGGCCGAGCGCGACGCGCTCGAATCGCAGGTGCGCGAACGCACGGCGCGGCTGACCGAGCTGGCCACCTACCTGCAGCAGGCCGTCGAGGACGAGCGTGCCCACCTGGCGCGCGAACTGCACGACGAACTGGGCGCGCTGCTGACGGCCGCCAAGCTGAACGTGGCGCGCATCAAGTCCAAGCTGCCGCCCGACGCCAGCGAACTGGCCGACCGCCTGAAGCACCTGACCGAAACGCTCAACCAGGGCATCGCGCTCAAGCGCCGCATCATCGAGGACCTGCGGCCGTCGTCGCTGTCCAACCTGGGGCTGGTGGCGTCGCTCGAAATCCTGACGCGCGAATTCGCCGACAGCTCGGGCGTCGAGGTCGAGATCGCGCTGGAACCGGTCGAGCTGGACCCGACCAGCGAGCTGACCATCTACCGCATGGTGCAGGAAGCGCTCACCAACATCGGCAAATACGCCAAGGCGCAGAAGGTGAGCGTGAGCCTGCGCAACTACGTCTACCACGCCGAGGTGTCGGTGCGCGACGACGGCATCGGGTTCGACCCGTCGAAGCTGCCGCAGGCCTCGCACGGGCTGGTGGGCATGCGGCACCGCATCGAAGCCAGCGGCGGCCGGCTCGACATCAATTCGCGGCCCGGCAGCGGATCGCGCATCACCGGCACCATCCCGCGCCGCGCCGCCAAGCCGCAGAACGAGCTGGCGGTGGCCGTCGGCGCCATGTCGTCCGATTCCTACACCACGCCCGCGCCCCCGCTGACAGCGCCGGACGCGGCGCACTGATGCCGCGGCCGCGCCGCTGGCTTATGCTTGCATCACGCTTTGCGCAGGGGCCATGGCCACCGCACACGAGCGCCCTCCGACCCATCAGCCCAGAGCCCCGAAAGGACCCTTGACCATGAACACCCATCAAACCATCGAGAAGATCGCCGACAGCGCACAGAACGCCACCGACAAGATGGCCGACAAGGCCGAGCGCTCGGTCGAATCCGCCCGCCTGTACGCCAACGAGGCGCTGGACAAGGCCGATTCGAAGGTGCGCAGCCTGCGCGACGACGTGCAGCCCACCATCGACGCCATCTCCTCGCGCGTGCAGGACATCGCTGCCCGCAGCAAGGCCGCCGCCGCCGACACGTCGGCCCAGGCCCGCGAGAAGTTCAGCGAGTACTCTGAAAAGACCAGCGCCTACGTCAGCGAGCAGCCGCTGAAGTCGATGGCCATCGCCGCCGCCGCCGGCGCGGCCCTGGCCATCCTGATGGGCCGCCGCCGCGGCTGATCGGCCACAGGCGCCGGCCCGCGGGTTGGCCGCCTGAATCGCTGAAACAGCCCCCACCCGCCCGCGCAAGCCGGCGGGTTTTTTGCGCCCTGATTGCTATGTTTTATGTAGCTATCAGGCCTTGTCAGTTCAGCGCACCGGGGCTTTTTGACGTGAAATCTGCGCCTCGTCCCGGCTGGCGATGCCTTCCGCCTGCGCGCGCAGGCGCTGCAGCAGCGCGTCCAGCGTCTGCACTTCCGTCTCGCTCAGCACGGCCAGCAGTTCGCGGTTGATGGCCGCCACGCGTGGCAGCAGCGCGTCGTACAGCGCGCGGCCGGCCGGCGTCAGGGTCAGTTGCACTTCGCGCCGGTCGCCGCGCCGCGGCGTGCGGCTCACCAGGCCCTTGCGCACCAGCGCGCCCACGGCCCGCGAGGTCTGCGCGCGGTCCAGCGCCGCGCGCTCGGCCAGCGCCGACGAGGCCAGGCCCTCGCCGCGCCCCAGTTGCGCCAGCATGCGCCATTCGCGCCGGGTGATGCCGAACTCGGCCTCGCACAGGCGCACCACCGGCCGCCGCGCCGCCGCGTGCACCTGCCACAGCTGGTACAGCAACATGTCGTCCAGCGTCCTGGGCTGGCTCAAACGGGATGACGGCATTCGGGTAAGTCCTGAGAATGGTTGATTTTGTCAATCGGGCAGGCCCGGCCTACAGTGCCCTTTTTGCGCCGCCGCGCGGCGAGGAGAGGGATCGATGCATCGTAGACACCTGTTGCTGGCGGCCGGACTGGCCTCGATGGCGGGCGGCGTCCGGGCGCAGGGCGACGCCCCGCTGCGCATTGTGGTGCCGTACGCGGCCGGCGGCTCCAGCGACCGCGCCGCGCGCCTGCTGGCCGAGAAGCTGGGCAGCAAGTTGGGCCACCCGGTGGTGGTCGAAAACCGCACCGGCGCCGGCGGCCGGCTGGCGGCGCAGCAGCTGAAAAACGCGCCGGCCAGCCAGAACGTGCTGCTGCTGGCCAACCCCGCCATCATGGTGGTGGCGCCGCTGGTGTTCAAGGACAACGGCTACGACCCCGACAAGGACTTCCAGCCCGTCTCGCACATTACCGACTACGAATTCGGCCTGGCGGTGGCGTCGGCCGTGCCGGTGAAGCAGCTGACGCACCTGCTGGCCTGGTTGCGCGCCAACCCGGCGCAGGCCAACTTCGGCGTGCCCGCCACGGGCAGCCTGCCGCACTTCTTTGCCCTGATGACCGGCCAGAAGGCCGCTGTGCCCGCGCAAGTGGTGGGTTACCGCGGCTCGGCGCCGCTGATCAGCGACCTGATCGGCGGGCAGATTCCGGTCGCCTTCGACACCTTCGACACGCTGCTGCCGCAGCACGAAGGCGGCAAGCTGCGCATCCTGGCCAGTTCGGGCGCGCGGCGCTCGTCCTTTGCGCCCGACATCCCGACGTACAAGGAATCGGGGCTTGACCTGGTCGCCACCGGCTGGAACGCGCTGTTCGCACCCGCCGCCATGCCGCGCGAGCAGGTGCGCCGCCTGTCCGCGGCCGTCCGCGACGTCATGGCCGACGCCGACACGCAGCGCCAGTTCGTCAGCGCCAAGATGACCCCCATTGCCAGCACGCCCGCGCAGACCGAGGCCATGCTGAAGGGCTACCGCGCGCAGTGGGCGCCGGTGGTGCGCCAGTCGGGGTATCAGCCTTGACCGCCTTGGCTCATCAAAATTCATAGCGTCTTGCGCTTGCTGGACAAGCGCTACAAGCTTTTTTGTAAGTCCACACCCGAACAGCGCACCCCCAGGAATCCACCCATGACCTCGCTCCCCACCTTGGCACGCCGCACGCTGGCTGCCGCCGCGCTCGGACTGCTGAGCACCGCCGCCAATGCGCAAGGCTTTCCCACCAAGCCCATCACCTTCGTCAACAGCTTCCCACCCGGCGGCCCGTCCGACATGATCGCGCGCTCGATTGCCGAGGTGCTGCAGCAACGCTTCAAGCAGCCCGTGGTGGTCGAGAACAAGCCCGGCGCCGCCGGCAACATCGGCACCGCGCAGGTGGCGCGCAGCGCGCCCGACGGGCACACGGTGCTGATCGGCATCGACACCACCTTCACCGTCAACCCGCACATCTACAAGGGCATGCCCTTCAAGCCGGCCGACTTCAAGCCGCTGATGGTGATGGCTTCGTCCGGCCTGCTGGTCGGCGCGCACCCGTCGACCGGCTTCAAGACCCTGGCCGACCTGGTGAACGCCGGCAAGACCAAGGGCGTGACCTTCAGCTCGGCCGGCTCGGGCAGCCCTGGCCACCTGGCGGCCGAGGTGTTTCATGAAGCCACCGGCATGAAGATCACCCACGTGCCGTACAAGGGCAACACGCCCGCCGTCACCGCCATCCTGAGCGGCGAAGTGAACGGCGGCGTGCTGGCCACGCCCGGCCTGCTGCCGCACGTGAAGGCCGGCAAGGTGACCGCGCTGGCCGTCACCAGCCGCCAGCGCAGCACGCTGGCGCCCGATGTGCCCACGGTGGCCGAAGCCGGCCACAAGGGGCTGGAGCAGGAAGTGCTCTACGTCGCCATGCTGCCCGCCGCCACGCCCGACGCCGTGGTGCAGACGCTGCAAAAAGCCTTCGCCGACGCGCTGGCCGAGCCGCAGGTCAAGCAGCGCCTGGCCAACCTGGACTTGTTCTACGAGGGCCTGACCGGCGCCGACGCGGCCAGGCGGCTGGCCGATCTGACCACGCGCTACGGCCGGGTGATCCAGGCCACGGGTATGAAGGTCGAGTGATTCAACTATATTTTTGATAGCTGCTTGCGCTTGCCAGACAAGCGCTGGAGGCCGAAATGACTCAAAAAACCCATCGCCCCAACTTCATCTTCATCGTCGCCGACGACCTGGGCTTTGCCGACCTGGGCTGTTACGGCGGGCGCGACGCCGACTTCGGGCCCGTGTCGCCCGTGCTCGACCGGCTGGCCGCGGCGGGCCTGAAGTTCACGCAGGGCTACAGCAATTCGCCGGTGTGCTCGCCCACCCGCTTCGGCCTGATGACGGCGCGCTACCAGTACCGTCTGCGCGGCGCGGCGGAAGAACCCATCAACAGCAAGAGCAAGGGCAGCAGCACGCTGGGCCTGCCGCCCGAGCACCCGACGCTGCCGTCGCTGCTGCAAGGCGCCGGCTACCGCACCGCGCTGATGGGCAAGTGGCACCTGGGCTATCCGCCCGCCTTCGGGCCGCTCAAATCGGGCTACGAGGAATTCTTTGGCCCCATGTCGGGCGGGGTCGACTACTTCACCCACTGCAGCAACAACGGCACGCACGACCTGTACCTGGGCGACGCCGAGCACCAGGCCGAGGGCTACCTCACCGACCTCATCACCGATCGGTCGGTGGACTACATCCAGCGCATGGCGGACGGTGCGCGGGGCGGCACGCCGTTTTTCCTGAGCGTGCACTACACCGCCCCACACTGGCCGTGGGAAACGCGCGACGACGCCGCGCTGGCGCAGGAGGTGAAGGACAACCTGTTCCACCTGCACGGCGGCAACATCCACACCTACCGCCGCATGATTCACCACATGGACGAGGGCATCGGCAAGCTGGTGGACACGCTGCGCGCCCAGGGCCTGCTGGACAACACGCTGATCGTCTTCACCAGCGACAACGGTGGCGAACGCTTCAGCGACAACTGGCCGCTGGTGGGTGGCAAGATGGACCTGACCGAAGGCGGCATCCGCGTGCCGTGGATTGCGCACTGGCCGGCGCGCATCGCGCCGGGCGGCGTCACCACGCAGGCCTGCATGACGATGGACTGGTCGGCCACCATGCTCGACGCCGCCGGCGTGGCCGCGCACCCCGACTACCCGCTGGACGGCGTGTCGCTGCTGCCGGTGCTGGGCGATGTCGCCAGGCGCTTTGAGCGCCCGCTGTTCTGGCGCATGAACCACCGCGGCCAGCGCGCGCACCGCGACGGCGACTGGAAATACCTGCGCGTGGACGGGCACGACTACCTGTTCAACATCCCGCAGGACGAACGCGAGCGCGCCAACCTGGCGCCGCGCGAGCCCGGCCGCCTGGCCGCCATGCGCCAGGCGTGGGAGCAGTGGAACGACACCATGCCCGCCATACCGGCCGACGCCACCATCAGCCTGGGCTACGGCGCCAAGGACATGCCGCAGCGCTGAGGCGGACGGCGCATTTCCCCGACCCTAGTCTCGGCACCTTGGCCTTTTCCAGGTGGAGAGGGGCTTACCGGTGTGTGGGCGGTTGATGAGATTCCATCAAAAACAATAGCGCTTCGCCCTCATCCACAAAGCGCTGCGACCTTGTTTGACCAGCAACGCCTTGCCCGGCGCCCCGCGTCAGCGCCCCATGAGCCCCTCGCGCGGCGCATCGACGCGCGGGCGCGGCGGCATCGGCGGCGCGGGCATGGCGAAGCCCGTGCCCCCGCCGCGGTGGGCATGAGGCTGCTCGGGCGACCAGGGGCGGCGCACCGGCCACGCCGGGGCCACAGGCTGCACCACCACGATGTCGGACGGCGGCTGCTGGCCGCAGGCCAGGGCCGCGTTGTAGCGGGCGGTGCGAATCTCTTCCGCCGACGCCGAGAAACTGGCGGCTCGAAAGCTGGCTTCGGCGCGCGCCCGGCGACAGGCGTCGGTGTCGGCGGGCGACGCGGGCGGGCGGTCCGCAGCGTCGCGGGCGAGCCGCGCGTCGCGCTGCTGCGCGCGTTCGGCCGCGCGGTCGAGGGCGCGCTCGCGCTCCCTCGCGCGCGCGGCGGCGGCGTTGGCGGCGTCCTGCTGCAATTCGGCCTCGGTGCGGCGGGGCACCACCACTTCGCCTCCCTTGCAGGGCTGGTCGGTGTAGAGGATCTTGCCGCTGGCCGGGTCCTGGCAGCGGATGGCCTGCGCACCCGCGAAGGCAGGCAGCAGCGCCAGGGCAAGCGTGAGGGCAATGCGGGTCATGGGCATCCTGGGGTGCGATGGGCGGGCCGAGGCCGATCCGCCATGGTAATCACCTGCTCAACGCCCCGGCGCGCGCCCGCGCCGACGGCGGTCGGCATGGGCTGGCGCTAACATCCTCTCAACGATGCGTTCTGCCCTCGCCCGCCGCCTGCCCTTCCTGCACTGGCCACGCCCCACGGCGGCGCTGCTGCGGGGCGAAGCGCTGGCCGGCCTCACGGTCGGGCTGATGGTGATTCCGCAGGGCGTGGCCTACGCGCAACTGGCGGGCATGCCGCTGGTCACGGGCATCTACGCGTCGCTGCTGCCGGCGCTGGTGGCGGTGCTGTTTTCGGCCTCGGCGCGGCTGTCGGTGGGGCCGACGGCGCTGACCTGCCTGATGGTGTTCACCTCGCTCATGCCGCTGGCCGAGCCGGGCAGCCCGCAGTGGGTGGAGCTGGCGGTGTGGCTGGCGCTGCTGTCGGGGCTGCTGCAGGTCGCGCTGGGCCTGTTCAGGTTCGGCTGGCTGCTGAACCTGATCAATTCGCCGGTGCTGATGGCGTTCACGCAGGCGGCGGCGGTGCTCATCATCACCTCGCAGCTGCCGGCCCTGCTGGGCTTTCGCGTGGGCTGGACCGAGATGCTGCGCCAGCCCGCCATCGACCCGCTGGCCACGGCCTTCGGCCTGGCCGCGCTGGCCGTGCTGATGATGGCGCGGCGCTGGAAGCCGACCTTCCCCGGCGTGCTGCTCATCGTGGCCGTGGCGGCGGCACTGAGCTACGTCACCGGCTTTGCCACGCGCGGTGGCGCGGTGGTGGGGCCGCTGCCGCGCGGGCTGCCGACGCCGTACCTGCCCGGCTGGCCGGGCTGGCATGTGCTGGGGCAACTGGTGCTGCCGACGCTGGTGGTGACGCTGGTGAGCTTTCTCGAAACCGCGTCCAGCGCCAAGGTGGACAGCCAGCGCAAGGGCGAGCGCTGGGACCAGGACCAGGACCTGATCGGCCAGGGGCTGGCCAAGATCGCGTCGGGCTTTTCGGGTGCGTTTGCCACCAGCTCGTCGTTTTCGCGCTCGGCGCTCAACCTGTACGCGGGGGCGCAGACCGGCTGGGCGACGATCTTCTCGGTGGGCGTGGTGCTGCTGGCGCTGCTGCTGTTCACGCCCGTGCTGCGCTTCGTGCCGCAGGCGGTGCTGGCGGCCATCGTGGTGGCGGCCGTGCTGGGCTTGATCCGGCCACGCGAATTTGCGCGCCTGTGGCGCATCTCGCGCGTCGAAACGGCCATTGCCGCCGCGACCTTCGTCGTCACCCTGGCGGCGGCGCCGGCGCTTTACTGGGGTGTGCTGACGGGGGTGCTGATGTCGCTGTCGCTGTTTCTCTACCAGCGGCTGCACCCGCGCATCATCGAAGTCGGCCTGCACCCCGACGGCAGCCTGCGCGACCGGCACCTGTGGCACCTGTCGCCACTGGCGCCGCACACCTATGCGCTGCGAATGGACGCCGCGCTCGACTTCGCCGCTGCCAGCCGCTTCGAGCGCAACCTGACCGAATACCTGACGGCGCACCCCGATACGCGCCACGTGTGCCTGTTCGCCCAGCCGATCAACCGGGTCGACGCCACGGGTGCCGAGGTGTTTGCCCGCGTGCTGCACCTGCTGCACACCCGAGAGATCACGCTGCACATTGCCGGCATGAAGCTGCCGGCCGAGCGCGTGCTGACCGCCGCCGGCGCCCTGGCGCCCGACCCGCTGCTGCGCCACTACCGCACCGACGCCGAAGCCCTGGCGGCCATGCGCGCCATCGCCGAAGCACTGCGCACGCAACCCGCCGACCTGCCGGCGATGGCCATCTGATTTGCTGCTTTATTCATAGCGCACCGCGCTTTATCCAAGCCGGCTGGAGCCTGACTACCCCAAAATCAGACGGCCGCGGAGCAGGCCACGCGCAGAACGCCGCGGAAGGGCTTGGCCCGCCCGCTGGCGTTGTCCCCCTTCCCGCGCGCAGCGCGGCAAAGAAGGGGGAAGGCGCGTCAGCGCCTCAGGGGGATGTCCCGAATCACGTATGCCCAACGATGCTGGCCGTCGCCATCAGCTCTTCCAGCAAGGCCAGCGACACCTTGCCAGACACCGCGTAGGGGTCCAGCACGGCGCGCTCCGAATACTTCAGCAGCACGCTGGCGTTGACGCGGGTGGTGTCGACCAGGCCCATCGTCCAGCCGCCGAAGCGGCGCTCGACGATTTCCTCGTAGTGCAGCAGCACCACGTCCTTATGGCGCGGATCGCGCTGGATGGTGCCGTACAGGTCGCTGATCGCCCGGCGGCCGCCTTCGATGGCCTGCATGAAGATGCCGCCGCCATACACCAGGATGCCGGTGATGCCGCTGTCCTGGTTGTGCTGGCGCGCGGTGCCAAGGATGCTTTCAATGACCGCCGGCGTGGCGTCGACCGCGCGGCTGGCGTAGAGCAGGCGTACGAGCATGGTTCAGGTCTTCTGGGGAATGAGGGAAAGAAACTCGCGCCGCAGGTTGGCGTCTTTCAGGAACACCCCGCGCATGACGGAGTTGATCATCTTGCTGTCCATGTCCTTGACGCCGCGCCACGCCATGCAATAGTGCGTGGCCTGCATCACGATGGCCAGGCCGTCGGGCTTGGTCTTGTGCTGGATCAGGTCGGCCAGCTGCACCACGGCCTCTTCCTGGATCTGCGGGCGGCCCATCACCCATTCGGCCAGCCGCGCGTACTTGGACAGGCCGATGACGTTGGTGTGCTCGTTGGGCATCACGCCGATCCAGACCTGCCCGATGACGGGGCAGAAATGGTGGCTGCAGGCCGAACGCACGGTGATCGGGCCGACGATCATCAGCTCGTTCAGGCGCTCGGCGTTGGGAAACTCGGTGATGGTTGGCGGCTGCACATAGCGGCCGCGGAACACTTCGTTGACGTACATCTTGGCCACGCGGCGCGCCGTGTCGGCGGTGTTGTGGTCGCGCGAGGTGTCGATCACCAGGCTGTCGAGCACGCCCTCCATCTTGACGGTGACTTCGTCGAGCAGCTTTTCAAGTTCGCCAGGCTCGACGAAATCGGCGATGTTGTCGTTGGCGTTGAATCGGCGCCGCGCGGCCTGCAGGCGCTCGCGGATCTTGACCGAGACGGGCGTGCCTTCGTCTTCGGCTGGCGCCGCCGCTGGAAGATCGGGTTGGGGTTTCATGTGCGCACCGATGGTAGCAGCAAAGAATGATGGACCAGAACGCGGCCCACCGCTTGATGGGACTGCGCTTTAAGCTATTATTTATGTAGCATGCTGGCCAAGCAGGTCGAACTCCGCGATCAGCGGCAGGTGGTCCGACATGCGGCTCCACACGCGCCCGCGCGGCGCGGCCAGGCTCAGGGGCCGCATGCCGCGCGCGTAGATGTGGTCCAGCTGGGCCACCGGAAAGCGCGACGGATAGGTCAGCGTGCGCCGGCCCTCGAAGGCGTGCAGCGAATCGACGTGCAGCAGCCGGCGCACCCGCGTGCCCCAGTCGTTGAAGTCACCCGCCACCACGACCGGCGCGTCGAGCGGAATCTCGCGGGCGATGTAGCGCTTGAGCTGGTCGGTCTGGCGCACGCGGCTGGCCGGGATCAGCCCGAAGTGCACCACGATGGCGTGCACGCTGACGCCGGCCACGTCGATCTCGACGTGCAGCAGGCCGCGCTGCTCAAAGCGGTGGTCGGACATGTCCTCGTGCCGGTGCTGCACGATGGGCCAGCGCGACAGCAGCGCGTTGCCGTGTTCGCCGTCGCGCGTGATGGCATTGGTGCGGTAGACGGCCTGGTAGCCCTCGGGCGCCAGAAACTCGGCCTGCGGCAGCTCGGGCCAGCCGGTGAAGTAGGTGGCTTCGCGCCGGTTCGTGGCGCGCACTTCCTGCAGGCAGACGATGTCCGCGTCCAGCGTTTCGATGGCCAGCGCCAGGTTGTGGATTTCGAGCCGCCGCGCGGGCCCCATGCCCTGCACACCCTTGTGGATGTTGTAGGTGGCCACGCGCAGCACGTCGTGCGGCCCACCCAAGGTCGAGTCCATCGTCATGCGGCCTCCCCGCCCATCAGCCGCGGCAGCAGCAGGCAGGCTTCGGCGTTGGACGGCGAGAAGCAGCGCTCTGCCGCCGCCCGGTGCGGCAGCCAGACGTGGTCGTTGTGCTCGCGCGGGTTGAGGCGCACGACCGTCGCAGCAGGCACCTGCAGGCCAAAAACATGCTCGCGGTTGCTCATCACGCCGGGCGCGTAGCGGTGGCGCCAATGGGGGTAGATCTCGTACACGTTCTCGAGGTGCCAGTCGGTCAGCGCGTGGCCCGGGCGATACACGTCGATGCCGGTTTCTTCCCACACCTCGCGTATGGCGGTCTGTTCGAACGGCTCATCGACGGCGTCCTTGCTGCCGGTGACGGACTGCCAGTGGTCGGTGGCCACGTCGGCGCGGCGGATGAGCAGCACGTGCAGGTCGGCCGTGTGAATCACGACCAGCACGGACTGCGGAATCTTGTACGGACGCTGCTGTTGGACGGGGCGCTGACCCATGGCGTGAGTCTCGCTGAAGGCAAAGCCGGGCTTTAGCCCAGTTGGCGCAGCAGCCCGTTCACCATCGGCCGCAACCGCCTGTACATCTGCCAGCCGGACAGCACCCGCGTGCCCAGGCTCAGCGCCAGGCGCGGGCGGACCAGCATGGCGCCGACGAGCGCCGCACCGCCCAGCAGGAGCAGCGCCTGGTTGTCGCCCACGTGCCGCACGCGCTGCACGCCGCCACGCACGCGATCGGAAGCCTTGAAGGCCGGCTGGAAGATGTGGCTGCGCACGGCGATCTGATCGCGCAGTTGCGCTGAACGCATGCGCAACTGCTCGCGGCGCGTGTCCAGGTCGACGGAAGCTTCGTCCTTCATGACGCACGCAGCCTTTCCTGGTCACGACGCAGTTCTTCGCGCGTGGTGCCGAACAGCCGCAGCCCCTTGCGCGCCTTTTGCCACACCAGCAGGGCGAGCACCGCACCGCCGCCGAGAAACAGCGTGGTGAAGATGCCCAGCGCCAGCAGGCGTTGGCTGTCCCACATCAGCACCGTGAGGAACACGGCGAGAAAGATGAGCCCGAAGCTCACGAACACCACCGCCAGCGCGCCCATCACGGCCATGCTGGCCAGGCCGGACAGCTCCTGCCGCGCCTCCACGGTGAACAGTTCCAGGCGCACTTGCGCCAGTTCGATCACGTCGGCGAACAAGCCGCGCACGCGGGCTGCGGTGCTGGCGTCGGAAGAAGGCAGGCTCATGGGCGAAGGCAGCGGAACGAACAGCGATTAATCAACTAATCAGCGGCGACCCAGCAGCACGCCGATCAGGATGCCCAGCGCAGCGGCCGCGCCGATGGACGACCAGGGGTTGTCGTGCACGTAGTCGTCGGTGGCGGTGGCAGCCTGGCGGGCACGGGCACGCAGCGCGGCATCCGCGTCGGCCAGCTTTTCGCGGGCCACGACCAGGTTTTCGCGCGCGCGGGCGCGCAGTTCGGTCATCTTGGTGTCGGTCTGGCCGGCGGTGGCGGCCAGCAGATCTTCGGCGTCGGAAACCACCCGGCGCAGGTTGCTCACGAGTTGTTCTTTGGTTTCGGTGGCCGATTCGACGAGATCAGACGTGTAGGACATGACATTCTCCAGAAAGAAAATCCATGCTAACAGAGTGGCCGCGCGCGGCGCGTAGGACGCCGCCGCTGACGCATGCCATGAATCTAGAACAGGTGACAGGCAGGGCTGGACCCACCGCCCGGCAACTCGCCTGCGGCCGCGTGCGCATGGCCCCGCCGAGGGCGTGGGCGCTGCGTCGTCAGGCCGCGACGGGGTTGCGCAGGCGGATGTGCAGCTCGCGCAGCTGCTTTTCCTCGACCGCCGACGGCGCCTGCGTCAGCAGGTCCTGCGCACGCTGCGTCTTGGGGAAGGCGATCACGTCGCGGATCGAATCGGCCTTGGTCATGAGCGTGACCAGGCGGTCCAGGCCAAAGGCCAGGCCGCCGTGCGGCGGCGCGCCGTATTGCAGCGCGTCCAGCAGGTAGCCGAACTTGGCCTGCGCGTCCTCGGGGCTGATCTTGAGGGCGGTGAACACCTTGCTCTGCACGTCGGCGCGGTGGATACGCACAGAGCCGCCGCCCAGTTCCCAGCCGTTCAGCACCATGTCGTAGGCCTTGGCCACGCACTTGGCGGGGTCGGAGTCCATGTAGTCCTCGTGGCCGTCCTTGGGCGCGGTGAAGGGGTGGTGCACGGCGTTCCAGCGATGTTCGCCCTCGTCATATTCGAACATCGGGAAGTCGACCACCCACAGCGGCGCCCAGCGGTCCTCGAACAGGCCCGACTTGCGCGCCGCCGCGCCGTGGCCGATCTTCAGGCGCAGCGCGCCGATGGCGTCGTTGACCACCTTGGCCTTGTCGGCGCCGAAGAACAGGATGTCGCCGCTCTGCGCGCCGCTGCGCTTCAGGATCTCGGCAATCGCCGCGTCATGCAGGTTCTTGACGATGGCCGACTGCAGGCCATCACGGCCCTGTCCCGCGTCGTTGACCTTGATCCACGCCAGGCCCTTGGCGCCGTAGATCTTGACGAATTCGGTGTAGCCGTCGATTTCGCCACGGCTCATCTCGGCGCCGCCGGGCACGCGCAGGGCGACCACGCGCCCGCCGGGCGTGGTGGCCGGGCCGCTGAACACCTTGAAATCCACATCGGCCATGACGTCGGTCAGCTCGGTGAATTCGAGCTTGACGCGCAGATCGGGCTTGTCGGAGCCGAAACGGTGCATGGCCTCGGCATACGGCATGACCGGAAATTCGCCCAGGTCCACGTCCATCGTCTTCTTGAAGACGTGGGTGATCATGCGCTGGAACAGGTCGCGGATCTCCTGCTCGTTGAGGAACGAAGTCTCGCAGTCGATCTGGGTAAATTCGGGCTGGCGGTCGGCGCGCAGGTCTTCGTCGCGGAAGCACTTGGTGATCTGGTAGTAGCGGTCGTAGCCGGCCACCATCAGCATCTGCTTGTACAGCTGGGGCGACTGCGGCAGCGCGAAGAACATGCCGTCGTGCACGCGGCTGGGCACCAGATAGTCGCGCGCGCCTTCGGGCGTGCTCTTGCCCAGCATGGGCGTCTCGATGTCGATGAAGCCGTGCTCGTCGAGAAACTTGCGCACCTCGATCGCCACGCGGTAGCGCAGCATCAGGTTGTGCTGCATGTACGGCCGGCGCAGGTCCAGCACGCGGTGCGTCAGGCGCGTGGTTTCCGACAGGTTCTCGTCGTCCAGCTGGAACGGCGGGGTGACCGACGGGTTAAGCACCGTCAGCTCCTGGCACAGCACCTCGATCTTGCCGCTCTTCATGTTGTCGTTGGTGGTGCCTTCGGGGCGCGCGCGCACCAGGCCCTTGACCTGCACGCAGAACTCGTTGCGCAGGTCTTCGGCGATCTTGAACATCTCCGGGCGGTCGGGGTCGCACACCACCTGCACGTAGCCTTCGCGGTCGCGCAGGTCGACGAAGATCACGCCGCCATGGTCGCGCCGGCGGTTGACCCAGCCGCACAGGCTGACCGTCTGGCCGATCAGCGCCTCGGTCACGAGGCCGCAGTAGTGGGAACGCATCGACATGGGTTGGCTTTCTACAGTTCTGGTCGGGCGCCGGCCGGATCGGCCAGCGCAGGGGACACGGGGATTTCGGGTTGCGCGGACGGCGCAGACGGGGCGGGGCCGGTCACGCCCGGCACCTGGGGCAGGGGTTGCGGCTCACCGGCGCGAGGTTCGCGCATCGGCGGCGCCACCACGCCCATGGAAATGACATATTTGAGCGCTTCGTCCACGCTCATCTTGAGTTCGACCACGTCGGCACGCGGCACCATCAGGAAGAAGCCCGACGTGGGGTTGGGTGTGGTGGGCACGTAGACGCTGATGAAATCGCGGTCCAGGTAGGTCGCCACCTCGCCGCCGGGGCGGCCGGTGAGAAAGCCGATCGTCCACGCACCCTGACGCGGATACTGGATCAGCAGCGCCTTGGAAAAGGCCTGCCCCGAGCCAGAAAACAGCGTGTCCGACACCTGCTTGACGCTGGAATAGATGCTGCGCACCACGGGGATGCGGTTCATCAGCTTTTCCCACTGGCGCAGCCACCACTGCCCGAACATGTTGGCCACGAACAGGCCGGTGCCCAGCACCACCACCGTCACCAGAATCACGCCCAGGCCAGGGATGCGCCGCAGCTGGTCGCCCAGCGGCACCAGCGGGGGGAATCACCGCCTCGATGGCGGCCAGCACGCCCAGAAAGATGCTGTCGAGAATGCCCACCAGCCACAGCAGCACCCACACGGTGACGCCCATCGGCAGCCACACCAGCAGGCCGGTGATGAAGTATTGGCGCAGGCGGGACATCATGGTGGGATGCGGGGCCGTGGGCCGTCAGTCCTTGGACGAGCCCGTGCCGCCGCCCGACGCCGCAGGGCTGCTGGCCGGGGCCGGCGCAGGCGATGCGGCCGGCGCTGCGCTGTCAGAAGCGGGTGCGGCGGCGCCGTCCGCCGGCTTGGCGCTGCTCTTGTCCTTGCTGCCGCTGCTGCTACCGCCTTCGCGGAAGTCGGTGACATACCAGCCCGACCCCTTCAGCTGGAAACCCGCCGCCGTCACCTGCTTGGCAAACTGCGGCGCGCCGCACGACGGGCAGACCGTGAGCGGCGGGTCGGACATTTTCTGCAGCACATCCTTGGCGAACCCGCAGGAGGCGCATTTGTAAGCGTAGATGGGCATGGAAGGAGCGGCAGCGGCGCAGCGCGCGCAAAACCGCTCATTATAAAAGCCGGGGCCGCCGGCGCGCCTGGCCTGACGGGGTGCCCCACCGGCCTGGTCAGGCCTGGTCGTACCGCGGCGCCAGGCGGCGCGTGTGCGCGTGGTGGTCAGGAATCCACTGCGGCGCCAGCGAACCGACCAGCATGCCCACAAAGGCCATCAGCAAACCGGCCAGCTGACCGGGGAAGGCGTCGCCCAGGCGCGTCACGCCCGGGAAGAACAGCACCCACGTGCCCACGCCCAGCAGAATGGCCAGCACGGCGCCCTGCGTGGTGGCGCGACTCCAGTACAGCCCCATCAGCAGCGGCACGAAGGCCGCCACCAGCGTGACCTGGTAGGCCGACGACACCAGCTCGTAGATGGAGGTACCGCGCATCGCAATCGCATAGGCCAGCACGCTGAGCGAGAACACCAGGATGCTGACGCGCATGGCCACCAGGCGCTGGCGGTCGCTCATCGAGGGGTAGAGGTTGCCCAGGATGTTCTCAACGAAGCTGGTCGAGGGCGCCAGCAGCGTGGCCGACGACGTGCTCTTGATCGCCGACAGCAGCGCGCCGAAGAACAGGATCTGCATCACCAGCGGCATGTGGCCCATGATGAAGGCCGGCAGCAGCTTCTGGTAGTCGTTGTGCACCAGCTGCACCGCACGGTCGCCCATCACCACCACGGCCGCAGTGACGATGAACATGGGCACAAAGGCAAACAGGATGTAGGCCGCGCCGCCAATGATGGCGCCGCTCTGCGCGGTGCGCGCATCCTTGGCCGACATCACGCGCTGGAACACGTCCTGTTGCGGAATGCTGCCCAGCATCATGGTGATGCCGGCGGCGATGAAGAAGGCAATGTCCTTGAAGGTCGGCTCGGGGAAGAAGCGCAGCATGTCCTGCTGCGTGACGAGGTTCATCACCTGCCCCGCGCCCCCGGCCAGATCGGCCGAAAAAATCGCGATCACGGACAGGCCGACCACCAGCACGATCATCTGGATGAAGTCCGTCCACGCCACGGCCAGGAAACCGCCAACCATCACGTACACCAGCACCGCCAGGGTGCCGATGACCATGCCCGTGCTTTCGGACATCGCGCCGCCCGTGAGCACGTTGAACACCAGGCCCAGGGCCGTGATCTGCGCCGCCACCCAGCCCAGGTAGCTCAGGATGATGGCCACCGAGCAGAACACCTCGACCCCCTTGCCATAGCGCTGGCGGTAGAAGTCGCCGATGGTCAGCAGGTTCATGCGGTACAGCTTGGCCGCAAAGAAGGCACCCACCAGGATCAGGCAGGTGCCGGCGCCAAACGGGTCTTCGACGATGGCGCCCAGGCCGCCCTGAACGAACTTGGCCGGCACGCCCATCACGGTCTCGGCGCCGAACCACGTCGCGAAGGTCGTCGTCACGATCATGATGAACGGCAGGTTGCGGCCCGCCAGCGCGAAGTCGGTGGTGGTCTTGATCCGCGTGCCCGCCCAGACGCCAATGGCCAGGGTGCCCAGCAGATAGGCGATGACGAAAACCATCAGGGTGATGTTCATGTTCTCCTCGTTCAGAAAAGGCGCACGCGCACGACGATCTGCATCACGATCAGGCCCAGCAGGAAGCCGATGCCGCCGTAGACGATCTTCTGCAACAGCCGGTTGGTATGGCGCTGCTGGCGCACCAGTTCGGCCAGGTCGGCGCGCAGGTCGTCCAGCGGGCGCTGCTGCAGGTAGCCGTGCAACAGGCGCGGCAGATCGGGCAGCATTTTGGCGTAATAGGGCGACTGCTCCTTCAGTTCGCGCCACAGCCGCCGCGGCCCGATCTGTTCATGCATCCACGTCTCGAGGAAGGGCTTGGCGGTGGCCCACAAGTCCAGTTCCGGGTCCAGCTGGCGCCCCAGGCCTTCCACGTTCAGCAGGGTCTTCTGCAGCAGCACCAGTTGCGGCTGGATGACGACGTTGAAGCGGCGCGAGATCTGGAACAGCCGCAGCAGCACCATGCCGAGCGAGATGTCCTTCAGCGGCCGGTCGAAGTACGGCTCGCACACGCTGCGGATGCCGGCTTCCAGCTCGTCGACGCGCGTGTCGGGCGGCACCCAGCCGCTTTCGACGTGCAATTCGGCCACGCGCTTGTAGTCGCGCCGGAAGAAAGCGGCAAAGTTCTGCGCCAGGTATTCCTTGTCGACCTGCGTCAGCGTGCCGACGATGCCAAAGTCCAGCGATACGTAGCGCCCGAACGTCGCCGGATCGACGCTGACCATGATGTTGCCCGGGTGCATGTCGGCGTGGAAGAAGCCGTCGCGGAACACCTGAGTGAAGAAGATGGTGACGCCGTCGCGCGCCAGCTTGGGAATGTCCACGCCGGCTTCGCGCAGGCGCTCGATCTGGCCGACGGGAATGCCCTTCATGCGCTCCATCACCAGCACTTCGGGGCGGATCATGTCCCAGAACATTTCCGGGATCATCACCAGGTCCAGCCCGGCCATGTTGCGGCGCAGTTGCGCGGCACTGGCGGCCTCGCGCACCAGGTCCAGCTCGTCGTGCAGGTACTTGTCGAACTCGGCCGCCACCTCCCGCGGCTTCAGGCGCTTGCCGTCGGGCGCCAGGCGCTCCACCCAGGCCGCCATCATGCGGATCAGGGCCAGGTCCTGCCCGATCACCTTGAGCATGCCCGGCCGCAGCACCTTGACCGCGACCTCGCGTTCGCGCCCGTTGCGGTCGAGCATGGTGGCGAAATGCACCTGGGCAATGGACGCACTGGCGACCGGCGTGCGGTCGAAGCTGGTGAACAGGGTGTCGACCGGCTGGCCGAACGCGCGCTCGATGGTGGCCACGGCCTGCTCGCCGGGAAAAGGCGGCACGCGGTCCTGCAGCAAGGCCAGCTCGTCCGCCACGTCGGCCGGCAGCAGGTCGCGCCGGGTCGACAGCACCTGGCCGAACTTGACGAAGATCGGGCCCAGCTTCTGCAGCGCCTCGCGCAGCCGCTGCCCGCGCGGCGCCGACAGGTCGCGCCCGACCGACGCCACGCGCGCCGCCAGGCTCAGCGCCGGGTGCCGGAAGCTGGTCAGGATCAGTTCATCGAGGCCATAGCGCAGCGAGATCCAGACGATGTAGGCGGCACGCAGGACACGCCTCACTGCCCGCCCTCCCGCGCGCGGCATGGCACAAAGGAGGGTTTCATTCGCCGCGCGCCCCGCGCTGGGCCGGAAGGCTGGCAACGAACTTGCGCAGGCCATCGGCCACGGCGCGGCCAGCCTTGGCCACGGCATGCGCCGGGGCGTCGCCGATGAGGCGCGACAGGTCTTCCTCGGTATCCCAGCGCACGTGGTCCACCAGCCAGTTCATTTCGGCAGCAAACTGCACATCGCCTTCGATGCGCACGCCGGGCCGCTCGCCCTGCAAGGCGTTCTTGGCCAGATCCAGCGGCGAAGTGTCGGTGACCGTGAGCAGCAGATCGGGCGTGGCCGCCGGCGCCAGTTCGCACAGACCGGCGGGCGTGGCCGCCAGTTGCATCGCGAAGTCGCGCCACTGCAGGCGCACCACGCGGCCCTTCTGCCGCGCCAGCCGCGCCTGCGCCTCGGGCTCCTGCATCAGCACGTGGTTGATGAACAGCACCATGCGGTGCTGTGCCTCGTCCACCAGCCAGGCAGGCGGCCGGAGGTTGCGGGTGAACTCGCCGACCGCGTCAGCAAGTCGCGAAAAGGGTGAGGATGCGACCATAACCCGCGATTATTCATGACAAAGGCATGCGCCGGCGCGCGGAGGGTGCGGGGCGATGCGGCAGCACCCCCGCCCCATGAAAAAGGCGCCCCTCAAGGGCGCCTTGGGCTGACCGCTGAAAGCCCCGAAGGCGAATCGGGCTGCGCGGCCATGCGGCACCGGGCGCCGTGGCGCCCGGCCATTCATCACTGCAGGGCCTGCACCCCTGCCACCAGCCAGCCGCCGCGACCGTTCTTGGGCTTGGTCATGTTCCAGACCTCGCGGAACGGGTTGGGGCCGGCCGAGGCGTCTTCGCGGATCATGCCGCTGAATTCGACGCTGGCCATGTACATGTCGTCCAGTTCCTCGATGCCCAGCAGCTGCGCTTCGAGCATGACCACGTCCGTCTTGCTGGGCTGGCCCGGCGCGTTGCGCTCGCGCTCGGCCAGCTGCGACTGGATTTCGGCCAGCATGTCGTTGGTCATCATGGCGCGCAGGGTCGGGATGTCCGAACGGTCCCAGGCGTCCTGCAGGGCAATGAAGTTGCGCTTGGCCGCGTCGGTGAAGCCGGTGACGTCGAAGTCCGCCGGCACACCCCAGTTCTGCGAGCCCTGCAGCGCCGACCCGATCATCGAGCCGCCGGCCGCCGCCGCGCCGGTGTCGAAATGCGCGGCCTGGCTTTCCCACGGACGGGCCGAGGCGTCGTTGCCGACCTTGGTGGGGCTGTACTGGCGCGGCGTGACCGGATTGGCCGCAGCGCCAGCGCCCTGATAGGCCAGGTTGCCGCTGGCCTGCCCACCGCTGCGCGAGCGGCGCACCATGCCGATGACGGCCATGATCACCACGCCCAGCAGCAGGAAGAGCAGGATGTTGCCAAACGCCGCGCCCAGACCCAGCGAATGCGCCAGCCAGGCCAAGCCCAGGCCGGCCGCCAGGCCGCCGATCATGGCGCCCCAGGGCTTGCGCGCAGCCGCGCCCGCGGCGGCGGTGCCAGCGGCCCCGGCTGCGGCAGGCGCCGCTTGCGTGGCCGGGTTGGCTTGGGTGGCCGGCGTGGCGGGCGGCGTGCGCACCGCCTCGCGCTGGGTCACGTTGCTGGACTGGCGGCCCATCGACTTGCCGCCGCCCAGGCGCCGGGCCTCGGCGTCGAAGGTGAAGGCGCCGACCAGCACGACTGCCAGCAGCAGCGTGAAGAGACGCGAAACGATGTGCTTGATGGTCATCCTGGTCTGTCCTCTGAAAGTGTTGAGTTAACTGGGGGCGCGAACCTGAAGCTCAAGGCTAGCCGCATTTGATGCCCACGTGAAGAGCAACAACCCCACCTGTCAGGTTGTGATAGTCCACATGGCCGAACCCGTTGGACTGCATCAGCGCTTTTAGTTCCACCTGATTGGGGTGCATGCGGATGGATTCGGCCAGGTAGCGGTAGCTGTCGGCGTCGCCGGCCACCAGCCGGCCAAGGCGCGGCAGCACGCTGAACGAATACACGTCGTAGGCCTTGCGCAGCGGCCGGGCGACCTGCGAAAACTCCAGCACCAGCAGCTTGCCGCCGTCCTTCAGCACGCGGGCCATCTCGCGCAGGGCAGCGTCCTTGTGCGTCATGTTGCGCAGGCCGAAGGCGACGGTGACCAGGTCGAAATGGCCCGACGGGAACGGCAGCTTCTCGGCGTCGCACACGGTGGTGGGCAGCACCACGCCGGCGTCCAGCAGCCGGTCGCGCCCGGTGCGCAGCATGGCTTCGTTGATGTCGGTGTGCACCACCTCGCCGCTGTCGCCCACTTTCTTGCTGAAGGCCAGGGCCAGATCGCCCGTGCCGCCCGCGATGTCCAGCACGCGCTGGCCCGGCTGGGCGTTGGCGACCATGACGGTGTAGGCCTTCCACACCCGGTGCAGGCCGCCCGACATCAGGTCGTTCATCAGGTCGTACTTGCCGGCGACCGAATCGAACACGCCGCGCACGCGGCGCGCCTTGTCCTGCTCGTCGACCGACTGGTATCCGAAATGCGTGGTGGCCATGGGTGCTTCGATCCTGGACTCAAGCGCAGCGGCCGGTGGTGGCGGGCCCGCTGCACCCTGAAAATTTTGATTCAAATCCGCCTTCAGCGCTTGTGCAGACAGCGCATTCAGCTATCACATTTGTAGCGACACCGCCATCCGGTCAATGGTGGTGCCCGCAGCCGCCGCCCGCTTTCTGCGCCATCGGCGCGTCGCGGTCGACGCCGGCGTCGGCCAGGCGCTGTTCGTAGTCGGCCCAGCGCCGATCCTGCTCGGCGCCCAACTGGTACAGATATTCCCAGGTGAAGATGCCGCTGTCGTGGCCGTCCGAAAACGTGGGCTGCACGGCGTAGTTGCCCACCGGCGCCAGCGCGGTGATGTCGATGTGCCGTTTGCCGGTCTGCAGCACTTCCTGCCCCGGGCCGTGGCCCTGCACCTCGGCCGAAGGCGAAAACACGCGCATCAGCTCGAACGGCAGGCGAAAGCTGGCCCCGTCGGGAAAGCTCAGCTCCAGCACGCGCGACTTGCCGTGCACCGTGAGTGACGTGGGAGGATCGTTGGGATAGGCGCCGTGCGCACGAGCCATGATGTGATTTCCGTGGCCGCAGGGGCCGATGAGCCTGGATGCACCGATTGTGCCCGCATCGCCGCCGGCGCGCCGAAACGCTCCGGTATAGTGCCCAGCCCATGAACACCCCCGCCATTCAGCGCGCCTTCTTCCTGGTGCTGCTGGCCGCCGTCACGCTGGCGTTTTTCGGCGTGCTGGCCCCTTTCTTCGGCGCGGTGTTCTGGGCCATCGTGTTCGCGCTGCTGTTTCACGGCATGTTCCGTCGCCTGCGCGTGGCGCTGCGCGGACGCGACACGCTGGCCGCCCTGCTGACGCTGGCCTTCATCCTGCTGCTGGTGGTGGTGCCCATGGTGCTGGTGGGCGGCGCCATGGTGAACGAGATCGCCACCTTCAGCCAGCGCGTGCGCGCGGGCGACATCGACTTCCGCGGCTACTACCAGCAGATCCTGAACGCCCTGCCGGTCTGGCTGACCGATCTGGCGGGCCGCTTTGGCGTGCTGAACGTGCGCGACGTGCTCGACAAGCTGTCGGGCGCGCTGACCCAGGGCGGGCAGGAAGTGGCGACGCGCGCGCTGCAGATCGGCCAGAACACCCTGATGCTGGTGGTCAACCTGGCCATCATGCTGTACCTGCTGTTCTTTCTGCTGCGCGACGGCCAGACGCTGGCGCGGCTGCTGCGCGACCACGTGCCGCTGGCGCCGGACATGACGGAAGACCTGTCGCGCAAGTTCGCCACCGTGGTGCGCGCCACCGTCAAGGGCAGCATCGTGGTGGCCATGGTGCAGGGCTTCCTGGGCGGGTTGGCGCTGTGGGTGCTGGGCATTCACGGCGCGGTGCTGTGGGGCGCGCTGATGGCCCTGCTGTCGCTGGTGCCCGCCGTGGGCGCCGCCCTCATCTGGGCGCCCGTCGCCATTTACCTGATCGCCACCGGCGCCACCTGGCAGGGCGTGGGCCTGATCGCCTGGGGCACGTTGGTCATCGGCATGGTCGACAACCTGCTGCGCCCCATCCTGGTCGGCAAGGACACCAAGCTGCCGGACTACGTGGTGCTTTTGTCCACCATCGGCGGCATTTCGGCCTTCGGCGTCAACGGCTTCGTCATCGGGCCGGTGATCGCGGCGCTGTTCGTGGCCACCTGGACGCTATTCAATCGGGAGCAGGACGCGCAGGCAGGGCCAGCGCAGGCGGGCGAAATCGTCCAGCATCCGGACGATCTGTAAGGTCGGCGCGCTCTACGCGGGCGCCCTGCCGAACCGCGGGCACAGGTGCCCGCCCTACACCAGCACCCGCTCGATGCCGCCCGCGTTGGCCCGGTCCACGTACTCGCGCATCCAGTTCTCGCCCAGGATGTGGCGCGCCATCTCGACCACGATGTAGTCGGCTTCGAGCAGGCCGTTCTTCAGGTCGTCCTCGTAGCGTTTCAGGCCCTGCAGGCAGCTGGGGCAGCTGGTGAGGATCTTCACGTTGGCCTTTTCGCCCACCACGCCGTCGGCACGCAATTGCGCCGCGCCCTTGCGGATTTCCTCTTCCTTGCGGAAGCGCACCTGCGTGGCGATGTCCGGGCGCGTCACGCCCAGCGTGCCGCTTTCGCCGCAGCAGCGGTTGTTCTTGAGCACGTTGTCGCCCACCAGCGCCTTCACGGTGGTGGTCGAGTCCTGCAGCTTCATGGGGTTATGGCAGGGTTCGTGGTAGAGGTACGCGCCCTGGTCGGCCGCCGGCAAGGTGATGCCTTTTTCGAGCAGGAATTCGTGGATGTCGATGATCCGGCAGCCGGGGAAGATGCTCTCGAATTCATAGCCCGAAATCTGGTCGTAGCAGGTGCCGCAGCTCACCACCACCGTCTTGATGTCGAGGTAGTTGAGCGTGGTCGAGACCCGGTGGAACAGCACGCGGTTGTCGGTGATCATCTTTTCGGCCACGTCAAACTGGCCGCTGCCGCGCTGCGGGTAGCCGCAGCACACATAGCCCGGCGGCAGCACGGTCTGCACGCCGGCATGCCACAGCATGGCCTGCGTGGCCAGGCCCACCTGGCTGAACAGGCGCTCGGACCCGCAGCCGGGAAAGTAGAACACCGCCTCTGAATCCACCGTGGTGGCCTTCGGGTCGCGGATGACGGGCACGTAGGCGCGGTCCTCGATGTCGAGCAGCGCGCGCGCCGTGCGCGTCGGCAGGCCGCCGGGCAGCTTCTTGTTGACGAAGTGGATGATTTCTTCGCGCAGCGGCGGCTTGCCGACGGTGGCGGGCGGGTGCTTGGTCTGGTGCCGGCCCGCGACCTTGAAGAAATCGACCGCCGCGCGCTGCGCCTTGAAGGCCACGCCGGTCATCGCCGCGCGGGTGACGTTGATGACCGTGGGGTCGGTCGCGTTCAAAAAGAACATCGCCGCCTTGTTGCCCGGCCGCACGCTCTTCTTGTCCATCTTGCGCAGCAGGTTGCGCATGTTCATGGTGACGTCGCCGAAGTCGATCTTCACCGGGCACGGCGCGTAGCACTTGTGGCACACCGTGCAGTGGTCGGCCACGTCCTCGAATTCCTCCCAGTGGCGCAGGCTGACGCCGCGGCGCGTTTGCTCCTCGTACAAAAACGCTTCAACCAGCAGCGAGGTCGCCAAAATCTTGTTGCGCGGGCTGTACAGCAGGTTGGCGCGCGGCACGTGGGTGCTGCAGTCGGGCTTGCACTTGCCGCAGCGCAGGCAGTCCTTGATCGAATCGGCAATGGCGCCAATGTCGCTCTGCTGCAGGATGATGGATTCGTGCCCCATCAAGCCGAAGCTGGGCGTGTAGGCATTGCTCAGATCGGCCCGCAGCCGGCGCCCAGGGTGCGCAGGCAGCTCTTTATTTCGTAGCAGCTTGCCGCGGTTGAAGTGGCCTTGCGGGTCGATGCGGCGCTTGTAGTCGGCAAAGGGCTCGATCTCGGCGTCGGTCAGGTATTCGAGCTTGGTGATGCCGATGCCGTGCTCGCCCGAGATCACGCCGTCCAGGCTGCGCGCCAGCGCCATCACGCGGTCCACCGCCTCGTGCGCGGTCTGCAGCATGGCGTAGTTGTCGCTGTGCACGGGGATGTTGGTGTGCACGTTGCCGTCGCCCGCGTGCATGTGCAGGGCGATCCAGACACGGCCTTTCAGCACACGCTGCTGCACGTCGCCCAGCGCCTTCATCATCGGCTCGAAGTCGCTACCGGTGAAGATGTCCTGCAGCGGCGCGCGGATCTGGGTCTTCCAGCTGGCACGCAGGCTGTGGTCCTGCAGCTGCGGAAACAGCGTGTCGATGCCCTGCAACCAGCCCTGCCACAGCGCGCGCACTTCGCGCACCACTTCCAGCGCCTGCTGCACCTTCTCGCCCAGCAGTTCGGGCGAGCCGAACACCGAGCCGTCCGGCACCTGCTTGAGCGGCAGCGGGCCGCGCGTCAGGAAGGCTTCCAGCTCGTCGGCCAGCTCGATCTTGTTGCGCAGGCTCAGTTCGATGTTGATGCGCTCGATGCCGTCGGTGTATTCGGCCATGCGCGGCAGCGGAATCACCACGTCTTCGTTGATCTTGAAGGCGTTGGTATGGCGGCTGATGGCGGCCGTCTTCTTGCGGTCGGCCCAGAACTTCTTGCGCGCGTCGGCGGCGACGGCAATGAAGCCTTCGCCCGAGCGCGAATTGGCGATGCGCACCACCTCGCTGGTGGCGCGGGCCACCGCGTCGGGGTCGTCGCCGGCGATGTCGCCGATCAGCACCATCTTGGGCAGGCCGCCGCGCTTGGATTTGGTGCTGTAGCCGACGGCGCGCAGGTAGCGGTCGTCCAGGTGCTCCAGCCCGGCCAGCAGCACGCCCGAGCGTTTTTGCTCGGCAAACATGAAGTCCTTGATCTCGACGATGCTGGGCACCGCGTCCTTGGCGTGGCCAAAGAATTCGAGGCACACGGTGCGCGTGTGCTCCGGCATGCGGTGCAGCACCCAGCGCGCGCTGGTGATCAGGCCGTCGCAGCCTTCCTTCTGCACGCCCGGCAGGCCGGCGAGGAACTTGTCGGTGACGTCCTTGCCCAGCCCTTCCTTGCGGAAGGTGGCGCCGGGGATGTCCAGTCGCTCCGTCTTGATCAGCTTCTTGCCGCTGGCGTCGAAATACTTCAGCTCAAAGCTGGCGACCTCGGCATCGTGGATCTTGCCCAGGTTGTGGCCGATGCGGGTGACCTCCAGCCAACCCGCGTCGGGCGTCACCATGCGCCAGCTGGCCAGGTTGTCGAGCGCCGTGCCCCACAGCACGGCCTTCTTGCCGCCCGCGTTCATGGCAATGTTGCCGCCGATGCACGACGCCTCGGCGCTGGTCGGGTCACAGGCAAACACCAGGCCAGCAGCTTCGGCCGCGTCGGCCACGCGCTGCGTGACCACGCCGGCTTCGGTGTGGATGGTGGGCACCTCACCCTCGACGCCCGGCAGCGCGATGCGCTCGACCTTGCCTAGGGTGATCAGCTTTTCGGTATTGATGACGGCCGTCTTCCAGTCCAGCGGAATGGCGCCGCCGGTGTAGCCGGTGCCGCCGCCTCGCGGAATGATGGTCAGGCCCAGCTCGATGCAGGCCTTGACGAGGCCGGCCATTTCTTCCTCGGTGTCGGGCGTCAGCACCACCAGCGGAAACTCGACGCGCCAGTCCGTCGCGTCGGTCACGTGGCTGACGCGCGACAGGCCGTCGAACTTGATGTTGTCCTTGTGCGTGTATTTGCCCAGCGCCTTGGCGGCGCGCCGGCGCAACTCGGTCACCTTGCCGAAAGAGCGGTCAAACGCCTCGACCACCCGCCGCGCCGACACCAGCAGCTCGCCCACCATGGCGTCGCGCGCGGCGTCCTCGCTGGGCGTGCGGCGCTTTTCGACTTCCTGCAGGCGGTGTTGCAGCGCCTCGACCAGCATGCGCTGGCGGCGCGGGTTGTCGAGCAGGTCGTCCTGCAAATAGGGGTTGCGCCGCACGACCCAGATGTCGCCCAGCACCTCGTACAGCATGCGCGACGAGCGGCCGGTGTGGCGTTCGCCGCGCAGCTGTTCCAGGATCTCCCACGCCCGCGCGCCCAGCAGGCGCAGCACGATCTCGCGGTCGGAGAAGCTGGTGTAGTTGTAGGGAATCTCGCGCAGGCGCGGGGCCGCGGGGTGCGCGGCCAGCAGGGTGGAGGTCGGGAGCGGTGCGTTCATGAGCGGCGTGGCCCAGCGCGGCGCTCTGGTGGGACAAGCGGCGGC
This sequence comes from Ottowia sp. SB7-C50, assembly GCF_033110285.1. Classification (NCBI taxonomy): domain Bacteria; kingdom Pseudomonadati; phylum Pseudomonadota; class Betaproteobacteria; order Burkholderiales; family Comamonadaceae; genus Ottowia; species Ottowia sp. SB7-C50. The sequence continues at coordinate 2,931,778 of NZ_CP136995.1, forward strand.
ATGCCGTGAAATGACGTCCGGCTGGCCGGCAATTTTACTGCGGTGCAGCATTCGGCGCGGCCGGGCCGGCAAAGCACGCACCGCGGGCCGGGCCATCGGCCCGCGAGCGGGAAATCCCTGAGCCGCGTGGGCGTGAAAAACCCGTGCCTGCCCCCAAAATGACGTTGGCGTGACACTGCGGTGTCACACAGCGCTGCCATGCTGCCGCTTTCCCCATTGTTCAGGCTTTTCGAAAAGAGGAACCATCGTTATGTCGATTCGTCAATTTGCCGCCGGCGCCGTCACGGCCGCGGCCGCGCTCGTCGCCTTTCCCGCCCACGCGCAGACCGAGATCCAGTGGTGGCATTCGATGGGCGGCGCCCTGGGCGAGTGGGTGAACGACCTGGCCAAGGAATTCAACGCCAGCCAGTCGCAGTACAAGATCGTGCCCACCTTCAAGGGCAGCTACGACGAGTCGATGACCGCCGCCATTGCCGCCTTCCGCGCCGGCAATGCGCCGCACATCCTGCAGGTGTTCGAAGTCGGCACCGCCACCATGATGGCCAGCAAGGGCGCCATCAAGCCGGTGGGCGAGGTGATGAAGGAAGCCGGCGTCAGCTTCGACCAGGGTGCCTACATCCCGGCCGTGGCGGGCTACTACACGGCCCCCAACGGGCAGATGCTGAGCTTCCCCTTCAACAGCTCGACCACCGTGTTCCACTACAACAAGGACGCGTTCAAGGCCGCCGGCCTGAACCCGGAAAAGCCGCCGACGACCTGGCCTGAAGTGGCGTCCGCCGCCGCCAAGCTGAAGGCCGCCGGCCACAAGTGCCCCTTCACCACCAGCTGGGTCAGCTGGACACAGCTGGAAAGCTTCAGCGCCTGGCACAACGTGCTGTTCTCGACGCAAAACAACGGCTTCGGCGGCCTGGGCACGCGCCTGGCGGTCAACACGCCGCTGCACGTGCGCCACATGGAAAACCTGGGCAACATGGCCAAGCAGGGCCTGTTCGTCTACAAGGGCCGCAACAACGCGGCCGACGCCACCTTCGTGTCGGGCGAATGCGCCATGATGACCGGCTCGTCCGGCCTGTACGGCAACGTGGTGCGCAACGCCAAGTTCGGCTACGGGATCGGCACCCTGCCCTACTACCCAGACGTGCCGGGCTCGCCGCAGAACACCGTGATCGGCGGCGCCAGCCTGTGGGCCATGGCGGGCAAGAAGCCCGACGAGTACAAGGGCATCGGCCAGTTCTTCGCCTACCTGAGCAAGCCTGAAGTCGCCGCGGCCAGCCACCAGCGCACGGGTTACCTGCCCGTCACCAAGGCCTCGTTCGACCTGACCGAGAAGTCCGGCTTCTACAAGAAGAACCCCGGCGCCGACGTGGCCGTGACGCAGATGGTGCGCAAGACCACCGACAAGTCGCGCGGCGTGCGCCTGGGCAACTTCGTGCAGATCCGCACCATCGTCGACGAGGAGATGGAAGGCGTGTGGGCCGGCAAGAAGAGCGCCAAGGACGCACTGGACGCCGTGGTCAAGCGCGGCAACGAGCAGCTGGAGCGCTTCCAGAAAGCCAACCGCGGCTGATCGCCCGACCACCGCGCGGCCCGCGCCGCGCGTCACACCTGCCCATGCCCGCCGTGGTCCGCGCCCGGCGGGCATTTTGTTGCGTGCTTGTCTGACAGGCGCAGCGCCTGCGCGCCCGTAGCCTTGGCGACATTGTTTTTCATCGACGCATAGCCATGGCCCGCAAGACCGCCGCCACGCCAAAATCCGTCACGCAGCCCGCCGGCAAGGCCTACACGGCGCCGGGCATCACCGTGTATTTCGACGGCAAGCGCTGCATCCACTTTCGCGCCTGCGTGCACGGCCTGCCCGCCGTGTTCGACCCCGACCGCAAGCCGTGGATCAAGCCGGACGAAGCGACCCTGCGCCAGCTGATCGAAGTGGTGCGCCGCTGCCCGAGCGGCGCGCTGCATTACGTGCTGGACAACGGCCCGGCGGAAAAGCCCGAGCCGACCACCGTCGAGCCGCGCCCCAATGGCCCGCTGTTTCTGCGCGGCGCGCTGCGCATCGCCACCCGCCGCGGCGTGGTGGAAGACACGCGCGCCGCCCTGTGCCGCTGCGGCGCCAGCCAGAACAAGCCGTTCTGCGACGACTCACACGACGATTGCGGCTTTCGCGCCGCCGGAACCACCACCATCAACCCCTGGGGCAAGAAATGATCCAAGTGCAAAAGAATGCCGAGCGCCATCGCTATGAGGCCGTCGAGAACGGCCAGGTCATCGGCACGCTGGAATACCGCGAGCGTGGCGACGCCATGGAGCTGCCGCACACCGTCGTCCAGCCCGGCCACGACGGCAAGGGCGTGGGCAGCACGCTGGCCCGGTTTGCGCTGGACGACATCGGCGGCGCGGGCCGCAAGGTGATTCCCAGCTGCAGCTTTGTGGCCGGCTACATCCAGCGGCACCCGGAAGACGCCACGCTCGTCGCCCATTGAATTTTTCGCGGTAAAACAGCCGCTGACGCTGACTGATAAAAGCGCATCAGCTACGATTTATATAGCGAATGAGGCGACGCGCGCCGCGCCGCCACCACGCGCCGCATCCGGGTAGGCACTGCCCCTGATCGCCACGGCCTGCCGCTATGATGGCCGTCCATGGAAAAGCGCGTTCGCTTCAAATCGGCCTGGCTGCCGTGGCTGCTGGTGGCCCCGCAGATGGCCATCGTGCTGGTGTTCTTCTTCTGGCCGGCGGGGCAGGCGCTTTACCAGAGCGTGTTGCAGGAAGACGCGTTCGGCACGTCCAGTGAATTTGTCGGGCTGGCCAACTTCCAGCGCCTGTTCAGCGACCCGGCCTATCTGGACTCCTTCAAGATCACGGCGCTGTTCTCGGTGCTGGTCGCCGTCATCGGCATCAGCGTGGCGCTGCTGCTGGCGGTGATGGCCAACCGCGTGGTGCGCGGCGCGGGTTTCTACAAGACGCTGCTGATCTGGCCCTACGCCGTGGCGCCGGTGGTGGCGGGCGTGCTGTGGCTGATGATGTTCGCCTCGCCCTGGGGCGTGGTGTCGTACCTGCTGCAGGCCATGGGCTTTCAATGGAACCACCTGCTGAATGGCACGCACGCCATGGCGCTGATCGTGATGGCCGCCGTGTGGAAGCAGATTTCATACAACTTCCTGTTCTTCTTGGCGGGGCTGCAGTCGATTCCCAACGCGGTGATCGAAGCCGCCACCATCGACGGCGCGACGCCCTGGCGGCGCTTCTGGACCATCGTATTCCCGCTGCTGTCGCCCACCACGTTCTTCCTGCTGGTGATGAACGTGATCTACGCCTTCTTCGACACCTTCGCCATCGTCGACGCGGCCACGCACGGCGGCCCGGGCAAGGAAACCTCCATCCTGGTCTACAAGGTGTACTACGACGGCTTCAAGGCCATGGACATGGGCGGCTCGGCCGCACAGTCGGTGGTGCTGATGGTCATCGTCATCGTGCTGACGGTGTTTCAGTTCCGGTTTGTCGAGAAAAAAGTTCAGTATTGACATGAACGAGGTCCATCCATCATGTGGCCGCGGAGCAGGCCATGCCAGCGAACACCGTGCGCGGACCTGCGCCGCGCACCGGTGTTGTCCCCCCTCGCGCAGCAGAGGGGGGAAGGCGCGTCAGCGACTCAGGGGGGGTGTGCCTTGATTGAACGCCGCCCGGTTCTCGACTTTGTATCGCACGCCGTCCTTATTTTGGGCGTGGCGGTCGTCGCCTTTCCGGTGTACCTGGCGCTCATCGCCAGCACGCAGACGGCCACGCAGATTGCCACCGCACACCCCATGTCGCTGCTGCCGGGCGACAACTTCATCAACAGCTACCGGCTGGCGCTGTTTGGCGGCAAGGTGGAAGGCGGCGGCACCATCGCCGCGGGCTGGCCGATGATGTGGACCAGCCTGGTGATGGCGCTGGGCATTGCGCTGGGCAAGATAGCCATTTCGCTGCTGTCGGCGTTTGCGCTGGTGTACTTCCGCTTTCCGTTCCGCGGCCTGGTGTTCTGGATGATCTTCATCACGCTGATGCTGCCGGTGGAAGTGCGCATCGGCCCCACCTACCAGGTCATCTCGGACCTGAAGATGCTCAACAGCTACGCGGGCCTGACGGTGCCGCTGATCGCTTCGGCCACCGCCACCTTCCTGTTCCGCCAGTTCTTTTTGACGGTGCCCGATGAACTGGCCGAGGCCGCGCGCATCGACGGCGCCGGCCCGATGCGCTTTTTCAAGGACATCCTGCTGCCGCTGTCCAAGACCAGCATGGCCGCGCTGTTCGTGATCCAGTTCATCTACGGCTGGAACCAGTACCTGTGGCCGCTGATCGTGACCACCAGCGAAGAGATGTACCCCATCGTCCTCGGCATCAAGCGCGCCATCTTCGGCGAGATCTACGTCGAGTGGAACGTGGTCATGGCCACCGCCATCCTGGCCATGCTGCCGCCGGCGCTGGTGGTGATCCTGATGCAGAAGTGGTTCGTCAAGGGGCTGGTCGACACTGAAAAGTAAACAGCCAACAGCCGGACGCGAAGAACGCAAAGGGTTCGCGAAGGACGCGAAACAAGCCATTTTGAATTTCTTTTTTGCGTCCTTCGCGTGATCTTTGCGTCCTTCGCGTCCTGTATTCGGTTTTGAACATGGCCAATATCCAATTCAACAACGTCATCAAGCGCTACGGCAGCGGCAAGAAGATCAACCAGGTGATCCACGGCGTGACGGCCGAGGTGAAGGATGGCGAGTTTGTCGTCATCGTCGGGCCGTCGGGCTGCGGCAAGTCGACGCTGCTGCGCATGGTGGCGGGACTGGAGGAAATCACCGACGGCACCATCAGCATCGGCGACCGCGTGGTCAACCATCTGGAGCCGGCCGAGCGCGACATCGCCATGGTGTTCCAGAACTACGCGCTCTACCCGCACATGAGCGTGTTCGACAACATGGCCTACGGTCTGAAAATCAAGAAGGTGCCGCTGGAGGAGATCCAGGCGCGCGTCGACAAGGCCGCCAGGATTCTGGAGCTGGGCCAGTATCTGCAGCGCAAGCCGCGCGAACTGTCGGGCGGCCAGCGCCAGCGCGTGGCCATGGGCCGCGCCATCGTGCGCCAGCCGCAGGTGTTTCTGTTCGACGAACCGCTGTCCAACCTGGACGCCAAGCTGCGCGCGCAGACACGGCTGGAAATTGAAAAGCTGCACCGCGAGCTGGGCATCACCAGCCTGTTCGTCACGCACGACCAGGTCGAGGCCATGACGCTGGCCCAGCGCATGATGGTGATGAACGCCGGCCGCATGGAGCAGTTTGGCACGCCCGAAGAGGTGTACCACCGCCCGGCCACCACTTTTGTCGCCAGCTTCATCGGCGCGCCCCCCATGAACCTGCTGAAGGGCATCGAAGGCGTGCGCGACGGCGTGATCCTCGGCATCCGCCCCGAACACCTGCGCCTGGTCGATTCCGGCGGCTGGTCGCTGCAGGTCGAAACCGTCGAGATGCTGGGTGCCGAGCGCCTGGTGTACGGCCACCTGGGCGGCCCGCAGGGCCCGTGGACGATCCTACGCATGCACGAGACCGAGGCCCCGCCCGCGCCGGGCCAGACGCTGCAGGTGGTGCCGCTCGAAGACCGCATTCACGGCTTCGACGAGGCCACAGGCCATCGGCTGGATGCATAGAACGCTATCTTTTAAATAGCTGCACACGCAGACCCATCAAGCGCAGGAGGCCGATGTGAGCATGAAAGCCGCGTACCTGACCGGCCACGGCGGCAACGAGGTCGTGACGGTGGGCGAGCGCCCACTGCCCCCGCGCGCCACGGGCGAAGTGCGCGTGCGCCTGCATGCGGCCACGCTCAACCGCGTCGACCTGTACATGCGCGACAGCGGCGCCGGCATCACGCACCGCCTGCCGCAGATCCTGGGGCTGGACGGCGCGGGCGTGATCGACGAGATCGACGCCGCCGACCCGCTGCTGCGGCCCGGCCAGCGCGTGCTGCTGCACCCCGGCATGGCCTGTGGCCGCTGCGAGTTCTGCCTGCGCGGCGACGACGTGCTGTGCGCGCGCTATCAGTTGATTGGCGAGCACCGCGACGGCACCTTCGCGCAATACGTCACCGTGCCGGCGCGCAACGTGCTGCCGCTGCCCGACGACTGGTCGTTTGCCGAAGGCGCGGCGCTGGGCGTCAACCACCTCACCGCCTGGCGCATGCTGGTGACGCAGGCGCAGCTCAAAAGCTGGGAAACGGTGCTGATCTTCGGCATCGGCGGCGGCGTGTCGCTGGCCGGTCTGCAACTGGCCAAGGCGATGGGCGCGCGCACCCTCGTCACGTCGCGCCACCCGGCCAAGCTGGAACAGGCACGCGCCCTGGGTGCCGACCACGTCATCGACAGCAGCCGCGAAGACGTCGCCAAAGCCGCGCTGGCGGCCACGGGTGGCCGCGGCGTCGACGTGGTGTTTGAGAACGTGGGCGAAGCCGTGTGGCCCGCCGCCATGAAGAGCCTGGTGCGCGGCGGCCGCCTGGTCACCTGCGGCGCCACCAGCGGCGACCAGCCCGGTGCCGACCTGCGCCGCCTGTTCATCCGCCAGCTGCGCGTGCTGGGCTCCACGCTGGGGACGGTGGCCGAGCTGCACGACCTGCTCGCCTTCTGCCAGCGCCACGCGGTGCGGCCGGTGATCGAGCAGACGTTTGCGCTCGATCAGGTACACGCCGCGCTCGACCGGCTCGAATCGGGCGAGCAATTTGGCAAGATCGCGCTGGCGATCGATTGAATTCGCCACGATTTCAGACCCATCAGGCCGCTGGCGCTTGCCCTGACAGGGCGCGCAGCTATCATTTTTGATGGACGATGCGCCGCCTGAAAGCGGCGTACTTCAGGCGCGCTCAGGCATCCGCGCGCGCACGTACCCCGCCACCACGCCCAGCAACTGCTCCAGGTGCTGCTGCAGCGGCGCGAAGCCGGCGTTGGGGGCGCGCGTTTCCTCGTCCATGTAGATCGGCCTTCGAATCTCGATCTGCAGGCTGTGCCGGCCGCGCGCCGGCTCGCCGATCAGGCCGATCAGCTCGACGCCCTTGTACGGCTCGTTGTAGGCCACGCTGTAGCCGAAGCCGCGCAAGGTGTCGCCGATCAGGTGGATGAATTCGGGCGCGCAGGTGGTGCCGTCGCGGTCGCCCAGCACGAAGTCGGCCAGCGGCGGGGCGTCGGTGCGGCCCAGGCGCAGGTAGACGTCGCTGGGCATCGAATGCAGGTTCAGGTGCCAGACGCCGCCAAAGCGCTGCACGCTGGTGTCGATGGCCTTCTGCACCTGCGTGCGGTAGGGGCGCCAGTAATGTTCGATGCGGTGCCGCACTTCGGCCGCGGTGCGCTGGCGCGTGTACAGCGGGTGCGACACGCCGTCCTTGACGATGTGCTGCCAGATCAGGCCCAGGCCCTGTTGCGTCTTGGGGCCGGGCTGCAGCGGCGTGGGCCAGGCGCCGTCGATCTGCGCCGGGTCAAGATCGGCCTCGCTGCGGTTGACGTCGATGTAGGTGCGCGGAAAGGTGGCCGCGATCAGCGTGGCGCCATGCGCCGGCGCGGTGTGGAACAGCGTGTGCACGTGCGTGTCTTCGCCGCGCCGCAGCAGGGGCAGCGGCAGTTCGTGCCCAAAGTCTTGCGGATACGCGGTGCCGCTGTGCGGCGAGTCGCACACCAGCGGCAGCGCCGGCGCGGTGGGCAGCCAGACTTCGACCGGCGTGTCGGGCCGGGGGCGCAGGTCGTCCTGCGAAGCAGCGGGGGCCGGCATCAATTGATCTTGATGTTGGCGCGCTTGGCCACCGCGGTGTAACGCGCGATGGCGGCCTGGATCTGGCGCGTGAATTCGTCCGGCGTGTTGGCCATGGATTCACCCGAGATGTCGCGCTGCTTGTCCAGGTAGTCGGGCATGGCCATGGCCTTGTGCGCGGCGGCGTTGAGCCTGGCGACGATGTCCTTCGGCGTGCCGGCCGGCGCCACCAGGCCGAACCAGCCGCCATCGCCCATGCCGGGGTAGCCCAGTTCGCCATAGGTGGGCACGTCGGGCAGCATGGGGCTGCGCTTGAGCGCCAGCACCGCCAGCGGACGCAGCTTGCCCGACTGGATGTTGGGCAGCATCGAGGGCAGGTTGTCCGTCATCGAGTTGACCTGTCCGGCCAGCGCGTCGGTGATGGCCTGGCCCGAGCCCTTGTACGGGATGTGCAGCAGCTGGATGCCCGCCAGGTTCATGAAGTTTTCCATGTTGGCGTGGCCGAGTGAGCCGGCGCCCGGCGTGGCAAAGCTGTACTTGCCCGGCTCGGCCTTGGCCAGGGCGACGAATTCCTTCATGCTCTTGGCCGGCACGCTGGGGTGCACCACGAACACGCTGGGCACGCTCATCACGTTGGTGATGGGGGCAAAGTCCTTCACTGGGTCGTACGGCAGCCTGGCGTAGATGGCCGGGTTGGCGCCGTGCGTGCTGACGGTGGCCATGCCAATGGTGTAGCCGTCGGGCGCCGACTTGGCGATGGCGTCGGCGCCGATCGAGCCGCCGGCGCCGCCCTTGTTGTCGACCACCACCGCCTTGCCGAGGATCTGCCCATCTTGTCGGCCAGCAGGCGCGCCACGATGTCGGTCGATCCGCCGGGGGCGAAGGGCACGATCAGCTTGATCGGGCGATTGGGGTAGTCGCCCGCCTGGGCGTGGGCCAGCGGCGCCAGCGCAGCGGCAGCGGCGCAGACGGCCAGGGTGCACAGCAGGTTACGGCGCAGGGCCATCGGGCTCTCCTTAGGGTTGTATTGGATGCTGCCGCATTCTTGGCCAAGCCACCGCCAACGAAAAGCGACAATCGGGCGGCGATCCATGACCAACGCTCATCCATCCATGCGCCTGCACTCGCCGTCCCTGTCTGAACTGCACGCTTTTGCGACGGCGGCGCGGCTGGGCAGTTTCACGCGCGCGGCCGAGCAGCTGCACGTGACGCAGGGCGCCATCAGCCGCGCCATCGCCCGGCTGGAAGATCATCTGGGCGTGGCCCTGTTCGTGCGCGAAGGCCGCCACCGGGTGCTGACGCGCGACGGCCGGCAGTACCTGGACGCGGTGGTGGCACCGCTGGCCAGCATCGAATCGGCCTCGCAGGCGCTGCGCCGGCATCATGCGGCGCGGGCGCTGCGGCTGTCGGTGCCGCCCACGTTGTTCAGCCACTGGCTGATCCCGCGCCTGCCGGACTTCAGCGCGCGCCACGCCGAGGTGACGCTCAGCTTTGCACCCTACCAGCGCGACGACCCGATGACCGCGGCCGACATCGACGCCTGGATCCGCGTCGGCGGCACCGGCTGGCCTGCCGGCATTGCCGCCGACTACCTGATCGGCCGCGAGATCGTGCCCATCTGCCGCCCGCAGGACCTGACCGGCGCGGGCGCCATCCGCACGCCCGCCGACCTGCTGACCCGGCCGCTGCTCTTCCACACGCATTACCCGGACACCTGGGCGCACTGGTTCACGCAGGTCGGCTGCCCGCACGGGCCACTGGCGCCAGCGGCGGACTTCGACCAGGTCGGCCTGCTGGCGCAGGCGGTGATGGCCGGCCTGGGCGTCGCGGTGGTGCCGCGCTGCCTGATCGAAGCCGAACTGGCCGCCGGCCGCATCGCCATTGCGCTGCAGCAGGACCCGCCCGTCAGCGTGGCGCGCGGCTACCATCTGTGCCGACCGCTGGACCGCCCCGCGCACCCGGGGCTGAGCAGGCTTCGCGAGTGGCTGCTGGCGCAGGCGGGGCAGCGTGCAGAATATCCATAAAAATCGCCTCCAACGCTGGCCTGATTGGCGTGGACAGCTATCATTTTTGAATGAGACAACCCGTGATGCCCCCATGGCCCTACCCCTTCTGGATCGCCCACCGCGGGGCGGGCAAGCTGGCGCCGGAGAACACGCTGGCGGCCTTTCGCCGGGGTGCGTCGCACGGCTATCGCATGTTTGAATGCGACGTCAAGCTGTCGGCCGACGGCGTGCCCTTTCTGCTGCACGACGCCACGCTGCAGCGCACCACCGACGGCGATGGCACCGCGGGCGATCTGGCCTGGAGCGAACTGGCGCAGCTGGACGCAGGCAGCTGGCATTCGCGGGCCTACGCGGGCGAGCCGCTGCCCACGCTGGCCAACCTGGCGCGCTGGTGCCGGGCCAACGGTCACTTGGTTGACATCGAAATCAAGCCGACGCCCGGCGTGGAAGAGCGCACCGGCCAGGTCGTCGCCGACACCGCGGCGCGGCTGTGGCAAGGCGCGGCGGTGCCGCCGCTGCTGACCTCGTTCCGCCCCGAAGCCCTGCGTGGCGCGGCAACGGCCGCGCCGCAGCTGCCGCGCGGGCTGCTGCTGGATACGCTGTGGAACGGCTGGGCCGACATCGCCCGCCAGCTGGACTGCCGCGCCATCGTCTGCAACCACGCCCTGTGGGACGCCGCGCTGGTCGCCCAGGTGCACGGCATGGGCATGCGCGCGCTCAGCTACACCGTGAACGACGAATGGGCGGCCGAGCGGCTGGTGCAACTGGGCACCGATGGCATCGTGACCGACCGGGTGGACCTGTTCAGCCCTGGTTGAACGGCCGCCGACGCAGCGCCAGCACCGCGGGCGTGGCCGCGCTGGCCAGCACCAAGGCGGCGTAGGTCAACAGCCGCCCGTCGTGCCCCGACGCCGCCAGCCCGGCCACCAGCACCACCAGGCAAACTACAAAATTGATAGCTATCTGCGCAGGCAGGGACAGCGCAGGCGGGTGATTTCGATACACCCAGCGGGCCGCCAGCACCATGCCGGGCGCCATCACCAGCGCGGGCAGCATGAAGTTGGCAAGGTGCCAGAAGGTGTCGGCAATCTGCATGACGCTCTTGATGTCGGTCAAGTCCATGGTCGACAACACAGCGCGACCGGGCACCCAATTTTATAATCGCCCCCATGGCCGTCTGGGCATTGGGACTGAACCACAACACCGCGCCGCTGGATCTGCGTGGCCGTTTCGCGTTCGCGCTCGACCAGATGGCACCTGCGCTGCACGGCTTGCGCACGTCGCACCAGCGCCACCCCGAGGCGGCGATCCTGTCCACCTGCAACCGCACCGAGGTGTATTGCGCGTCCGACAACGTGCAGATCGACCACACCCTGGGCTGGCTGGCGCGCGCCGGCGACGTGCCGGTGGACGCGCTGCACCACCACACCTACGTTTTGCGCGACGACCAGGCCGCGCGCCATGCCTTCCGCGTGGCCAGCGGGCTGGACAGCATGGTGCTGGGCGAAGCGCAGATCCTGGGCCAGATGAAAAGCGCCGTGCGCGCCGCCGAAGACGCGGGCGCGCTGGGCACCACGCTGAACCAGCTGTTCCAGCGCAGCTTTGCCGTGGCCAAGCAGGTGCGCACGTCGACCGACATCGGCGCGCACTCCATCAGCATGGCCGCCGCCGCGGTGCGCCTGGCCGGCAACCTGTTCGAAGACCTGCGCGAGATCCGCGTGCTGTTCGTCGGCGCGGGCGAGATGGTCGAACTGGCCGCCACCCACTTCGCGGCGCGGCAACCCAGGGCCATCGCCATCGCCAACCGCACATTAGAGCGTGGCGAAAAGCTGGCCAGCCGACTGGGCGGCGAAGTGATGCGCCTGGCCGACCTGCCCGAGCGCCTGCACGAATTCGACGCCATCGTCAGCTGCACCGCCAGCACGCTGCCCATCATCGGCCTGGGCGCGGTCGAACGCGCGCTGAAAAAGCGCCGCCACCGTCCCATCTTCGTGGTCGACCTGGCCGTGCCGCGCGACATCGAACCCGAAGTCAAGGCGCTGGACGACGTGTATCTGTACACCGTCGACGACCTGGCCCAGGTGGTGCAGACCGGCCACGCCAACCGCCAGGCCGCCGTCGCCCAGGCCGAGGCCATCATCGACGCCGGCGTGCAAAGCTTCATGCACTGGATCGACCAGCGCAGCCCCGCCAGCGGCGTCGTCCCGCTCATCCAGCAGCTCAATGCCCAGGCCGACGCCTGGCGCGCCGCCGAACTGGTGAAGGCGCGCAAGCGGCTGGCCAAGGGTGAGGATGTGGACGCGGTGCTGGATGGTCTCAGTCGAGGCTTGGCGCAGAAAATGCTGCATGGCGCCTTCGCGGAATTGCGCGCTGCCGACGAGGCCAAGCGAGACGACACCGCTGCACGGGTGGCTCGTTTGTTCCTGCGCTCATAAGTAACCGCGACTGTTCGAACAACCACGCCAGCGGCATTGAAGGCCAGCCGCTGCGGCGGACAACCCTCAGCTGAATCGCCCACACGCCGACGGGCGGTAAGCACCGTCTGACGAAGGGTCGCCGCGCCAATCCACACGTCTCGTAACATCGAACACATGTGGTCTGGTGCTGTAGTTCGCCTCAAGCAAACGTCCGTGATGGTGCCGCCTTCCTGGCGGTCACGCGGCTTCTCGATGGTCGAGGTGCTGGTCGCCATCGTGATTCTGTCGTTCGGGTTGCTGGGCGTGGTCGGCCTGCAAGCGGCCGCCATCAAGAACACGCGCGACGCCAGGCAGCAATCCGTCGCCGTCGTCTTGGCGCGCGAACTGGCCGACATGATGCGTGCCAACCCCCAGGTGGCGGCCAGAGCTACCAACAACCCCTACCACGGCAACTTTTCAGACAATGGCAGCGGCATGCAGCCGGCGACTGTGTCCAATTGCCTGGATGTGGGCTCTCGTTGCGCCTCCGCCAACGATATTGCCAACGCGCAGATGACCGAATGGCTTGCACGCGTCAGCAACCTGTTGCCCGGGGCCCGTGTGTCCATCTGTCGCGACACGGCTCCCTATGATGCCAACGGCCTGCCGCAATGGGCCTGCACCTCGTCGGCCACCGCCAGTCAAAACATCGCGTTCATCAAGATCGGGTGGCTGCGCGAAAACACGAAGGGCCAGATCGTGAACACGAGCGACGCTGGCACTCGGCCTTACATCCTCCTGCCGGTCACCCCCAGCGGCCAGCTATGACCTGCTTCGCGACTCCCCTTCGGTCGGCACGCATTCCTGCATTGGTTCAGCGCCAGCGCGGCATGACCTTGGTCGAGTTGATGGTCGCCATGGCCATTGGGCTGTTGGTCGTGCTGGTCACGGTCGCGGCACTGCTGATGTCGCGCCAAGGTGCGGCCACGGTGGACGCTTCGTCGCAACTGCGCGATGACAGCCGTTTCGCCAGCCAATTGATTCAGCAGCTGGTGGTGCAAGCTGGTTTTGAAGATGTGGACTTCGCCAGCGCCACTTATTCTGCTTCTAGCGCTCTTTACAAACTCAAAAACAACCTCGAAATCGGCGCGCTGCAGCCCAGTGTCTACGGTTTCGACAATGCATTAGTCAGCCCCTCCGATCCGCTCAATGTGTCCTTGACGCGCACCGACAGCTACAACGGCGACATCCTGATCCTGCAATATCAGGCCGTCAAGAGCAAATTTGATAAAAACAGTTCGGAAACGGACGGCAGCATGATCACCTGCGACGGCACCTCACCCCGCATTGCCGCAACCAATCGCGGTGACCGCGCCGTCAGCGTGCTGCATCTGGCCGTCAGCGCCGGTGAGCCGACATTGATGTGTACCACGCGCAACGACACGACCGGGGTGTACTACACGGTACCGCTGGTCAAGGGTGTGGAAAGTTTCCAGGTTCTCTACGGGGTCGACAACGTCACACCCGGCGCGGTGCTGCCGGCCACGCCCCCGGCCACTGGGGTGCCCAACGCCTATCTGCGTGCCGACCAGCTCACGGTGGCTGGCAACACCGTGGCGACCTACGCCAACTGGCGGCGTGTGCGCAGCCTGCGCATCGGCATGGTGCTGCGCGGCCCGCCGGGCTCGGCCTTGCAAGCCACCTCCACGACTTACTACCCGCTGGGCGTCAAGGATCACTACGACAGTACCAACGATCCTGGCAGCAAGCTCACTGCGACCGACAACCGCCTGCGACAGACCGTGACCTTCACCGTTCAGTTGCGCAATTGCCAGAACCAGGGCTACCAACCCGCCACATCCACCCTGCCATGCGACGTGGTCACGCCCTCATAAAAGCCCGCGCCCCATGAAACAGCACGCCTCAGGCGCACCCACCTTGACCGATGGCCGCTCGCGTCGTCGATCCGTCATGCGCCATCGGCCAGCACGCGTCCGCGGCGTTTCGCTGGTCATCGTCATGCTCATTCTGGTCATCGTCTCGATGCTGGGCGTTGCCAGTGTCCAGATCAGCATGATGGGCGAACGCGGCGCTCGCAATGACCGCGACATGCAACTGGCTTGGCAAGGGGCCGAGGCGGCGTTGGTGGATGCTGAAATTGATCTGAGTGGACCGAATAGCGCTGGTGCCAGTCGCACCGGCAAGCAGCCGCGATTCCCCGACTCTGGCTGTTACACCAGTCAGCCGTACCGAGGTTACTGTAGGTCTGTGACCACCGGTTCTACCAAACCAACCTGGCTCACCATCGACTTCGCGGATCAGGGCAGCAGCGCGCCCTCTGTGGCGCTGGGCACATTCACCGACCGCACGTTCAACAGCGCCGGCGCAGTCGACGGCACCGGCATCCAGCCCGCCCTCGCGCCGCGTTACATCATCGAAAAGGTGCCAGACTTCGGCAACCCGGGTGGAAACATGATCACATCGTCCTATGCCTCGGCAGCGCGGGCTGGAGCCGTTTTAAATATGCCATATCGAGTCACCGCCATCGGATTCGGCCCGCGCAGCGACATCCAGGCCGTCGTCCAAACGCTTTACAGAAATTGATCTGTACGAGAAAGCTTTACCATGTTTCGCCGCCCCGTTGATCAAGGCCACGCAAACCGCTGGGTGACGCATCGTCGGTTTCTGGGCAGCCTGCTTCTGGGCATCGCGGGCAGCGCTGCAGTGTCGCTGGTGGTTATTGGCGCTCCGACCGCGCCCAATATTCCGGCCTTGAACATTTCTTCGGTGCCGCTCTACGCCGCCACCCAAGGTGACAAGCCGGCCCTTGCGTTGGCCCTTTCGGTGGAATTTCCCACCGTAGGCGCGCAGTATGTCAATGTTCCGGGCCAGTCGACCGATTCGTCTTATACACCAACCAAAGAATATCTTGGTTATTACAACGCCGAGATGTGCTACACCTACAAGGACAATCCCAGCGAAACCCCGTCGGTGGGCAAAACCAAGGCCGATTACAAGCGTTTCGTCATCTCGGGGCCGGCCTCTGGCCACGCCTGCAGCGACGCCTTTAGCGGCAATTTTCTGAATTGGGCCAGCAACTCTGCCATCGACATGTTGCGGCTGGCCCTGTCTGGCGGCGACCGCTACATCGACGAAACCGGGCTGACGGTCCTGCAACGCGCCGTGTTGCCCAATGGCGATCCCATCTGCATGTGGAACTCCACCAACTTCCCGGCCAAGCAACTGGCCAAGGGAACTGACGGCAGCTACGCGGGGGCAGTGCCCTTGGCCATGGTCAACGCCGCCAATGCCAGCGGTGCAAGCAGTATCTGGGTCGCCAATACCCTTAATAAAATCTACTTCGGCACAAGCCAGACAGGCTCTTGCTCGGACACCAGCGCGTATCGCCTCAATGCGTCGGTCGGGATGGGGCCGATCACCGGCTTCGCGGGCCCATTGCCCGCTGGCGCAAGCCAATGCGCTACTGAAAACGGAAGCTGCACTACATTCGGTGTTCAGGAAGTCTGGTACGGGGCCAGCGGGAAATGGAAAAAAGCACCCGTCGCCGGACCATTCTCATGCAGCAATGCGATTTTCGGCGACCCCATTTCGGGCGTGGGTAAAGCGTGCTACCTGGTAGCTTACACCGGCACTTGGACGCCCGCCGGTGGCGCTGTGGCGCTGAATACGGACGGCTTTTTTTACTCTCGTGTTGAGGTGTGCGAAAAAAATGCTTCTGGAACGTTACAGGACGTCCGAGATTATAATTTCTGCAATCAATATCCGAATGGCAACTACAAGCCGTCGGGCACCATCCAAAAATACAATAACCATTTGCGGCTGGCGGCTTTTGGTTATGCGCTGGAACAAACCCTGAGTTGGGACAACGGCGCCAGTACGGCGGGTCGCTACGGGGGGGGTGCTTCGTGCACCGATGAAATTTGTCGGCCCACGTACTTACGACAGCAGGGGCATCGAAAACACACCCGCATCAGGTAACCCCGCTGCGGAATGGGATCCTGTGACGGGAATTTTCAAGGATAATCCCGACGCTGACACCACCTTTGGTATCAGTGGTGTCATTAATTACCTGAACAAGTTCGGCCGCACGGGTACCACGCCGGGCAAATACAAAAAATACGATCCGTCCGGCGAACTGTATTATGAGTCGCTGCGCTATTTGCAGGGCCTGCCCCCCAGCCCGGCCGCCGTCGCGAACCTGAACATCGGCAACGCTGCGCAGAAACTTTTCTATGATGGTTTCCCCATCTACACCGACTGGACCAACCTGGACCCGTACGGAGGCAATCGCAGCAGCAGCGCCAACTATTCCTGTGTCAAAAGCAATATCGCGCTGATTGGGGACGTCAACACCTGGGATTCAAGATACACCAGTGGAGGCACTAACAACCGGATGGCGGCCACCGATCTGGCGAACAACGTACCCAATATCGAGGCGTGGATTTCCGTGGTACAGGCGTTTGAAAAAGGCACATCCGTGTCCTACCTCGACGGCCAAGGGTCTTCACAGGTTACCAGCAACCCCAATTCAGCGAATGGGGGCCCCAACACCCGGGGCGCACAGGTTTACGGCCTTTCTTACTGGGCACACACCCATGATATCCGAGGTGCTGACTGGACCAATCAACCGACGAAGCAGCGTCCGGGGCTCAGGGTCAAATCCTTCTTCTTCGACGTTAACGAATATGCCGACCAAAACAATGCCAGCACACGTCGTAACAACAACCAGTACTTCACCGGAGCCAAATACGGGGGATTCAATACGCAACCCACGCAAGGCCTGGCGCAGCCTTTTAACACCAAAGGCAAGCCGTTTTACGATCAGAATGGGGTGGCTGACAACAATGTCTGGCAAAACCCCAGCATGCCCGGCGAAGCGCAGACCTATTTTCTTCAGAGCGACGCGCGTGGGGTGTTGGCCGCTTTCGAGAAAATCTTCGGTGACGCTGCCTCGGCGCAGCGCAGTATCGCAGGCGCGGCAGCCTCAAGCTCCAACCTGAACACCACGAGCTCCCACGTGTATCAGGCGTCGTTCGACACCGGTGCCTGGACGGGTGATGTTCAGGCATTTTCGATCGCGGTCGATAGCGCCAACACGTCGCAAATTCAATTGTCCGCCGCACCGTCGTGGTCAGCCGACCAGCAGCTGGTGGGGCGCATTTTTTTGGGTGATACCCGCAACATCGTTGTGGGCAAGGTATCGACCGCGGCGGGGCCCACGCCCCATCCGACCGCCACCGATTTCACGACCAGCGCCATTGAGCAAGACCTGAAGGACGCACTGGATAAATACAACCCGATGGCCGTGGCAGATGGACTTTGGCAGGACCGGCTTAGCTTCCTGCGCGGCGTCAAGAGCAAGGAAGGTAACCCGTTTCGCGTGCGCTCCCATGTCTTGGGCGATATTGTCAATTCCGGCGTGCAATATGTCGGCGCTCCGTCGCCCACGCGCGGGCTGTCCGATGGTTATGCAAGCTTCGTGACTGCCCAATCCGGTCGCGCTGCCGCCGTCTACGTGGGTGCCAACGATGGCATGCTGCATGCATTTGACGCAACCACGGGAAGCGAATTGTTTGCCTATATCCCCAGCTGGTTAGGCACCAAACTGAGCGCCCTGACCGATCCCGCCTACGGCGTCAACCATCAGTCCTACGTGGACGCGACGCCCGTCATCGGTGATGCCAAGACCGGTGCCGGAAGCAGCGCCAGCGATTGGAAGACGGTATTGGTATCCGGTACAGGCGGCGGCGGTCGTGGTGTTTTTGCGCTTGATGTGACGGACCCGACCAGTTTTAACGCGTCCAAAGTCCTGTGGGAGTTCACCCAGGTCCACGACGCGGACATGGGTTTTGTCCTTGGCAAGCCCCGAATCGTCAAGATGCGCACCAGCGCGCCGAACGCCGCCACCGCCACTTATCGCTGGTTTGCCATGGTGCCCAGCGGCGTGAACAACTATGTGGACGATGGCACGGGAGCGTTCAGCACCACTGGGGCACCCACCATATTTCTGCTGGCGCTAGACAAGCCCGCGGGTGTTGCGTGGACATCGAGTGGAGCAAACCCGAACTACTACAAGATCACACTGCCATTTGACAGCACCTTGGCCACCACCACCCCCACGTACGCGGGCCTTGCCACCGGCATCATCAACCTGGAGGCGTTCGTCGACAACGCAGGGGTCGTGAGCTACGTATTCGCTGGCGACCTGCATGGCAAGCTTTGGAACCTGGATTTCACCGGTGTGGGTGCCAGCGGATGGACTGCCGGGCAACTGTCACGGTTCTCAACCGGCAGCGGCAGCAACCTGGTGGCATTTCCGATGTACATCGCCAAGGACGGCAACGGCAATGTGCAGCCGATCACTGCCGCCCCCACCATCCTGCAGGGCTACGGCGGGCCAACGACGCACTTTGTCGGTTTCGGAACGGGTAAATACATCGAAGGCACCGACAGTTCATCGACCGCTCAACAAACCTATTACGTGCTCTATGACAACGGCAGAGGCGGCGGCGCTGGGGGCGCTTCGGGCGTCGCGGGCATTGCCGGTCGCGGCCGGTTGCAGCAGGTCACGTCCGACGCCGCCGGCAACCTGTCGCCTTCTGCTGCTTTCACTTGGGGACGCGCGACCCGCGACGCTGACGTGACCCAGCGCTCAGGATGGTTTTACGACCTGGGCAGTACCGGGGAGCGCGTCGTCTACGATTCGGTTTACGTGCCGTTGACCACCAAAGTGACGTTCAGCAGTCTCATTCCCGATGCCGCCACTTCGCCCGGTGTTTGCAGCGTGTCGGGCGGAAGTGGCAATATCTACTATGTCGACATGGTGGAAGGCAAGGGATTCAAAAAAGCATCCACCGTGGGTGTCCCAGGTGGGCCGATGCCGCTGTTCAACGACGAAACCACGACGACCAGCAAGGCCGATGGGTCCGGCCGGCGCCTGCGCACACGGCCAATCCTGCTCGGCGTGCCTGGCGCAGCCGGCTTTGGTCTAGGGTCGGAAGTCAACGACGTTTTGCCGGTGGGTCGCCTGAGTTGGAGGCAGATCAACAACTACCTGGAGTTGAAGAACCGATGACAACAGCCCGCACGCGCTTGCGGCCTGCGTCACGTCGATTGGCGTCGGGCTTCACACTCATCGAGTTGATGATTGTGGTGGCGATCATTGCCATCCTGGCGGCCATTGCTTACCCCTCCTATGATGAAGCGGTCAAGAAGGGACGGCGCGCCGAGGCGAGAACGGCGCTACTGCAGCTGATGCAGCAGCAGGAGCGCTTCATGACGCAGAACAATACCTATCAGGCGTTCTCCAACGCTGCCGGAACGACCACGCCTGCCACCGTGCCTTTCATCATTCAAGTAGGCAGCAACGCTTCTGCTCCTTCCTACTGGCTGTCCGCCGTGCAGTGTCCTGCCGTGGGTGGCGGCACCCAACCGGCGATCAACGCTTGCATCCAAGGCGTCGCTTCGCCCACCCGTCCGGACGCCGCGGTAGGCAATCTGACCCTGACCAGCACCGGCGTCAAAGGTTGCTCGGGCACCACCACCGATTCTCGCTTGTGCTGGCCATGAATTTCCATACCAGCACTCGACGTGGTTTCACATTGATCGAGTTGATGGTGACCATCGCCATCGCCGCGACACTGATGCTTATCGCGGCACCCAGCTTCACCGAGTTTCAGCGCAATAGTCAGTTGAGCTCGCTCACCAACACCTTGATGGCTGCCGTCAATGCAGCGCGGGGCGAGGCCATGAAGCGGAATATGTATGCCTACGTGATGCCAGTTGATGGAGCGAATTGGTCCAGCGGCTGGCAGGTATTTGTGGATAAGGACTTAAGTCAGAGTTTTACCTCAGACGACGAGGTGGTCTTGGTTGTGCCGCCACCGCCTAGCTACATCACCGTGAGCGGAACGGGTACCTCAGCCGCAGGCACCCCTTTCATCATGTTCAATGGCTCGGGCTATCCCGGGCTGGGCAACACCTTTGGCAACCTGACCTTCACGATTGCTCGCAACGATGTGACCAGCAACCAGCAAGCGACGCAAACCCGCCGGCTCATCATCGCCAATTCGGGGCGCGTACGCACTTGCCGACCGGACAAAGACAGCAGTTGCACGGCATCCGCCAATCAGTAAGCAACCGACGCCGGGCGAACGCCTATAAATGGCTGGACATTGCAGCCTCCCTTTGTCCGGTCACGGTCCGTAGTGCTGGGTTCACCGAACCAAAGCAGCGACAATGGCGCCCCCATGAAACCCTTTCTGCGCCAACAACTGGCACGCTACACTGACCGCCTGGCCGAGCTCGACTTTCTGCTGACGCGCGCCGACATCATGGCCGACATGTCGCAGTTCATGAAGCTGTCGCGCGAGCACACCGAGGTGGCGGCGGTGGCCGGGCGCTGGGCGCGCTATCTGCAGCGCGAAAAGGACCTGGCCGCCGCGCAGGAGATGCTTGACGATGCCGACATGGCCGAGATGGCGCGCGAGGAAATGGGCGCTGCCGAGGCCGAACTGGCCAGCCTGCAGGCCGAATTGCAGCGCATGCTGCTGCCCAAGGACCCGGACGATGCGCGCAACGCCTTCATCGAGATTCGCGCCGGCACGGGGGGGCGACGAATCGGCGCTGTTCGCCGGCGACCTGACGCGCCTGTACACGCGCTACGCGCAGACGCGCGGCTGGCGCGTCGAGGTGATGAGCGAATCGCCCGCCGAACTGGGCGGCTACAAGGAAGTGGTGCTGCGCGTCGAAGGCGACGATGTGTATGGCCGGCTTCGCTTTGAATCGGGCGGCCACCGGGTGCAGCGCGTGCCCGTCACCGAGACGCAGGGCCGCATCCACACCAGCGCCGCCACGGTCGCCGTGATGCCCGAGCCGGACGAAACCGAGGTCATCACGCTGAACCCGGCCGACCTTCGCATAGACACCTTTCGCGCCAGCGGCGCGGGCGGGCAGCACATCAACAAGACCGATTCGGCTGTGCGCGTGGTGCACCTGCCGACCGGCATCGTCGCCGAATGCCAGGACGGGCGCAGCCAGCACGCCAACAAGGCCAAGGCGCTGCAGGTGCTGCAGGCGCGGCTACAAGAAAAAGAGCGCAGCGAACGCGCCGCCAAGGACGCCGCCACGCGCAAGGGCCTGATCGGCAGCGGCGAGCGCAGCGACCGCATCCGCACCTACAACTTTCCGCAGGGGCGCCTGACCGACCACCGCATCAACCTGACGCTGTACAAGCTGGCGCTGGTGATGGAAGGCGACCTGGACGACGTGCTGGACGCGCTGCAGTCCGCGCGCGAAGCCGAACAGATGGCAGAACTCGAAGTCAACGCCTGAGCCGCGTGGCCGTTGAGGGCACGAGGCGCGGCCGAGCCGCCTGCTGACTATCATCGCCCGATGGCGTGCCCGCTCGGCGCCCACCCCAGAAAGGACGAATGCCATGCGTTATCTGACCTTCATTGCCCGCGCAGGCCGCCCCGCGCTGCTGCTGGCGGGCGCCGCCGCCGCATCGCTGCTGGCCGGATGCGGCACCGGCGGCACGCCCTGGGGCGCCACGCCGACGCGCATCGAAATCCCCGTGCCCGACCTGCGCAAGGTGCCCGAGGTGTGGGACGGCGCATCGGGCTCCACCGCCGGCGCCCAGCGCGTGGCTGACCGCGTGCGTTCCGCGCTGTCCGCCCAACCCGCCTTGGCGGGTGCGCGCATCGCGGTCGAAGGCTATGAGGGCGGTCTGATCATTCTGAGCGGCCCACTCGCCAGCCCCGCCGACCGCGCGCTGGCCACACAGACGGCGCGCAGCGTGGCCGGCGTGCGCGACGTGGTCGACCGCATGACGGCGCCTTGACACGCGCGGGCGCGAAGCCACTGGACATTCAATGCGCGTGTCGCCGTCACATTGTGGTGGCAGATGGATGCCTGCCTCCACCGCGCCGAACCACCTTTACGTCAAATCGGCCCGCAGCGCTTGGCCGGCAAGCGCCTAAAGCTATTGATTACATAGCATTTTCATGTCCACCCTGTCCGACGCGCTGATCCACTGGCAAAGCCGTGGCCTGCCTCGGCTGGAAGCGCAGATGCTGTTGCTGCACGCACTGCACCGTGCCACACACGACCGCGCGTGGCTGCTGGCCCACGACACCGACCCGCTGCCCGCCGCCACTGCCGCGCGACTGCAGACGCTGGCCGAGCGCCGGCTGGCGGGCGAGCCGATCGCTTACCTCACCGGCGAGAAAGCCTTCCACGGTCTGAGCCTGCACGTGGACGCCCGCGTACTGGATCCGCGCGACGACACCGAAACGCTGGTCGACTGGGCGCTGGCGCTGTTGCCGGCCGATGCGCCGCGGCGCGTGCTGGACCTGGGCACCGGCAGCGGCGCCATTGCGCTGGCCATCGCACGCCAACGGCCCGCGGCGCGCGTGGTGGCGGTGGACGCCAGCGGCGACGCGCTGGACGTGGCGGCGGCCAACGCAGAGCGCTCAGCGTTGGCCATCGAACTGCGCCACGGCAACTGGTTTGCGCCGCTTGCCGGCGAACGCTTTGACGTGATCGCCAGCAACCCGCCCTACATCGCCGAGCACGACCCGCATCTGCCCGCGCTGGCGCACGAGCCGCGCGCCGCCCTGGTCAGCGGGCCGGACGGGCTGGACGACATCCGTCACCTGGTGGCACACGCCGCCACCCACCTGACACCCGGCGGCTGGCTGCTGCTGGAGCACGGTTGGGAGCAGGCCGAGCGTGTGCGCGATTTGCTGCAGGCTGCAGGTTTTGCGCAGGTGCAGTCACGCCGCGATCTGGCCGGCGTGGAGCGTTGCTCGGGCGGGCAGCGGGCGCCTTGAGACAGGCGGCTGAGCCGGGGAAATTTTTGGCCGAATCACGGGCTGGCGCCTATCGGGTCAGCGCAGCAAGCTATTCTTTCCAATAGCTATCGGCCGTGATGACCGAGGTCTGAGGCGTTTGGGTTCTCGTCATCCCGCGAAGGCGGGAATGGCGAGCGGTTTGTTTGAAGCCGTATCGCCTGGCGACAACACTCATCCCGCCAACGCCGGATAACGCAGCGGCAGCAGTGCCGGCAGCCCGAATTCATCCAGCAAAACACGCAGCCTTTCGCCCGCGCTGCGTTTCTTTTGACCGGTGTAGCGGGCGATGATCAGCTCGTTCTTCAGGCTGTGTTCCCAACCGACCAGCTCGGTCACCGTGACGCTGTAGCCCTGCGATTCGAGGTACAGGCAACGCAGCACGTTGGTCAGCTGACTGCCCATTTCGCGCGTGTGCAGCGGGTGGCGCCACAGCTCGGCCAGCGGCGTGCGCGACAGCTGCAGCGCCTTCGATTGCCGCAGGCCGGCGGCCAGTTCGGCCTGGCAGCACGGCACCAGCACCATGGCCTGCGCTTTTTTGGTCAGGCCAAACGCGATGGCGTCGTCGGTCGCCGTGTCGCAGGCATGCAGCGCGGTGACGATGTCGATGCGATCGGGCAGCGCGGCGTCGTGCGCCGCATCGGCGGCGGCGATGTTGAGAAAGCGCATGCGCTCAAAGCCCAGCCGCTCGGCCAGCGCGCGCGAGCGCTCGACCAGCTCAGGCCGCGTCTCGATGCCGTAGACGGTTCCGCTGCCCTGCCCTTTGAGCAGCAGGTCGTACAGGATGAAGCCCAGGTACGACTTGCCCGCGCCATGATCGGCCAGCGTGAGCGGCCCGCCCTGGGCCGCAAGTTCGGCCACGATCTTCTCGATGAACTGTACCAGGTGCCCGACCTGTTTGAGCTTGCGGCGCGAATCCTGATTCAGCTTGCCCTCGCGCGTGAGGATGTGCAGCTCTTTCAATAACTCCACCGACTGGCCGGGGCGCAACTCGGCCAACACGGCGGATTCAGCCTCTTTGGCGCCGGGGGCGCGCTTGGGGTCAACGCGAGCAGCTATCGAAGTAGTAGCATTTCGGAGCGGATGTGGCTTGCTCATGACGTGGCCCCGCCGTGCTGCGGACCCACGCCCAGCGCCGCCCAACCGTCGTGCCCCAGCTTTTCCAGCGTCGCCATGTTGGCTTCGTAGATGGCCTCGGCCTCGGGGAAGGCGGCGACAGCGCGGTCGATGCTGGCTTCGCGGATCAGGTGCAGCGTGGGGTACGGCGCGCGGTTGGTGGCGTTGGTGATGTCGTCTTCAACGGTGCCGGCAAACTGAAAGCGCGGGTGAAAGGGCGCGATCTGCAGCGTGCCTTCCAGATCCAGGTCGGCCAGCACGGCGTCGGCGTCGTCCAGCAGGTCGTTGAAGTCGAGAAAATCGTCAAAGCCGCGCGGCGCCATCAGCAGCGTGGTTTCGCGCTCGGCCGGGTCGGCGGCGGCCAGGGATTGCAGTTCGGCGCGCAGCGCGTCCAGCAGGTCGGCACGCTCGGCGCCGTTGCACACGGCGTAATGAATCTGCCCCTTGGCGTGCGGCGCCTTGGCGAACGGGCACAGGTTGAGGCCGATCACCGCGCGCTCCAGCCAGCGGCGCGTGTCGGCGATAACGGTGTCGGGCGGCACAGGGCGGGCGTCGGGATCGGTGCGCATGGGTCGATTGTGCCTGCGGATGGTGGGCGGTGATCACTCTTGATTTGATAGCTGGATGCGCTGATGGGACAAGCGCCAGGGCCGATTTTTTATGGAATCAACGGGTGTGGGCGCCGAAGAACCAAAAACCGGACGCGAAGGACGCAAAGGTTTCGCGAAGGACGCGAAAACATCGTCTGGCTGTTCTTTCGCGTCCTTCGCGTATTCTTCGCGTCCTTCGCGTCCGGCTGTTTCACCCCGCACGGTCAAGCCCGGTCGCGCAACGCGTTCTGCTGCCGCCCGATCAGCGTCGCCAGCAGCGCGCCCACCACGCAGCACGCGCCCGTTACCACCCAGGTGAACTGCCACCCGCCCACCTGGCTGGCGACCCAGGCCACCAGCGGCGGGCCGCTGACCTGGCCGACGGCCGACCACTGCTGCATCCAGCCTACGGTGGTGGAGATGCTGCGCTCACCCGGCGCCAGCGTGGGCGCCAACGCAAACAGCGTGCCCGGGATCAGGCCGCCCACGCATGAAAACAGCAGCGCCCCGGCGTAGCGCAGCGGCGCGCTGCCCGCCACTGGGGCGCCAAAGGCCACAAACGCACCCAGCGCCATGGCCGCAAAGCCAGTCCACAACAAGGCCTGCGGCCGCACGCCGCGCGCCAGCAGACGGCCCGCGACGATGTTGCCGACCATGTTGACCGCCGCCACGCCCGCCGTCAGCACCGCCGTCACGGCAACGGCTTGCGCGCCGCCCCAGCCCGCCTGCCGGTACAGCGATGGCAGAAAGCCGATCACCGCCAGCCATTGCGCCGAATACACGCCGAAGGTGAGCGCGCCCAGCCACGGGCCGCGCGCCGTCAGCGTCTGCGCCAGACGTTGCTGCCAGGGCAAGGCATCGGCAGGGCGCGACGCGGCGCGTGGCGGGTCGGCCGGCACGCGTGCGGCGACCCAGACCGCCATCGCCAGCGAGAACGCGGCCGTCAGCCACCACCACACAGGCCAGCCCAGCGCGCCCATCACCAGCGGCCCGGTCAGCAGTGCAGCGGCGGTGCCGAAGGGCATGAAGCTGCCCCACACGCCCAGCATGCGCGTGGGTGCGGCGGGCGCCACGGTGCGGCGCACCAGGCTGGGCGCGGGCACGGTGGTCAGCAAAAAGCCCAGCCCTTCGGCCGCGCGCAAGGCCAGCAGCGCACTGGCGTCGTGCGCAAAGCCGCCCGCCACGCCGGCCGCGGACAGCAGGGCCAGCCCGGCGACCACGCAGCGCTTAAGCCCGATGCCGTCGGCCATCAACCCGGCCACGAGGCCCAGCGCCATCGACGCCAATTGCACCAGCGACAGCAAAAAACCCGCCTGCACCAGCGTGATGCCCAATTCGGCCTGCAGCACCGGCAGCGCCGGCGGCAACTTGCCCACGTGCAGCGCGGCGCTGACGCCGGCGAGGATGACGATCCAGGCAGCGCCGTTGCGCGGCCTTGGGTGAGGCGTCGCGGTCATATCGGCGTGGCCAGGCGCAGGCGGCATGCAGGGCTTGACGCTGGGCCGCTCATGTCAGCAGGCGCTGGCCGGTCAGGCGCTCATGTTCGCGCAGGGCAAATCGGTCGGTCATGCCGGCGATGTAGTCGGCCACGGCGCGTTCGCGGTCGGGCCGCTCGGCAAAGCTGGCGCGCAGCTCGTGCGGGCGCTGGCAATAAACGGCGAACAGCTCGCGCACCACCTGGCGCGCCTGCGACGTGGTGTCCATCACCTGCGGGTGCCGGTACAGGTTGGCAAACAGAAAGCGCTTGAGCTCGGCCGACTCGGCACGCATGCCGGCGCTGAAGGCGACCAGCGGGCCGCTGCGGCGCGCGGCGTCGGCGTCCTGCGGGGCGGCGGCGGCAAGGGCGCTGCCGGTGGTGTCGATCACGTCGTAGACCTGCGCCGACAGCATGCGGCGAATCGATTCGTACAACACGCGCCGGTCGGCCAGGCCGGGGTGGTCGCGCCCGGTCTGGGCGACGAAGCGCGCGAACAAGGGCACTTCGGCCACCTGCTGCAGCGTGAGCAGGCCCGAGCGCACGCCGTCGTCGATGTCGTGCGCGTTGTAGGCAATGGCGTCGGCCAGGTTGGCCAGTTGCGCCTCCAGGCTGGGCTGCGTGCCGTCGATGAAGCGGCGCGCCACGCCGCCGGGCTCGGCCGCGTCCAGCAAACGCGCGTTGGCGGGCGAGCAGTGCTTGAGGATGCCTTCGCGCGTCTCGAAGGTGAGGTTCAGGCCATTGTGGTCGGGATAGCGGTGCTCCAGATGATCGACCACGCGCAGGCTTTGCAGGTTGTGCTCGAAGCCGCCGTGCGCGGCCATGCATTCGTTCAGCGCGTCTTGCCCGGCGTGGCCGAACGGCGTGTGGCCGAGGTCGTGCGCCAGGGCGATGGCTTCGGTCAGGTCTTCATTCAGCCGCAGCGCGCGGGCGATGGAGCGCGCCAGTTGCGCGACCTCGATCGAATGCGTGAGCCGGGTGCGGAACAGGTCGCCCTCGTGGTTCAGGAACACCTGCGTCTTGTAGACCAGGCGCCTGAACGCCGTGGAGTGGACGATGCGGTCGCGGTCGCGCTGGAAGTCGTCGCGCGTGGGCGCGGGCGCGATGGCGTGGCGCCGACCGCGCGAGCGGGCGGGGTCGCAGGCGTAGCGCGCCAAGCTCATGCGTTTTAGGTCAAATCAGCTGTCTGCGCTGGTCCATCAAGCGCAACATGCTATTAATATTGAAGCATTCGTCATGCGCAGCAACGGTCGATGACCTGCCGCACCAGCGCATCGGGCGCGGCGCGCACCACGGCGCGGCCGGGGCCGTCGATGACGACGAAGCGGATTTCGCCGTCTTCGGCTTTCTTGTCCACGCGCATCAGCTGCAGGTAGCGGCCGGCGTTGTCGGCGGCATCGATGACGGCGCCGCGCGTGGGCAGGCCGGCGCGGTGGATGAGTTGCGTCAGGCGGTCGACGAATGCGGCGTCGACCAACCCGAGTTCGCGCGACAGCTCGGCCGCCATCACCATGCCCGCGCCCACCGCCTCGCCATGCAGCCAGGCGCCATAGCCCATGCCGGCCTCGATGGCGTGCCCGAAGGTGTGGCCGAAGTTGAGGATGGCGCGCAGGCCCGACTCGCGCTCGTCCTGGCCCACCACATCGGCCTTGATCTGGCAGCTGCGCTGCACGGCGTGCGCCAGCGCAGCGGGGTCGCAGGCGCGCAAGGCGTCGATGTTGGCCTCGATCCAGTCGAAGAACGCCATGTCGGCGATGGGGCCGTACTTGATGACTTCGGCCAGCCCGGCCGACAGTTCGCGCGCCGGCAGCGTCTTGAGCAGATCCAGATCACATACCACCGCCAGCGGCTGGTAGAAGGCGCCGATCATGTTCTTGCCCAGCGGGTGGTTGATGGCCGTCTTGCCGCCCACCGATGAATCCACCTGCGCCAGCAGCGTGGTCGGCACCTGCACGAAAGGCACGCCGCGCATGTAGCAGGCGGCGGCAAAACCGGTCATGTCGCCCACCACGCCCCCGCCCAGCGCATACAGCGTGGTCTTGCGATCGAAGCCGCCGCCGAGCAGTTCGTCAAAGATAAGGTTGAGGGAGTCCCAGGTCTTGTATTGCTCACCATCGGGCAGCACCAGCCGCGACAGGCGCGGATGTCGGCCCGCCAGCGCGCCCGCGAGCGTGTCGGCGTACAGCGGCGCGACGGTACTGTTGGTAACGATCAGGGCCGGCGTGCCGGCGCGCGCCACGTCGAACGAAGCCTGCTGCGCGATGAGCCCGGTGCCGATGGCAATGTCGTAGCAGCGCTCGTCACCCAGATCGATGCGCACGCGGCTGGCGGAAAGTGATTCGGTCATGCGGGAAGTGTATGGGCAGGCGGCGGCGCGCCATCAGGCCGCACGCCAGAACAGTGCGATGTGACGACGCGCGGCGTCGCTCACCCGGGCCGGGCCGGCGGGGTCAATTCCAGTTGCATCAGGATGCGGCTGACCAGCACGGACAGCGTGGTCCCATGGGCATCGACCACGAAGTGCGCGCATTCACGGTACAGCGGATCACGGTCCGCGTACAGGTCGCGCAAGCGCTTGAGCGGATCGGCCACTTGCAGCAGCGGGCGCTTGGTGTCGTGGCGCAGGCGCTTGGCCAATTGCTCGGGCGATGCACGCAGGTAGATGACCGTGGCTCGCTCTCGAAGACGCTGCCGGTTGATCGGCCGCAGCACCGTGCCACCGCCGGTGGCCAACACGATCTGTGAGCCGCCGGCCGTCAGTTCGTCGACGATGGCCTCCTCCACGTCCCTGAACGCAGATTCGCCGTGCCCATCGAAATAGCTGCGTATGCTGCAGCCCAGGCGCTGCTCAATCGCCTGGTCAGAATCGACCGAAACCAGTTGCAGCCGGCGCGCCAACGAGCGCGCCACCGTCGACTTGCCGCTGCCCGGCATGCCAACCAGAGCGATATTCATGTAATCCCCGAACCAGCACGGGACGTTGGCCCGTTTGCCCGTGGAGGATAAGGGCAAACGGGTTTGACTCCGGATTAAGTAGGGCCTGAGACGGTCACCACGAGGTTTCCGGTCACGCTGTGTCCCACACTGTCCGTCAAACGAATTGGCACCGTGTAGGAGCCCGCTGCAGCATAGGCCCCGGTGAGTACCCCATTGGCGAGAGTAGCCCCGGTATCCAACCTGACCCAGGTGTAGGGCGACACACCACCCACGGCCTGCAATGCATAGCTGAACGGCACCCCTGTCGTCCCAGTAATGCCGATGGTGGTAATAGACAACGGGACGCCGATGTTCATCGTCAGGTTACCTTGCGCGATGGCACCCGCTTGATCGGTCACCGTGACCGCCACCGTATACGTGCCCGCCTGCGTTGGTGTTCCGCTGATCACACCACTCGGGTTCAACGTCAGTCCCGGCGGCATGGCTCCTGCCGATGTCCACGTGTACGGACTCACCCCGCCAGATACGGACAAGAGGTAAGAGTAGGGCACACCTGTCGCCGCGCTGATCGACGTGGTGCCTATCTCGATCGAGGCACCCGACACCGTGATGATGAGAGTTCCTGTCACGCTGGTACCTACGGCATCGGTCAAACGGATAGGTATGGTGTACGTGCCCGCCACCGAATAGGACCCCGTAAATACCCCATTCGTGAGCGTTGCACCGGTATCCAACCTCGTCCACGTATAGGGCGACACCCCACCGACTGCCTGCATCGCATAGTTAAACGGAATGCTGGTCACCGCACTGATGCTCGTGGTGCTGATCGCCAAAGGCGCACCGATGTTGATCGTGAGGTTACGTTGCGCCGTGGCTCCCATCCGATCGACAACGCTCAACGCGACCGTATACGCACCCGCCAGCGTCGGCGTACCACTGATCAGTCCGCTTGAACTCAAGGTCAGGCCTGGCGGCATGGCTCCTGCCGATGTCCACGTGTACGGACTCACCCCGCCAGATACGGACAAGAGGTAAGAGTAGGGCACACCTGTCGCCGCGCTGATCGACGTGGTGCCTATCTCGATCGAGGCACCCGACACCGTGATGATGAGAGTTCCTGTCACGCTGGTACCTACGGCATCGGTCAAACGGATAGGTATGGTGTACGTGCCCGCCACCGAATAGGACCCCGTAAATACCCCATTCGTGAGCGTTGCACCGGTATCCAACCTCGTCCACGTATAGGGCGACACCCCACCGACTGCCTGCATCGCATAGTTAAACGGAATGCTGGTCACCGCACTGATGCTCGTGGTGCTGATCGCCAAAGGCAAATCTATGGTGATCGTAAGGTTACGTTGCGCGGTCGCTCCCGTCTGATCGGTCACACGAACTACAACGGAATACGTGCCTGCCAGTGTCGGCGTACCACTGATCACACCACCCGCACTCAACTTCAGTCCCGGCGGCATAGACCCCACCACCGACCACGTGTAAGGACTCACCCCCCCCGGATGCGGACAAGGCATACGAAAAAACCATGCCTGTCGCGCCGCTTATCGACGTGGTGTCGATCTTGATCGGCGCACCTGAGATCGTGACCGTGACGGCGGCTTCCTGATAGGCGCCGAAGAAATCCGTCACGCGAACCTTCACGACATAGGCTCCAGGAGAGGCAAGGGGCGTACCTCGGATCACTCCATCATTGCTCAACGATAGGCCCGCAGGCAACGTACCTGAACTGATCGTCCACCGATAAGGCGGTGTTCCGTTGCTAGCCTCGAGTGCTTGTGCAAACGGAACGCCATTGTCCGCTTGGAGGGCCATTGGGTTAAGTGCAAGCGGCAGAGACGACAGGCCATCGATAACAGGAACGGTCGTCCACTGCACAATCGGATCCTGAATACCGTTGGCAACGTTGTTGTCATAGCGATCAGCCCGCAATTCCAGCAAGATCACCCCTCGTGCCGCGCCACTGGACAAGGAAAACAGGGCCACGCCACTTCGGGTGGCTACTTGCACTACGGTGCCGCTCTGGGCATCGGACAGAAGCCTAGCGTCCATGGCAGCAGCCGAATTCTGAATGATGCGGACCTGAACGTTGGCTGCCGACGGATCAGGAATCGGCTGCACAAAATCGTCCATGACCACCGCATTGATGCCAATGTTGCTGGGAATGTTGTTGACGTTATACCTGGTCCCAAGATAGCTCGACGTGGCAACCGCGTATACGCTCGCCGCCTTGCCTGTCCCTGCCCCGCCGCCGACGGTGATGTTGACGCTGGCGCTGTACACCTTGCTATCACGCGGGTCGGTCACCGCACAGGTAATGGTCGCGATACCCGTCTGATTTCCCGCGTGAAAATGGAATGAGTTTCCACCTGCGTTGGAGCCCAGCGTGATGGAGCGATAAGCCAACGGGTTTTTCTTGCCGTCCTCGTGGCTGGAATCGCCATCCAGGTAGTAAAGAGAACCCGTATCCAGGCCGCCCGCCACATTGCACGCAAAAATATCCTTGCCGCCTGGAACAGGGGCGCTACCCTTCTTGGCATCCACGTAAAGGGTCGTGGTGTAAGGAGCATTCGCGCCTATGCCAGCCGCCACGTGCCCCACATTGACAGGCAGGTTGGTCTTTTCCGCACGCAACGTAATGCTGTATTGCTCCTGCGTCGCGCCGGCGCTGCCGCCCCCGCCGCCGCATGCTGACAAGAGAGCTGCCACCGTAAGTCCGAGCGCCAAGCCTAGCTTTCGCATATCACCAACCTATGTCTAAATGGAACCAAACAAATGGCGCTTACCGGACCGCGCCGCGATCCGAAATCATCTTCGGTGTGATGAACACCAGCATTTCCTGCTTGTCCGCCTGACGCGTCTTTTGCTTGAACAGGTTGCCCAACACCGGGATGTCGCCCAGCATCGGCACCTTGTTTTCGCTCTCGCGCTCAGTCAATTCGAAGATGCCGCCGATCACCACCGTACCGCCGTTTTCCACCAGCACTTGCGTCTTGACGCGCTTGGTGTTGATGGACATGCCGCCCTCCACCGCGGTGCCAGGACTGTCTTTGTTCACATCCAGGTCGAGGATGATGTTGCCTTCTGGAGTGATCTGCGGTGTCACCTCGAGCTTCAGCACAGCCTTGCGAAAAGCGATCGACGTCGCGCCGCTCGACGTCGCCTGCTGATAGGGAAATTCGGTACCCTGCTCGATCAGCGCCTTGGTCTGATCGGCCGTCACCACGCGAGGGCTCGAGACTACCCTGCCCTTACCGTCTGCTTCGAGCGCAGAAATTTCGAGGTTGAGAAACCGGTTCGCTGCCGAGCTGAACAGCGAAATCGCGAATGTCGAAGGCGACACGCCGCCGAAGCCCGATGCCGGCAAGTTGACCATCTGAGACGCCAGCGACGTTGCGCCGGACGCACCCGTGGTCGCACTGATGGCATCATAGTTGGCGCCCAATGCGAGGCGATTACCACTGCCAATGCTATAGCCGGGGTCGCCACCGCGAATACCGCGAAGGTCAGCCCCGCCCAGCTTCACGCCCAGTGATTTGCCAAAGGTATCGGTGGCCTCCACAATCCGCGCTTCTATCAGCACCTGGCGTACCGGCACGTCCAGTTTGGCAATCATTTCTTGTATCTGGTTCAGCCGAGAGGGAATGTCGGAGACGAAAAGCTGGTTGGTACGAGGCTCGGCAATCACGGTGCCACGCGAACTCAGCAAACCACGGCTACCCACTGTTCCGCTGGCGCCTCCGCCACCGGCACGAGACAGTTGAAGCGCGATGTCGGCAGCCTTGGTGTAATTCAGCTGGAAGGATTGGGTCCGCGCCGGCTCAAGATCACGAATTGCGGCCTGCGATTCAAGCTCTGCCTTCTCCTTGGCCGCGAGTTCCTCCTTGGGAGCAATCTGCAGCACGTTACCGCTGCGCTTCATGCCAAGGCTCTTGGCCTGCAAGATGATGTCCAGCGCCTGGTCCCACGGAACATCCTTCAGGCGCAGCGTCAGACTGCCCTGAACCGTGTCGGAGGTGACGATGTTGAAGTTGGTGAAGTCGGCAATCACCTGCAGCAAGGAGCGGACATCGATGTTTTGAAAGTTCAGTGACAACTTTTCGCCGCGATAGCCGGGACCATCGGTCAACTTGTCGGCACTGGTTTTCTGTTGACGCACTTCGACGACCAGTTGGTTGTCGCTCTGGTAGGCGCTGTGCTCCCAGAGTCCCTTGGGCTCGATCACCATTCGCACTCGATCACCGGTCTGTACAGCCGTGACAGTCTGGACCGGGGTGCCAAAATCGGTCACATCGAGCCTGCGGCGTAGGCCCTCCGGCAAGCTGCTGCGCAGGAACTCGACCACCAAGGTCTGGCCTTGCTGCCGGATATCTACGCCCACCTGATTGTTTACCAGATCGACTATCACGCGACCGCTGTTTTCAACGCCGCGCCGGAAGTCGATGTCACGCAAAGGTAGTGCAAGTTCGTTGCCCCCTTCGGCGAATGCGCGAGAAGGCCCTGGTGCGGATTGGGCTGCGACGGACACCGGGTCCAGCGAAACCAGCAGCGAACGGCCCTGAATCTCGGCGCGATAGTTCGTCGCTTGATTAAGATTGAGGACCACGCGCGCGCGGTCGTCCGCCTGCGCCACCTGAGCGAGACGCAGGTTGCCGTGGTTAAGATCGACAGAGTTGTGCGCAAGATCGCTCTTCACGCCGCGAAAATCCAGGGCAATACGCGGCGGCATCTGCACCACGAACCCGGTTGGCAGCGTGATTAGCGGTTCGCTCAGATCAATACGCACAACCTCTGCGCCACCCTGGATTGAGCTAGAGATGGATTGAATGCGTGGCTGCGCCTGGCAGATGCCCACCAAACCAAACGCCAACACACATCCGATCCACCAAGTGCCGAACACGCACGCAGCCGCTTCCCACCACTTCCTCATTTCGTGTTCTCCTGAAGCTCCAACGTCGTACGGCGTTCGATCCATTCCCCCGCTGCGTCCTGAACGATCTCTCTCAGCGCAATTTCGCTCTCTAAAACCTTCGTCACTCGTCCGTAGTTGAGTCCAAGGTAGTTGCCGACCCGCACCTGATGCAGCAGTGTGTCCACCTTCACCAACGCCACGCGCTGACCTGCACGGTCAAGGCTGCCAACCATTCTCATGGCATCGAGCGGATACGCTTCCAGAGGCTCCCTGCGCCGGTTGAGTTCTGGAGTCAACAAAGCAGTGCTGACACCAAGTGGTCCGCTCTCGCGCCGCAGCACCTGGGTCAGTCGATCCATAGAGAACGCATCGACGGAAGTGTTGCCCGTGTACGCTAGCGGCAAATAACGCGTCGGTTCGGTCAAGGGTGACACCTTAGGCACCATGTTGCGGCGCAAATCCGCCATCCATTGGTTCAGGTCCTCATTGCTTGCAGCGCAACTTGCGACGCCTATCACGGCGACGCCTGCGATCAGGGCGCACGCAACGCGCTTCATTTCTTGGCTTTCGGTTTCGCAGCGGCCTTTTGCGCCGCAATTTCTTCGGAATCGAGATATCGGTAGGTTTTGGCGGTGGCCTCGAGCGACAACACGTTACTGCCGGCGGTGGGTGCGATCGACAGGTTGTTGAGCGTCACAATGCGAGAAAGATTGGCGATATCAGCCGCGAAGGCGCCGATGTCGTGGTAGCGGCCGCTCACCTTCAGTGCGATCGGAAGTTCGGCGTAGTAGTCCTTCACAACAAGTTGTCCGGGGCGAAACAGATCGAACTGCAGACTGCGGCCCAGGCCCGCTTGGTTGATGTCTGAAAGCAGTGCATCCATCTCTGCCTTGCTGGGCAACTGCTTCTCCAGCAGGTTCACGTACTGGATCACCTGCGCGCGCTGCTTCTTCAATTCGTCGAGGCTCACGGCTTTCTGAAGCTTGTCCTTGTACTGAGCGCGTAACGTGAGTTCCTTGGCACGCTCAGTTTCCAGTTCTTCATCGACATTCTTCAACCACAGAAACCACAGCAACACGAGCACGAGGGCCGCCACGAGAACGAACAGCGCATAACGCGGCAAATCGGGCCACGAGGAGGGGTCTCGCGTGTCGAGACCACGGAACTGCGTTCCAAGCTTCTGTAGCGACTCGGAGACGGAGATTTTTTGGGGGACTGCGCGTGCCATGATGACCTAGGGAAGCTCTGCGCAATGCACATTGAGATGTGCTGATGGCGTCCAATCGATCTGAGATGCTGCTTCGAGCCGCTGCGTAGTGACATCGCGGCCGTCGAGGGCCGGTTTTGAGGCCTTTCGGCCACCTGCAGGCGGACTCATGCCTGCAGGCCCATCAAGGCTTTGCGCGCCATCCACAGATTGGACAGCGCAAACAGCGTGTGCAGTTGCGCCGTGTTCTTGGCCAGGCCCCGATAGCGCACCTTCACATAGCCGAACTGGCGTTTGATCACCCGAAACGGGTGTTCGACCTTGGCCCGGATGCTGGCCTTGATGCGTTCGAGTTGCTCGGTCAACTCGTCTTTCAGGCGGCCGTGATCCAGCAATTTGCGCTTGCCCGGGCGCATGGCGATGTTCCAGCGCACGCCGGCCTTGGCATCGGGCCGTTTGTCGGCGCCCAGGTAGCCGGCATCACCCCAGGCTTGCACTTCCTCGCCGTGCAGCAAGGTGTTGGCCTCAACCACATCATTGACGCTGCCCGCCGTGCCGCGCACGGTGTGCACAAGGCCTGAGTCGGCGTCCACACCGATGTGGGCCTTCATGCCGAAATACCACTGGTTGCCCTTCTTGCTTTGCTTCATCTGCGGGTCGCGCTGGCCCGAGGCGTTCTTGGTCGAACTCGGGGCGGCGATCAGCGTGGCGTCCACCACGGTGCCGGCGCGCAGCAGCAGGCCCTTGGCGCCCAGCAGTTCATTGACCAGCGCCAGGATCTGGGCGCTGAGCTTGTGGTCTTCGAGCAGGCGGCGGAATCGAAGGATCGTGGTTTCGTCGGGTACGGCCGTATCCCAGTTCAGGCCCGCGAACTCGCGAAACAGCGGCACGTCGTGCAGCGCTTCTTCCATGGCTGGATCACTCAAGCCGAACCATTGCTGCATGAAGTGAATGCGCAGCATCGTCTGCACGGCAAAGGGCGGGCGACCCCGTCTGCCTTCAGGTGCGTAGGGCGCGATCAGTTCCACCAACGCCGCCCACGGCACCACGCGTTCCATCTGCGCCAGGAACTCGCGCTTGCGCGTGCGCTTGGTGGTCAGGTTCAGACCCAGCTCGGCTTGCTTCATGGCGGCGATTGTGGCTCGAAATCGCAACGCTCAGCACATCGCAGGACGAATTACGCAGACCTTCCCTAGGAAGACGTGGCACGTTCAGCGGCCGACGCTGCCTTGGGCGCGTCGCTGGCGCGCTGCAGTTGCACGCGCACGGTGAAGTTGTAAACGCGGCGCTGTTCACGCGGGCTAAGCGCCAGATTGGTTGCCACGATCTCGATCAACTCAGGCCTGGACACCCAATGGCTGTTGCGCGACAAATTGCGAAGCAACTCGGAAACGCGCTCGTTCGACTGCGCCACCCCGGTCAACAGAACGTTCTGGTTTTCCTGCTTGATGCCTTTCAGATAGATGCCGTCCGGCAGTTGCAGCACCGATTCGTTCAGCAGGTGCACCGGCAGATTACGGTCAGCCTGCAAATCCTCCACAGCCTGCTGACGCGCGCGGAGAGCAGCAATCTCATCTTGAAGCGACGCGATCTCCTTGATCTCGTCGTCCAACTTCTTGATCTCAGTCGTGAGAAACGCGTTGCGATCCTGCTGATTGCCGATCTCGTGCTGATACCAGAGGTAGACGCAGCCAGCGATCAACGCTCCCAGGAGCACAGACGCGCCGAGAGATGCGTTGAACGCTTGACGCGCCCGCTTGCGCGCCAACTCGCGGTGAGGAAGCAGGTTGATCAGGATCACCGCAAAAACCTCCGCATGGCCAGACCGCAGGCAGTCAGGTACGAGGGCACCTCGCGCTGTATCTTTTTCTCGCGCACCGCACGGCCAAACGCCATGCCATAGAACGGATTGACCACGTGACAAGGGAAAGCCGTGTACTTCGTAACCGCTTCGCGCAATCCCTCCAGGCTCGCCGTGCCGCCCGCCAGCAGGATGTGGTCGACCCTGTTGTAGGGCGTACTGGTGAAAAAGAACTTGAGCGCCCGATCAATTTCCTGAGACAAGGATTCGACATACGGTGCCAGCACTACGTTGGAGTAGTCGCGAGGCAACTCGCCAGCACGCTTCTTGTTCTCGGCCTCGTCCTGGGTGAAGCCGTACTGGCGCACCAGCAACTGCGTCAATTGCGCACCACCAAATACCAACTCACGCTCATAGATCAGATCGTCATTGCGCAACACTTGGAGTCCTGACGTGGCCGCACCAATTTCGAACAGCGCGATCACAGCATCAGCCCCGCCCCCCGGCAAGCGCTCCACCACACGGCCGGTCGCCAGGCGCGCAGCGTAATTTTCGACGTCCATCACAACAGGTGAGAGGCCTGCAGCTTCCGCCATTCCCTGGCGATCCTCGACCTTCTCCTTACGTGACGCAGCGATCACCACCTCTACGTC
The DNA here is from genome assembly GCF_033110285.1 of Ottowia sp. SB7-C50. Lineage (NCBI taxonomy): Bacteria > Pseudomonadati > Pseudomonadota > Betaproteobacteria > Burkholderiales > Comamonadaceae > Ottowia > Ottowia sp. SB7-C50. Next base: position 2,969,507 of record NZ_CP136995.1, read on the forward strand.
GCCAATCGATGTCGTGCTCGGCCCCGCCACGCAGAAGTCGAGCGTCACTTCGTCCAGCGGGAAGGGAATGTACTGGTTCGCCTCGGATTCGACCTGGACTTCCATCTCCCTCTCACTCAGGCCGGCCGGTAAAATGATCTTCTTGCTGATCACCGCCGACGCCGGTAAAGCCATCGCTACATTCTTTGTCCGCGTGCCCGTCTTGCCCAGCAGCCTACGCGTGGCTCCCACCACTTCATCGAATTTCTCGATATTGCCGTCGGTCACCCAGCCACGCTCGAGCGGCTCTATGCCACAGCGCTCCAGCGTCAGGTTGCCAGAACGATCCCGTCCCAACTCAACCAGCTTCAGGCTGGATGAACTGACGTCGAGCCCGATCAGGGGCGCCGGTTGACGGCTGAACAATGACCCAGTGCTCAAGACGAAGATCCTGTTACTTAATACTACAGGATGGAGTCAGACAACACACCCTCCATCGTGACGGGAATCCTAGCAGGTAGCCATAAGAAGGCGATTTTTCCTGCCTGCAGCTCGTTGCCAAAAACTAACGTAAATGGACAATTCCTTACGCATTGCAGCATACACGAACGAAGGTTCGTTGGGGGCGTCTGGCGGTGACTTTGAACTGCACGGACAATCACGTTTTTTTGGCGCCGAGCGACGTGTGCCTGATCTGTCACCCAAAGGTGCTCATTAATTTACCGGTGCCCTATGTCCAGTGAAACTTCGCCCGATAACGTGCAACCGCGTTCGGGCTCCTCTTCCCGTTGGCTGGTCTGGCTGGCCAAGGGCATGGCGTGGCTGGGCGGCTCGCTGCTGGCCGTGGCGATCTGCGCCGTGATGGCCGGGCTGATGGCGCTGGCGATCGCCTACCCCAACCTGCCTGACGTGTCGGCGCTGTCCAACTACCGGCCGAAGCTGCCGTTGCGCATCTACACCGCCGAGGGCGCGCTGATCAGCGAATTCGGGGAAGAGCGCCGCAACCTCACGCCCATTGCCGAAATTCCGGCCGTCATGAAGAACGCCGTGCTCGCCATCGAGGACGCGCGCTTCTACGAACACAGTGGTGTCGACTATGTTGGCGTGGCCCGCGCCGCGCTGGCCAACCTGGGCCGCGACAAGGCGCAGGGCGCCTCGACCATCACCATGCAGGTGGCGCGCAACGTCTACCTGTCGACCGAGAAGACCTACACCCGTAAGATCTACGAAGTCCTGCTGACCTTCAAGCTCGAGCACACGCTGACCAAGGACCAGATCCTCGAGATCTACATGAACCAGATCTTCCTGGGCAACCGGGCCTACGGCTTTGCCGCGGCGGCCGAAACCTATTTCGGCAAGCCCTTGAAGGACATCACGACGGCCGAAGCCGCCATGCTGGCGGGCATCCCCAAGTTCCCGTCCAGCGCCAACCCGATCGCCAACTTCACGCGCGCACGCGAGCGTCAGCTCTACATCCTGGACCGCATGCAGGAACACGGTTTCATCACCGCCGCCGAAGCCGCCGCCGCCAAGCAGCAGGAGCTTCGCATCCGCCCGGCCAACGAAGCCACGCGCGTGCACGCCGAATACGTGGCCGAAATGGTGCGCCAGATGGTGTTCGCGCAGTACGGCGATGAGACGTACAGCCGCGGCCTGAACGTCTACACGTCGATCAACACCGCCGACCAGAACGCCGCCTACGCCGCCCTGCGCCGTGGCATTCTTGAATACGATCGCCGCCAGGCCTATCGCGGGCCCGAAAAATTCATCGACCTGCCCAAGGCCAAGGCCGACGTCGAAGAGGCCGTTGACGACGCGCTGACCAGCCACCCCGATGCGGGCGAACTGCTGGCGGCCGTCGTGACCAAGATGAGCGCCCGCAGCGTGACGGTGATGCGTCGCGGCGGCGAGGTCATCGAAGTCAGCGGCGACGGCCTGCGCCCCGTATCGTCCGGGCTGTCGCCCAAGGCCGGGCCCAACATCCGCATTCGCCCCGGCGCCGTCGTCCGCGTCGACAAGAACAGCCGCGGCGCGTGGGAGCTGACCCAGTTGCCCGAAGTCGAGGGCGCCCTGGTGGCGCTGGACCCGCGCAACGGCGCCGTGAAGGCGCTGATCGGCGGCTTTGACTACGACAAGAACAAGTTCAACCACGTCACGCAGGCGTGGCGGCAGCCGGGCTCCAGCTTCAAGCCGTTCGTCTATTCGGCGTCGCTCGAAAAGGGCTTTTCGCCCACCACCATGATCAACGACACGCCGCTGTTCTTCGACGCGAGCGTCACGGGCGGCCAACCCTGGGAACCCAAGAACTACGAAGGCGGCTTCGAAGGCCCGATGACCATGAAGCGGGGCCTGGCCCGCTCGCGCAACATGATCTCCATCCGCATCCTGCAGACGATCACGCCGCAGTACGCGCAGGAATGGGTCACCCGCTTCGGCTTCGACGCCGACAAGCATCCGCCCTACCTGACGATGGCGCTCGGCGCGGGCTCGGTCACGCCGATGCAACTGGCCACGGGCTTTGCGGTGTTTGCCAACGGCGGCTACCGCGTCAACCCGTTCCTCATCACGCGCATCACCGACCACACCGGCAAGGTGCTGGTCGAAAGCCAGCCCGCTGGCCCCACCGAAGCCAACCGCGCCATCGACGCGCGCAACGCCTTCATCATGACGACCATGCTGGAAGACGTGGCGCGCACCGGCACCGCCGCCAAGGCGCAGGCCCTGCTCAAGCGCTCCGACGTGGGCGGCAAGACCGGCACCACCAACGATTCAATGGACGCCTGGTTCGCCGGCTACCAGCCCACGCTGGTGGCCACGGTGTGGATGGGCTACGACACGCCGCGCAACCTGGGCAGCAAGGAAACCGGCGGCGGCCTCAGCCTGCCGATCTGGATCAACTTCATGCAGACCGCGCTCAAGGGCGTGCCGGTGGCCGAGCCGAAGCCGCCCGAAGGCGTCGTCAAGATCGGCAGCGACTGGTACTACGAGGAATACGCACGCGGCGGCGGCATCAGCAACCTGGGTGGCGCGGGACTGGCGCCACGCAGGTCCACCGAGCCCAGCGAACCCACGAACACCGACCCGTCGCCCGCCGCGCCGTCCGAGGAGCGCAACCGCATCCTCGACATGTTCAAGAACTGAGCGTTTTCAGCGTTGGCGGCCTGGCGCCGCCAGCGCGCGCCTCAGGCCGGGCGAAATACCAGCGGCATGCCCGCGTGTTCGCTCGCGCTCTGCGACAGGCGCGCAAAAAATTCTTCGCTGGACTTGGTGTCGCGCCAGGCACCCTCGCTGAAGCGGAAGTGATAGCCGCCCGAGCGTGCCGCCAGCCACACTTCCTGCAGCGGCTTCTGCAGGTTGACGACGATCTGGCTTGCATCCGGAAACACCAGCGTGATCATGCCGCCCACGCGCTGGTTGTCGATGTCGGCGTCGGTGGAGTCATTGAGGTGGTCACACTGCGCTTCCACCACACGCAGCAGCGCCTCGGCGCGATCCAGATACTCCAGGTCGGTCATTACAATTCATCCCCATGTCGTTCGCGCTGTCGCATCGATCCATTCTAGTCACCGGTGCCGCGCTCATGCTGTGCGCGGGGCTCTCGGCCTGCGGTCAGAAAGGGCCGCTGTACCTGCCGCAGACGCCCGCGGCCGCCGGGCGCGCCACGCTGCCGCAAACCGTCTTCGGCGGCGGCGCCAAGGCCAGTGCGCCAGCGGCCGTTGCATCGGCCCCTCTGCCTGCCGCGCCGCCTTCGGTGCTGCCCAACGTTCCGGACATCCAATGAGTTCTTCTGCTTCCAGCGCAGCGTCGGCCCTGCCCGGCGCGCCGTTTGTCGCCTATGGCGCGGGTCAACTGCAGGTGGAACAGGTCACGCTCTCCGAGCTGGCCCAGCAGCACGGCACGCCGCTGTTCGTGTATTCGCAGGCCTCGATCCTGGCGGCGCTGGCGGCCTACCAGCGCGGGCTGGCCGGGCGCAACGCGCTCATCTGCTACGCCATGAAGGCCAATTCGTCACTCGCCATCCTGCGCCTGCTGGCCGACGCGGGCTGCGGGTTCGACATCGTGTCGGTGGGCGAACTGGAGCGCGCGCTGGCGGCGGGCGCCACGCCCTCGAAGATCATCTTCTCGGGCATCGGCAAGACGCGCGCCGAAATGCGCCGCGCGCTCGAAGTGGGCATCGGCTGCTTCAATGTCGAGAGCATGGCCGAGCTTGACGTGCTGAACGAAGTCGCCCAGGCCAGCGGCCGCGTGGCGCCCATCAGCATCCGCGTCAACCCCAACGTCGACGCCAAGACGCACCCCTACATCTCCACCGGGCTGCGCGGCAACAAGTTCGGCATCGGGCACGAACAGGCGCTGCAGGCCTACCGCCACGCCGCCAGCCTGCCCGGGCTGCGCGTGCAGGGCATCGACTGCCACATCGGTTCGCAGATCACCGACAGCGCGCCCTACCTGGAGGCCATGGACCGCATCCTGGACCTGGTGACGCAGATCGAGGCGGCCGGCATTCGCATCCACCACATCGACTTCGGCGGCGGTCTGGGCATCGACTACAACGGCGATACGCCGCCCCGTGCCGATGACCTGTGGCACGAACTGCTGGCCCGCGTGGACGCGCGCGGCTTTGCCGACCGCCAGATCGTGATCGAGCCGGGCCGTTCGCTGGTCGGCAACGCCGGCGTGTGCGTGACCGAAGTGCTCTACCTCAAGCCCGGCGAGCAGAAGAACTTCTGCATCGTCGACGCCGCCATGAACGACCTGCCCCGCCCCGCGCTGTACGAGGCCTTTCACCGCATCGTGCCGCTGGTTGAAGCCACCGGCGCCGCCACCGTCTACGACGTCGTCGGCCCGGTGTGCGAAAGCGGCGACTGGCTGGGCCGCGACCGCGCGCTGAACGTGCAGGCCGGCGACCGGCTGGCGGTGCTGTCGGCGGGTGCGTACTGCATGAGCATGGCCAGCAACTACAACACCCGCCCGCGCGCTGCCGAGGTGCTGGTCGACGGCGCCCAGTCGCGTGTCATACGCCAGCGCGAGACGGTGCAGGATCTGTGGCGGACGGAAACGCCGTAGGCGGCGCGCTGAACGCGTGCATTCGATTCGTTATTGATAGCACTCACCGCTTTCCCATCAAGCGCTGGCGCGTGATTTGGCCTGAAAGTGTCGCTGCAGGCGCTCGAGCAGCAGCGCCCCGATGACGATGCCATACACCGCCACCTCGGCAAAGTCGTTCTTGCCGGCCCGCATCCAGAAGAAGTGCAGCAGCGCCAGCGGGGCGATCGCGTAGACCAGCCGGTGCAGCGCCAGCCACTGGCGGGCACCCAACGCCCGCACCGCGCGGTTGAACGACGTCGCCGCCAGCGGCACCAGCAGCAGCCAGCCCACAAAGCCGACCAGGATGAACGGTCGCTTGAGGATGTCGTGCCCGATGTCGGCGACCTGGAGCCCCATGTCGAGCCAGCCATACGACAGCAGGTGCAGACAGGCGTAGAAGAACGTGAACAGCCCCAGCATGCGCCGGTAGCGCGCCAGCGCCGGCAGGCGGGCGCGCACGCGCAGCGGCGTCACCGCCAGCGTCAGGCACAGCAGGCGCAAGGTCCAGTCGCCCAGGCCGCGAATCAGCGCCTCGGCCGGATTGGCACCCAACCCACCCGCCGCCGCGCCCCAAGCCAGCCAGGCCACAGGCAGCAGGCACAGCGCGAAGACCAGCGGCTTGGCCGCCGGATGCAGCAGGATCGACGACGCGCTCATGAAGTTGGATCAAGCACATTTGTGGCGCCAGCGCTTGATACGCCAGCGCAGACAGCTATTTTATTCATAGCATTCTGCGCAGCCCGGCTGCGCGTCAGAAATGCTTTCGCAAGTCCATGCCGGCATACAACTGCCCCACCTGCGCCTCGTAACCGTTGAACATCAGCGTCTTGCGCTTGCGGCTGAACAGCCCGTCTTCGCCGATGCGGCGCTCGGTGGCCTGGCTCCAGCGCGGGTGGTCGACGTCCGGGTTGACGTTGGAATAAAAGCCGTACTCGTCGGCGCCGATCTTCTGCCACAGCGTGCGCGGCTGCTGCTCCACGAAGCGCAGCTTCACGACGCTCTTGATGCTCTTGAAACCGTACTTCCACGGCACCACCAGCCGCAGCGGCGCGCCGTTCTGGTGGGGCAGCACCTCGCCGTACATGCCAAAGGCCAGCAGCGTGAGCGGGTGCATGGCCTCGTCCAGCCGCAGCGCTTCGGTGTACGGCCAGTCGAAGCCGGGCGTGCGCAGGCCCGGCATGGCCTGCTCGTCCATGCGGGTGACGAATTCGACATAGCGGGCGTTGCCCTGCGGCTGCACGCGCTGGATCAGCGCCGACAGCGAATAGCCGATCCACGGAATCACCATCGACCAGCCCTCGACGCAGCGCAGGCGGTAAATCCGCTCTTCCATCGCGCCGAGCTTGAGCAGGTCGTCCAGCCCGATGCGGCCCGGCTTGTGCACCAGCCCTTCGACGTCGACGCTCCACGGCTGGGTCTTCATGGCGTGCGCACGCCGCGCCGGATCGCCCTTGCCGGTGCCGAATTCGTAGAAGTTGTTGTAGCTGGTCACGTCGGCGTAGTCGGTGGTCTTTTCCATCGTCATCGCGCCGGCGACGGTGGACTTGCCCGCGGCCAGCGGCGCCAGCTTGCCGGGCCGCGACTGCGCCAGTGCGTCGCGAGCCGCCCAGCCGGCCAGCGCGGTGCCCGCTGCGCCGCCCGCCAGCGCCTTCAGCCACGCGCGGCGCTGCAGATAGGCGGCGCGCGGGGTGATGTCGCTGCCCGAAGGCTCGTCGAAACCGTCGCGTCGAATGCGGATCAGCATGGATGCGCTCCTGAAAAATGGGCCGTGCGCGGTGTCGGCTGCGTCGGCCGGGCATTCATGCCCGCGCAAAGGAACGTGCGCGCAATGGGCCGTGTGTCGATGGCGGGCATGAATGCCCGCCCTACCCGCGGCGGATCACAGGCTGCCGTAGCTGTGCAGGCCCGACAGGAACATGTTGACGCCGATGAAGGCGAAGGTGGTGACCGCCAGGCCGGCCATCGCCCACCACGACGCCACGGTGCCGCGCAGCCCTTTCATCAGCCGCATGTGCAGCCAGGCGGCGTAGTTCAGCCACACGATCAGGGCCCAGGTTTCCTTCGGGTCCCAGCTCCAGTAACCGCCCCATGCCTCGGCAGCCCAAAGCGCGCCCAGCACCGTTGCTATGGTAAAGAAAGCAAACCCGACGGCGATGGACTTGTACATGACGTCGTCCAGCACCTCGAAGCTGGGCAGCCGCTCGGCGATGCGCTTGCGGCCCAGCAGGATGCCGCCGATGATCAGCGCCGCGATGAGCGCGTAGCCCAGCCAGTAGCTGCCGCCCGCCTCAGCCGGGCTGCGCTGACGAAAGGCCAGCGGCACGAAGCACAGCGCGATGCCAAAGAGCCAGATCGGCGTCAGCTTGTACCAGCGCGTTTCGGTGGCCTGCTGCTTGACGAGGTAGGCAAAGCCCAGCATGGCCGCCAGCGCAAAGGTGCCATACCCAATGAAGTTGGCCGGCACGTGCAGCTTCATCCACCAGCTTTTCAGCGCCGGCACCAGCGGCTGGATCTCGTGCGCCTCGCGCACCAGCGTGTACCACAGCAGAAAGCCCACCGCGGCGCTCACCACCAGCATCACGAAGGCGCCCATGGCGCGCGTCTTGTACTGCGCCTCGTAGTACAGGTAGAACAGCGCCGTCATCCAGCAGAACAGCACGAACACCTCGTACAGGTTGCTGACCGGGATGTGGCCGATGTCGGGCCCGATCTGGTGGCCTTCGTACCAGCGCACCATGGTGCCGACCAGCGCCAGCGTCACGGCCACCCAGGCGATGCGGCTGCCCAGGCCTTCCAGCGTGTCCTGCTGGCCGCGGATGAACATGCCGCCCCAGTAGAACACGGTGCTCATGAAGAACAGCATGCTCATCCACAGGATGGCGGACTGGCTGGACAGGAAGTACTTGAGCAGAAACACCGAGTCGGCGCGCCGCAGGTTGCCGCCGTCGTACAGCCAGATCGCCAGCAGCGACAGGCCCGCCACCACCAGCATCAGGTCGCGCAGCGGCCGCCAGAACCAGCCCAGCCAGATGACCACCGGCACGGTGCCGGCCAGGATGGCCTTTTCGTACACGTCCATCGCACCGTGGTAGCGCTGGAAGGCGACCACCGCGCCCACCACCGCCAGCAGCGCAAACAGCCAGTCGGCCCAGGTGCGGCGGGAGAAATAGCCTTCGTTCAGCGTCAGGGTGGCGTTGGACGCCGTGGCAACGTTGGTGTTCATGGCCGGAGGCTCCTTCAGGAGGAGTTGAGCAGCTTGCGCTGCAGTTGCTCGAATTCGCGGTCGGCGTCCAGCGTCTTGCGGTTGCTGGACAGCGCCATCGTGGCGTGCGCGCCGTCGCCCTGCGGCGCCAGCCACACCCACAGGCGTCGCTCGCGGATGTACAGCATGGCAAAGACGCCCAGAATCAGCAACAGGCAGCCCAGATAGACCACATTCTTGCCCGGGGCTCGCGCCACCTGGAACACGCTGGCCTGCACCTGCTTGAAGTCCTGCAGCTCGAACGCCACCGGCGCCGGGTACAGCGGCGCGTCCGACAGCGCCAGCACCGCCTGCGTCATGAAGCGCTGGGTGGATTCGTTCTCGGGCAACGGCTTTCTGCCCTGCCCTTCGCGCGCCAGCGCGTTCAGCTCCAGCAGGCTGCCGTTGAGGATGCGCAGCAGCACGTCGGCGGCGCGCTCGCGCTCGGCTTCGGGCACCGCCGACTCCATGAAGTCGGAGATGGCCTGCAGGCCACCCACGGCCTTCTTGTCCGCCACCGGCTCGGCGCCGGCAAACAGGGCCAGCGCACGCGCGGCCGATGCGGCCAGCGAATCGGCCAGTTCCGGGCGGTTGGCATCGACGGCCTTCGCCACATAGCGCCGCACGGCGCGCTCGCGCTGCGCCGGATCGAGCAGCGCCGCGCGCAGATGCACAAAGCCGTCGATGCTGCCGTCGTCGTCGGCCGGAATGCGCAGGTAGCGGAAGTTTTCGGCCGGCGAGGCACGCACGCCCAGCAGGAAGGCGGGCGAGCCGTCGCCCGTGTCCACCGGCAGCATGTAGTTGTGGTATTCGCGCGCCTGGCCAGCGGGGTCGCGCAGCTTGTAGGTGATGCTGGGGCCCACGTTGCGCAGCTGGCGCTGCGTCACGGTCTTGTCGGCCGCGCCCAGGCGCTGCGTCAGCGCGTGGCCCAGGTCGACCTTGCGCACGTCGGCGCCCGAGCCGGCGCCGCGCGCGTCGTCGCCCAGGTTCTCGACGTTGATCACGCGCAGCGCCGTGTATTCCAGCGTCATCTTGTCGCTGCCGTTGGTGATCTCGGAGCGGCCGCCGATGGTGCCTTCGACCGTGAACGGCTGCATGCCGCCGTTCATGGGCACGGCGCGCAGCTTCACACTGGAGCCGCCGTCGTCAAAGCTGCTCTGGTAGATCTGCACGCCGTCATAGCTGACCGGGTGGTTCACTTCGACGCGCGCCGGCGTGGTCTTGCCGGTGGTCTTGTCGTGGATCACGATGTCGCTGGCGAACAGCTTGGGCATGCCGGTCGAGTAGTACTCGACGATGAACTTCTTCAGCTCCACGGCAAACGGCAGTTCCTGCAGCAGAATGCCGTCCGACTGGCTGAGGATGGCAGTGCTCGACGCCGTGCCTTCACCCACCAGCAGGTTGCCGCGGAAGGCCGGGTTGGTGGGCGGCAGGCGGTGTTCGGGCTTGACGTCGGACACCAGGCCGCCGCCGGTGTACACCGACTTGCCGCCCACCCACGTCAGCGCACGAACGAACAGGTCGCCATCGAACAGCCCGCCCAGGCAGATCAGCACGATGGCGCTGTGCGCGGCGATGTAGCCGATCTTGTTGGCGGCGCCCGCCTTGGCGGCCACCATCCAGCCCTTGCCGCCCGGCGTGTCACGCTCCTGCAGGCGCACCTTCCAGCCGCCGCCGGCCAGCATCTGGCCGATGCGTCGCGCTTCGTCGGCGGGCGCGGCGGCCAGGGCGCCTTCGGCCTTGTGGTGAAAGGCCTGCAGGCTCTGGTGGCGGATGTTTTCCTTGTAGTTGCGGATATCGGCCAGAAACTTGGGCGTGTTGCGCGCAATGCACAGCGACGTGCTGGTCACCAGAAAAGCCAGGATCAGCAGGAACCACCACGCGCTGTAGACCGCGTTGAGCTTGAGCGCCAGGAACAGCTCGGCCCAGAACGGCCCGAACTGGTTGACGTAGTTGACGCCCGGCTCGTGCTGCTTGATGACGGTGCCGATCACCGAGGCGATGCAGATGACGGTGAGCAGCGCGATGGCAAAGCGCATCGACGACAGCAATTCGACCGCCGAACGCCAGGCCTCGGAGCCGCGCCGGGGCTCGAGGCCGTGGGTGCTGTGGGTGTCGGTGGTCATGCGCGATGAGAGGGTCGGCTGTGCCGCCGCGCGCGGCCAGCGGGAGTTGGAGCCTTGCGCCGCGCCACAGTTTCATCCACCGCAGTGAATTTCTTGACCTGGATCACATGCGAGCCCATGAAAGACAAAAGCCGCGCCCCCTTCGAGGTCACGGCTCGCCAGGGGCAGGCGCGAACCGGGCGCTCAGCGCAGGCCGGCAATGTAGTCGGACACCGCCTTGATCTCGCGGTCGTTCATCTTGGCGGCCACGCCCTGCATCACGGCGTTGTTGGTGCGCGTGCCGTCGCGGAAGGCCACCATCTGCTTGACGGTGTAGTCGGCGTGCTGGCCGGCCAGGCGAGGGTACTGGGCCGGAATGCCGGCGCCGTTGGGGCTGTGGCAGCCGGCGCAGGCGGGAATGCGGCGGTCGGCAATGCCGCCGCGGAAGATGCGCTCGCCCATCATCACCAGGTCTTTTTCCTTGGCGAAGCCGGACTTGGCCTTTTGCGACGCCAGCCAGTACGCGACGTTGCGCGCGTCGTCTTCGCTCAGCGCGGCGGCAAAGCCCTGCATGACCGGGTCCTTGCGGGTGCCGCTCTTGAATTCGGCCAGCTGCTTGAAGGTGTATTCCGGGTGCTGGCCGGCCAGCTTGGGCTGCAGCGGCACGGTGGAGTTGCCGTCGGCCGCGTGGCAGGCGACGCACACGGCGGCGTAGCTGGCGCTGCCCTTGGCCAGATCGACCTTGGGCGCGGCGGGAGCATCGGCGGCCGAGGCGGTGGCAGCCAGCAGGCTGGTGGCGAGGAGGACGGCAAGCGACTTCATGGCACGCATGGTGTTCTTCTGAAAAGAGTGTCTCGGAGCGCGAATCCTTGCGATTCTACAATGCCCCCTCACCCCCGCCCGCCTGCCACGGCGTGCACGCCACGCCCAGCATGAACGATCGCCCCTCCCGCCCTGCCCCATCCCCCGCCGCCGACGGCGCTGACGCCGCGCGCCAGGCGCTCGGCTGGCTGCACACGGCCCGCTTTCTGACCACCGCGGCGCAGCTGCACCAGCTGCCCCAGCTCGACCTGCCGGAAATCGCCTTCGTCGGCCGCTCCAACGCCGGCAAGTCGACCGCCATCAACACGCTGACGCAGCAGACGCAACTGGCCTACGCCTCCAAGAAGCCGGGGCGCACGCAGCACATCAACCTGTTCGCGCTGGGCCGACAGGGCAGCACCGACGCCGTGCTGGCCGACCTGCCCGGCTACGGCTACGCCGCCGTGCCGCTGGCCGACAAGCAGCGCTGGCAGCGCGTGATGGCCAACTACCTCGTCAGCCGCCCTAACCTGGCCGGCATCGTGATGCTGGCCGATCCGCGCCACGGCCTGAAGGAACTGGACGAGCTGCTGCTCGAAGTCATCCGCCCGCGCGTCGAGCAGGGTCTGCCCTTCCTCATCCTGCTGACCAAGGCCGACAAGCTGAACCGCACGGAGCAGAACAAGGCGCTGCAGATCACGCGCCTGCAGGCCGGCGGCGGCACGGTGATGCTGTTTTCGGCGCTCAAGCGCCAGGGCGTGGAAGACGCCGCGCTGTGGCTGCGCGACGTGGTGGATGACGCCGCGCCGGCGCCGGATGACGAATAAAACCACGCCGCAGCGCTTGCCCCAACTGCGCAGGCAGCTATTTTTTCGATAGCGTACTAGCGCAAGTCAGCGCCCCGCTCCGCCAGCAATTCGCGCAGCACCGAGCGGTGGCAGCGCGCCTCGTCCTCGCAGTAGCAGCCGACCGACAGGTTCGTCCGGTGCGACAGCGCCGCCAGAAGATCGAGCGTGCGCGCCGCGTCGGGCGCGGCCATTTCGCGGCGAAACAGGCGCGTGAAGGTGCCCCAGTTCTTGCGCGACTCGGCGCTGTCCGGGTCGTCGTGGGTCGACAGCGCAAACTTCATCAGGTCCGGCGTGGGCGACAGGTTGGGGTACCACACGTCGTACCAGTCGTCGCTGGCAAAGCGCGCCTTGGGCACGCCGCGCGGCGGGCGCCGCACGGTGCCGACGCGCAGGCCTTCGTCCGCATGGCGAGGCGTTCCCAGGCGAACCACACGAATGCTCATGTCAGTGTCCTCGTTTTACTGTCGTCATCGACCACCGGCGCCGTCGCCCACGGGACGGGCCGCCCTTGTGCGGCCGCCGGCGCGCCGCCTACGATAGCATGCAACGCACCGCGCCCATGAATGAAAAACCGCTGTTGCGCTGGCCACACCAGCGCAGGCAGCTATAGATACAGGAGCAACCATGATCGACACCTGGATGGCCGAGCTGCCCCACGGCGTGACGCTGAGCTGCCGCTCGGCGGGCGAGCGCGGGCGGCCGGTGCTGATGTTCCTGCACGGCTTTCCCGAAGCCGCCTTCGCGTGGGACGAGCTTCTGGCGCACTTTGCCCAGCCCGAAAACGGCGGCTACCGCTGCGTGGCGCCCAACCTGCGCGGCTACGAACGCTCCAGCAGCCCCACCGACGTGGGCGCCTACCACGCCAAGGCGCTGGCGCAGGACATCGTGGCGCTGATCGCCGCCGAATGCGGCCCGACGGGCCAGCTGGCCGCGCTGGTGGCGCACGACTGGGGCGGCGCGCTGGCCTGGAACCTGGGCGCCGCGCGGCCCGACCTGATGCAGCGCCTGGTCATCATCAATTCGCCGCACCCGCAGACCTTTGCGCGCGAGCTGCGCGGCAGCCCCGTGCAGCAGGCTGCCAGCGCGTACATGAACTTCCTGATCCGCCCCGACGCCGAGGCACTGCTGGCCGAGCGCGACTTCGTCCGCCTGTGGCCCTTCTTCGACCTGATGGGCGCCAGCGGCGCGGCCGCCATGCAAGACGCGGCGCAAGGCTTGGCCAGCGAGGCCGTGCGCCCCGGTGGCGACATCGCGCCCACCCTGCCCGACGGCGCCGGCTGGATGAACGACGCGCTGCGCGCCCAGTACCGTGCGGTGTGGACGGGCGACGGCACGCGCCCCGGCGCCGGGCTGACCGGCGGGCTGAACTACTACCGCGCCTCGCCGCTGCGCCCGCCGCGCGAGGGCGATGCCGCGGCCGCCGGGGTCGACCTGCCGGCCGACGCCTTCACCGTGCGCGTCCCCACGCTGGTGCTGTGGGCCATGCAGGACAAGGCGCTGCTGCCCTCGCTGCTGGACGGGCTGGAGCGCTGGGTGCCGCAGATGACGCTGCGGCGCATCGAGCGTGCCACGCACTGGGTGGTGCATGAGCAACCGGCGCGGGTGGCGGGCCACATCGGCGACTGGCTGCGGTCAGGCAGCGCCGGCTGACGGCGACCACGCCCGGGCAAGTCACCGCCGCGGGGTCTGTCCAGACCGCCCGTGGCGGCCCGGGTCACTTCTTCTGCTTCACCGGCCGCTGCCAGTCGGCCACGCTGATCTGCTTGCCGCGCGCCACGCTTAAAGCGCCGGGCGGCGTGCTCTTGGTGATAGTCGATCCGCCGCCCACCGTGCCGCCGGCGCCCAGGGTCAGCGGCGCCACCAGCACGCAGTTGCTGCCCACGTGCACGTCGGCCTCGATCACGGTGCGGTGCTTGTTGGCGCCGTCGTAGTTGGCGGTGATGCTGCCGGCGCCGTAGTTCACGCGCTCGCCCACCGTGGCGTCGCCCAGGTAGGCCAGGTGGTTGGCCTTGGCGCCCGCGGCCAGGGTGGAATTCTTCACTTCGACGAAGTTGCCGATGTGCACGTCAGGCCCCAGCTGCGCCCCCGGGCGCAGCCGCGCAAACGGGCCGACCAGCGCGCCCGCGCCCACCGTCACCCCGTCCTGGCCGCCGTCGATGTGGGTAAAGGGATGGATCACCGCCCCCGCCGCCAGCGTGGCGTTGGCGATGACGCAGTGCGCGCCGATGCGCACGCCGTCGGCCAGCGTGACGTCGCCTTCAAAGATGCAGCCGACGTCAATTTCCACGTCCTGCCCGCATTGCAGCGTGCCGCGCAGGTCAAAGCGCGCCGGGTCGACCAGGCGCACGCCGGCCTCCATCAGGCGCAGGGCGTGGCGCTGCTGCAGCGCGCGTTCCAGCTCGGCCAGTTGCACCGGGCTGTTGACGCCCGCCACTTCCACGTCGTCGTCGATCTGCAGCGCCAGCACCGGCGTGCCGTCGGCCACCGCGTGCTTGACGACGTCGGTCAGGTAGAACTCCTTCTGCGCGTTGTCGTCGGTCAGCAGCGCCAGGTATTTTTTCAGCAGGCGCGTGGGCGCAGCGATGACGCCGCTGTACCACTCGGTGATGGCGCGCTGGTCGGCGCTGGCGTCCTTGGCCTCGACGATGGCGCGCACGGGGATGTCGCCGTTGCCTTCAGCCGCGCCGCGCACGATGCGGCCGTAGGCGCCGGCGTCCTCGCCCGTGTCCACCGTCAGAAGGGCGATGCTGTGCTCGCCCGCCAGCGACAGCAGGCGGCGCAGCGTGCCGGGCCGCACCAGCGGCACGTCGCCGTTCAGCACCAGGGTGACGCCGTCGTCCGGCAGCGCGGGCGCGGCCTGCTGCACGGCGTGGCCGGTGCCCAGTTGCGGCTCCTGGCGCACGGTGCGTAGCGCGATTTGCAAGCCTTTTGTGGCTTGTGCGCTTGCCCAGTCTGCGCAGAATGCTTCAACTTCGATAGCGCCGTGACCGGTCACCACCACCGCCGAGCGGGCCTGCAGCGCGGCCGCGCTGTCCAGCACGTGCGCCAGCAGCGGGCGGCCCGCCAGGCGGTGCAGCACCTTGGGCCGCTGGCTTTTCATGCGCGTGCCCTTGCCCGCGGCCATGACGACGACGTCGATCGCGCTCATGCTTTTCTCAGCTCCATGCTTGCTCGAATGAGCGCGATTATCGGCGTCGCCCGCGCGGCGCCACGGGAACCGGCGCTCGTCAGTGCGCGTGTCCCATGCCGTGCCCCATGGCGTCGGCAGCGGCCGCGCCGCCCTGCAGCACGGCCGGGTCGAGCATGCCGAAGATCATGGCGATGTGCGCCACCACCAGGAACAGCGCCACCATCAGCGCATGCCGCGCCAGGCGCCGCTCGTGCGTCCAGCCGCGGCCGATGACGCCCAGGTCGATCAGCGCCAGCCCCAGCAGCGGCACGATGCCCAGCAGGTAGGCGCCGACGGCGATCACGTCGGCTGGCCCGCGCCATTCGCCCGCGCGCGTGATGGGCAGCACGGCGTTGAAGATCAGGTACACGAACACGCCCGTGAAGTAGATGCCGCCGGCAATGCTGGCGGTGCGGTTGATGGCCACCAGCGGCCCCGCGCGCAGGCGGTGCAGCAGGATGAACAGCTCGGTGATGGCCACGGTTTCGGCCAGGATGACCGGCACCGCCATGAACAGGATCAGGTGCCAGGGCTGGTTGGTGGCCAGCAACTCCATGTAATGCGTCATCGACATGAATGAACTCCGGAAAATGGGAACGGACTCGCTGCGCACGGCGCGACGGCGCCGCTGCACAAGCAGGCAAAAAAAGAAAGGCTTCAGCCGCGCGCGGGTGGCGGCAGTTCAGGCGGCCAGGGCCCCACGCCCTGCAGCGGCCGCCGCCCCATGGGGCATGCCGTGGGCAGCGCCGGGGCTTTCATGGGCAGCCAGAGGCCCGGCAGCGCGGGCGCGTGGCCCAGGTCGCAGGCAATGCGGCAGTCGGGCGAAACGGATGAATCGCCAGCGGACGATGCGCCGTCGTCCTGCAGATGCCCCGCATGTGTGCCGCCGTGCGCGGCGGCGTCTTCGCAGGCGATGGTCTGCACCGGCTGCGGCAGGTCAACGAAATGCGCCAGCGCCCAGCCGCGCGCCAGCAGGCACAGCACCAGAAACGCAACCCAACGTTTGACCATGTTGCAAAGTGTACGCCTGCGTCCGTGCGGCTTGTTTGACCCGGCTCAGCGGTCAGATCAACGGCACCTGGCGAAGCGGGCGCGCGTAGTAGTCGGCCATGCGCTCCAGCGCCGCGACATCGATCAGCCGCAGCCGCCCGCTGTCGAGCGCGTGCAGGCCCAGGCGTTCGAGCTTGCGCAGCGTCTTGTTGGTGTGCACCAGCGACAGCCCCAGCGCGTCGGCGATGTGCTGCTGCGTCAGCGGAAACTCGACCCCGCCGTCCTCATCGACCAGCGACACCCGTTCGGCGCGCCGCCACAGGTTGATCAGCAGCATGGCGATGCGCTCGGCCGCTGCGCGCCGGCCCACGGTGACCAGGTTTTCGTCCACCAGCCGTTCTTCGCTGGCGCACAGCCAGGTCACGTTGTAGCCCAGCCGCGGCTGCTGCTGGAAGATGCGCCACAGCTGGTCCTGGCCGAACACGCACAGCTGCGTGTCGGTCAGCGCCTCGACGCCGTGCGTGGCCTCGTCGGTGAATTCGCCCTGCAGCCCGACCAGGTCGCCCGGCAGCAGAAAGTTGAGGATCTGCCGCCGCCCGTCGGCCAGCGTCTTGTAGCGAAACGCCCAGCCGGCATACAGCGTGTAGATGCGCTGCGGCGCGCGGTGTTCGGACACGATGGCGGCGCCCGCGCGCACGGCCTGCGTGGTCTGCCGGCACGACTGGATGAAGGCCAGCTCGTCGGCGCTCACGGGCAAAAAGCAGTCCAGCTGGCGCAGCCGGCAGTCGGCGCAGGCGGCGGGAGGTACGGCTTGGGTGGACGAGGTCATGGGCGCTCAGCTTCTACCACAGCGGCCCATGCCGGCCGTCATAGTGGCGCCGGCTGCGCGCTGCCGCCCAGGCCCTGGTCCAGCAGCGCGACCACTTCCTCGGCGAAGGCCGTGTACGACAGCGGCCCGCCCGGCCGCAGCCAGGTGAAGGTCCAGTTGATCATGCCGAACAGCGTCATGGTGATGGCGGTCTGGTTGCGCGGGCTCAGCCGGTCCGGGTAGGCGCGGCGCAGAAAGCGTGTGACGGCCGACACCACGTCGCGCTGGCGGTCGAGGATGACTTCGCGCTGCTGATCGCCCAAAAACTGCGTGCTGCCCAGCAGCGCCGCGTGCCGCGTGGCCGAGGTTTCGTATTCGCGCAGAAAGGCGCGGATCAGCTCGTGCAGCGTGGCGCGATCGTCCAGCGCCTTGCGCTGCGCCGTGGCCTGCACCTGCGCTGTGATCACCAGCAGCTTCTGCGTGTAGCGGTCCAGCAGGTCGAATAGGATCGCTTCCTTGCTCTCATAGTAGTGGTACAGGCGCGCCTTCGACGTGCCGCAGGCGGCGGCGATGTCGTTCATGCTGGTGGCCGGGTAGCTCTGCCGCGCAAAGCAGGCCGCCGCGACGTCGAGGATCTCGTCGCGGCGCAGTTCGTGGGCGGCAGAAATGGGGCGGGCCATGCGACCATTATGGGCGCCGGCGGACCCGCGCGCGATTCGTCGACGTTTCAGGCGCTGGCGCCCGTCGCAAAAGCGCAGGCAGCTATCAAGTCAATAGCGGCGACGCGGGGCGCGCTCAGGCAGCGGCGGCCGCGCCGTCCATGCCGGCCTGCACGGCCTGCGCACGCGCCTGCGCCACGGCCTGGCCGACGGACGCGCCGCGCGCGCCGCGCGCCATGGCCGCCTCGGCCACGGTGGCGGTGTCCACGCCCTGCGCGGCGGCCAGCACCGCCAGCAGGCGCGGGCGCTGCGGGTAGGCATCGTGTTCCATGCCCAGCCGGCCGCGCGCGTCGCACTCGCAGGCCAGCAGCACGTCGGCAAAGCGCGCCGGCTTGCGAAAGGCGTCGCAGCGCTCCAGCAGGCGCACCAGCGCGGCGGCGTTCAGTTCGCCGCTGCGGTGGATGTTGCCGTGTTCGCGCGCCACCACGTCGGCCAGTTCGGTGCATTCGGTGGGCACGCGCAGGCGGTCGGCCACGGCGCGCAGCAGGCGGGCGCTGCGCTGCTCGTGGCCGATGTGGCGCGGCAGCACGTCGGCCGGCGTGGTGCCCTTGCCCAAGTCGTGCATCAGGCAGGCCCAGCGCACGGCCAGCGGTGCGTTCAATTTCGCGGCCTGCTGCAGCACCATCATCACGTGCACGCCGGTGTCGACCTCGGGGTGGTATTCGGGCCGCTGCGGCACGCCCCACAGGCGGTCCAGCTCGGGCAGCACCACGCGCAGCGCGCCGCATTCGCGCAGCACGTCGAACATGCGCGCCGGGTGCGATTCCATCAGCCCGCGCGACAGCTCCTGCCACACGCGTTCGGGCACCAGGTGGTCGGCCTCGCCATCGGCCACCATGTCGCGCAGCAGCGCCATGGTTTCGGGCGCGACGGCGAAGTCATGAAAGCGCGCCGCAAAGCGCGCCAGCCGCAGGATGCGCACCGGGTCTTCGCGGAAGGCATCGGTCACGTGGCGCAGCACGCGCGCCTGCAGGTCGCGCTGGCCGCCAAACGGGTCGATCAGCGCAACATCCAGGCCATTTTGGCCGCTTGCGCTGGTCCAGTCTGCGGGGGCAGCTATCGAATTGATAGTTAAATCGCGTCGCGCCAGGTCTTCCTCGATGCGCACGTCGGGGCTGGCGAAGACGGTGAAGCCCTTGTAGCCGCGCCCGCTCTTGCGTTCGGTGCGCGCCAGCGCGTATTCCTCGCGCGTGTCCGGGTGCAAGAAAACCGGAAAGTCCTTGCCCACCGGCAGGTAGCCGTGCGCCACCATGTCTTCGGGCGTGGCGCCCACCACCACCCAGTCGTGGTCCTGCACGGGCAAGCCCAGCAAGCGGTCGCGCACCGCGCCGCCAACCATGTAGATCTGCATGCGGTGCAGTGTATCGGCGCGGTGTCGGCGCCGGCACGTACGACGGTGGCCGACACGCTGTCCGCCCTTCGGCTGATGCGGCCCCGCGCGCCGACGCGGCATAGTGGCGACCTGTGAAGCCCGAATCGACCCCCCCTTCTGCGCCGCCACCGGCTGCAATGGCGGATGGCGACCCTGCTGCTGGCCTCAGTGTGCGGCCTGGCGAACGCCGAAACCTATGGCACGCCGCCACGCAACGAGCCCGTCGCCAGCCAGGACGTGCGTGTGGAGCGCCATGGCAACGCCTTCAGCATTGACACCGTGATGCTCGCGCCGGTCCCGCCCGCCGTCGCATGGGACGTGCTGACCGACTTCGAGCACATGCCGCGCTACCAGAGCCAGCTGAAAAGCAGCGAAGTGCTGGAGCGCAGCGCCCAGCGCCTGCTGGTGCGCCAGAAGGGCGTGGCGCGCTTCGGCCCGTTCAGCAGCGAATTCGAATCGGTGCGCGAAATGGCGCTGACGCCGCAGCGCAGCATCCGCGCCAAGCAAGTCAGCGGCAGCACGCTGCGGCAAATGGCCAGCCTGATGACGCTGGAGCCCGACAGCAACGGCGGCACGCGCCTGACCTACCACGCCGAGATGGAGCCCACCCTGGGCCTGCCCCCGCTGGTCGGCCCCGCTGCCGTGCAGCACGAGACGGCGCAGCAGTTTTCGGCCCTGGTGCGCGAGATGGTGCGCCGCCACGGCGCGCAGCGCACCGCGGCCCGCTAATCGGCGCCCACAACGCAAAAAGCCGGTTCCGAAGAACCGGCTTTCGCTTGCAGTAGGTGCCGCGCGGATCAGTAGCGACGACCGCCACCACCACCACCGTAGCCGCCGCCACCGCCACCGCCACCGCCGTAGCCACGGCCAGCGCCGCCGCGGTCGGGGCGGGCTTCCATCGGGCGGGCGATGTTCACGGTCAGGTCGCGACCGCCGAAGTTGCGGCCGTTCAGGCCCTGGATGGCCGCCTCGGCCTCGGCCGCGCTGCCCATCTCGACAAAGCCGAAGCCCTTGGAGCGGCCGCTGTCGCGGTCCATCATGACCTTGGCGGACTGCACGGCGCCAAAGGCCGAAAATTCCTGTTGCAGGTCTTCGTCACGGACCGAGTAGGCAAGATTGCCGACGTAGAGTTTGTTGTTCATGGTGTTGTCTTTCAGGTGAAGCGCATCGCCGATCGGCGATCACGCGGGGAAATGGGGTTGGAAAGGGTGGACGCGCGGCAACGCTTACGCCGGCCGGCGGCGCATCGGCACGTGCGGCCGGCGAACCTCGAGGTGGCGGAAGGTGATGCGGCCCTTGGTCAGGTCGTAGGGCGACATTTCAAGCGTGACCTTGTCACCGGCCAGGATGCGGATCTTGTGCTTGCGCATCTTGCCGCCGGTGTAGGCCACCAGCTGGTGCCCGTTGTCGAGCGTGATGCGGTAGCGTGAGTCGGGCAGCATCTCGTCGACGGTGCCGCGCATCTCGATCAGTTCTTCCTTGGCCATGGATCTCCTTGAATGGGGGTGACAGGCATCAGCCGAAGGCCAGCGGGTTGGCCACCCAGGCCCGGGCTTGCGCGGCGGCGTAGCGCAGCGCGCTGTCACGGCAGGTGAAACGGCGCACGAAGGTGTAGACGCGGTCGTGCGTCTGCATGCCGCGGCCGCGCCGGATCGAAAGGCCCGCGGTGAAGGCCCCGTCTTGCGCCGAACGGCTCAAGGGGGTGAGGTGGAACTTGCCGCAGGCCAGGGCCTCGGCGTTGGAATGGGACATGAAATTCACTGAAACTGAAATCGCGGGCCGGTGTGGCCCGTAGCCACCATGCCGTCAATGACCCGAAGGCGAAGGCATGGAAAAAGGGGTTGGAAGCCGTCGCGGGAACACCAGAGCCCGACGGGAAGTGACTTGCCAGGGGAAAAGCGTGACCACCAAAGAGGCCTGCAGTCGAGGCGGGTGGTGCAAGTGGGCGGTGTGAAAACCACCGCACGCTTCGTCAAACTTCGTTGTAGCGCAGGCAAGCAAACGGCTACAAGCTGGAAGGCAGTGTAACCCAAGCGGCGCGGGCGCGCACGCCGCCGTTGCGCGGCCGGCTTTCAGCGCGCGCCGCCGGCAGGCGCGTCAGCGCGCGGCGGACAGCCGATACGGTTCCTCGAAGTCGAGGAAATCGCGCTCGGCCAGCGCGCCGTCCATCCACGCCTTGACGCCCGGCAGGGCGCAGACCTGGTCCATGTAGGCGCGCACGTCGGCCGGTACCGGCAGCGCGTAGGTGCGCAGGCGCATAACCACGGGCGCGAAGAAGGCGTCGGCCACCGAAACGCGCCCGAACAGCAGCGGCCCGCCGAACTCGCCCAGCAACTGCTGCCACAGCGCGACCAGCCGCGCCAGGTCGGCGCGCAGCGCGGGCTTGTCGCGCAGCGCCAGCGCGCCGACGTCGGGCAGGCTGGCCTCGATGTTCATCGGGCAGGCGCTGCGCAGCGCGCCGAAGCCGCTGTGCATCTCGGCGCACACGCTGCGGGCGCGGGCGCGGGTGGGCGCCTCGCGCGGCCACAGGTGCAGCTCGGGATACTGCTCGGCCAGGTATTCGGCGATGGCCAGCGTGTCCCACACCACCAGGTCGCCGTCCACCAGCACCGGCACCTTGCCGGTGGGCGACACGCCCGCCAGCGCGGTCTTGAACGCTGAGCCGGCATCGAACGAGTCGAAGCGCACCATCACCTCTTCGAACGGGATGCCGGCCTGCGTCATCAGCACCCAGGGGCGCATGGACCAGGACGAGTAGTTCTTGTTGCCGATGTAGAGCTTGAGCATGGGTTCCTCCGTCTGCGGGCTGCCATGCTAGCGCGCGCCCGGGCAACGATTGATGACCGTTGTGCGCGCGATTGATGCGCCGGCGCGAATCAGTCGCCGCGGTCGCGCGCAGCCTCGCCCGACGGCGCCTGGCCGCCGGGGTGGACCAGCCGCGGGATGAGCGCGAACACGGCCAGCGCCAGCAGCGTGCTCATGATGGCCGTGACTTCACGGCCCAGCCCGCACGCCAGGCCGATGGCGGCCGTCAGCCACAGGCCGGCGGCGGTGGTCAGGCCCTGCACGTGCTCTTCGCCCGCGCCCACGCTCTGCTTCAGGATGGTGCCGGCGCACAGAAAGCCGACGCCCGCCATCAGCCCCTGCACTACGCGGCTCAGGTCGGCGACTTCCATGCCCATCTGGCTAGGCAGCAGCACGAACAGCGCCGAGCCCATGGCCACCAGCATGTGCGTGCGCACGCCGGCCGACTTGCCCTGGCTTTCGCGCTCGTAGCCCAGCAGAAGCCCCAGACCCAGCGCCAGCGCCAGCCGCAGCAGGATGCGCAGCGCCTCGGCCAGGTCGGGCACGTCGGAAAACTCGGCCGCCACGGTGCCGGCCAGTGTGGTCCAGAGGGAATCGGTCATGCGGACAGCGTGCCACCGCGGCAGGCGGGCGTCTGTCAGCCGAACACCCCTCCGCGCGGGCGCGGACGACGCCCGTCAGCGGCCGGCCGATCGCCGGTAGTGGTCCAGCCGCGCCTGAGGCCCTTCCCGGCCCAGGTACTGCGGTCCGACCAGCGACAGCGGCGCGGCGGCGATGCCCAGCGCCGCCAGGTCGGGCGCCTGGCCGCTGCACACGTTGTCGACCTTCATCGAGTCGAGGTTGTCGCGGCTCATCAGCGGCGCGCCGGGCAGCAGCTCCAGCGCCAGCGCCTGCAGGCGGCCCAGCGCGCTCGGCAGGCCGATGACGGCCCGGCCCCGCCCACCTGCCACGCCCGACCATTGGCCGGCGGACTTGACCAGCTCGCGCAGCGTCCAGGTTTCCGGTCCGCAGCATTCGTACGCCTGACCGATGGTGCTGTCGTCCTGCAAACAGGTGACCACGGCGCGCGCCACGTCGCGCACCCACACGGGCTGAAAGCGCGCGCCCGCGCCGGCCAGCGGCATGAGCGGAAACACCCGCTGCAGCCCGGCGAACAGGTTGAGAAAGCGGTCTTCGGCGCCAAAGATGACGCTGGGCCGCAGCACCGTCAGCTTCAGCGAGCCGACCTGCGCGGCCTGGCCCAGCACGGCTTCGCCGCGCGCCTTGCTGCGCTGGTACATCGACGGCCCGTCGGCCGCCGCGCCCAGGGCGCTGATGTGCACCACGCGCCGGCCGCCGGCCTGCGCGCAGGCGTCGGCGATGCGCCGCGGCAGCTCCACGTGCACGCGCTCGAACTGCCGCTTGCTGCCGTGCAGGATGGCCACCAGGTTGACCACCGCGTCGTGTTCCTGCACCAGTCGCGCCAGCGTGGGCGCGTCCAGCACGTCGGCCACGGTGACGTGCACGCGCGGCTGGCTCCACATGTGGCGCGCCGCGGCCAGGCGCCGGGTGGGCACCGTCACCTCGGCGCCCTGGCGCTGCAATTGCTCGACCACGTAACGGCCCACGAAACCGGAGCCACCGAGAACAAGGACGCGCTGAGTCATTCGATTACTCCTGAATCAATAGCTGTCCGCGCTTGCCTGGCAAGCGCTGGCGGACAGTTGGATTGAAAAACCGCGCTAGGGGCGGCGCGGGCACGGCTCAGGGCAGGTCGCGGCTCAAATCCGGCTCGCCCGGCGCCAATGGGCCGATCTGGCCCAGGCGCGATTTCAGCGACTGTGGCTGGCCGCTGAACAGGGCAGCATAGTCGGTCGTGTTGGACAGCACTTTTTTCACGTAATCGCGGGTTTCGCCAAACGGGATGTTCTCGGCCCAGATGGCGCCTTCGAGCACCGGGCCGTTGCGCCAGTTGCGCGGCCGGCCCGGCCCGGCGTTGTAGGCGGCGGCGGCCATCGGCATCGAGCGCTGGAAGTCGTCCAGCGCCAGCTTGAGGTAGCTGGTGCCGATGAGGATGTTGGTGTCGCGGTCGTTGATCTGGCTCGGCACAAAGCCGTCCAGGCCGATCTTGCGCGCCGTCCAGCGCGCGGTGGCGGGCATGACCTGCATCAGGCCGGAGGCGCCCACACCCGAGCGCGCGTCCATCACGAAGCGGCTTTCCTGCCGGATCAGTCCGTAGACGTAGGCCGGGTCGAGCCCGATGGCCTGCGACTGGCGCAGCACGGTGTCGCGGTGCGGGGTGGGAAAGCGCTGGCTGAAATCCATGAAGGACTTGGTGCGCTCGCTGGCGTTGATGCAGCGGTCCCACACCTGGCGCGCGCAGGCAAAGTCGGCGGCGGCCAGCAGTTCGCGGTCGCCCATGCCGCCGGGCACGTGCAGGTTGGTCCAGTAGTTCCATTCGCGCACGCCGTCGGCGCGTAGGCCCAGGGCAATGGCCAGCAGCGCGCGGTTCAGGCCGATGTGGCGGCGCGCGCCTTCGCGCTCGTCGGCCAACAGCGGCGCCGGCGCTGGCGGCACGCTGATGGGGCGGCCCAGTTCTTCGAGCGCCAGCTTTTCGTAAAAGCCCAGGCTGCCGGGGTTGGCGGCCAGGCGTTCGAAGCCGCTGCGCGCGGCGGCGCGGTCGGCGTCGCTGCGCGCCAGCGCCAGCTGCGCCCGCGCGCGCCAGTACACCCAAGCGCCGTCGTCGGCGGCCGGTTCGCGCATGGCGTCCACGGCACGCTGCACGGCGCGCCAGTCGCCGGCGCGCAGGGCGGCGCGCGTCTTCCAGGCCAGCAGGTCGTCGCTCAGGTCGGCGTCGCGCGTGACCTTGCCGAAATAGGTGTTCGCCTGGTCCGACAGCGACAGCGCCGCCCATTTGCCGACCACGCCCCAGGCCACGTTGCGGTCGTCGGGGCTGAGCTGCACGCTCCATTTGCTGTCGAGCTGCTGGGCGGCCTGGTCGGCGTTCTGCGTGGCCAGCTTGATGATCGCCAGCACCACCAGTTCCTGCCCCTTGTGGGTGCCGACGGCGGCGCGGCTGGTCAGGTAGCGCAGCGGGTTCTGCTGGATGGCGGCGACGTCGGGTGCGACCTGCGGCGCGTCGAGCGCCACGGCGGCCCGCGCCAGCGATGCGCGATTGGCCTCCAGCGCAAGCCGGGCCTTCTTCCACAGCTCCTGATACGGTAGCACGCCAGCCTGGTGCAGCAAGCCCGCGGCGTACAGGCAGCCGTCGTCCTGATCGCGCTGGGCAAACCAGTCGCGCCGCACCTGCTCGGCCACGTCCTTGCTGGGCGTCTTGCCGGCGGCGATGTCGGCCGCGGCGGCGTAGCAGCGCACTTCGCGGTCGTCGCGCATGCGAAAGCGCGGGTATTCGGCGTTGAAGGCAGCCCAGTCGCGCCGCTTGCCCGACAGCAGCAGCCAGTCGTTGCGCAGGCGGTCTTCCTGGTAGGTGCCGGCGTAGCGGGTCAGAAAATCCTGTACGTCCAGCGGATTGGCTTCTTCGAGACGCGCCTTCAGCTCCCAGTAGGCAGCCCAGGGCTCCAGCGCGTGGCCGCGCGCGGCGGGCAGCAGCGACGCCAGGCGCGCCTTGTCGCTGCGGCGAAAGGCCTCGCGCATGTCCAGCAGCACACTGTCGGCCGGCGCGCCGGGCAAGGCGGATACGGCGGCTGGCGCGGAGCGCACGGGCGGGTCGGGCAGCGGCGGCGGCACCTGGCCGGCAGGCTGCGCCTGCGCTTGACCGAAAATCAGCGCACACGCGGCACACAACGGTGTCAGAATTTTCTTCAGAAAAAGCATCGACCGATTATGAGCAAGTTCGACAAGAAGACGTTGCGCGACCGCCTGGTGGCCGAACGGCTGCACCTGGAAGACCGCCTGGCCCGCGCCGACGCGCTGCAGGACATCATGCGCATCTGGCTCATCGACCGGCCGGATACCGTGATCGGCGCCTACTGGCCGATCAAGGGCGAATTCGACCCCCTGCCCGCGCTGCACCGCTGGAAGGAGGACGGCGAGCTGATGGACGAGCCCCAGCGCCGCAAGATCGGGCTGCCGGTGGTCGACAAGGTGCACAAGACGCTCACCTTCCACACCTGGTACCCCGGCTGCCCGATGGAGGAAGACGCCTACGGCATCCCCAAGCCGAAGGACACCGAGATGATCGTGCCGACGCTGCTGTTCGTGCCCTGCGTGGGCTACGGGCCGGGCGGCTTCCGGCTGGGCTATGGCGGCGGCTTTTACGACCGCACGCTGGCCACGCTGGAGCCGCGGCCGTTCACGGTGGGGCTGGGCTTCACCAACGGCTTCATCTTCGACTTCGAACCCGAGCCGCACGACCAGCCGCTGGACGCCATCCTCAACGACAACGGCGTGGTGTGGCCGGTGTCGCGGCTGTGAACCGCGTCACGCGCGACCGAAAAGCGACAGGGCTTTTTGACGCGCGTCAAGATGACAGGCCGGTGACAGGCGGATAGTGGAGAGTTTCAGCCCGCCAGCCGGCCCAGCAAACCAGAAAGGGAACCCCATGGACAAAGCCAGCCCCCGCAAGGCACCGACCCAGCGGTCCACCACCGCCAAGACCGCCCCGCGCGCCGCGCGCAAGACGGCGGCGCCGATGAACATCAACCAGGACGTGCGGCCCGTGAAGAAGGGCGACACGCCGCCCTCGCTGGCGCCCAAGGCGATCGAGAACTACGTGGTCGAGCGCGCCACGGTGTCGGCACGCGACAAGCAGCTGGCCGCCGCGCTGCGCCTGGTCAACGACGAGTCCGCCGGCACGCTGACCGAGCGCGCGCACGGCCTGCGCGCCATCTTCGACGGCGCCTCGCCCGACGACCGCAAGGCGCTGCGCAAGGCGCTCAAGGAACACGGCGAGCACGACCCCGAGAAGGCCAATCCCGATGAAGAGCTGGCGCCCGACTGGCGCGACGGCGCCTACCCCTACAAGAACCTGCTGCGCCGCGCCACCTACGAAAAGCAGAAGTTCAAGCTGCAGGTCGAACTGCTCAAGCTGCAGAGCTGGGTCAAGGAAACCGGCGCGCGCGTGGTCATCATCTTTGAAGGGCGCGACGCGGCCGGCAAGGGCGGCACCATCAAGCGCTTCATGGAACACCTGAACCCGCGCGGTGCGCGCACCGTGGCGCTGGAAAAGCCCAGCGACGTCGAGCGCGGCCAGTGGTACTTCCAGCGCTACGTGCAGCACCTGCCGAGCTTTGGCGAGATCGTGCTGTTCGACCGCAGCTGGTACAACCGCGCCGGCGTCGAGCGCGTCATGGGCTTCTGCACCGAGAAGGAATACCAGGACTTCATGCGCCAGGCGCCCGAATTCGAACGCCACCTGGTCAACAGCGGCGTGCACGTCATCAAGTTCTGGTTCAGCGTGAGCCAGGCCGAGCAGCGCCGCCGCTTCAAGGAGCGCGAAGGCCACCCGCTCAAGCAGTGGAAGCTGTCGCCCATCGACAAGGCCAGCCTCGACAAGTGGGACGACTACACCCGCGCCAAGGAGCACATGTTCTTCGAGACCGACACCGCCGACAGCCCGTGGACGGTGGTCAAGAGCGACTGCAAGAAGCGCGCGCGCCTGAACGCCATGCGCTACGTGCTGCACAAGCTGCCCTACACCGGCAAGGACGTGACCCAGGTCGGCAAGCTCGACCCGCTGATCGTCGGCCGCGCGCATGTGGTGTACGAGCGGGGTGAGAAGCCGCAGGCGTTGATGTAACCCCCTGAGTCGGCCTGCGGCCGCCATCCCCCAAGGGGACAACGCCAGCGGCCGGGCCAAGCCCGTTCCGCGGCGTTCGCGCGTGGCCTGCTCCGCGGCCTCTTGAAGGGGCTTGCTGCGCAGCCCTAAGGGCACAAACAAAAAGGCTCCGTCGGAGCCTTTTGTTTGGGTGACCCGGTTCAGTGCAGCCGGTCGATGGTGCGGGAGGTCACATAGCCCGAGCCGACGATGGCCACGACGGCGAGCAACAGGAGCAATGCGGTGATCATGGGGATGTCCTTTTCGGCAATGCATTCGATTATAGGGTTAACCCTAGGCTTTGTCAGCGCCAGCGGGCGGGTGCGCCACATTCGTCACAATGCCGGCTGCCGCCGCCGGGCGGCGTTCTTTTTTTGCAGGAGACATCCATGATCCAACGCCTGACGCTGGCGGCCGCCGTGGTGGCCGCGCTCCTGATGCAAGGCTGCGCCGCGCCCGCACAACCGGCGGTGACGCACCTCAACTCGGGCAAGGTGCTGCCCACCGGCCTGCCGTTTTCCGAAGCCGTGCGCGTGGGCGACACGGTCTACCTGTCGGGCCAGATCGGCAACGTGCCCGGCCCCGGCCCGATCCGGCTGGCGCCCGGCGGCATGGCGGCCGAGGCCAGGCAGACCATGGACAACATCCAGACCTCGCTGCAGGCCCACGGCCTGTCAATGTCCGACGTCGTGAAGTGCACCGTGATGCTGGCCGACATGAAGGAATGGGGCGCGTTCAACGACGTGTACAAGACCTACTTCCGCGACCCTTATCCCGCACGCAGTGCCTTTGGCGCCAGCGGCCTGGCCTTCAACGCCCGGGTCGAGGTCGAGTGCATCGCCGTCGCCCGCCGCTGATTTCCAAAGCCTCCATCGCCGGCCCGCTGGGACGGCCCACACCCGCGCATCATGAAGATCACCCACCAGGACGTCGAACACACCTACGGCACCTACGCCCGTTTTTATGACCTGGTGTTCGGCGCCGTGCTGGAAGGCGGCCGCCGCCGCATGTGCGACGCTGTGCGCGCGCTGGCGCCCGCGTCGCTGCTGGAAGTGGGCGTGGGCACCGGCCTGACGCTGGCGCAGTACCCCGAGGCCACGGCGGTGACCGGCATCGACCTGTCGCGCGGCATGCTGCGGCACGCCCAGCGCCGTGCCGCAGAAATGCCCACGCGCCGCATCGCCCTGCACTGCATGGATGCCGAGCAACTGGCCTTTGCCGACGCCGCCTTCGACTGCGTCACGCTGCCCTACGTGCTGTCGGTCACGCCCGACCCGGCGCGGCTGACCGCCGAACTGCGCCGCGTGTGCCGGCCGGGCGGCGACATCTTCGTGCTCAACCATTTCAGCGGCGGCAACGCGGTGTGGGCGCCGCTGGAGCGCCTGGTCAGCGGACTGGCCGCCCGCATCGGCTTCCGCTCCGACTTCCCCTTCGATCCGTACATGCGCCACGCCGACTGGACCGTGGTGTCGGTCAGCAAGGTCAACCTGCTGGGCCTGACGACGCTGGTGCACCTGAAGAACCAGCCCGCGGCGTGAGGCGCCCCCGCGTCATCAACAACGCTCCGATTGCTCTTGATTCAATAGCGCTCTGCGCTGATCTGGACAGCGCGAGCGGCGCTTTTTACCTTGCTACCGGGCGGGACAAACCGGTCACAGCAATTCGTGAAAGCGCATGTCCACCTGCGCCGGGCGGCGCGCGCCGGTGCCGAAGAACATGCGCTGGTTGACCCACGCGAACGCGGGCGAGGCGCTTTCCAGCCGCGGGCAGCAGCGAAAGTAGATCAGCGCCGGATCGACCGTTTCGCCGCGCGCCAGCCGCGCCATCAGCTCGGGCGGGCCGCTGCGCAGCGCCTGGTTTTCAACGTAGATGCGCTCGCCGGCGTCGGTTTCGATCACGTAGCGCGCATCCAGCCGCGCCAGTTGCTCGTTCACGATCAACTGGAAGTCGGCGCCGCCCGGCAGCACCCGGCCCAACCAGCCGTCGCCGCGCACGCTGCCGCCGGTGATCGGAATCACGCGGCGGCGGCCTTGCGGGGTGTCGCCCACCTCGATCGGCGTGGCGACCTGCACCGACAGGTCGGCAAACAGGCGGAAGGAAGGTTCGGGCTGCATGGGTGCCAGCTTATCCGCAGCGCAAGCGGCACGCGACCCCACCAGCATCTGGCGCAGGCGCTTTGACAGTGACCGACGCGCGCGGACGCGGCGCGCATGACGACAGGCACCCCGGCGCGCGCCGTGGCTCAGTCCAGATCGTTCACCAGGTCCGGATCCTCGTCCTCGCCCGTCACCGCGCGCGTCGCCACGGCCTGCTCCAGCAGCCAGTCGGCAAAGGCCTTCACCTCGGGCCGGGCCGCGCTGCGCGGGGCGGTCAGCAGCCAGTAGGCCATGGGCGAATGCAGGCGCATGCCGGTGAACAGCTCGACCAGCTCGCCGCGCGCCAGGCTTTCGGCCACCAGCGGCGGGCGCGCCAGCACCAGCCCCTGGCCGGACAGTGCGGCCTGCGCCATCTGGTAGGCGTAGTTGAAGCTCAGCCAGCGCTTGGGCTGGGCGCGCTCCATGCCGTGCGCGTCGAGCCAGCGGCGCCAGGTCAGCCATTCCAGGTGCGGCGTGTACGCGTCGGCGGCCTCGATCAGCGTGTGCGCCAGCACGTCGGCCGGCTTGCGCAGCGGCGGCCCGCTTTTCAGCAGCCACGGGCTGGCCATGGGCGTGACCGATTCGCCGAACAGCCGCTGCGCACCCACAGGCAGGCGCCCCGCCGCGGCGTAGCGCACGGCCAGGTCAACGTCGGCCACGTCCAGGTCGACGGCGGCATCGCTGGCGTCAATGCGGATGTCGATGTCGGGAAACGCGCGCTGGAACGCCTCCAGCCGCGGGATCAGCCACATCGACGCGAAAGACGCAAAGGTGGTGACGGTGACTTGCCGGCGCCCCGCGCTCTGCCGAATCTGCCGCACCGCGCTGTCGACGCGCGGCAGCGCCTGCGCCACGGCCTGCAGCAGTTGCATGCCGGCCGCCGTCAGCTCCACCGCGCGCGTGTGGCGCAGAAACAGCGGCACGCCGACCTCGTCTTCCAGCGACTGGATCTGGCGGCTGACGGCCGACTGGGTGAGCGCCATCTCTTCGGCGGCCAGGCGAAAGTTGAGGTGGCGGGCCACGGCCTCGAACGCGCGCAGGTGCCCGGCCTGGATCGGGCGCGTGCGCAGGTGGGTCTGGGAATGCAGCATGGTGATTGATGCGCGGATGGCATGAATAGGCTCGCCGGATTTCATTGGACTGTCAATCGCAACCCGCGCACCATGGCGGCGTGGATTGATGCAGAAACAACACCGCAGGAGCCTTTCATGACGTCCGCCTCTCACGCACTGTCGCCCCTCGCCTTGCAGGCCGCCGCCCGCGGCGTGCAGACGCTGGCCCCCGACCAGGCCATGACCCTGCGGCCCGCGCGCGACGGCGTGCTGCGGGTGCAGCGCGGCGCGCTGTGGGTCACGCAGGGCGACGGCGCCAGCACGGGCTGCCGCGCCGGCGACGAATTCCTGTGGCCGGGGCAGCGCCTGTCGCTGCGCGCGGGCGACGCGGTGGTGGTGGAGCCCATCGCCGTGCCCGGCACGCCCGTGCAGCGCGTGGCGCTGGAATGGCAGCCCAGCCCCGCCACGCGCTGGAGCGCCGACGTAGCCCGCCCCGCGCACGAGTTGCGGCGCGCGCTGCACGACGCCGCGCAGGCCGGCATGCGGCTGGCGCGCGGCCTGCTGCGCTGGGCCTTGCAGCGTCCGCCGTCGTGCGGCGAGATGGGATGACCTTGAGCGCTACCTTATCAATAGCTATAAATCCAATGCAGGAAAGCGCCAGAAGCCATTTTTAATGATGGTCTGTGTATCGCACGCCTAGCCAGCGCCACCCCAACAGCCGGACGCAGAGGACGCAGAGATTTCGCAGAGCACGCAGAAAAAACCAGAAACATTCTTTTGGCTGTTTCTTCTGCGTCCTCTGCGAATCCTTTGCGTCCTCTGCGTCCGGTATTCGGTATTCGGTATTCGGTTTTCGGCTTTCGGCTTTCGACGGCCGACCGCGCCCCTAGGGCAATTCCTCATCGGCGACGGCCGCTCTCACCCGGCACACCCCAGGACTTGAGTTAGGCTAACGCCTGCAAACACGCCGCCCATGGCGCGCCGGACGATCAGCATGCCAGGCGACCGGCGCAGGGCGGGCCAAAAAAGCCCCAAGACCGACCGGAGACAACCATGACCCAGCCCCTCTCGCCCGCCGAGGCGGCACTGCGCGACGCCGCGCGCGACTACCACCGCCTGCCCACGCGCGGCAAGATTTCGGTCACGCCGACCAAGCCCCTGTCCAACCAGCTCGACCTGTCGCTGGCGTATTCGCCCGGCGTGGCCTATCCGTGCCTGGACATCCAGGCCGACCCGAGCAAGGCGGCCGAATACACCTCGCGCGGCAACCTGGTCGGCGTCATCACCAACGGCACGGCCGTGCTGGGCCTGGGCGACATCGGCCCGCTGGCCGGCAAGCCGGTGATGGAAGGCAAGGGCTGCCTGTTCAAGAAGTTTGCCGGCATCGACGTGTTCGACATCGAACTGGACGAGCGCGACCCCGACAAGCTGGTCGAGATCATCGCCGCGCTGGAACCGACGCTGGGCGGCGTCAACCTCGAGGACATCAAGGCGCCCGAGTGCTTCTACATCGAGACCAAGCTGCGCGAGCGCATGAACATCCCGGTGTTCCACGACGACCAGCACGGCACGGCCATCATCTCGTCGTCGGCGCTGCTGAACGGTCTGGAACTGGTGGGCAAGGACATTGCTAGCGTCAAAGTAGCAGTGAGCGGCGCCGGCGCCGCGGCCATCGCCTGCCTGGACGTGATGGTGGCGCTGGGCGTGCAACCCAAAAACGTCTATGCCTGCGATTCCAAGGGCCTGATCTACACCGGCCGCGCCGGCGGCTTTGACGACAGCAAGGCCCGGTACGCCCAGCCCGACACCGGCCTGCGCACGCTGGCCGACGTGGTGAAAGGCGCCGACGTGTTCCTGGGTTGCTCGGCCCCCGGCGTGCTGACCGAAGACATGGTCAGGAGCATGGCCGACAAGCCCATCATCCTGGCGCTGGCCAACCCCGAGCCCGAGATTCGCCCCGAACTCGCCAAGGCCGCGCGGCCCGACTGCATCATCGCCACCGGGCGTTCGGACTACCCCAACCAGGTCAACAACGTCCTGTGCTTCCCGTACATCTTCCGCGGCGCGCTGGACTGCGGCGCGACCAAGATCACGGAAGAAATGAAGCTGGCCTGCGTGCGCGAAATCGCCGCGCTGGCCAAGGCCGAGACCAGCGCCGAAGTGGCCGCCGCCTACGCCGGCAAGGACCTGCAGTTTGGCCCCGACTACATCATCCCGACGCCGTTTGACCCGCGCCTGATCACGCGCATCGCGCCCGCGGTGGCCCAGGCGGCGGTCGAATCGGGCGTGGCCGAGCGCCCCATTGCCGACATGGAGGCGTACCGCACCCACCTGGAGCGCTTCGTCTACCAGACCGGCATGGTGATGCGCCCGGTATACGCCGCCGCCAAGGCCGTGGCGCCGACGCAAAAGCGCGTGGCCTATGCCGAAGGCGAGGACGAGCGCGTGCTGCGCGCGGCGCAGATCGCCATCGACGACCGGCTGGCGCACCCGATCCTGATCGGCCGCCCGGCGGTGATCGAGCAGCGGATCAAGAAGGCCGGCCTGCGCATGCGCCTGGGCCACGACGTGGAATGCGTCAACCCCGAGGACGATCCGCGCTTTCGCACCTATTGGGAGACCTATCACGGCCTGATGCAGCGCAGCGGCACCACGGTCGAAGCCGCCAAGGCCGCCGTGCGCCGCTCCACCACCGTCATCGCCGCGCTCAGCGTGCACCTGGGCGACGCCGACGCCATGCTGTGCGGCACCGTCGGCCGCTTCGACGCGCACATGGAACACATCCGCGACATCATCGGCATCGAACCTGGCGCGCCCGGCTACGCCACGCTGAACGCGCTGATGCTGGCCGACCGCACGCTGTTCGTGACCGACACCTATGTCAACGAAGAACCCAGCGCCGAGCTGCTGGCGGCCATCGCCAAGATGGCAGCCGACGAGGTGCACAACTTCGGCCTGCCGCCCAAGGTGGCCTTCGTGTCGCACTCCAACTTTGGCTCGTCCAAGCGCGCGTCGGCCCAGCGCATGCGCGCCGCGCGTGACCTGTTCCGTGCGCAATACCCCGGCATTCCGTGCGACGGCGAGATGCACGGTGACACCGCGCTGTCGGCCGCGCTGCGCGAACGCGCGGTGACCGGCAGCACGCTGGATGGCGAGGCCAACCTGCTGGTCTGCCCCAACCTGGACGCGGCCAACATCCTGTTCAACGTGCTGAAGATCACCGTCGGCCACGGCGTGACCATTGGCCCCATGCTGCTGGGCACCGCCGCGCCGGCCCACGTGCTGACACCGTCGGCCACGGTGCGGCGCCTGGTCAACATGACGGCGCTGGCGGTGGCGGAGGCAGAGAGTAAAAGGTAGCCCCCCCTGTGGCGCTGGCGCGCCTTCCCCCCGGAGGGGGACAACGCTGGCGGGCGGGCCAAGCCCTTCCGCGGCGTTCGCGGGTGGCCTGCTCCGCGGCCTTGGGAAGGGGCTTGCTGCGCAGCCCCGAGCGTGCAAGTGCGGCCGGATATAAAGATGCGGTGCGCGAAAGGCTGAAGCGGCCGGATCGCGCTATTGCCGCGTCAATGCTTCTTTTTTTATAGCTACAGACGCTTGATGGGCAAGCGCGTCTCGCTCAAAAGTCCGTCATTCCCGCGAAAGCGGGAATCCATGCATCCAGCGCTGCGGGTCAGGGAACGCGTCCCTGGATACGCGCCTCGCGGGCATGACGATGAACAGGGCGGATTCAGGCTGCTGGTTTGCGGATCCATCCCCGTCGTCCAGCGACCGACCCCGGTGGAGGTCTATGGTAGAACCGTCCAACGCGCCCATGCGACGCCGCACAAGGCTGGCCCGCCCCTACCTAAGGCGCGCTTGTCGCCCACCTGTCATCGCCATTTCACACCGCACCGCCACGCTGGGCGCGTCTGCCGACCGCGGCGGTGACCGTCAACGTTTCCCATGAGCATCCGCAACCTCGATTCCCTGTTCGATCCCGCCTCCGTCGCCGTCATCGGCGCGTCCGAGCGGCCGTTTTCCGTCGGCGGCACGTTGTGGCGCAACATGCGCACCAGCGGCTTTGGCGGCCGCATCTTCCCGGTCAATCCCAAGTACCAGGCGCTGTCGGGCCAGCGCTGCTACGCCCGCGTGGACGATCTGCCTGAAGTGCCGGAGATGGCCGTGATCTGCACGCCCGCCGGCACCGTGGTCGACCTGATCGGGCAGTTGGCCCAGCGCGGCACCAAGGCCGCCGTGGTCATCAGCGCGGGGCTGACCGCCGAGCAGAAGCAGGCCATGCTGGACGCCGCCAAGCCGGCGCTGCTGCGCATCCTGGGGCCGAACTGCGTCGGCCTGCTCAGCCCCCACGCCAAGCTGAACGCCAGCTTTGCCCACATCCCCGCGCGGCCGGGCGCATTGGCGTTTGTCTCGCAATCGGGCGCGCTGGTCACCGCCATGCTGGACTGGGCCGAAGCGCGCAACGTCGGCTTTTCGCACTTTGTGTCGCTGGGCGAGCACGCCGACGTCGACTTTGGCGACATGCTCGATTACCTGGCCAGCGACCCGCACACGCGCGCCATCCTGCTGTACATCGAGTCGATCGACCAGGCGCGCAAGTTCATGTCGGCCGCGCGCGCGGCGGCGCGCAACAAGCCGGTGATCGTCATCAAGGCCGGGCGCAGCGCGCAGGGGCAAAAGGCCGCCGCCTCGCACACCGGCGCGCTGGCCGGCGCCGACAACGTGGTCGATGCCGCCATCGCCCGCGCCGGCATGCTGCGCGTGAACAGCCTGGAAGAGTTGTTCCTCGCGGCCGAGATCCTCACCCGCTTCAAAGCCCCCATTGGCGACCGCATGACGGTGCTGACCAACGGCGGCGGCGTGGGCGTGCTGGCGGCCGATGCCGCCGCCGCGCACGGCGTGCCACTGGCCGAGCTGGGCCAGCCCCTGCTGAACGAGCTGGACAAAGTGCTGCCGGCCAACTGGTCGCACGGCAACCCGGTCGACATCATTGGCGACGCGCCCGCGCAGCGCTATGTCGATGCGCTGACGGCGCTGGCCAGGCACCCCGAGGACACCGGCACGCTGCTGTTCATCCAGGCGCCGACGGCCATCGTGCCCTCGACCGACATTGCGCGCGCGCTGATCCCGGTCATCCGGCCTGAAGGCCACGCGCCGCTGCCACTGGTCAGCAGCTGGGTCGGCGGCCCGGCGGTGGCCGAGGCGCGCGCGCTGTTCACCGACGCCGGCATCGCCTGCTACGACCTGCCCGAGCAGGCCGTGGCCGCCATCGGCCTGCTGCAAGCCTATGGCCGCAACCAGGCCGAACTGGCCGAGGCCCCGCCCGCCGAGCTGTTGCACAACGGCAGCACGCCCGACGTGGCGCGCGTGCGCGAGATCGTGGCGCAGGTGCTGGCCAGCGGCCGTGACATGCTGACCGAGCCCGAGGCCAAGGCGGTGTGCGAGGCCTACCACATCCCCGTCGTGGCCACGCGCACCGTGCCGGCCAACGCCGTGGCGGCCGCCGACGAGGCGGCGCGCATCGGCTTTCCGGTGGTGCTGAAAATCCTGTCCGAAGACATCTCGCACAAATCCGACGTCGGCGGCGTGGCGCTGAACCTGAACGACGAGGGCGACGTGCGCGCCGCCGCGCAGGCCATGCTGGTGCGCGTGGGCAAGAGCCACCCCGATGCACGCGTCGAAGGCTTCACCGTGCAGAAGATGGTGAAGATGCCGCAATCGCAAGAGCTGATCATCGGCGCCAGCATCGACCCCACCTTCGGCCCCGTCATCCTGTTTGGCCAGGGCGGCACGGCGGTCGAGGTCATGAAAGACAGCGCCATGGCGCTGCCGCCGCTCAACGCCCCGCTGGCGCGCGCGCTGATCGAGCGCACCCGCGTGGCCAAGCTGCTGCACGGCTACCGCGACGTGCCGCCGGCCGACATCGACGCCGTCATCGCCACGCTGATGGCGGTGTCGCAACTGCTGGCCGACGTGCCCGAGGTGGCCGAACTCGACATCAACCCCCTCATCGTCAACCACCAGGGCGCCATCGCGCTGGACGCGCGCGTGCGGGTGAGCAGCAAGCAGCCCGCCGGCGCCGCGCACTTCGCCATCGCGCCCTACCCCGCTGAATTGAGCGAGACCATCGACTGGCGCGGCCAGCCGTTGACGATCCGCCCGATCCGCCCCGAGGACGAGGAGCGCCACCGCGCCTTCCTAGAGAGCCTGGACCCCGAAGACATCCGCATGCGCCTGTTCTACAGCCGCCGCACCATGGAGCGCAGCGAACTGGCGCGGCTGGTGCAGATCGACTACACGCGCGAGATGGCCTTCGTCGCCACCGTGCCCGACGGCGACGGCGGCGAAAAAACCGTGGGCGTGGCGCGCGCGCTGGCCGACCCGGACAACGTGGGCGCCGAATTCGGCATCATCGTGCGGCCCGAGATGAAAGGATCGGGCCTGGGCCGCCTGCTGATGGACAAACTCATTCGCCACCAGCGCGCCGCCGGCACCCGGCAACTCACAGCCACGGTGCTGACCGAAAACCACCGCATGCGCAAGCTAGGCCACGCGCTCGGCATGCGCGAGCAGCCCGTGCCGGGCGATACCAGCACGCTGGCACTGGTGCTGGACTTGCAGCCCGGCGCTTGAGGGCCAGGTTGTCCGGCAACGCGCCGTCTATGCCGGCGAAAGCCGGAATCCCTGCGGTGCTGCCCGGTTGCAGAGGCCTTTGCTCCGCAAGCGCTGTCTGGCCTTCGCCGAAATGACGCGAGCCGCAGGGCGGGGACCCGTGCCCGCCAGCACGCCGAAGGCCGCAGATCCAGCGCCGAACGCGGGCACAGGTGCCCGCCCTACGAATGGTTGCAAGTGTTTTAGCCCTCTCGCGCTTGTCCCGTCAGCGCAATGCGCTATCATTTTTGAATGAATCAAACCGACCGTATCCGTCGCGCTGCCCTGGCCGTGCTGGCCACCAGCGCGCTGAGCGCCGCCCCCGCGCTGCGCGCGCAGGACGCACCGCCCACCATCGACCCGGCGCAGTTCAGCGCCTGCCTGAACGAGCTGAAAGTCAGCCAGGCCTTCCGCGCCATCACGCCGGTCACCTTTGCCCAGCACACCGCCAACCTGGCGGCCGACCCGTCGGTGCTGGTGCTGCTCAATCGCCAGCCCGAATTCACCATGCCGGTGTGGGACTACATCGCCGTGCTGGTCGACGACGAGCGCGTGGCCGATGGCCGCGCTGCTTACGCCAAGTGGCAGGGCACGCTGCAGAAGATCGAGCAGCAGACCGGCGTGGCACCCCACGTCGTCGTCGGCGTCTGGGGCGTTGAAAGCAATTTCGGCCAGAACCTGGGCGGCCGACCGCTGGTGCAGTCGCTGGCCACGCTGTCGTGCTTTGGGCGGCGGCAGGCCTACTTTCGCGGCGAATTCGCGGCCGTGCTGCGCATCCTGCAGGAGGGCCACATCGCGCCCGACAAGCTGGTTGGCTCGTGGGCCGGCGCCTTCGGGCAGACGCAGTTCATGCCCAGCACCTTCTTCCGCAGCGCGGTCGATTTCGATGGCGATGGCCGGCGCGACATCGTCGATTCGGTGCCTGATGCGCTGGCATCGACGGCCAAGTTCCTGCAGAACGCCGGCTACCGGCGCGGCGAACCGTGGGGCTTTGAGGTGAAGCTGCCGCCGGGCCTGGACACGTCCGACGCCAGCCGCAAAAACAAGCGCCCCATCGACGCCTGGCGCAGTGCCGGCGTGACGCTGGCCGATGGCTCGCCGCTGCCCGGCAGCCTGCCCAGCGCGGGGCTGATGATTCCGGCGCGCGGCGGCCCTGCCTTCCTGGTCGGGCGCAACTTCGACACGCTGTACAGCTACAACGCCAGCGAAAACTATGGCCTCGCGATTGCGCAGCTGTCGAACCTGGTGGGCGCACCCGCCGGCACGCCGGTCGGCTTTGTGCAACCGTGGCCGACCGATGACGCCGGCCTGTCGCGCGCGCAGAACCGCGAATTGCAAACCCTGCTGCTGGCGCGTGGCCACGACATCGGCAGCGCCGACGGCATGATCGGCGCGAAGACGCGAGAAGCCATCAAGGCAGAGCAGCAGCGACTGGGCCACAAGCCCGACGGACGCGCCGGCCAGAAGCTGCTGGCGGCGCTGCGGCGCGGCTGAATCGCACGCCGCGGGACGGTGCGCCTGCGCTGGCGCGCCCGTCCGCTAACTACTATTTCAATAGCGTCCTGCGCAGTCTGGTAGCGCGCTGGCGGCCGATTTCACGCTCAGAAGCGGTGGCGCAGGCCCACACCCACGCTGGTGCCGCTGGTGCGGTTGGTGATGCGGTCATTCATGATGTTGGCGTAGACGTCGGTGCGCTTCGACAGGTTGTAGTCGTAGCCCACGGTCAGCGTCTGGCGCTTGGCGTCGAGCAGGCTGTTGCGCGTCTGCGCGTACGACGCCAGCAGCTTGCCGGGGCCGATCGGCATGGACGCGCCGACCTGCGCCGTCTTCAGCTTGGCCGAGCTCACGTCGTTCTTGGCCTGGCCGTAGGTCAGGAACAGCTTGACGGCCGTCAGGTCGTACGAGCCGCCCAGCATCCAGTTGGTGCGCTTGGAACCGTCGGCGAAGGTGGTGGTGATCGGGTTGGCATTTTCTGCGCGCTCATAGAACGCCGTCAGGCCGAGCGGGCCGCTGAAGTACAGCAGGTTGCCACCGTAGTTGCTGGACTTGCCGGTGCTGCTGTCGCCCTTCATCTGGTACTGCAGCGTGGCCTTCAGCCCGCCCAGGTCGGGCGTGGTGTAGGCGATCTGGCTTGACCAGCCGGTGTCCGACGGCGTGGTGCCCACCCAGTTGGTGCCGTTGAACAGCGGCACGTTGGCATGCAGCACCAGCGGCGAGAAGGTGAACGAATCGCCGAACGGGTTGAACAGGATGGTCGGCAGGAAGTTGGGCGCCATCCAGCGGCCCAGCGTCAGCGTGCCAAAGCCGCCCGACAGGCTGATGTTGGCGTCGCGCGACCAGAAGGTGTCGTTGGGGAAGCGGCCGTAGTCGCCGTTGCTCATGCGCAGGAACGAGGTCATGGCGAAGCCGGCCTTCAGGCCGTTGCCGAGGTCCTCGGAGCCGCGCACGCCAATCCACGACGTGGTCATGCCGCTGTTGCCCACCGTGGTCTTGCGCGCGGCATCGCCCGCGAATTTCATCGAGCCGACGTACATGTCGGCCAGGCCGGAAAACTGCACCGAGCTTTGCGCCTGCGCCACGGGCGCCGCCACGGAAATGCCCGCCAGCACGGCCGACACGATCAAGGACTTCTTCAACATGGTTTCCCCTCCAAAAAATGCGTGGAACGCCGCCGCGCCCCGCCATCGTTTACCGGGGCGCACTGCGCGCGCCCGATGGCACCCAATGTGAAATATGTCGCAAAACCAGACCGCAGACT